>CAMZJA010000006.1 GCA_947307415.1 uncultured Bacteroidales bacterium | reverse complement strand
AGCGTTCAACGGTTTTCGAGACCGCCCCATTCGACCACTCTGGCATCTCTCCCCAACCTTTTTATATTAGAAAAGCAACCCTTTTGAGTTGCTCTCAGCGGAGACAGAGGGATTCGAACCCCCGATACATTTCTGTATAACGGTTTTCAAGACCGCCGCGATCGACCGCTCTGCCATATCTCCGCTGCAAAAATACAAAAGTTTTCAATGCGACAACATTTTTTTGAAAAATTTTTTATTTCTCTCGTAAAAATAACTTATCTTTGTTCCCGATAATGAAGCTGTTTAATCGACATATTATACACATCTCGTTGTTATTCATGGCATTATGCTTTTTTGCCTGCAACAAGAAATCCATTCCGACCGAAATAATGGATTTCAAAAACACTTATGAAAACGACGACAAGCATCTGGAAAAATTATCGAAATTAGCCGACAGCTGCACAAAAAATTACGCCAGCGACCCCATTTTTCTTGAAAAAAAATCGCAAATTTACTTTCAGAGAGGTATAAACGAACACAAAAGAAGCAGCTATCTCGAGGCGACGACATCATTTATCGAGTCGTATAACACCCAGAAATCTCTTATTTCATTAAAGAAAGAGGCCGACAACGACGACACGCATTATCTCGGGCAGATACTTGAACATATCGGCGATGTCTACTCCGACGTCAACAGCCTCAAACCTTCATCGTATTTCTACGACCAGGCTTTAACGCAATTTGAAAACGCCAGCCGTCAATATGAAGTGATAGACATTCTCTTAAAACTCGGCGACCTTTACCTGCACAACCACATTTCAAACGTGGCGCTACTCAACTACGAGATCGCTGAAGGAAAGAAAAACCTCACCGAAGAACAAGTCGACCTTATACAAATTAAAAAAGGTATTGCATTATACGACATTTTTGATATAAATTCAGCCGATTCTATATATCGAAGAATATCGACAAAATCGCTGTATTCTATTGAGTACCATTATTTTACAGCATGCCATTTTTATTATAACAACAAATTTGGCGAAGCTCTCCCCCATCTTCTGAAATGTTTCGACGAAGGATGTGCCAAAATGAAGGTCGATGCCGCCGAAATGCTTGCCAGCGTTTACTTTTCGCTAAACGATCACGACAAAGAGCTTTACTATGCCCAATATCAGGCAAAAGCACAGTCGGCCGAGGCACGACTCACTCCTGTGAAGATGGAAATGGACGCAATTTATGAGAATTTTGTCTCCGACAACAGTCCTAAAAGTCCAAGCAAATCAAGAGGTTTGAAAAATTTGATTTGGATTCTCATCGCAATAATCATACTATTAATAATAGGTATAATCGTACTGCATTATTACATTAAAAACAATAAAAAAGAAACAATAATTGAAGTTCCTGTAGCAGCAGAAAGCAGTCCACGTTCCTTTGAAGAAGGATATGAAATTTTCATTAACACCAAGATTTACAAGGAGATAAAGTCATCGCTTGAAGGAAAAGAAATACTTATCAAAACCGTCGGTGATTATCCACGCTTAGCACTGACGAGGAACAAGCTTATCACATTAACGACAACCTTTAACGAAGCCTTCCCGAATTTAACACATTCATTATCAATAGCATATCCAAATTTAACCCCAGCCGACTTCAGGTTTATCATCTTGAGTTTCATGGGATTCTCCGATTTGGAAATAGCCGTTTTACTAAAGCAAACATACAGCTCAACAAACAAACGCGGCAATCGTTTGGAGAATATTTTCAATACACAATTGGAAATGAATCATTTTATTCATGGTTTTTTAAGCACATTCAAGTACTAAAATCAGCATAGTGTAATTTATTATCAATCAATTAATTACACGGATTTTGTCGATATTTTTCGATAAAAAACACGTCCAAAAACCTTGACAAAATTTTTCCACGGCAGTATTTTTGCACTCGAAACGTAAATAAATGTGCATCATGAAAAAATTCTTACTCATTGGTTTAATGATAATGCTCGGAGCAACAGCTAGCGCCCAGCAGAAAAAAACCTTGAACTCATATATTTCATACGCAACTTTTAACGTAACAGAAAGTGAATCAACACCATACGTTGAAACATATATCACCTTTGACAAGAGCAGCCTCGTTTATGTGAAAAACGCCGACGGTCAGTACAACGCCACAATCAACGTTACTATAATGTTTAAACAAGGTGAGTCGGTAAAGAATTATGGAAAATATTCATTATCAAGCCCTTCGGTTGCCGACACAACCAACATCAACGGCTTTTTCATGGATATGCAGCGTTACAGCCTTCCAAACGGCAACTATTCATTAGAGGTGGTTCTTGAAGATGTAAATAACTCGAAAGACAAGCCTTTCAAAGTTGAGGATCAATTGGTTGTGGATTTCCCTGAGAAGTTCTGCTTCTCAAGCATCCTCGGTCTCGAAAGTTATTCAAAAGCCGACAAAGACACAAACACAACAAAGAACGGCTACAATCTCATCCCGATGATTATGCCATTCTATCCTGAGACTGTCAACAAACTCACATTCTACGCGGAGATTTACAATTCAAGCAAGCAGCTTGGCGCAGGTGAAAAATACCTTCTCAACACATACATCAGCGCCTTCGAAAACGGAACTAAGCTCAACAATTTCTTCTTCACAAAAAGGATGAGCACCAAGGAAACCGATGTCATCATCAGCAGCATGGACATCAGCAACCTTCCTTCCGGAAACTATTTCCTCGTGCTTGAAGCCCGCGACAGAAACAACGAGGTGATCGGATATAACCGTTATTTCTTCCAGAGAAGCAATCCTTACTATCAGATCGACAACACTGTTATGGCGACTGTCAATCCTGAGAACGTCTTCGCCGGAAAAATCAGTAATCTCGACACAATTCGCGAATACATAAGAACCATCGCCCCTATCTCAACATTGGTGGAAAAAGATTATGCTTCGGAGCTCATCAAAACCGATGACATCACCACGATGCAGCAGTTCTTCTACACCTTCTGGGCAAGCCGTAACCGACTCGACCCGGCACAGGCATGGTTAGACTATTATGCACAGGTCAAGAGAGTCAACGCATCATTCAAGACTGTCAACAGCAAGGGCTATGACTCCGACAGAGGCATTGTGTTCTTGAAATACGGCGCTCCTGACAGAATAGTCCAGAGCTACAACGAACCAGGCGCTTTCCCATATGAAATCTGGCATTATTACACACTCGGAAACCAGCGCAACAAGAAGTTCGTGTTCATGACAAGAGACCTCGCCACAAACGATTTCAAGCTCATCCACTCCGACGCTGTCGGCGAAATCAACAACTTCAGATGGACGACAGAAATCTACCAGAGAACATACGGCACATACTTCGACTATGGTGTTGACGACGCCGCAACTCCTGATTCATACGGCGACAGAGCTAAGGATTATTACGACAACCCACGATAGTAATTTTAAACATACCACATACCACACATACTTTGTTTCGATAACGGGGCTTGATGAAAATCGAGCTCCTTATCTTTTTTGGTGTAGAGTTTAGAGTGTAGAGTTGAAAGTTTTAATTTATAAAACTTCATATAAAAAATTTTTGTATTTTTGCAGGAATGAAAAAAGTCGCGGTAGTCATATTGAATTACAACGGTAAGAAATTCCTCGAGAAGTTTCTTCCGACCGTCATTGAGCACAGCTCCGATGTAGCCGAAATCATCGTAGCCGACAATGCATCAACCGACGATTCCGTGGCTTTCATGAGAGAGCATTTCCCTGATATCCGATTGATTATCAACGATAGTAACGGCGGCTTCTCGACAGGATACAACCTCGCGCTGCGTCAAGTTGAAGCAGAATATTATTGCTTGCTTAACTCAGATATAGAGGTTACACCGCACTGGATCGAGCCTGTGATCGAGCTAATGGACAACGACGCCACCATTGCGGCCTGTCAGCCGAAAATATTGTCGTACAACGAGAAAAACAAGTTCGAATATGCAGGTGCGGGCGGCGGTTTCATCGATAAATACGGCTATCCTTTCTGTAGAGGCAGAGTTTTCCAACATTTGGAGACCGACGAAGGACAATATGACGACATAAAAGAGGTTTTCTGGGCCACAGGAGCCTGTATGTTTGTCAGAGCCGACGTATACCATGAGTTTGGCGGTTTGGACGACAGTTTTTTCGCTCACATGGAGGAGATTGACTTCTGCTGGAGAGTGAAAAACATGGGTTACAAGGTGATGTACTGTCCGCAGTCGAAGATATACCACATTGGAGGCGGCACTTTGCCGAAAAGCTCAGCGAGAAAGACTTATCTCAACTTCCGTAACAACCTGTCGTTGCTGATGAAGAACCTCCCCGACGGCACAGTATTTGGAACTATCGCCTACAGAATACTTTTAGACTGGGTAGCAGGATTTAAATTCCTTTTCGACGGCTGTTTCGCCGATTTCTGGGCGGTCACGAGAGCACATTGGAGCTTCTACAGACATATCCCGTCGCTAAGAAAAAAGAGAAACGCTCTTCCGCACAGGCGCGTTTCACAAGTTTATCAGAAAAATATCGTTTTCAAGCATTTCTTGGAGAAAAAGAAGCTTTATACGGAGCTTAACGAAGGAGATTTTTCGTAGAAAAAGTTTTTGGTCATCAATTTTGAATGCCTTCGATTTTTGAAAAAAAACGGCAGCCGAACAATGATGACTAAAAACATTATCGTTTCACAAGATATTCTATTGCTTCGGCATAGCCTTCCAAACCGTGTCCGGCGATTGATTTCACTGCGGCTTCAGCGGTATAAGAATGATGACGATATTCCTCCCTTTCGTAAATATTTGAGATATGAACCTCCACAACAGGAATGTTTATAGCTTTGACAGTATCCATCAAAGCAATTGACGTGTGAGCATATCCGCCAGGATTCATGACCACGCCGTCGTATTTATCCATAGCTTCCTGCAATTTATCGATCAAAATACCCTCGTGATTCGACTGAAACGAGTCGATTTCGCAATCAGAAAAACGTTGCTTGAGGGTCTCAAAAAACTCATCAAGCGATTGATTACCATATATTTCAGGCTCTCTCCTACCGATAAGATTAAGATTTGGTCCGTTTAATATCAAGATTTTCATATCAAAACTTATTATTTTTTAAAAAGTCGAATAATTTCACCTATCAAAATCACCGGGCTGGTGCCGATCAGACAAATAAGCCAGTCTTGCCATTTGAGAGGCTCAACACCGAACATTTCACTTCCAAAGGTAACGATAACGAACTGACCGACAAGTATTATCATCAAGGCGAGTTCAAATCCTCCGAAATGCCTTGCAGCATTGGCAAAAGCTGTTTTCCCGGTATGGTAAGCCTTTGCGTTGAAAAGATTCCAGAACTGCAGGAAAACAAAGATAGTGAACGTGAGTGAATGTTCGTATGTCGTGTATCTTTCGCCATCTAAAGCTGTGAAATTGAAGTAATTGTCAAGATAATCCTTGATTGAGAAATCAGCGAGCGTATTCACTTCAACATGTTTGAAATACTGCACAAAGCCCAGCATGACGAGCACAAACAGCACGCCGACGGCAAAAATAGAATATATCATCGGCTTTGTGAGTATATGTGCGTCTTTAGAGCGTGGTTTCTCGTTCATCACTGCTTCAGACGGCGGCAGCGAGGCAAGTGCCAAAGCCGCGAAAGTATCCATAATAAGGTTAACCCAGAGCATCTGTGTCACTGTGAGAACCGCGTCGGTGCCGAGCAACGCCCCGAACATCACCACTAGGCATGCCGCCACGTTGATAGTCATCTGGAACAATATAAAACGCTGGATGTTCAGATACAACGAGCGTCCCCACATCACGGCGCGCGCGATGCTCTTGAATGAGTTGTCGAGTATGGTGATATCCGATGCTTCTTTAGCTACAGTAGTGCCGTCGCCCATCGACAGTCCAACCTGTGCCGCTTTCAAGGCCGGAGCGTCGTTGGTGCCATCGCCAGTGACAGCCACCACTTCGCCGTTTATCTGCTGCAGACGCACAAGGCGTTCCTTGTCCATAGGACGCGCGCGCGACATTATCTTTATCAAAGGAATGCGACGTTTGGCCTCCTCATCGGAAAGAAGCTCAAAATCCTTGCCGGAGATGTGGTTGAAGTCTTTCTGGTCGGTGTCTTTCCACAATCCGAGCTGCCGTCCGATCTCGATAGCTGTACCAGGGGTGTCGCCAGTGACAATTTTCACGTCGATGCCAGCATTCATGCAGCTTGCGATGGCATCGGCGACATCAGAGCGAATCGGGTCGGCGATAGCGAAAACAGCCAGAAATACAAGGTTTTCAGCCACGAGATTGTCAGTCTTAGGATCGAACGACTGCTCATCCGGGTCGGCTTCCTTATATGCCAACGCCAACGTTCTCATAGCCTTATTACCATATGCAAATAATTGATTCTCAATCTTTTTACGATATGGTTCAATATCAACAACACCAGAATCAGTGGCTATTTTATTACAATGAGCGAGGATTATTTCAGGAGCGCCTTTCACATAAAACATCGGCTTATTGAAGGTTTTTGAATCAACAATAGTAGCCATAAACTTATATTTCGTGGAAAAAGGCACCTGATATAGAAGCTGAGATTTCTCTCTATATTCTGAATAGTTAACTCCTTGATTATGAAGCCAAAGAAGCAAAGCGCCTTCCGTAGGATTGCCTATAACTTTCGCTTTATCATCAGTTAAATCAAGGAAAGCGGTGGTGTTGACAGAAATACTCTCTTTAAGAATATCATTAACATCGCCATATTTCAAGATATCGCTGACACTCATCTGGTTTTGGGTCAGCGTACCGGTTTTATCAGTGCAAATAACAGTGGCAGCGCCCATAGTCTCACAGGCATGCATTTTCCTGACTAAGTTGTTGGTTGTCAGCATTCTACGCATGCTCAACGCAAGACTTAAGGTGACGCTCATCGGGAGGCCTTCAGGAACAGCCACCACAATAATTGTGACCGCGATCATCAAGGAGTTGAGGGCATACTGAGCGAATTTTATCCACTCTATGCCATCGCTGATGTGGTCGACATGAACGAAATACATCACGAAACGGGTCACGAGTATGATAGCCGCGATGATGTAGCTCGCGTAGCAAATCACTTGCCCGAGTTTGTCGAGCTGAATATTTAAAGGAGTTTTGATGTTGTTATCGATTTGGGAGCCTTTATACACCTTGCCCCATTCGGTCTCGTCGCCTACCCTTTCCACCCGCATAACTCCATGACCGTCAATAACTTTACTACCACGCATCACCCAGTTGGAAGGATACGTGGCTTCGTTGTTAAAATCGTTTTCGTCGATGGTTTTTCTTGCCATCGGCTCGCCTGTGAGGTTTGATTCATTGACTTGCAATGAGAAAGCGTCGAGGAGCACGCCATCGGCAGGCACTTCGTCGCCGGTTTCAACCAGCACTATGTCGCCCACCACTATCTCGCGACGTTGCACCAGTGTGACGTTGCCGTCGCGGATCACTTTGACGGTCTCCTCATCATTCACTTGATTAAGGATGTCAAATTTTTTGTTAGCGCTGAGTTCAAATATAAAACCCACGCATGTCGCCAACATTATAGCAATAAAAATACCTAGCGGCTCGAGCAAAACGCCAGCGCCCTCGTCAGTCGTAACATATTGATACACAGCTACTCCGACCGACAAGACGAGAGCAATCAGAAGGATTTGAATGATAGAATCCTTGAATTTGCCCAGAAACTGATGAAAAACCGACTCCTTTTTTGGTGGAGTTAGAATATTAAAGCCGTGCAAAGCACGGCTTTCTTCTACTTGCTTGGCGTTAAGCCCTTTGTATTTCATTATTAATTATTGCTGTATTCTTCCAAAGCTTTGTAAAAGTCGTTTTTGTACTGCTCCTGTTTGAAGTCGATCTTCAACTCAGTGTCAGCGCTCATTGTATTAACAACTGTATTCAATACTTCTTCAGCATTGTATTCAATGCAAACATAAACAGCGATCTTACCTGGAGTGAGCTTGCTTGGCTGAGCGTCCCAGCATGTCACAGGGGTGTTCTTGATTTTACCTTTGATCACGCCAACTGACTGGACTGTGCCTTTAGCGATATTCTTCACGTTATCGCCATCGCGGTGCTGTTGTGTGAACTGGTCGACTGATCTTTGAACGACTGATTCGATCATAGCCTGGAGACCGTCGCGAGCGTTCTGCTCGGCGAAGATACGTGCTGTCTGGATGTCATACTCGCTCTCTGCAATGGTTTGTGCCAGATACTTGAAGTTACCTTTTGTAGCTGTGCAATCAGGGCATGGCAGACTTGCCGGCTGATTTTGAGGTGTTGGAGCTTGTGCGGCTTCTTTGCTTGAGCCACATGACATTGCTGCTAATGAAATCAATGCGATTCCCAAGAATAAAGTGATTTTTTTCATGATAATAAAATTTTAGTTAATAATTTAGTTGTTTCTATTTAAAATAAGCTTTTTCCTTTACGAATTTCGAGCCGAATCTGAAGCGGATCTCCACATAATTATCATCCTGAGCATAGCAATAGTCAGAATTATAATTGATAATCATATTATCGTCTTCACTTCTCACAGTAAACTGCGTGGCGCAATTCGACGACACACGCGGCTTTTGTGATGTTGTTATGACGTTACCGTTGTAAACCAGTCTGATTGTGAGTTTGCCAGGCACGTTGCTGACGATGTCCATGATGATATTATCATAAATAGCGATGTATCTGTTGGTAATACCGCTGATTCTATCGACTCTGGAGTCTTCCGGACCCACTTCTTTTACAAGCGCTCCGAGTGCTGTGATGGCATCGTCGACTTGTTCAACCGACTCGATATTATTAAGTCCGTCTTCATAATTGGCAATTCTGTCATCAATCTCTTTTTCATGTTTTTCGTAGGCTGTCACGAGTTCCACGAGGTCGAAGCGAGAGAACGGGTATTTCACATACAGGTTGTAATACTCCTCGCCTGTCTTCTTATTCTTGAAAAACTCATGATAGGTGTCGGCCTTAGTGATGCTAACTCCTTGAATAGCAGGCATTTTAGCAATCTTAGAGGTAGATTCTATCGACATTGTAGCGTTGGTGCTCGCATTGGTGCCTTCCACTGTCTTCTGTGTGTACGAGTTGACGGTGCGCACAACGTTAGTAGCCACTGACGATGCTATTTCAGCGCGCACTTTCTGCATCGCATCGGCTTTTGCCTCTTCGAGTGTAGGTTTATCGGACTGCACGATGATATAGTCTTTCACACTGCCTTTTCCGACCCATTCAGGCTTGTCGCCGCTTTTCTCAACGAGTTTGAAGCCTTTTTTCTGCGCAAAAGTGCAGAGAGGAAGCATCAAACCGAGAGCTATTATCAATATCTTTTTCATAGCTTTAAATTTTTCAGATTATTCAAAAATCCATAACACATCAGGAGTCGAGTCTTCATCAGATTCCTGCGCCTCTGTGGCCTTGTAGTATTCTATAGCTCTTTGTTTGCCTATGCTGATGAGTTTCTTAAACTTAGGATCACGAGCCTGTACATATTTAATGGCTTTTGCCACAGCTTTGTCCTCGCTGCTGTCAATGCCTTTCTTGGTAATCATTTCTTGCGAAAGAATCACCTTATTAATATTGTCGACGAAATAGAACGACATCTCGACTTCAGCAGTATATTGTGGCGGAACGGCCGGAACCACTGATTTTGAGATGATGGTGATTGATGTCACGATAAGGAAACGGTTTTCATTTGTCGACGAGCCGAGTCCGTTGAGTGTGACAGCCTGGTTTAATCTGTTGTAAAGCACAGTGAGGGCGTCGCCTTTCACTTCGTTGTTAACAGGCATGAGCACTCTTACCGGTATCATCTGTTCGGTTGTCATTTCCGACTGAGCCTTAAGCAATGATCCTGAGATCATTACAAGTGCTGCCAATAAAAACAATTTGATTTTTTTCATGTCAATAGCATTTTAAATTATAAAACCAGCCAAACCTCGCTTGGGCCACGCATATAGATGGTGCCTTCGATATTGTAATTGTTTCTCAAGAAGCTCTGCAAACCTGTCAGATAGCTCTGAGTATCAACACGTTGTATTGCGCCACGGCGACCTTCTTTTGTCAAAGGGATCATCACCTGGTTGAATGTCAACACATTAGGAGTGATGGTTCTTGTAGGGTTACCGTCGACGGTATTGTCCTGCAACCAGTAATAAATAATGTCGTTCAAGGCTGTTTGTTCGCCTTCAAACACGAAGGTATCTCTCAGCAGGTTGTATGGAGAGTTGTCGGTTCTCTTGATTTTCACTGTGATCATACGACCGTTTTTCGACATGTCGACGAACTCATCCTGCAGTTTCTTGCAGAATCCGTCCATGTGGTTAAGCACCGCTTCCTCGAGCAAGGTGTTGACTGTAGCTGAGTTTGACGGTTTTCCGTCGCCGTGAGCGTGAGCGATTTCTCTAGCGTTGGCGCTAACATCGACAGCTCTCATGTTGAATGTGATATAACGTCCCATGCCTTTTTCCATCACCTCGAAGTCAAGGTCGATAATGAAATCGACGTTGGCGGTACGTTTAATGCGGTCGATTGGCGACTCAACGATCTGGCCGTCGAGTTCGTAGTCGTCACCAACGAGAGCATTCTCCTGCTCCTCTTGTTTCATGCTCTTAAGGAGAAACTCAAGGCTCTGTGTTTCAAAGCCTTTGTTCTTGAAGATCTCATTAAGCGATGCTATCACAAGGCGAAGGTCACGGCTGTCTTCTCTGCCGAAGATATCGTAGTTAGGAATGGTCTGCACGTTACCGTTCTCGTCTTTCCATTTCTGCACGAATCCCATATCGTTGCAATAAACATCCGACGGGACGACCATCAGAATAGGTTTGGCGTATTTGCCAGCGGCTGTTGTCTTGACATCTGTCGCATAGCCTTTATCCTGCATGTATTTCACGAGGTCGTCGTATTTCACCTGAACTTCTATCGAGACATTGTAAGCCTTGCCGTTTTTCACAGTCTGAGGGTTACCTGTCCGGTTGATGAAGCGATGATATTGTCCGCCAGGAGTCTTTTTAGTTGGAAGTGCCAGGAAATTCTCGAAGAAATCGATATTTTTCTCTGCCACATCATAAGAGACGATAGCCGGAGTGGCTTTGGTTTGTCCCGAAGCGGTGATTCCACGGAAAAGACAGGCTGCCACAGCGTCACGTTTTGCCATTTCGATGCCTTCTTCAGCATCTTTAGCGGTAGTAATCACTGTGAAGACCTTTGTTCCATCCTGTCCGACGCCAGTATACTGCACTTCATATTGCTGGTCGAGGACCGATCTTTTCTCATTCTGTTTCTGTGCGAAAGCTGTGTTTGCCAAGAGAAGCAACGCGACAGCTTGAATAAAACCAAATTTTATAAATTTTTTCATAATAAAATATTTTTATTTCCAATCAATAGGTGCGTTTCGCATTTCGATGCGGCAGTCATCAATGTTGAAGCTGATGACCGGCATCACTTTTGTCTTTGAAGGGTTGATTTTTCCAGGGACATCAAGAGAGAATTTCACTGTGATGTCGGTTAGCATGTCGTATCCGGCATAATAACCGGTTCTATGCTCCTCGCCTTCGCTGTCGTAGGCAATAAAATTACCACCTACATACATTCTCTTATTACTATTATGATTTGTGATTTTTGCGGTAAGTTTCACTGTTTGAGAGCCTCTGCTGCCCACCAATGAAACGAATTCGAAATCGAGCCATTCGTCGCAAGGGTTGGAGATTGTCATCTCAATGGCAGGAGCTGCTTTCTCAACCACTACCGGCTTAGGCTCAGCTTTCTGGGTCGGCACAGTTACGGTTTGAACCTCTTCTGTTTCAACCTTTTTCTTACGGTCGATCTTCTTCTCCCTTTTTGTTGTATTGCCAGTGGCCTTAAGTGTGGCGTTATCGAACGGGTCGTTCGACTGTGCGAATGAGATCTCCGGCATCAAAGAAAGGAACAAAACCGCGATTACAAAGTAAAGAATCCTTTTCATATTTTTATTTTTTATTGTCAAACAAACTTGCAAATGTAAACATTTTTAATTTACAAAACAAGAAAATTCGTATTTAATTAACCTTTACAGCACATATTTGGTGATTTCCTGATTCGGTTCAAGCTCGACAGGTTCCTTGCCGTACTGGAAAATCATCATCTTTTTGCCGCCTTTGAGGTAATATTTGTCACCAATTACCCAAATCGCAGTGGCTTCACGCAAACCAACGACTTTCATCTCCTGACGTACAGCAAGATATTCGTTGATACGATCCTGACGTGTCTCGCCACCATGTTTAATCATCTTGTCGATCTCCGGATGCGGGTCGAGGTAGTGAGGATTGATTTGGAACGGTATGAGGTTCAATGTATTAAAGCTTGCCGGCTGCACAATAGGCATATCGTTTGTGGTGCAGAGTGTAGGGCAAGCGATGTTTGAGCCGGCGCTCCATCCGATGTAAGGCGTGCCGTTGTTGGCGCATTCAGCGATGGCTTGCATCAAACCGAATTTATGCAGTTCGGCAACGAGATGGAAGGTGTTTCCGCCTCCGACCACGATACAATCGGCGGTTTTCACAAGACCCACCTTATCTTCAACTTCGTGAACCGAAACAAATTTCTCGACTCCGAGTTTCTCGTTAAAAACTTTCTTAACTTTCTCAGTATAAGCGTCATAACTCTTCGGATAAGGGTTCCCACCGATGAAAACACCTGCGAAAGGAACAAAAGCCACCTTGCTCTTGGCGCCGAGTTTGTTTTTGTCGAAAAACTGTTCGAGCTGAGTCATAGCCCAAGCCAAATATGTCTCACCAAAGTTGGTTGAATTGCTGATTAAAAGTAAATTTCTCATTTTTCTACATTTTAAAATTTCTACAAAATTAAAGATTTTTTTGATATGAAATGATTTTTAGTTTAATTTTGTATGATTAAAATTTAAAACTATGAAAAAATTAATCATTTTATTAGCAGTATTATTGGGAATTAATATGACTTATGGGGCAAATAAGTCAAATGATATTGAATACGAGTTGAAATCACCAGACGGGAAGATTGAAATAAAGATCAACATTGGAGATAAAGTGAATTACTCGGTTAAACACGGAAACACGACGATTATTGAAAATTCTCCTATTTCGATGGAGTTGGAAGACGGGAAGATTTTGGGAGAGGCAGGATCAATAAAAAGTGTGAAAACCAATTCAGTGAATGAGACTATTGAAGCATATTTTTATAAGAAAAAAGAAGTGGCTGACAATTATAACGAATTGATTATCAACTTTAAAGGTAATTATAAACTGACTTTCAGGGCATATAACGACGGAGTGGCATACCGCTTCTCGACAAGTTTCAGAAAACAGATAATTGTCAAAAAAGAGAATGTAAATTATTGCTTTGATGATGATTATCAAGCATATATACCATATGTGAACGCCAGAAAAGGCGACGGCGACTTCCTCACGCAGCAGTTTTTCACTTCGTTTGAGAGTCAATACGACATTGAAAACATCTCGAAAATGGACACGGAGCGCATCGCGTTCACACCTTTATTAATATGCTTGAAAGACGGCAAAAAAGTTGTGATTGCAGAGTCGGATCTGGAGGATTATCCGGGCACTTTCTTCCGAAAAGGCGAAGGCAACAGCCTCGAGGCTGTGCAGTCGACATACCCGAAGGTTGAGGAACAAGGCGGGCATAACATGCTGCAGATGGTGGTTAAAGAAAGGGAGAATTTCGTCGCGAAAGTCAAGGGCACACGCGATTTCCCGTGGAGGGCGATGGTGATTTCAGAGAACGATGCCGAGCTGATGAACAGCGACATGGTTTACAAGCTCGCTTCGCCGTCGAGAGTGAAGGATGTGAGCTGGATAAAGCCGGGCAAGGTTGCTTGGGACTGGTGGAACAACTGGAACATCTGGGGTGTCGACTTCAAAGCGGGCATCAACAACGACACCTATAAATATTATATAGATTTTGCGTCGAAAAACGGCATAGAATATGTGATTTTGGACGAAGGCTGGGCGGTGAACAAGCAAGCCGACCTGTTCCAGGTTGTGCCGGAAATCGATCTTGAAGAACTTGTAGCTTACGCCAACGAGAGAAACGTAGGATTGGTGCTTTGGGCAGGATATGTTGCCATTGACAGAGATATGGAGCACGTGTGCAAGCATTACAGCGAGATGGGAATCAAAGGCTTTAAGGTTGATTTCATGGACAGAGACGACCAGAAGGTTGTTGACTTTTACTACAGGATGGCGGCGATGGCGGCGAAATATCACTTATTCGTTGATTTTCATGGAGCTTACAAGCCGACGGGACTGAGCCGCACCTACCCTAACGTACTGAATTTCGAGGGCGTTTACGGTTTGGAGCAGTCGAAATGGGACGACAACCTCAACCAGGTCAACTACGAGTGCATGATACCTTACATCAGGATGGTGGCCGGCAACCTGGATTACACTCAGGGAGCCATGGACAACGCCACGAAATATCATTTCAGAGCCATCTACACCAACCCGATGAGCCAAGGCACGCGATGCAGACAATTGGCTGAGTATATTATATTTGAATCGCCATTTAACATGCTGTGCGACAGTCCGACGAAGTACATGCAGAACCAGGAATGCGTCGATTTCATCGCCAGCGTGCCTACGGTGTGGGACGAGACGGTGGCGCTCGACGGAAAACTCGGCGAATATGCAGTGATTGCAAGGAGAAAGGGCGACACTTGGTATATTGGAGCGATAACGAATTGGGAGGCGAGGACGGTGGAGATTGATTTGAGTAGGATTAGTGGAACGAATAGGATTAGTAGTATTTATATGGATGGGGTCAATGCGAATAGGAATGCGGAAGATTATAGAGTGATCAAGGGCATTAGGGAGATTAATGGAAATAGGGATGACGAGGATTTTAGGGATAATAAGATTTCTATTGATTTAGCAAGTGGTGGAGGTGCTGTACTGATTGTTAGATAGTCTCATTTTCAGCTTGACGCAAGGTCTGCTTTCATCGCATGGTGTTTCCGCTTTAGTACGTTACTTCCTCAAGGAAGAGGGCGTGTGCGGGCATGGAGGTGCCGGCGGAGCAGCGGTCTTTTTGCTCGATGATTCTACGGAAGCCGTCGATAGTGAGCTTCCCCTTCCCCACTTCGAGCAGTGTGCCTACGATGGCGCGCACCATATTTCTTAAGAAACGGTCGGCTTTGATGTGGAAGACAAGCAGGTCGTTTTGTTCGAACCAATAAGCTTCCATGATTTTACAGTTATTGGTTTTTACTTGGGTATGAAGCTTAGAAAAACTTGTAAAGTCTTGATACTCAAAGAGAATCTTTGCCGCCTCATTCATCTTTTCGACATCGAGATCACCGTAGATGTAGAGAGCGTCGTCGGTGTGGAACGGATTTTTTTGGCGAGTGACATAGTAATGATAGGTACGCGACTTGGCATCGAAACGCGCATGAAGATCGGGATCGACCTGCCAGCAACGGAACACCACGATGTCATCCGGGAGAAACATATTCAATTGATTTACAAAAAGTTGCAAATCAGCGATAGGCTCCGACTCGAAATGAGCGTAGAAGTTTCGGGCGCTGACGCCAGTGTCGGTGCGACCGCATCCTATGACTGACACCTGCTGTTTCAGCTTGAGACTGATGCATTTTTCGAGCACCTCCTGCACGCTGATGTCGCCAGGTTGTATTTGCCAGCCGTGATAGGCCTTGCCGTTATATGCCAGATGTAAGAAATACCTGTTCATCGCAAAATTTTCGCACTGCAAAATTAAAAAAATTGCACAAAAGCTTGCATAATTGAAAAATAATTTTTATCTTTGTGGTGATTTTTAACCTCTAAAAACGTAATACCATGCCAATCTACATGTTACAAGACGAGGTACTCGATTTTCCGCCGGTTAGCCAATCGACAAAAGACGGATTACTTGCAATTGGCGGAGATTTATCACCCGAGAGGCTGCTCGTCGCCTATTCGTCGGGAATTTTTCCATGGTACAATGAAGGAGAGCCGATTTTATGGTGGTCGTTAGACCCGAGGATGGTTATGAAACCATCGGAATTGAAGATGACGAAATCGTTGTGGAAGACCATAGAATCGAACAAATATTCATGTTCGTTTGACACTGATTTTGAAGGAGTTATACGCGCCTGTGCCACAGTGCCGCGCACCGACGATCAGATTGAGGAGGAAGAAGACAAAGATGAGCCAAGCACATGGATAAGCGAGGATATGATAGCGGCTTATTGCGAGCTGCACGACATGGGATTTGCCCATTCTGTTGAGGTTTATCAGGACAACGAGCTTGTGGGCGGACTTTACGGTGTATCGATTGGCAAGATTTTCTGCGCCGAATCGATGTTCCACACCAAGGCTGAAGCCTCGAAGGTGGCGCTGTACAACCTATGCCAATTCATGACAAGAAACAATCTGGAACTCATTGATTCTCAGCAAGAAACAGGTCATATGAAGAGAATGGGAGCCTCGCCTATCCCGAGAAAAGAATTCATGAAACTGCTTAAAGCGTTGGTGAAAAACGAGACGCTTGTCGGGAACTGGGGCGATGGAAGCGCCGAACTAAAACAGTTAGTCAGTTAAACTGAACAACTTTTATAGGGCTTCCTTAATTTTTACAAGTTTTTCTAATAATGATTCCACCAGGTCGAGGCGGAGCATGTTGGCGCCATCGGATTTGGCGACTGCAGGATTCGGATGTGTTTCCATGAAGAGACCGTCGGCACCGACAGCTATGGCAGCCTTTGCGATGAGTTCGATGAGCTCTGGCTTCCCGCCGGTGACGCCGCCTGTTTGGTTAGGCTGCTGCAAGGAATGAGTGACATCCATGATGACCGGGACGTTGTTTTTTTGCATGTCGTAGATGTTACGATAATCGACGACAAGATCCTGATAGCCAAAGAAATTGCCCCTGTCTGTCAGCATAACCGACTGGTTACCTGACTGTTGCACTTTGTCGACCGCAAAACGCATCGATTCTCCCGAGAGGAACTGACCTTTCTTGATATTAACCGTTTTGCCTGTTTTTGCGGCAGCAATCAGTAAATCTGTCTGGCGGCACAGGAATGCCGGAATCTGCAGTATATCCACATATTCGGCAGCCATGGCGGCCTCTTCGCAAGAGTGAATGTCGGTGACAACAGGAACATTGTATTGCTTTGAGATGTTTTTCAAGACATTGAGAGCGCGCTCATCGCCTATCCCCTGAAATGAATCGAGACGCGAACGGTTGGCCTTGCGGTATGATCCTTTGAAAACAAAAGGAATATCCAGACTTTTTGTTATTTCGACAAGCTTCCCGGCAATTTTAAACGGCGACTCCTCATCCTCGATGACACATGGTCCGGCAAGGAGGAAGAAACGGTTATTCTTCAAAGTTTTCAGAAACGGATAGTTGCTTAAAGTTATCATTGCTTGAAAATTTTTGCAAAAATACAAATTTTAGTTTAAAGTTGAAAGTTTAAAGTTGAAAGTTTTGGGGTTGGGGATTTGGGGAGGTTTTTCAATTAATATAATAAGGTGTTGGAAATTTTTGCATTTTTTTGATTTTTTTTGTTGGAGGTTTGGAAAAAATGTGTATTTTTGCGTTGTACTATGTACAGGAATTGAATTAACTTAATTAATAACTAAAAATTTTTATCATGAAGAAAATTTTTACATTAGCACTCGTGATGGCTATTGCCGTTACAGGATTTGCTCAGGTAAAGAGCATTTCACACAAATCTGTCAAGGCTGAACCAGCCCAGATGCAGGTTTACACTGGCTTTGAAAGCCATGAAGCCGTAAACTTCCCTACTTCGACAAGAAGCATTATGTCGACTGAGGACATAGAAGATTTAAGCTACACAACCTATGACTGGCAGTCGAACATGGGTCCAAGAAACTACACAGCAGTATGGCCGGACGGTTTCGCAGTTATGTGCTACACACAAGCTACAGACAACAGCTATAGCGATCGTGGTACAGGTCTTGCTATTTACGACCCTGCAACTGACGAGTGGGAATACACAGAAGCACGCGTTGAAGGTGTGAAGACCGGTTTCGGTTCAATCGCACGTTACAAAGAGAACGGTCTCGTCGTTGCAGCTCACTGTGCATCTGACGCAAGAATTTTCATCGTTGAAGACTTCCGCCAGGGCAACCGCGACTTCGGTGAAGGCATTACACTTCCTGTGACAACAGGTGTTGACCCAGTATGGCCAGTGGTACAGTGCTCAGGTGAGAACCTCGACATCATCAACGTTCTCATTACAAACAGCGAAGCTACAATAGGCGATGGTCCAGGCAAAGACCCAATCATTTTCTATCAGTATGCAAATGGAACATGGACACATCAGTATGAAACAATTCCGAACCTCGATGCAGATCATTTGTCAGACGGCGGTTCAAACATCACTTACTTCATGCAATATGATCCAGCCAAACCAAACCGTGTAGCATTCATTTTGAACAACGCATGGAGCGATTGCAAGGCTGTGATTTCAGAAGACAACGGTGCAACATGGACAGAGAGAGTGTTCTGGCAGCACCCTGGTATCAACCTGACATACGAAGACTGGTTCTTCTATCCACGTTGGACCAACGCTGCATTTGACGCTAACGACAATCTCCACGTTGTTTATGAATACAACGGTACAACAGGTGAAGCAGGTTCAGGTACATACTATCCTGCAATCGGTGGTATCGGCTACTGGAGTGAAATTCTTCCAAAGAACGCTATGTGCCAAGGTGGTATCGGTGAAGTCGGCCAGCCATTCATCATGGACTCACTTTATCTTGTAGGCGACCTCTATCGTTCAGAATGGTACTGGAGCGATGCAGACCACGATCCACTTCCGGAATACATTGGCGAGATTGAGCTTATTAACCGAGATGGTGCTGTTGTTCCACGTGACGACGAAAGCGGTTTATGGTTAGACCAAGAATTATGGAGTCTCCACGGAAGTTACAATGGCGGTAAAGCACAATTCGCAACAATGCACATGGACGGCGACAGAATCTGGGCATTCTGGTCGATGCTTTGCGGCGACGCTTCTGTATTCAAAGACGACAACTCAGCCGATGGCAACAAGTACCTCAGACTGTTCGGTAACATGTCGACAGACGGTGGTAACACATGGTTAGGCACACAGGCTCTCACAACAGAAATCATGTACATGTTTGACGAAATGACATATTGCCAAGTTATCCCTTACGTTTATTCAGATGCAAACGGTGACTATGTTTGGGTATGCTACCAGTGCGATGGCCAAACAGGCACATACGTTCAGGGCGATGAAGATGATCCATCAGACAACCTTTACAGAGCAATCAAGGTTTATCAGAGCCTCTTCAGCGTTGACGAAACCGTTATGCCAGTTGTCACAACAATGAACGTTTATCCTAACCCAGCAGAAGGTTCATTCATGGTTCAGCTCGACAATGCAGCCAACATCAGCATCTACAACACAGTAGGTCAGTTGGTTAAAACATACGAGAACATGAAAGAAGTTAGAGTCAACAACCTCGAAGCAGGTATCTACTTCGTGAACGCAGGCAACCAGACAACAAAGGTGGTTGTTAGATAATAATAATTTTGTAATTATTAATTAGATTAGTAGAGACGCCATAATATGACGTCTCTACATTTTTATGAAAAAGATGAATAATTTAAAAGATTATTTGGACGAGTTGGTGGTGAGGAACAACACGGAGGCGTTTATTAAGGACGATCCGGTGCAGTTTCCGCACAGATACAGCGATGCGAGGGACATAGAGATAGTGTCGTTTTTGGTGGCGACGATAGCATGGGGCAACAGGAAGATGATATTGAACTCGGCCAACAGGATGCTTGAGATGATGGGGCACTCGCCTTACGACTATGTGATGTCGGGAGGCTGGGAGAAGCTGGAAGACGGGAAATGCGTGCATAGGACGTTTTTTGGAAGGGATATGAGATACTACTGTAAGGGATTTCAAGCTTTGTATGAGGTTCCTCGCTCCTTCGGAGCTCGGAATGACAGTCCGTCGTTGGAAAGTATATTTTTTAATGAGGAGCATGATGTTTGGAAGGGAATACAGAATTTCAGGAGTTTGATGGCGGAGGCGAATGGATGCGCAAGCAAGCATATCTCGAATCCATGTTGTGCGGAGCCAAAGAAAGGCTCGGCGTGCAAGAGGCTGCACATGGCGTTGAGGTGGCTGGTGAGAGACGACGGCATTGTCGACCTTGGAGTGTGGAAACGGCTGAAACCAAAAGATTTGATGATACCGTTGGATGTGCATGTGGCGAGGGTTTCGAGAGATTTAGGATTGATTGAAAGAAAAAGCAACGACAGGACAACGGTTGAGATGCTGACAGCGAAATTACGAGAGTTTGATGCAGAGGATCCGGTAAAGTACGACTTTGCATTATTTGGTGTAGAATTGATGTAGTTAGCTTCGCTCACCCTAGGCCTGAGTTTTCTTTATAAAATTATGGCAGTTTTAAGACCATGTAAGCCTCAGTCTGGATAAGCTTCGCTCACCCTAGGCCTGAGTCTTTACATAGTCTTAAAACTTTAAAAAATGTTGATAACTTTGCCATTTTGGCGAGTTATCAACATTTTGTTGATAACTTATTTATTAATTATTATAGAATAGGAAGCAAAAACCGACTTTATTTTGTACTTTTGCAAGTTGGGATTTATCCCTAAATTAGAATAAATAGGATTAATAATTATAAATAACAATTAAATTAACTAAAAATGAAAAGAAGTTTTACTTATTTAATGGCGGCATTTTTGATGATGCTGGCATTGGTCGCTCAGCCATTAGGGATGAGAGGACAGACAAAAACCGAAGAAGTTGTATACACTTTGGACGGCACTATTACTGGTGGTACAAACGGTTATGCGACAGAAAGTGAGATTACACAAAACGGCATGACATGGATGGTGACAGGTAACACTGATATTAGTCCATGGCGTATCGGAGGAAAAAACCTAACTAATGTTGACCGTCCAATTTACTCAACAGGTACAATATCAGACAACATCACCAAAATTGTTGTCACACATGGAACCGCATCTAACATTACGGTCAACTCCATGACATTGATTGTTTCAGCAAATGCAGATTTCAGTAATCCTACAAGTACGTTGACAGGAGATTTTGCAGCGAGTAGCACAACAACATTCAACAGACCTGCGGCTACTGATTGGAGCGGTAAATATTTTAAAATCGTATACAATGTTTCTGTATCTGGAAACACAAATCGATTTGTACAATTTGTAAAGGCTGAGTTTTACAAAGAGAGCGGCGGACAGCAGAGTGTCGCAACTCCGACATTCTCTCCAGCTGCTGGTACATATACTTCAGCACAGAATGTGACAATCAGTTGCACAACAACAGGCGCAACGATTTATTACACAACAGACGGCACTGCACCTACGACATCGAGCGCAGTGTACTCCTCTCCTATCGCCATCAGCACTACGACAACCGTTAAGGCAATGGGTGTTAAAGCCGGAATGAGCAACAGTAGCGTGGCGACAGCTGTTTACAACTTCCCTGCCGTTTATGCAACCATCGCAGCATGGAAGGCCGCTCATACAGCTACAAGCTCTGTTGTATCAGGTATTTCGGGCGATTTGACAGCTGTTTTCCAGAGTGGCACAACATTATATGTACAGGATGCCACTGGCGGACTTATGATTTACGGCAGTTTGGGCAAGACATATAACAACGGCGATGTCATCAGCGGTGGAGTATTTGGAACATCACAGCTCTACAATGGCACCATGGAGTTCAAGCCGACCTCGACATTCCCTGAAGGCGTTGCTGGCACAGCAGTGCAGCCGACAGTGGTTACAGTGGCTGAGATTCTTGCTGATTATAGCACATACGCAGATCGTTTGATAAAGATTGAAGGCATTACATTTGACGATGACCACACATTTGCAACCAACAACAATACTGGCAGAACCACCACTTTCACACAAGGCGAGAGCGGCATGACATGCTACGACTCATTCAAGGTTTTGGGAGGTCTGCAGGTTACCGCAGGTGAAAATGCCGATATCATCGGCTTAGCCGGATGCTATAACGCCACAAAACAGATTTTCCCAAGATCGGCAAATGACATCATAGAGCAAGTCATCCCTACAACATTTAATGTCAGTGTTGCGTCAGGTATTGCCAACGGCACTGTTAGCGTTGATCCTACATCAGCTACAGAGGGCACCACCATCACGGTGACAGCGACACCTAACGACACTTACGTTTTGGAAACTTTGACATACTCTTACGAAAGCAACACTTTCGACATTGACCAGAACACAATGCAGTTCACAATGCCTGCTGCCGATGTCACCGTCAACGCCACATTCACTCAGATTCCACAGGTCGCGACACCGACGTTCAATCCAGAGCCGGGATATTTCACAGCGGCACAAAACGTGGCAATAGCTTGCGGCACTGAGGAAGCTACCATTTACTACACATTAGACGGTACAGACCCGACTGAAAACAGCGCAGTTTACACAGAGGCGATTGCTATCGGCGAGACAACCACAGTTAAAGCTATGGCAGTTAAAGCCGACATGCTTGACAGCGAAATCGCAACCGGCTTGTACACCATCGAGATTCCTACTTTGACATTCAACAAGTTGGCTACTCATACCGATGTGACAGACAATGGCGTTTATATGATTGTTGATGTGGCCGGCGGTTATGCTTTGACAAGCGCCAACGGAACAGGTTCAGCACCTACAGCAGTTGCAGTAACCATCGAAAACGATGCCATCACCGGCAATATTGCAGACGAGTTACAGTGGAACTTCAGAGCTGTGGATGGTGGTTACAAAATCAATCCTATCAACGACACATTGGTATTCCTTTACACCACCAGCAGCAACAACGGTGTAAGAGTCGGAGCCAACAGCAACAACGTTTGGGAACTCAACATCACTGACAATGCGAATTATCATGGTTTCAAGAACGTTGCAACAAGCCGTTACATCGGTGTTTACAACAACCAAGACTGGCGCACATACACAACAATTCACAACAACATCAAGAACACACAGATGGAAATCTTCGTTCTTGGCGAGGCACCGGTTCACACCTATTATAATGTTAATGTCGCCAGCAGCATTGCCAACGGCGAAGTTTCAGTGTCACCGACAACAGCCGAAGCAGGCTCAACAATAAGCGTAACAGCAACTCCAGCATCAGGTTATGAGTTGGCAACACTTACTTACATCTATGGATCGACTTCGTACAACATCAACATGGAGACGATGCAGTTCACAATGCCGGCAGGTGATGTGACAGTGAACGCAACATTTACTGAATTGGCACATGTCGCAACTCCAACATTCACACCGGCAGCAGGTTCATACATAAGCGTACAGACCGTGACAATTGCATGCGCAACAGAAGGCGCTACTGTTTACTACACATTAGACGGTACAGACCCGACAACGGAAAGCGAAGTTTACGCCGAAGCATTCACGGTAAGCGAGACTACAACAGTCAAGGCATATGCCGTTAAGGAAGGCATGAACGACAGCGATATCGCTGAAATAACATACACCATCATCGAGCCTATGACAATCGCAGCAGCCAGAGCTTTGGAAAACAACCAGTATGCCTTGGTTCAGGGTATTGTCACATTCATTGATGGCAGAAATATTTACGTGCAAGACGCTACCGCAGGTATCGATTTGTATCTCAACAGCAACACCGTTCCTTCAACATTAGCCATGGGCGACATGGTGAAAGGCTATGGTAAGAAAACCGTGTACAACGGCCTCACAGAGCTCACCGCTATCAATGGTGGTGATGAGAACCAGTTCCTGGTATTGTCGAGCGGCAATCCGCTTCCTGTAGCGATCAAGACGATCGAAGAGATTTTGGCAGACCACAACGGCGACAAGATGCTGCAATCGACACGCGTTCAGATTGTCGACGCCACCATCGGCAACATCAACAATAACAACAACACCCCTATCACACAAGGTGAAAACACTTTGAACATCTACAAATTGCCAGTCGTTGCTGGTCTTGAGGAAGGCGACATTGTGACAGTAACAGGTATCATCGGATGCTACAACAATCCACAGCTCCGCGTCAACAGCGCAGCCGACATAACATACACACATCCGGCAGGAGTGTTTGTCAACCCGGCATCACTTTCAGGATTCACCTATGTCGTTGATGAAGGTCCTTCGACAGTGAAGACATTCAACATCACAGGCAGAAGCCTCACAGCTCCGACATACATCCATTCATCGGAGAATTATGAGATTTCATCGTTCCCAGGCGATGCTTTCTATCCAGAGAACACCATCACAATCAACACAGGATCAGGCACTTACAGCTATACCATCAAGGTGAGACTGAAAGCAGGTCTGGCAGTCGGTGATTACAGCGAGAGCTTGATTATCAACCAGGCAGAAGTCGACACATTGTATGTAATGTTAAACGGTAATGTTACAGGTGAGCAACCACAGCCAACTGGCGACTACACAAGAATCTCAGACCTCTCGGCACTTACCGACGGCGCCAAAGTGATCTTCGCGGCACGTTTCGACGAGAACGTTAACCAATATTATGCAATGACTGCACAGGCATCGGGCAAGCCAACGGGTGTTTTGTTTACAAGCCAGACAGCCGATGGCGAGGTGTTGCCAGCGGAAATCGCTGACGAGGAAGAGACCTATTATTGGACTGTTGGTGTCGTTGACGGCGGTTACACCTTCACCAATGCCAACGGCGACGTGCTCGGCTATACCAGCAGCACCAACTTCGCTACAGGCGGTGACAACACAGCGTGGGCCATCACATTCCAGACATCTGAAGCAACAGCAATGGTTCCTGAGTATTCAGCATTTGTCATCAACAACGTCAACACGCCAATCAGAGCGTTTGCGTTGAACAGCAACCACAACTTCGGTCCGTACCACACACAGAACATGGCAGCCGACAACTACAACTTCTTCATTGATATCTTCGCCACAGCAGGCGGCGGCACACTCACATGCGCCACACCTACATTTGCACCTGAGGCAGGAACATACTATGAGGAGCAGGAGGTCACACTTGCATGCATCACACAAGACGCGACCATCCACTACACACTCGACGGCAGTGATCCTACAGCAGAAAGCGCTGTTTATACCGAGCCTATCGCAGTGGCTGAAAGCATGACAATCAAAGCCATCGCGATGAAGGAAGGCTATGAGAACAGCAACATCGCAACAGCTGAATACACTATTATATTAGGTGCTGTCACCATCTTCCAGCAAGACTGGGAAGGCGACATGAACGGCTGGACATTTGTTACAGTGGAAGGTGGCAACGCATGGACCATTGCACAATACAGCGGCAATCACTACGCTTATGCTAACGGTTACAACGGCGGCGTGAACGAGCAGTGGTGCATCTCCCCTGCCTTCAGCCTCAATGTTTATGGCAACGCAAGCTTAAGCTTCAGAAATGCCAAGAACTACAACGGTCCGGATGTACAGTTGTTCTTCTCGAACAACTACGACGGTGAGAATCCTGCTACAGCAACATGGACAGAGTTCGAATACAACAAATCGACAGGTTCATACGCATGGGTTGAGTCAGGAAGCATCGACTTGTCAACATTCACAGGTGACGAATGCTACATCGGATTCAAGTACACTTCAACAGAAACTGAAGCAGCAGCTTGGGAGATTGACGACATCACATTGATGGGATTCACATCAGAGCCATATCTGACAGTGGCGCCAAGTGCTTTGAGCGGTTTCACACATCGTATTGGCGAAGGTCCTTCAGCATCACAGACATTTGTTTTGACAGCGGGCAATATTAGTCCAGCTCCAGGAGGAACAACAGGTAGCGTAAATGTGTCTGTTTATAGTCCATTTGAGATTTCACTTGACGACGAAGAATATGACGATGAAATCTTCTTCGAAGATGTAACAAATCTTGAGGCTACAACAATCTATGTCAGAATGAATGGTACAGAAGTTGGTCAGTACAACGAGGCTGTTAACATCTATGCATCTTCAGGTAATGAAGCAACAGTGACATTGAGCGGTACTGTTACAGAGCAACCACAACCTGGTGGCGATTGGAACAGAATCTATGCTCTTGCTGACTTGCACGACGGCGATCAGGTGATTCTCGCATCACGTTACGACGCAACAGTCGGTGATGGCTACTATGCAATGCCGGCAGTAGTTTCAGGCAAACCTGACGGTGTGCTCTTCACATCAGTGAATGACGGTGGCGTTGAGAAACTCCCTGCAGAGATTGCAGATGACGCTGACACATATCTGTGGAACGTGATTATGAACGGCGACGTTATCACTCTCGTGAACGCAGCTGGAGACAGCCTTGGATACAGCAGCAGCACCAACTTCTCAGGCAACGTTCAAACCGAATGGAACATCGCACTCCAGACATCAGAAGAAGGCGCTATGATTCCTAACTACACTGGATTTGTTATCACCAACGCTGAGACAACGAACCGTGGCATCGCTAAGAACGCATCGCATAAGTTCGGTGCTTATTCGACAAGCAACCTCGCGAATTCTGACTACAACTTCTTCCTCGACCTGTTTGTAAGCGGCGGCACAGTCACCCCAACAGTGGCTACACCTGTCTTCAGCATGGCATCAGGCACATACTATGAGACTATCGAGGTCGAGATCACATGCGCAACAGAAGGCGCAACGATTTACTACACCTTGGATGGCAGCGACCCGACAGCGGAGTCGGCGGTTTACACCGAAGCTCTTGTCCTTGAAGAGACAACAACAGTCAAGGCTATCGCAATGATGGAAGGCTACGACAACAGCGCCATCGCAACAGCCAACTACGTCATCATGAGTGGCGTTGAAGTCATCTTAAGTCAAGACTGGGAAGGCGAAATGAACGGCTGGACATTTGTGACAGTGGCAGGTAACAAGCCATGGACCATAGGCACATACAACGGCAACCACTACGCTAACGCCAACGGTTACAACGATGACGTCGACAACGAGCAGTGGTGCATCTCACCTGCCTTCGACCTCAACGCACTCAGAGGCCTTGACGTGACGTTGACATTCAGAAACGCCATGAAGTTCACCGGTCCGGATCTCGAGCTGTTGTTCAGCAACGACTACGACGGAACAGATCCTAACGGCGCGACATGGGAGCCATTGTCATTCGTACATTCAGAAGGCAATTACACATGGACTGAGTCGGGTGAGATTTCACTGAACGAGTTCAGCGGCGATAACTGCCACATCGCATTCAAGTACATCAGCACCATCGACGAAGGTGCGGCAGCTTGGGAGATCGACGATATCTTGGTTGTTGCCGAGATCACTCCTGGTGTAGCAACAGCCGAGGTCACATTGGATATCGATGTCTGGAACAGCAACAACGAGCTGATGATTGTGAACCACGGCAACGGTACATTAAACGTAACCGTGTTCAATCTGGTTGGCCAGAACGTGCTGAGCGAGACAGTCGCTACAGGCACCAACGTGATCCGTCACAACCTCGCAGAAGGCGTTTACATCGTCAGAATCGCCGACAGCAAGGAAGTGAAAGGTGTTAAAGTAGTCATTAGACGTTAGACCTTAGACCTTAGACTTTAGCCGTTAGGTTTTAATAGCCTAACGGCTATTTTATTATTAGTAATAAACAAAAAAATAGAGCCGTTTCAATCGAAACGGCTCTACTAAAGTCTAAGGTCTAAAGACTAAAGTCTCTATTCCATCACGCGGCATACCAGATTTCTGTCGCCGAAGGCGTCGTCGATTCTGGTGACGTGTGGGAAGTATTTATCCTGAACATCGCTCTTGAGTGGGAAGCCAGCTTCTTCACGGCTGAATGGGAAGTTCCATTCGTTTGCCATCAACATCTCGGCTGTGTAAGGAGCGTGTGAGATGATGTTGTCGCCCTGAGGTGCCTTGCCGTCTTCGATATCCTTGATCTCCTGACGGATCTTAATCATAGCATCGACGAATCTGTCGAGTTCGGCCAATGGCTCGCTCTCGGTAGGTTCGACCATCAAAGTCTCGTGAACCGGGAATGCCACTGTTGGTGCGTGGAAGCCGTAGTCCATCAGACGTTTTGCGATGTCAATAGCGGCAACACCTGTTGTCTTGTTGATCTGGTTGATGTCCAAAATCATCTCGTGAGCAACGTGACCGTGGTTGCCGGTATAGAGGATCGGATAGTAATCTTTGAGTCTGTCTTTCAAGTAGTTAGCATTGAGGATAGCGCCCATTGTAGCTTTCTTGAGACCCTCGCCTCCCAACATCTTGAGGTAGCAGTAGGTGATTGTGAGGATCTGTGCGCTACCGAATGGAGCTGCTGACACAGCGCCTTTCTGCTCTGAACCGCCGGTCTTGAAGCAGACGTGGCTTGGCAGGAATGGGACGAGGTGTTCTGCAACGCCGATAGGACCAACACCAGGACCGCCACCGCCGTGAGGGATAGCGAATGTCTTGTGCAGGTTGAGGTGGCAGACGTCAGCGCCGATGAAACCTGGGCATGTGAGGCCGACCTGTGCGTTCATGTTAGCACCGTCCATGTAAACCTGACCGCCGTTGTCGTGAACGAGTTTCACGAGGGTGCGGATGCCGTCTTCGTAGATACCGTGTGTTGAAGGATATGTCACCATGAATGCGGCGAGAGTGTCCTTATATTGCTCAGCTTTCTCTTTAGCGTCGGCGAGGTCGATGTTACCGTGGTCATCGCATTTCACGACGACGACCTGCAGACCTGCCATGGCAGCTGATGCAGGGTTGGTTCCGTGTGCTGATGCAGGAATCAAGCAGATGTTACGCTGACCTTCGCCCTTTGCCTCTTGGTAACGGCGGATGGTCATCAAGCCTGCGTATTCACCGCTAGCACCTGAGTTAGGCATGAATGAGATGCCTTTGAAACCTGTGATTTCGCAAAGGTCTTTCTCCATCTCTTTGATCATCTCGAGATAACCTTCAGCCTGTTCTGCCGGCACGAATGGGTGGATGTTGCCGAATTCTGGCCAGCTGAGTGCGAACATCGATGTTGCAGGGTTCAGCTTCATTGTGCATGAGCCAAGAGGAATCATGCAGCGGTTCAAGCTGAGGTCGCGGTTTTCGAGCTGTTTCATGTAACGCATCATGTCGGTCTCGCTGCGATACTTCGAGAACACTGGAGCTGTCAAGAATGCCGAGGTTCTTCTCATGCCTTCCTGGATGCCGCAGAAGTTCTGGCAGTTAGGGTCGCAAACAAGTGGCTGATGTGCCTTGCCGAGAGCTTCAGCGATGACCATTCCGATTTCGTCGAGGTCTTCGCGGCATGTTGTCTCATCGATGCTGATGCCGAAATGCTGCTTGTCGATGATACGGAAGTTCATGCAGTGTTTCTCAGCTGCTTCCTTGACTTTGCATGTGCAAGCGCCTTCCGGCAACTCGAAAAGCAATGTGTCGAAGAAGTATTTGTTGAGCTGTTTCACGCCGTATTTCTCCAACTCTTTGGCAAGTTTTCCGGCGAGGCAGTTGATATGATGTGCGATTTCCTTGATGCCGTCCTGTCCGTGATAGATTGCGTAGAATCCTGACATGATAGCGAGCAAGGCCTGTGCTGTGCAGATGTTTGAAGTAGCTTTCTCACGTTTGATGTGCTGCTCACGTGTCTGCAATGCGAGACGATATGCCGGATTGCCGAGAGCATCTTTTGAGATACCGATGATACGGCCTGGCATCGAGCGTTTGTAAGCTTCTGTTGTTGCGAAGTAACCTGCGTGTGGACCGCCGAAGCCCATCGGAAGACCGAAACGCTGGTTGCTGCCGAACACCACGTCAGCACCCCATTCACCTGGAGGTGTGATGAGAGCCAAGCTCATCAAGTCAGCGGCGACGCCAACCTGCATGCCTTTTTCTTTCCAAACCTTCACTGATTCGCGGTAGTCGATGACTTCACCGAACTGGTTAGGATTCTGGACGATGACGCCGAAGTATTCCTCACCTGCGCTGAAGTTCTTGATATCGTCAACAACGACTTCGATTCCGAGGAAGTGAGCTCTTGTCTTGATGACCTCGATTGTCTGTGGGAACATATCGTTAGCCACAAAAATCTTACGGACATCGGCTTTCACCTGAGCACGTGTACGCTCGTGGTAGAACATGAGCATTGTCTCAGCGGCTGCTGTAGCCTCATCGAGCAACGAAGCGTTTGCCAATGGCATTGCAGTCATGTCGCTGATAACGGTCTGGAAGTTCAGCAAAGCCTCGAGACGGCCCTGTGAAACCTCAGCCTGATATGGAGTATATGATGTATACCAACCTGGGTTCTCAAGGATGTTACGTGTGATGACGCCAGGGGTGATCACGTTGTAGTAACCCATTCCGATGTAGCTGCGGAACTGTTTGTTCTTTGCGCCAAGAGCCTTGAGGTGGCTGATGCATTCGTATTCGTTCATTCCGCGACCGATATTGAGGTCGTTTTTCAGACGGATATCCGGAGAAATAATCTCATCGACGAGTTGTTCGGTTGATTTCACGCCAATGACCTTAAGCATTTTCTCAACATCTGCTTCTGTCGGGCCATTGTGGCGTTTGATGAAGTTATTGTTAATCATAGAATTATATTTTGATTTGTTATTAATCTTAAAAACGTGCAAATTTAATTTTTTTTCTTCAATCTTCCGAAAGATTTTTATAATTTTGCATCATAAAATTTAGAAATATGAAAAAGGTATTATTTTTTATAATGATTTTCGGTGTTTTATTCACCTGTTGCAAGAAAAAAGAAAGCAAATCGACATCTTTGAATTATACCGACTCCAACCCTATCTCGATGACATTATCAGGTCCTGAGCATATTCCAAATGTTCCGGCACATTATTTCGATCACCAGATAGAAGTCACCTCTGACTACAGCATCACTTATTCTGCTATAAATCCGGATAGCATTAATATTATTAAGGTTTCAAGCGACGGCTATCTGCATGGCAAAAATGTCGGAAGTGCTAAAGTGAAGATAGACAACGGTTATGAAAATTTGACCGTGAGAGTTGATGTCTCTCTTTTCAGGGAGCCAACCTTCGACTTCGGATGCAACACAAGCAAAATCAAATCGCTCTACGGAAGTCCTTACCAATCGGCTTATCTCAGCGACACCGTTTTGGTTTACCAATATACTGCCAAGCACGGATATTCATGGGCTTGCGGCGAAATGGACTTTTTCTTCGATATTGATAATAACAAGAAATCTTATTTTGAAGCAGATGTTTATATCAGCAAAACCTGCAAATATTTATTGGATTCTGTTTATCTTAAAGACAACTTCACTTTGGAAGCAGTTTTAACTGATTCAATAATATTTGCCACCTATGGTGACACTTTGTTTATTTACAGAAGCAATTTCGACAATGATTTGGTTTGCGGAAAATTCGCGACACATAATCAATGGATCGAGTCCTGCTTGTTCTACATTCAGGATATTCAAGAAGAAAAATCTGTCGCCAACCTCTTGAAGAGACGTCCTCGTTCCTCGAAGTTACGGTACTGATCATAACTGGCGGCTGCCGGCGAGAGCAGGCACACGTCGCCGTTTTTCGATAAACTCTTAATAATTTCAAAGGCTTCGTTGAGGTCTTTGAAATTTTTTATATCTCCCTGATAACCAGCATTTTGCAGCATATCGAACATACGATTTCCAGCCTTTCCTGTGTAAAGGATGTGCGGCAAAGGATGCTTTGTAAGATAATCTATTAAAGGTGTATAGTCTATTTCACGATCGAATCCACCAAGAAGCAGGAATGTCACATTTTTGATGGTCTGCATAGCCGCGATGGCAGCCTGTGGAATAGTGGAAATGCTATCGTTGTAAAAAGTCACGCCGCCAAAGGTGCCCACAAGTTCCTGTCGGTGCTCCAACGACTTGAAGGTGTAAAGATGTGGCAAAACTTCGTCGACAGGGATGCCGAAAGCGTAGATAGCACACAGCGCCGCCTTGACATTCAATCGGTTATGGTCGCCTTTTAAAGGAACCTCATCCCAATTGACATTAAAATCGTAATACTGATAATTGAGCGACCGCACCATCATCTGATCGGCTTCGTAACAGAACTCGTCGTTGGTGACAGCCCAGTCTGTCTCATCCATCTTCCTGATAATGTTCAACTTGGCGTTGCGATAAGCTTCAAAAGTGCCAAAATGATCGAGATGCTCCTCAAAAACATTGAGCAGTATGCCGATGTGCGGACTGCGATGTATGAATTGCAGCTGATGAGCCGAAAGCTCGAAAACAATTATCGATTTATTGTCAATCTGCTCAATTACATCAAATATAGGAATGCCGATGTTTCCTGCCAAAATCGCATCTTTTCCCGACTCTTTCAGAAGATGGTAAATCAAAGTGGAAGTGGTGCTCTTGCCTTTCGTGCCAGTCACTCCGATGATTTGTTTGTGAAACTCCTCAAGAAACAAATCAGTTTGCGACGTTATCTTTGAGAGGTTTACATCTTTGTCTTTCAACGAGATACCTGGTGTTTTAAGGACAACATCATAATCGTTGACGGCATCGAAATAGTTGTCGCCTGAATAAACTGCGACATCAGTGTCCAAATCTTTCAATGCTTCAGCATTTTTATCAGCGACACCGACCACGGCGTGTGGCATGTATTTCTTGATAAACGCCAGTGACGACTTACCTTCGCGTCCGAAACCGAGGATAAGGATGCGTTTGCCGCGAAGACGTTTGAATATGGTGTTGACGCTAAGCATTCAAACCCTCCTTTAAGATGTTTTTGAACAATTCAGGCAGGTTGTTGCCGTCGTCGAACTGCGCCACGTAATCCTCAACGGTCATGTCGTCGGTTTGCGCGACGTCTTCTAGTATCGTATCCTCCAGACTATCATCGGTTTGCAGTATTTTGTTGACGCAGGCTCTCACCTCGCCCACCGTGCCGACGCACTCAAACGGTTTCACCTCGACGGAACCGTCAAGTTGGTCTAAAATCGGACGTAAGTTGTTGTCACTCAATAAGTCTTTGCCAAATATATCGGTCAATTCCGGTCTTGAGATGAAAGGCGACAACGCCAGCCACGTGAACAAACATTTCGGACACTTTCCGCACCACGAGTCGGTCTTCGAACCGGCATTGCAACTCTTAAAAACTTTACGGTACTCCTTGGCGCGACTGAACAGCTTGGCAATCTGCAGCTCGTTCAACGGTCGCAAGAAGCTAAAGTATTGAATATCAGCATTGATATACTTCGCCACATAATGACGGAAGTCGTTCTCAAAAGCCACCGACTTGCTGTACTGGTGGTTGATTTCTGTGTCAGGAACGGTAGGCTCGTTGGCCGACGACTCGTTCGACAACGCGATATACTTCGATTTCGTCGCAAAACCTATCAAGATGGTGTAAAACGCGAGCATCGCCGAGAACGGAGTGTGTCCATTGAGATAGCCTTCAGCATTCATTTTCAACATCGTCGGGTCGAGGGTGCGTTTGATGATGGCTGTCTGTTCCTCTGTAAACCCGGCCGCCGCCACACACTCTTTCGTGGCTCCTCGAGGATTGATAATCAATGGTATAGCTGGAACACGATTCTTCAACATCTCCAAAGTGACGACCGAATCTTTGCCTCCGCCAACTGGAATCAATGTCTGTTCCGTCAGTTTGAAAGCGCTGTCATTCCGAGCGCAGCGAGGAACATCGTCGTCATGAACGATAACCATAAAATCATCCAGACTTGTTTTAATTCCATTCACATAGAAAAACTCCCCTAACCCATTTAAATACAACTTCTTCCACCAACGAATCTGTTCCTCATCAAGTGCAAAAGGCTTAATTATCACCTTTTTCGGACAAGCGATTTTCCAATAGCTGATCAGCTCGATCATGCCGATGTGGAAGATAAGGTTGTCGAGAAGAGGTTTTGGAATCGAATCCCAGTGATAAAAACTGCGAGCAGGTATGCGGAAACAAGGATGAAAGGTGATTTCTGGGGATAAAACAAAGTCAAAACTGGCAAAAAAGTCCCCGTTTTCCAAAGAATAATGGAAATCCTGGAAGATGAAAGAATCAAATTTCTCTCTCAGAGAATCATATTTCGCCTGATTTGACATAGTTTTTTAATGACTTACAAAATTAAATAAAATATCTTTATTCTCGCCAAAAAACTTAATACTTTCCTCTATAAACTTCAAAACTACTCTAAACTCTACACTCTACACTCTAAACTATTTCACTGCATCGTAAAACAATTCATGTATCTTCGTTCTGATGTCGTTTTGCGAAAGTTTATTGTTATTGGCATCAGGATACACTCGGTTCGACAGGAAGATGACGATGAGGCCGTTTTCAGGGTCAGCCCATGCGAAAGTGCCAGTAAATCCTGTATGTCCGAAGCTCCGCATCGACGATTGTTTCGCAGGCGTGTAATAAGGCACCGTCGGGTCAACCTCAGGCTTGTCGAACCCAATGCCACGACGGTTCATATTGTCTTTGAAAGGTGCCGAAGTGAATTTCTTGATCGTGTAACTCGACAAAAACTGCCTGTTGTTGGCATATCCCTCATCCAGAAGCAGTTGCATCATCACGGCGAGGTCGCGCGCGTCGGCAAAAAGTCCGGCATGACCCGCAACGCCGCCCATCAATGCCGCAGCCTGATCGTGAACATCGCCATGCAGAAGCTGCATTCTGAAACAAGTATCATATTCCGTTGGCGCAATCTTATCTAAAGCAATGTGTTTCAATGGCTTATAATAAATATGATTGAGATTCAGAGGCTTATAGAAATTTTCCTCGAGATATCTCTCAAACGGCATATTCGTCACCATCTCGACAATCTTCGGCAGGAAATAAAAGCCCAAATCGCTGTATTTGTACTTCTTCTCACAAGTCTCCGACTCAATTACCGTTTCGACAATGTCAAACTTATATTCCTGCGAGATGTACATGTCCTTCGCCACACGAACGGTATGGTCTTCGTCAATGTTTTTCCTATAAAAATCAGAATCCGGCTTACCGTTTTTCACTGTGTTCTTATATATTGGTATCCAAGCGGTTAGCCCTGCCTGATGGGTCATAATCTCAATCAGTTTCACATCTGCCTTATCGGTGTTTTTCAGATATGGAAAATAGTCGCCGAGTTTGCTTTCCAGACTGATTTTGCCCTCGTCGTAGAGCTTCATGATGGCAAAAGTGGTGGCAAAGACCTTAGTCAGTGAGGCGATATCATACACATCGTCGGGCTGCACCTCGTGGTCGCCGTCGTAAGTGAAATGTCCGAAACACTTGTCGTAGATGATTTTCCCGTCTTTCATCGCCAAGATCTGACATCCTGGATACGCCCCAATTTCTATGCCATTCAACGCAATCGAGTCGATTTTGCTAATGTATTTATTTTCAAGAAGTTCCACCGATAAACTCTCAGGCGTCAGCATGCCCTCAAAACTCAAGCCGTCGCCCATCTTGTATTTCCTGCTTATCGTGACAGGCAGTTTACCTATTGGGTTAATATTGCCAGCCATCACGTCAACAACAGCATTTACTGCGCATTGCGTGTCTTCGTAACCTATAATGATGGCCAATGGCGACTTCTTGAAATCAAATTTGTTCAAAGCATACGGACAAGCGAACAGGTTGAAAACGATATTGCTGTTTTTGCTTAAAGTCTTGACAAAATCAACGGTTTCTTCCGTTATTCCGAAATTTCGAGTAGCATAAATCGAAGTGTTTTGGATATTGACTACGACAAGTTTATACTTCTTCAAATCATTGATAATCTTTGCCTTAGCCGACTGTGAGACATTTTTGTCGACTATAAACGACTCCACGTCATAGCCTTCACCAGCAAGCCGTTTCGCAACATTATCGGTCGTTCCGAACGTCACCACAGCTATTTTCTCGTCTTTCGTCAACGGCAGCACCTCTTTGTTGTTTCTCAGCATCGTAACCGCTTCATTATAAAGCCTTTGCCTCAAGTTATAATACTTCGCCTGATGCAAATAATTGTCGACCGACGCCTCCTGCTGCGGCTGGTATTTCGCTATTCCGAGACGATATTTATATCTCAAAACTTTCTTGCAGCTCTCCTCCACCCTATTCGCCACCTCCTCACTATCTAATTGATTTACAATCTTTTGAATGGTCTTTTCCGGATTTATCGGCATCAAAATCACATCCACGCCAGCCATAAGCGCACTCAGCCCCACATCATCAGGATGTATTCCCTGATAGGCGCCTTTCATCTCCATCGCATCGCTGAAAATGATGCCGTCGAAGCCCATCTCAGTCTTCAACAATCCTGTCACCACGTTCTTCGAAATCGACGACGAGAGGTTTTTCACCGGTTCAATCGCCGGCATGTAAAGATGCCCGACCATAGCGCCGGCGACACCTTTATTTATAAGATATTCAAATGGGTAAAACTCAGTTTTCTTAAGCTCCTTCAGCTTCTTATCCACCTTTGGCAGTGTCTCATGCGAGTCGTTTTTCGTGTCGCCATGACCCGGGAAATGCTTCATCGTCGGGAGCACGCCGTTATTCTGAAGTCCAAGTGCATACTGGGCTCCATGCTCAGCCACCGCCTTCGGGTTCTCGCCGAAGCTGCGCATCCCGATGACAGGGTTTTTCGGCTCGTCGTTAACGTCGATGTCCGGCGCGAAATCAACATTTATTCCAATACGTCGGCATTGTTCCGCGATCTGCGCGCCCATCTCGCCTATAAGTTGTTGATTCTGAATGGCTCCAAGCGTCATCTGATAAGGATATGAGATACCGTCGTTGAGACGCATTCCCAAGCCCCACTCGCCGTCAATACCAACCATCAATGGCGTCTGCGCCATCGACTGCCACTGGTTCACCTGCTTCAACAACGGCTCAGCGTCAGTGCGGAAAAACGTCACACCACCGATGTTATATCTCTCGATAAGTTCTTGAACCTCAACAAAATACGCCTTATTTGGCAAGTTAGCCCTCACATTGATAAGCTGACCAACGCGCTGCTCCATCGTCAACGAATTGTAAACAGAGTCAACCCAACGATCCTCATCGGTCTGAGCCTTGACCACAAAACAAATCAACAAAACAACAATCGAAAAATATAATTTTTTCATCATTTTATATAGCTTACTATCTCTTTAATACTCAATGGTTTAGCAATAATAGTCTTTTTCTTGTCAAGCAAAATTATCGACGGTGTCATATCAATGGCGTAATCATCCACAATTTTCGACTCCCATCCATCGCCATCGCAGATGTTGATTTGCTTTGTAAGACGAGAACGTCTCAACAGTCGCTTCACTTGCTTCAAATCACCCGAAACATTGACAGTCACAAGCGTAACATTGTCAAATTTCCTCACAAAATATCGAAAAGTCTTTATCAAATCTCTGCAGTGCGAACAAGAATACGACCAGAACAGTACAACTGTGTAATCGGCATCGTCATCATACAAATCAAAGTCTTGTCCATTTATCGTAACAGATTGAATATCAGGCGCTTTAGAACCTATCTTCACTCTACGGTAAGCTTCCGCGATGCGCAACATCTCATTTCTCTGACCTGCATCGGCATTGAGATACTCGAGATACGGCAAACCAACCATATAATCGACCACCGCATTGGCGCCCATCTCCGAAAATCCATATATAAGATATTGATACACAAATCTATACATTGGATACGAACTCACACAGCGACTCAAAATATTGTCAGTCGCCAAAATCAAAGCATACACCTGTTTGGTCTGAATCTGGGTGTTATTCTCCACCAAAGTGATGTAATCGACAAGCGCATTCTTAAGATAATCGGTACCTATCAAACTATTGTCGTTAAAGTCAATATTATCGAGCATAGAGCCATTTGTCTGACCGCTCATTGAGCAGAACACAGACATCAACACTATGACTATCAACAATTTAACTTTACACATGGCAATAATTCTTTATTTTAAAGCCTCTTTGATTTTATCAGAAAACTGCTCATTTTCAACGAGAAGCAACGCCTCTCTTGCCTCAAATTTATAATCTCCGTTTTTATAAGCGTCGATAAGTTTATTCACGCACATCTCTGTTCCGAAATAAGCGAAAACATTATAGAAACGAGGCATGATATTCGGTTTCACATGCTTCAGCGTCGAGGCGAAAAGGTCTTTGTTCTCAACGGTGGCGGTTTTCATCGCATTTCTGATCGCAAGCTGCACCTGTTCAACATATTTCTCGTCGCAGTTCTCAAGCAATGCGCTCAAAACATCGGCATTCGACATAGTGACAACATATTTCAGCACATTATATGCTTTATCTCTAACTTTTTGATTATCACTATTCAACAGCTCTCTTACACGCACACACAATCCGAAATCCGGACGACTTTCAACTATCTGCAATGCAGCCAGTTTCTGCCTGTTATCTCCAGTTCTAATCACATCGTTTAACACCGCGCGGTAATCGCCTTCATAAGTTATCATTGATTCTTTGATAACCTCTTGATAATCACCGCCAAACATCGGCTTCACTGCATTGATGCCATCAGCGTTGTCAATCTTGAAGATGGCACGTATTGTAGCCTCCACCACCTGCGGATTCTCCGACGACAACTGACTTATCAGGAACTGAATCTGCGAGTCGTTTTTGATATCGCCAAGCCAGCTTATCACATCGATGACAGCCACGCTTCTCTTGCATTTTTTCACCACTTTGGCACAAACTTTATCATTTGCGAAAGGCTTCATAAGGTCTAAAGCCGCGACACGCACATCTTGATTATTGTTTTTCAAAGCTTTATAAAGTTTAGGCATAGCCTTCTCATCTTCAATGGCAGTCAGCAGCCTCATTCCTGCGATCTTGCTCGACGGAATGGTGCTTTTGTACAGTTTTTTTGCGCCTTTCTCAACAATCTTCGTCGTATTATCATTAGTCCTGATGACTAAAAGCGCGTTATAAACCTCTATTTTCGTGGCATCATCAGCATCTTTAAGCCAAGAAATCAACTCATTTTCCATGCTCGACATACCCAGTTTCCCTACAGCATAAGCCAGAGCCGCCTTGTGTTGCAAGTCATCATGGTTTTTAACGATATATTTTTCGATAAGGGTTCCCGTACCCGGGATCTCGCCCACAGTTCTTATAACCGCATCTGCAAGTGATTCATTTTCAACAAATATAAAGATGTCACATGCATCTCTTTCGTCACAAAACATTGGCAATAACGAGAACAGGAAATCTCTGCTCCCTACCTTATTAAACTTCTCAACAAAAGGAAGTATCGAATTCTTTAGCGCGTCTTTCGATCTGCTGTCACCCGTCATCTTTGCAACATTCGCTAGACTGTCGAGTGTTTTCTCAGCATCCGCTACCACTGTCTTGTCTGTAGAATTGAGTTTTTCAAGTATTTCAAACACACAGTCCTCGCTATCACATCTTTTTTTCTTCGAATTTTGAGCAAAAACTGTCGACGGCACCAATGCCATCAAGACCAAAACAACGATGAAATTTTTCAACATTTTCATAAAAACAATTATTAAATATTTAATTTTCAATATCTTACAATAAAATATCCTATTAAGACGATAAGATTTTTCAAACTACAAATATAATATTTTAAACGGAATTTGCATCATAAAATTTTGTATTTTTGCAACGATATTATGAAGACAAGTGTTTCGACAAAAGAAATCTGGCGCATCGCCGTTCCAATTATGATTGGCGGACTTGCGCAGACGCTCATCACCTTCACCGACACGGCGTTTTTGGGTCACCGCGGCGTGATAGCCCTCGGCGCCTCGATGATGGCGGGCATGTATTATTTCGTGTTCACCACCATGGCGATGGGCTTAGCCATTGGTATTCAAATCATTATCGCACGGCGTTTCGGCGAGCAACAGTACAACCGCATCGGCGTCATCTTCCAACACGGAGCGGCTTCGATACTCATTTTCGGACTGTTTTTGTTCACGATAATGCGTCTGTTTTCCAGTCCTCTCCTCGATTTCATCATCGAGTCGGAGAGCATCTACGCCGGCGCGATGGAATATATCAACGTGCGTCAGTTTGGCATCGTCTTTGTTTGCTTCAACTATCTCTTCCGCTCGTTGTACACCGGACTTTCCAACACGAAAGTCATCACCTACTCCACCGTCATCATGGCAACGGTCAACATCATTCTCGACTACTGCCTGATTTTCGGAAAATTCGGCTTCCCCGAGATGGGCATCGCAGGAGCGGCCTTGGCATCACTGATCGCTGAAGTGACAGCAACAACGTTCTTCTTTGTCTACACTTATATTAAATTAGGCAAACGCGAATACGAGCTTTTCAAGCCTCACGGAATAAATAAAGAACTGATTATCAACATCTTCAAGATAGCAACCCCAACCATGTTCCAGAAGCTGTTCTCGTTCAGCGCATGGTTCATCTTTTTCATCATGATTGAAAAAATGGGCGAGCAAGCCATAGGAATCTCGTCGATAGCACGAAGCGTCTACATGATTCTGTTTATCCCTGTCTTCGGCTTCCTGGCGACATCCAACACCTTGACGAGCCGAATCATCGGAGCAGGCAAAGCCGACGAAGTGCTTCCAACCGTGTTCAAAATAGTGCTGAACTGCATCTTATGCTGCATCCCGCTGATTTTGGTGTGTATCTTCTTCCCCACCTCGGTGATGAGCATCTACACCGACGACATGATGCTCGCCGGCGCAGCAATCCCTTCAATTTTCGTAATCTGCGGCGCTATAATCTTCCAAGCTGTCGGCGCTGTAATGTTTGAAGCGGTGTCGGGAACAGGAAAAACCAATGCGGCGCTGTGGCTTGAGTTCGGCATCTTGCTGCTTTACATCGTCTACGTCTGGATTCTGACAGGCCTCACCACCAAAGTGGAATGGGTATGGACCTGCGAATACATCTACGGCGGCTTAATCGCAATAGTATCAATACTTTACATTAAATTTGCAAACTGGAAGAAATTGGAAATATGAAAAAAATAGAAATTAAAGATTTCGAGCTCTTTACCACCGGCATCATCAGCATAGCTTGGAAAGAAGGAAAGAAAGACATGTTTTTGAACGTCGACCTCGACCTCGCGGCAATGATGAAGCTCTGCAAGATTGAAGGCATTTCTTACGAAACAGTGCAGAAACTTTCGGTCGATCAGAAGCCTTTGACATTCCATAAGGCATCGATATACCTTTTCCAGGAAGACGACAAACCGGGTCAGTACTGCCTCAGCGAATCAATGTTCGAAGACGATGGAATCGACATCTACTACGCCGAAATCAAAGGCTGACATTGATCTTCCCGACCTCCCCGACTTCGTCGCTATCGATTTTGAAGCCGCCAACGGCGAGACGACGAGCGTGTGCAGCATGGGAGTAGTCATCGTGCGCAACCGCGAGATTGTAGAAGAGTTCTACAGTCTGGTGAAACCTGTGCCAAACTACTATGACTTCTACACCACAAAGATTCACGGACTCAAGAAAAAAGACACCGATAACGCTCCGATATTTCCACAAATTTGGAATCAGATTGAGAAGAAAATCAAAGGGTTACCATTTGTGGCACACGGCTACGAGTTCGAAAAACGCTGTCTGAACTCTTTGTTTGAGCATTACAAAATGGGACGCAAACGATTCAAGATCTACGACACCAAACGCGCCTCCGAAATCGTATTCCCAGACCTCGAGAACCACAAACTTCAAACTGTAGCCTCAGCCTGCGGCTACGATTTCACCAAGAAAAACAAACATCACAATGCCCTCGCCGACGCAGAAGCTTGCGCCGCCATTGCGATGGAGGTGTTTAACCAATAATTACTGTTTCTTGCCGTAAGGTTGTTGTTCTTCGGCAGCCATTAGTGGAGTTGTTTCCTCATTTTCGGGATATGTTCCGATTTCATATAGATATTCGGGAGCAAAGCCTATTTCGTTATTCCAATCAACGGTAAAAGGATCGAGTGTAAATGCGCGGAAATAGTCTTTATCCCGCAGTTTTTTGCAAATACCTTTTTGCATCAAAGGGACAAAATCGACTATCCGAACTACGCCGTTATTGAATGAGAGGCGGAGTTTGTAATCCTCAATATATTCAGCAGCTGTTATGGCTAATATTTCATTGTTTTTCATCATCTTAAAGGTTTTATACTTATTGCGGATTCGCTGATTGACAAACGATTCCAGTTATTCAATAATTCATCTCTATGTAGCTCAAGCCATTGTTTAACAAGTCGTTTAGCTTGCGGAGGCAATGAACCTTTTAACATGGTGCCTTCTTTTATTGTTATAACAGCTGACGAGCCATCATAATAAACATGAAAATGTGGTGGATTGTGGTCACCAATAAACATGTAAATCGCGATTCCATAAAATTTGCTAATTTCCGGCATAATAACAATTATTTACGCCGCAAAGATACAAAAAATCTTTGGTTTTGTCAAGTAGTTTTTACACTTTGTGTACGTATTTGCAGTTAGGATAGTTTTGACATCCATAAAACCATCCGTATTTCCCATCCCTCAAGACAAGAGTACTTCCACATATAGGGCAATACCCTTTTGATATTGCGTTCTTTTTTCTTTTAACATTTTTTCGAGTTGATCTCACGTGCTCCTTAGTATTTTTTCTGGATGTTTTGTTTTCAGATAATAAAACACTATAGATTTGATATACATCTTCTTGTGATAAACATTCTTGATAATATGATTTTATCAAGCGATTAATCTTATTCCAATATACTACTTCATCAAAATTAACCAATAGTTTTGCTCGTTTTGAAAATGCAACGATAGACACGAAAACACCCGCGTTATAATCTTTCAAAAGCCTTTCTAATGCTTTTATATGACCTTTATTCTGAATAATTGGATTATATAATTCGTACTTTTTCCCATAAATATTCTGAGTCCAATAATCAGTATTATATCCGCCATAAATAAGACCTTGATAATTTTTTGTTTCAATAACAAAAACCCCGTATTGTGATACGACCACGTGATCGATTTGCGTTGAATGCCCGCAACTATTTATAAGAAGATTGTTTATCACTTTGTATTTGTAATGAGGCAGTCTATTTAGTTTACGGGAAACTGCTCTTTCACCCATCCTGCCTTTAGATGGTTTTAAAATCCTAATTAGAATGAAAAATAAGACAATTACTAATAATAAAACGGCCTTACTCATGTTATGCCAAATTATATTTGGATTTTATAATAATTATGATAGGATAAATATCAAATAATTGTTAATAGCCACTCCACGATTTCGTGTTTCACGTAGCTCTCACTTATAATGTGAGAAGGCAAAGTCTTCTTTGGACACATTTTGCGGTTTTTGAAGATTTTTTCGTAGTCGCGCTTGATGTCGTCGCCTAAAAGCTCGTCGTGCTCACAGTGATGACACGTAACATTATTATTTACAACGAATTTGAATTTCTTAAACTCAAACAAATTCTGCATCGTGAACTTGAACGAGGTGGCGCCATCACTTCGGCGAGCATGATATTGCACCGTGCCGACGCTCTTTTTCAACGACTTCATCGGCTCGATGACAGGGTTAATCACAAGCTTAGGACCAGTAAAATTGCTGCATAGCACATAAAAGCCGCCCAGCGACATACCAATCATGGCAAAGACATCGTTTTCCTTCGCAAAATCATTGATTTTCTTGATCGAAGCGCCCGCGTGATGGTCAACTTCAAGCGCGCACCATTCATAATCAGGGTAATATAAGTTCAAGAAGCCCACCGTCTGAGTGAACGGCGAGCCTCCGAAACCGTGAATATACACTATCTTTTTCATTTCCTTACTATTATGAGATTTCTCGACTCCACTTCGTTTCGCTCGAAATGACGAGAGAGCGTTTAAATCCATTTGACGAGCGGCAAATCCTGTCGGTTCGGCAGCATGGCGTTAGTCGGGAAGATTCTGAACGTGTAGTTAAACACTCCGGCGTAGGTTATCGGCATGCTGATGTAGTATCTTGCCCAGCTTTCGCCTGCATCGACCAACGTCATCGCCTCGACACGTAACAGCTTGTCTATCACATTGTTAGTCTTGTCAGCAAAGAGCAACTCAACGCCAACGTCGCCTTTCTTTAAGCCTGGAGTCTTCAAAATGATCTCAGCAATAAACACATCGCCGAACGTCAGCGGACGCACATCCGGATCCGGCACCTTGATGGATTCCACCTCGATCTTATCCCAGTTGGCCTCCACGTTGCGCTTCCAATCGACAATCTCAAACGCCTTGGCGTAACGGTTGGCTCGCATCCAGTTGGTGCGCTCGATGAGTTTGTTGTAATACTGGCTGAAGTAGTCGTCGAGCATGCGTTTCATAGTGTAGAACGGAGCAATCTGCATCATGTCGTTCTTCATGCATTGAATCCACTCGCTCGGCACGCCTTCTTTGTTTCTATTGTAATACAACGGGATAATCTCGTTTTCTAAAGTGTTGTAAATCGTCTCGGCGTCGAGCTCATCCTGATAACGCTGGTCGTCGTAGGTTCTCTCCTCTTTGATTGCCCAGCCTGCCTTCGGACGATAGCCCTCAGCCCACCAGCCGTCGAGCACCGAGAAATTGAGTGTTCCGTTCATCGCGGCCTTCTCTCCCGAGGTTCCAGAAGCCTCCAACGGACGTGTAGGCGTGTTCATCCATATGTCGACACTCGAAGTCAAAAGCTTACCGATTTCCATGTCGTAGTTATTGATAAACAACACTTTACCGATAAATTCTTTTCTCCTTCCGACTTCAATGATATTCTTAATCAAATCCTGACCTGCCTTGTCGTTAGGATGCGCCTTGCCTGCAAAAAGGAAGATGACCGGACGTTTCGGGTCATTGACAATCTCCGCCAAACGTTCAAGGTTTCTAAACAGCAGATGCGCGCGTTTGTATGTGGCGAAACGACGGGCAAAGCCTATAATCAACGCGTTCTCATTGAGTTTCTCAACTGTCTCAAGAATCAGTTTCGGACTCTCCGAACGACGTTGCATGTCATCGGCAATCTTGACTTTAATAAACTCTATCAGATTGTGTTTCAATTCTTTACGAATCTTCCAGAAGTCACTGTCAGGCACATTCTGAATCTTCTCCCAAACCGTCGGATCCGACTGGTTAGCGAGATAATCCACGCCCAACACCTTAGTATACAGGCGTTGCCAGTTGCGGTCGGCCCACGTCGGGAGATGCACGCCGTTGGTGACGTAGCCGATGTGGTTCTCCTCTGCGAAATAGCCTGGCCACATCTGCTGGAACATCTCACGGCTCACCCTGCCGTGAATCTTACTCACGCCATTCACCTCCTGACTGAGGTTCACAGCCAGCACGCTCATCGAGAACTTCTCGTTCGGGTCGTTGTGACGCATGCGTCCCAAGTTCATGAACTCGTCCCACGTAAGGTTGATTCTGCTCGGGAATGGAGAGAAATACGTCCTCATCAGGTTCTCCTCAAACGCATCGTGACCTGCCGGAACAGGCGTGTGCGTGGTGAACAAGGTCGAAGTGCGCACAAGTTCCTTCGCAACGTCGAAGTCAAGATTATGTTTTATGACGTAGTTGCTCAGTCGTTCAAGACCGCAGAAAGCGGCGTGACCTTCGTTGCAGTGATATATTGTTGGCTTGATATTCAATGCGTTAAGCAGTCTGATGCCACCAATTCCGAGGAACATTTCCTGCTTGATTCGCATCTCGCTGTCGCCGCCGTAAAGTTGTCCGGTGATAGCTCTGTCCTCCGGCGAGTTCTTTTCAGTGTCGGTGTCAAGCAGGTAAAGACTTATCCTTCCCACATTGACTTTCCACGCCTTCGCGACAACGCTTCTGCCCGGGAACGCTATGCTTATCGTAACCCAGTTGCCTTCCTCGTCACGAACAGGCTCAATAGGGAGCATCGAGAACTTCTGCGGCAGGTACTGCGAGAGCTGATCGCCCCAAACCGAAAGCTCTTGATTGAAGTAACCGAAACGATATAACAGACCGATAGCCAATAAGTTAGCATTCGAATCGGATGCCTGCTTGAGGTAGTCGCCGGCAAGGATGCCAAGGCCGCCGGAATAGATTTTTAGCGATTTCAAAAGGCCATATTCCATTGAGAAATAGGCAATTTTATTGTCGTCGGCAGGCTTCACCGACATATATTCCTTGAACTTGTCATAAACTTTATTCAGTTTCTCGATGAAATTCGCGTCTTGCTCGAGGCTGTCGATTTGGAACTTCGTGAGGCTCTCCATCAACGCAATCGGGTTCTGCTCCAGACGCTCGAACGCAATAGGATCAATACTTTCGAAGAGTTCAACAGCATCGACGTTCCAGCACCACCAGATGTTGTTTGCCAATTCCTGAAGCTTCTTCATTTCTTCCGAATAATTCGGCTCCACAAGCATTTTCTTCCATGTAGGGGCGTCTTGCTTCTTAAAATCGAAGTTACGCAACACTTCCGAATACTGCTTGCTCTGCTTCATCGACTCTCTCCCCGACGCTTTGTCCATCGCAAGCTTATATGCATCCAAGTAATTGGTAATCAAGCCTTTCCACACCAGTTTCGATGCAATTTCAATAGCTTTCTTCGAGATTTCTTCCATCTCTTTGTCAGAATGAGCCGACATTTTCACAACCACTTTTTCAATCTCATTAATGACATAATCGCCATTATTCTCATCCCTATGGATTACCGTAACTGCTTCATTATCAATCTTTTCACTCAAGATATACTTTCCAAATCCAGCCACATCCATTGTCACTGTCGGGATGCCGTGCGCAATGCTCTCAAGCGGAGTGTAACCCCATGGTTCATAATAAGATGGGAATATCGAAAGGTCGAATCCGTAAAGTAAATCGTTGTATTTTATGTTGAAAATTCCATCGTTGCCATTGAGATATGCCGGTATAAACATCACCTTCACGCGATCGCCTTCATTGTTTTGCAAGCCATTTTCGCGCAATGCGTTCAAAATCATATCATATTGATAATCATGAACATAATGTGTGCACGGGAACTCAGTATGACCGTTAATCTCAACTTTTTTATCAAGACGATATGTCAAATCCTTCGAAGGACCGGCAATATTACCTGGCACCGCTATCACCGCCACAATGTCGCGTTTCAAGCTCTCATCATGGTTCAGCTTCGCTAACATCTTGATATACAAGTCGATACCCTTGTTATGAAACTCATATCGACCGCTGTTTATCAGCAACATCGAGTCACGGGAAACCTCTTTGCCACAAAGGGTGTCGATGATCTCAAAAATCTTCGCCCTGCTCTTTATTCTCTGGTCGTTGCGGCATTTATCAACCGACTTCTTAAAATCTGAATTTATGCCGTTGATAGTGATAAAGTCAGGTTTTCTTTGTAAAAACTGTTCGCATTCCTGAGCCGTGATCTCGCTCACTGTAGTGAAAACGTCAGCATTTTGAGCCGATTTCATCTCCATCGACTGCTGCGAGACGATGTTGAAATGGCTCGCCATCGACTGCCAGTTATACGTCTCAAGCTGACTGTAGAGCGGGAGTCCGTTGCCGCTGATGGCACGTCCGAGATATGTGGCATGCGTAGTGAAAACCGTTGAAATATAAGGACAATGCTCTTTCAAATAAAGCACTCCGGCGCCTGTCATCCACTCATGGAACTGCGCCACTACCTTGTCGTCCATGCCCACATTCCATTCCACGAAGCTCTCTATGACTTTTCCTGCAGCGTATCCGAAAATCACCGGTTCAATATAATCCCACTGACCTTGGATAGAGTCGAGCTGATATTTCTCCCAAAGATGTCCAAGTATCTCATTCTTAATGGAATACATCGAGGTATAATCGATCAAAATGGCTATTGGCTTAGCCGAAATCTTCCATCTTCCGACACGCACCTTCAGTCCGAGCTGCGACGCCACTTTCTCGCGCCACTCGGCAAACAGCGACGGGTCTTCAATAAAATACAAGGTCTCGTGGGCTTCTTTCACCACATCCGGACCTATAGTAATATAATGATCATCAAGCTGTTGCTTTAATTCTTCCGCTTTTGTCGAAAGGACGGTATAGATGCCGCCCACCATGTTGCAAACTTCCCAGCTTGTCTCAAACAAATAATCCTTCTTTTTCATAAAGTTAATCAGTTAGTCAGTTAGTCAGTTAACCAATAGTCAGAATCAACTGAACAACTGATAACTATTTCATTCTGTTAATAAAATCAGTTAAAATATTCATGTAATTAATGTAGTAGTCGTATGGTGTGCCATTCGGATATTTAGTGCACATCGCGGCAAAGTTTTCCGAGGCCTGCAAAGCTCTCCAGTCGCGCATAAGTTCTTCATCCTTAGAGGCTTTCACCTTCTTGAAGCATCCGTACAACGTCGCCAGAGCGTCGTCCTGCATGTCGTTGCCCATCCATGTCGAGAGGTCGCGTTCCTCGTCGCAGCACGACAGCGGGATAGGTGCGTCGAACACTCCCGTCGGCTGCAGCTTGTCGGCAATATGATGAGGCGTAACAAACTGAAAATCAGTGTTTTTCAAAACAGCTTCAGGCAGATAATTTATAAAATCGAAGATACCTGTCGAAGCATCCTTTCCTTCGCCAAATGTCTCATAATCAATAAAAATGTTCACTATCTCCTCTTCCTTCGGAATCGAATTAAGCCAATTGACGAAGTCATCAACATTGAATTTCTCATTTCCAAACTTCAAAGCTATCTCGTCGCTCATCTTCCAGTTACGCAACATCACCTTCATCTTAGGATTTATCGCGTTAACATACAAGTAGTTAGGACTCTTCCAGCCCAACACATGCTTGGCACCTTCGGTCAAGATGAGGTCGAAGCCCATCTCAGCCACGTCGGCACCTATTTCATTGGAATAAATCAGCTCAGTGTTATGGAAAGTCTTCGTCCTGACGTTGAAGATGTCTTTCATAAGTCGTTTATGTTCAGCGACTTCCATCTTGAAAGCGTCTTTATTCATCAGCGAGGCCACTGAATGCGAATAGGTCTCAGCCAGCACCTCCACATTGCCTGTCGCGACGAGTTTTTTGAAGCTTTCGAGAGCATACGGTGCATACACCTCCATCTGCTCAATTGCCGTTCCCGAGAAGGAGATGGCGAACTTCATTTTAGAGCCTAGCTGTTCAATCTTCTTCATAAATAATTGATTCATAGGAAGATAGCAACGCTCAGCCACACGCTGCATCGCAATACGGTTGTTATATTCGTCATAGTAGAAATGACGCTTTCCGATATCGAAAAAACGATACGTGCGAAGCCTATATGGCTGATGCACTTGGAAATAGAAACATAATGACCTCATATTATCTAGTTTTGTTTATTGCCAATTCATATACATTCTTAATTTTCTTCGAGGCGTACTCCCATTTCAGGTTATCGACCTCTTCTTTTCCTTCCTTACGGAAGACGTCGCTCACGGCTTTGTATTTGCAGAGTCCGTAGATAGCGTCGGCGAGTCCGTTGATGTCCCAGAAATCGACCTTCAAGGCATGCTCCACAACCTCCGACACTCCCGACTGCTTCGAGATTACCACTGGCACCTTCAGACGCATCGCCTCAAGCGGTACGATGCCGAAAGGCTCTGATATTGAAGGCATTACAAAGACATCGGTCATGGCGAACATCTGGTCGACGTCGTTGCCTTTGAGGAAGCCTGTGAAGTGGAAATTAGCTCCGATCTTAAGCTGCGCCACACGTTTTATCATCTTTTGCAGAAGATCTCCTGTGCCGGCCATCACGAAATGTATGCTCGGGTCGACCTGCAGAATCTTGTATGCTGCTTCAACGAAGTATTCCGGGCCTTTCTGGTAGGTGATACGTCCAAGGAACGTCACCACCTTGTTTTTCAGGCCGCTGCGCTCGTATTCGTCGAGCGATTTGTCGCTTGGCTCAACAGCGTTATGCACGGTGATGACCTTATCAGGATTGATGCCGTATTTCTCGATGACGATGTTACGTGTCCAGTCGCTCACTGTGATGACTATGTCGGCCGCCTCCATGCCTCGTTTCTCGATAGCGTACACGTCGGTGTTGATGTTTTCGCCCGAGCGGTCAAACTCAGTGGCGTGCATGTGCACCACCAGAGGCTTGCCTGTCGTCTCTTTCGCGGCGATGCCTGCCGAATATGTGAGCCAGTCGTGCGCATGGATGACATCGAAATCATATTTCGTGGCGATCGACGAGCCTATCAGGGCGTAACGTGCCACCTCTTCCATGAGGTTAGCGCCGTATTTGCCAGAAAACTCGTATCTAGGCGCAAACACCGAGCTACGGAAGCCTCGAGTGGCATGACGCTGTTCCTCAAACATCAGCTCATACTGCTCAGGTCCAACGTAAGGTATGATGTTGGATCCTATTTCCATGTATTGCACTCTGTCCCAATAGCTTCGCTCCGTCTCATGGTCGATGTCGACCGTCACGTCGCTGGCGTTGAGCAGACGCACACTGGTTTGATCCTCGTCGCCATGCGCCTTAGGCACCACAAAGAGCACCTCCACGCCGTTCTTGGCGAGACCTTTTGTCATGCCGAAGCATGCTGTACCGAGACCGCCCGTGATATGAGGCGGGAACTCCCAACCAAACATCAAGACTCTCATAGTTTTGTATTTTTTGAATTATTATCACCAAAGACATGATGAATCGCATACAACGGGTCATCATTCTTCAGATAATTAATCACATGATTCAGATACAGCAGCGCCGCCACGCTCGTCGATTGCGAGATGCAGCCACGTGCCTCATGAGGCGGATTGCCGTCGTAAATCTCCGAGATGCTGCCGATGCCGTTCTCGAAGATGGCATTTTCAAAGCCGGTGTACAAATCCTCTAGATAAGGAAGTGCTGTCCTACCATAAATACGGACGCACAAATCAACGTAAGGCATTATCAACCAAGGAAATACGGTTCCCATATGATATGCCTGCTCGCGCTCGCGGTGATTGCCGATGGTCACGCCACGATAATGCTCATCGCGTGGCGACAGCGAACGTAATCCTCTGATTGTCAGCAACTCAGAACGTGTAATATCCAAGATGCGTTTCTTCATCTTGTCGTCGAGTGGCGAATAACGCAACGAGCCTGCCAGAAGCATGTTCGGGCGCACCATATTGTTCTTCTCCTTCTCGTTCACGAAATCGTAGAACATATTGTTCTTTTCATCATAAAACATTGGCAGGAACGATTTCTCAACCTTGTCGGCGATATACTGCCAAGTATTTAGATGCATGTTCTTCTTGTCGGCTGCCTTCAGAAGCTCCACGCCATAGCGTAAGGCGTTGTACCACAATCCATTAACCTCGATGGCATATCCCGTTCTCGGCGTCCACGGCTTGCCGTCGCAGAACACATTCATCCAAGTTAAAGCGAGGTTTTCGTTGCCGGCATAAAGCAAACCGTTGTCCTGCGCCTTCACATTGAAGTCGGTGCCGTTGATGAAACTGTCGAGTATGGTTGTTATTACGTTGCCGTATTCACGCCATATCGCTTTTCTATCTTTGCCCAGCATTGACTCGTATTTCTGAAGATCCACGAAGAACCACAGCGGTGAGTCGACTGCCGTGTAATAGAGGCTCTTTTGGTAGTATTTATGCGGGAAGAACGCCCCTTGCATCCTCTCGATGAAGTATTTCAGCAACTCTTTGAACGTCTTTTCGTCGTTATTTGCCAGACAGATTCCCGGCAATGACAGGAAGGTGTCGCGGCTGCATGATCCAAACCACGGGAAGCCGGCGAACATGCGTGTCCCCTTCTCTCCTTTTATTATAAACTGCTGCGCTGAGTTCTGCAAACAATGCACGAAGCTGTCGCGCGGAATACGGTGTTCTATCTGATTTTCAAACTGTTTCTTAAACATAGCGGGGTTCTTCTCCTCCACTCCTGCCGACACCACTATGCAGTCGCCTTTCCTCATCGCTATCTCAAAGAAACCTGGCACATAGAGGTCTTCGACGGCATCGTAGCCGCGCTCAAACTCGCGGATGTAAAATTCGTCTTTATACCACATCGGGCAATGTGTATATTCCGTTGATTTCGAGATCTGCAGGCACAAGGTGTCGTAGTTTTCATACATCTGCCATGCTGCTCCGTTTTTTATCGGAGTGTATTTCCGGTTTGCCGTATAGTTCTCGTGCGTGAGCATGTGCACGTTACGGAATGCGAGGAACGGCATGAGTCGCAACGTTATAGGCTGCATCGCCTCTTCGAGTGTGTAGCGGATAAGGATTCGGGGTTCTTTTTCCTCGAAGATATATTCTTTTGTTAAAATAGAGCTGCCGACGCGGTATTTCAGCTTCGGTATCGGTTCGGCAGTGAACTCGCGCAGGTATTTGTGTCCGCGAGGTGCCACAGTGCCGTCCTTATATTCGTGCACACCGAGGTGGAACTCTTCTTTGTTAGCGATAATTGTCTCGTCGAGTTGTGACAGCAGCACGTGGTTGTTGTTGTCGAGCTGAGGCTGTGGAACCACCAGTAGTCCGTGGTATTTCCTTGTGTTACAGCCGATTATCGTGGTGTTGTAGAATGCTCCCGACCGGTTGGAGCGCAGAATCTCCTTGTTCATCGTGAACTCGAGGTTCACCAGTTGCCGTTTGTCAAAAGAGATATATGCCATGTTACAAAAACTTTTTATCCAAATTATGAAACTGCAAATATATGACAAGTTTTTTAGAAATGCAAGTTTTTTTTGACAAAAAAAGACGGGAATTAAACTTGTCAAGACAGGATTAACAAGATTAACAGGATAAAAACCAATTATTCTTATCCCAAATGAGTTAAAATGTTAAAATTCATTAACATTGTTAAAAATTTTTAACATTTCAGGCCTCAAATGTTAAAAAAATTCAGGATTTTTTTGCTTGACCGGTATAAAATTTCATTATATTTTTGCAGCTTATTTCGGATCAAGAAACAAAAGAGCATCGTAAACTTTAATGTATGAAAATGGAATAGCATTTACGGCGAAAAGGATTTGTATTGGTTAATAAATTTTATAATGTATGAATGAAAATAAATTAGATGCTAATAACACAAAAACCGAGACTGGGGTTTTCGGTCCGATTTACAGACAATTTAAAGGAAAAGCCAAAGAGGCTTTTGAATTCTTAATTACTCACGAAGACGGTGATTTGATAGCTGTGTTTCATCGGGAAAGTTTTGGTGATATTGATCTTGTTTGGGGCAACGAAAACGGCGGATTTAAACACATTCTTCTGAAACACATCGGCAATGAAAAGAGTTTCGTCAACGTTGAAGATGCGGCTTGCCAAATTAAAGAAATCATCGAATCGGGCAGAACTGTTTTCGAAAATGTAGATAAGGCGGTCTTTCAAATTGGAAACAAGATTGTGACTGTCAGAAAGAATTTTCGGGAGAAAGGCAAAAAAATAGCCGACAAAAACTGGGTTCTGACGGCGTACGATGAAAAACAGCAGATGGTGGAAGTGCTATAACCACCAGCAATTAAGGCAAAGCTGCACATGCCACTGGCATTTTCACGCTGCAAAATTACAAATAATTTTCATACCGGCAGCCTCTTGATGAAAAATTTTTTGTCGCATAAAAAAAAACCTCCGGCGCTTGCGATGCATGAGCCGGAGATTTGTATAATTATTAGGTAATTCAAAACGAATTAGAAGACGAGACGCACCGATAACCCGCGGTAACGGGGGTTGTTGCTCTGTGGATTCAAATAGTTCGCACGGATGTTCACGATGTTCGCATCGTTGCTATTTATATAAGTACTCGACCAGTAGCGCCCGTAGGAATCCGCATAGTCCACCGAAGAACCTTCCCGGCGGCCTGCGGCTGGCAAGAACACACAACCCGCAGCTTCGAGAGCTGCCCATCCATTGGCAGTACATGTCGTGGTGTAGCCATTGCTTGTGCCGTTGATGGCGCCCCATGTCACACCCGATGGAGTGCCGCCAGAATAGCTGTCTGGGAATATTATCAAACCATTGACAGTAGTACTGCCTGGAGTCGTTATAGCCGCCTTGGTGAACCTTGCATCTTTGGTCTCGTTCACCGTCGTGTTGCTGCGGGTGTTAAACAAATACGTCCACTCGGCGCTGGTGAGTGTGCGCCAACCGAAATTTTGAGTGTTGCCACCGTTTGATATCGCGTTGTAGCCCCAGTCAGCCTTGCCTTTGTTGGAACCACCGTCATACAGATTCATACTGGTCGATCCATAAGGTTTGTAATCGTCGTTGTTTGTGCTTGTGCTCCATGGCTGGTAGCATGTGGCTATCGGTGTGTATCCGCTTATGCCGCTGGTACCCCATCCGAACAAGTCTCTTGCAGCAGCCATGTCGTCATCGGTAGGTGTACCTGTATTGTATGCGGAGTATCCGTCTATGGCAACATTGCCCTGATTTGCAGTGCCACTAGTAGGACCGTCGCCCATATAGTCCCACTGGTTGTCAGCGAAACGCCATTTCGGTGTCTCTTTTCCAGATGTGCCAGTGCCAAGGTATTGAAGGTTGCCTTTGGAAAAGCGTATTACAGAACCTTTGTCGTCAGAAGTAAAAGAATAGCAAACCTTGCTGCCTGCTGTGAGTGAAGCGGCTGCAATGTCATTGGCATGATATGTGTTCGACACTATTGCAGGAACGCTCACGGTAGTCGCCTCAAAGCCGTCAGCAAGTAAATCGGCTGTAACAGCATCTTGTTTGAGCAGGATAGCCCATTTCTCCGTCGCATTCTCCGAATGCAGCCTTATCGTGCCATTGCCTTCTTTCGAGAAAGAATACGGACTACCAGTGGTTGAACTTGCATAGTTGTTGGCAGCGAAATTTACTGTAACAGTGTTATACATACCTCTAACATAGACGGCGTTATTCGTACCACTGCCAGAAAGTGGGAATTTTGCAATAGCGCAATAGTTCTCCAGTTTTGCAGTATATGACCCAGCGCCATAGTATAATTTTTTGGAGTGTGCATACGAAATCACTGGATATTTCGATGTCTGGTCGGTGATGCTCACACTAGAAGGCTGTGAAGTCTTTCCCTTGTTACCAATGAAATAGAAGTGCAGGTAGTCGTCGTTGCTCAGATTTGTTTCATCTATGCTGCCCGTGAAATAAGTACCATTATGCTCGAGGTATCCGCAATAATGACCATTGTTGCCAACATAGATAATGTCGCCAGATTCGAAATCGACAGTGGCGAATGTTTCACCTCCTGTAGGATTAACGTTAACTTTTGAGCCACCGTCAACATCCAATGTGATTTGTACTCCGTTTGAAGTCACATTGCTAATTGTCTCAACATTCTTTTTGCAGTTGCTCATCGTTAGAATCATAGCAAGAGCGATAATCAAAGCAACACCTCTTTTGTTGCGTTTGCGACGCATTGCTGCATAACCTGCGCCGGCAGCCGCCAAAACCAGCAAACCGCTACCGAGAGGCACTTCTTCGCCGATGCCCCAGTTGGAAATGCCAGCACCATCATTGCTATTAATACCAGCATCACGGTTTTCATAGTTGTCCATGTTGCCACGGAAGAATCCGTCGTTCTGTGCGTTGGTTGTTGTCGGCAACAGCATACCGAGTGCCATTGCCAGCGAAAGCGCAAAGGCTTTCATAGTTGTAGTTTTTTTCATTGTTTTTAGTTGATTTTTACGTTTTTTTATTAAAATTATTTGAATTTTTGACAAAACAAATCGAGGCCGCAATACAAATTGCAGCCTTTGGATGTATGAAATAAATTATTTGTAACTAATTGAAAATCAACGTGTTGCCCCCCCCCAATAGAGGTAGCATTAATCGTTTTCGATGCGTGGTTATATAGTAAGTTAACAGTGCTCATAAGCGGGTGCAAAAATACAAAAAAATTGATTGATATACAAGGAGAAAGATTTTTTTCGTGTTTTTCGTGTTTTTAGATGTAAAATTCATTACTTTTGCATCTTGTATCAAACACATCATTAAAATGAAAATTAAACACTATCTAATCATTTTTGCTATGAGCGTTATTGGATTAACATCATGTAAATCAGACAGTTGCAATGAGAATCCGTTTTTCTCGGATTATGGTACATATCTTGAGGCTCCGGCTTTCGACAAGATAAAAAACGAGCATTACATGCCGGCTTTCATCGAGGGCATGAAGCAGCAGAAGGCCGAGATTGAAGCTATTTGCAACAACACCGACACCCCGAGTTTTGAGAACACCATCTGGACTTACGACAAATCGGGCGAGTTGCTTGGCAAGGTCAGCGGAGTATTTTTCAACATGATGGAATGCATGAGCAGCGACGAGCTGATGGCGATTGCCGAAGAGGTGTCCCCTCTCCTTTCAGCCCACGGCGACGACATTGCGATGAACCCAGTGCTTTTCGAAAAGATTAAATATGTGTACGACCACCGCGCCGAGATGGGTCTCGACGACCAGCAAAATCGCGTGGTTGAAAAGTATTACAACGACTTCATCCGCAGCGGTGCAGGTCTCGACGAGGAAGGTCAGGCCAAACTGCGCGAGATAAACGGCAAGATGTCGCTGCTGAACCTTCAGTTTAACCAAAATATGCTGGCCGAAAACGCCTCATTCAAGATGGTGGTCGATAACGTGGAAGACCTCAGCGGACTGCCGGAAGCCAACATCCAAGCGGCGGCCGAACAGGCAGAAGAAGACGGAATGCCTGGAAAATATGTGTTCACAACAGCGAAACCGAGTCTCATCCCGTTCCTTCAGTTTGCCGACAACCGCGCCCTTCGCGAGAAACTGTATCGTGGTTATTTCATGCGCGGCAACAACGACAATGAGAACGATAACAAACAGATTGTCAACGAGTTGGTGAATCTCAGACTGCAAAAAGCACAGCTCCTCGGATATCCTGATTACGCTTCTTATATCCTTGCAGAAAACATGGCAAAAGACGTCCCGACGGTGGATGAGTTCCTGATGGGATTGTTCGAGCCGGCATTGAAAGTCGCAAAGCAGGAACTTGCCGAGATGCAAGCCATTGCTGACAAAGAAGGCGCAGGCATCAAGCTCGAGTCGTGGGACTGGTGGTATTACGCCGAGAAGCTCCGCAAGGAGAAATACGATTTCGATGAGAATGCCTTGAGACCATATCTCTCGTTGGACAACGTCCGCAACGGTATGTTCATGGCTGCCAATAAGTTATATGGTGTCACATTCGAAAAGAGAACCGACATCCCAGTATATTACGAAGGTGTCGAGACTTTTGAGGTGAAAGACAACGACGGCTCGACATTGGGTCTGCTTTACTTGGATTATTATCCGCGTCCATCGAAGAGCACTGGCGCATGGTGCACCTCATTCCGTGAAGGCGGCTATGACATCAACGGAGTGCGCCACACCGCTCTGGTTCAATTGGTTATGAACTTCACGCCAGCATCGGGCAACACCCCATCCCTGCTCAACTGGGACGAGACAGAGACCATGTGGCATGAGTTCGGACACAGTTTGCATGCCTTCTTCTCGGAAGGAAGATACTCGAGAACATGCGGCAACGTGCCACACGACTATGTCGAATTGCCTTCACAGGTGATGGAGAACTGGGCTGGCGAGCCTGAAGTCATAAAGATGTATGCGAAACATTACCAGACTGGCGAGGTCATGCCAGACTCCTTAATAAACAAGCTCGAAAACAGCGGTTTGTTCAACCAGGGCTTTGAGACCGTGGAGTTCCTCGCGGCGGCCATCCTCGACATGGAATACCACAAGATTCAGAAGGTTGAAGATATCGACGTGAACCAGTTTGAGAAAGACGTGATGAACCGCATCGGCCTCATCGACGAGATCATACCACGTTATCGCTCAACGTATTACGGTCATATCTTCGGCGGCGGCTATGCAGCAGGTTACTACGTTTATTACTGGGCTGCGGTTTTGGACAGCGATGCTTTCAACTATTTCAAAGAATCGGGTGATTTGTTCAATCCGGCTTTGGCCAACTCATTCAGACTCAACTGCTTACAGGAATGTGGCAATGACGAAGGAATGGTACAATACATCAAGTTCCGCGGTCAGGAGCCGAGTCTGGATCCATTCTTGAAGAGACATGGTTTAAACTAACATAAAACACTGACAATCATGACAATAGACCTCTTTGTACCTTGTCTCATCGACCAGTTTTATCCCGAGACGGCGATGAATGCCATCAAGCTGTTGAAGGCTGCTGGTGTCGAGGTGGAATACAACCCCGAGCAGACGTGCTGTGGCAAGTTTGCATTCCACAGCGGCTTCGTCGATGAGTCGAAGTCGTTGGCAGAGAAGTTCTTACGCGACTTCTCTAACAACCGTCCTGTGGTTGGATTGAGCGCCTCATGCGTGGGATTCATCAAGACAAGGTACAAAGAGCTGTTTTACAACACCAGCATGCACCTGGAGTACAAACGCCTTGTCGCAAACACCTTCGAGATAACCGATTTCCTTGTAAATCAGTTACATAAAGATTTTTTTGAGGCAGTGTTCAGACATAAGGCGGCGTATCTGGATTCATGTTCTTCATTACGTGAATTAGGTTTGAAAAACGAGGTTCGGCAGCTGCTCTCGAAGGTCAACGGGCTGGTGTTGGTTGAGATGAGACATCCGGAGATCTGCTGCGGCATGGGAAAGGGTTTGTTTGCGGTGCAGAACGAGGCCATCTCAACATCGTTAGCCGACCAGAAGCTCAAAGAGGCGATGGATGCTGGCGCTGAGTATCTGATTACCAACGACATATCATGTCATTTGCACCTTGCTTCGTATGCCAAGAAGCAGGGATTGCCAATTGAGGTCATTCACATTGTGGATGTATTGACATCAGGATGGGAATAATTGTGAAAATTCTTGCCAGAAATTAGGATAAGATTTAGAAACAACGTCGGCGTTATTGATTTCAATGGCGCCGATTTTCATTGTCAGTGGCGCGAGGGCCATTGCGATGCGATGATCATCGTAGGTGTCGAAAATGATGGGATTGTCTTGATGTTGAGACACACGGTCATGCGTCTTTACAAGTTCCGTCTCCATCGCCGCCACCCGATCCGATTCTTTGTGGATGAGATTGCGCAATCCGGTGAGATGTGCCTTCAAACCGAGTCCGGCACAGGTGGCGGCGATGGTCGGGTACAAATCAGGATTGTTGATAAAATCGAATGATAATTGATTATCAATCAATGATTTATATTTTTCAATAACAATATCATCACCATCCTGGAAGGATTTCACACCGAATTGTTCGAACCATTTTGCAACGAGGGCGTCGCCTTGTTTTGAATCAAGGTGGAGGTTTTTCAAGCGTGCGCGGCCGTTATCGGACAATGCGACGGCCTCATACCAATAAGAGGCGCATGTCCAGTCGGATTCCACACAATATTCAACATCTTGATATTCAGATGGTTCCACAAAAATATCACGTCCCTCACGATGGATTTTCGCACCAAAATGTTGCATAATGTCGATGGTAAGGTCAATGTAAGGAATAGATGACAGGTCGCCGTCCAAATGCAATGATCTCGGCATTGCCAATAACAACGATGAAGCGAATTGTGAGGATTTGGTGATATCGACGGAGATGTCGTGCTGTAGAGACGCGCCATGGCATGTCTGTACAAGCAATGGAGGATATCCCTCCTGCCCCATGTATTCGATGTCAGCCCCGATTGAGCGCAGGGTGTCGACGAGATCGCCGACGGGACGGTGAAGCATACGGTCGGAGCCAGTGAGGATATAATTGTGAGATGTACAGGCGTGCGTCTTTACACACAATGCTGTCAGCAGAAACCTTAAAACGGTGCCGGAATTGTGGCAGTTTATGGTAATAGGGGGTTTAGGGGCAATAGAGGCTCTAGGGACACTAGGGGTGGTTAGGGATTGTAGGATTTCGTTCAACAATTTTGTGTCGTCGGATTCCGATAAATTCCTGATGCGGGGGGTGAAGTCGCCGTAGTAGGCTATCATTAGGGCGCGGTTTGAGGCGCTCTTACTGCCAACAAGGTTGATGGTGACGTCGAAGTTTTTATTTGCCCCAGTAATTAGCATCGTTCAGATAATCAATGAGATAGGTTATCGAATCAACAATATCTTCAGGCTTCACGACTACATCATAGACAGGTTTTCCATAATCCTCAATCAGCACAAAACGGATGTCGCCGCCTTGGTTTTTCTTGTCGTGACGCATTATTTCAAGCAGTTTTTCAATAGAAACGTCGTTTAAATCAATTCTATTGAAATTTTGCTTGTATATTTCTTTATAATATAATGTTATTTGATGGTCTAAATTTAAATATTGCTCTGACAGATACAAAGCCGAAACCATTCCGAGAGCCACGCCCTCTCCGTGAGTTATACTCTTTTGAGTGTCAAGGAGATAGGTCTCAAGAGCGTGACCGATGGTGTGACCGAAGTTGAGGATCTTGCGGAGACCCTGCTCAGTGGAGTCAGCATCTGTGATTTGGGCTTTAGCCTCAATTGCTTTTTTTATAAAAGAAGGGTTGATAGGGGCACTAGGGAGCCTATGGTGTTTAGGGTCTAGGGTTACATTTAAAAACTCTTTGTTTACGATGAAACCGTATTTAATAATTTCGGCGAGACCTGACAATAATTCTCGCTTGGGCAATGTTTCGAGAAACTCAAACAAAAAGACCACTGCCAAAGGCTGCGAGAAAACCCCTATCTGATTTTTAAGACCTTGAAAATCAACACCTGTCTTGCCGCCTATTGAAGCGTCAATCATACCGAGCAAGGTGGTCGGGACGTTGACGAAATCGATGCCACGCTGGTAACATGAGGCTGCAAAGCCACCTATATCTGTCACCATTCCGCCGCCGACATTTATCAATAACGATTTTCTATCAGCTTGGTTTTCAACGAGTTGCGACCAAATATATTGAACCGTTTCGATGTTTTTGTGCTGCTCGCCTACAGGGATTACTATTTTTATAGTATTTGATTTTAATAAATCAATAGTATTTAAAATTGGAAGGCAATAGCGGTTTGAGTTCTCATCCAAAAGCAGAAATACCTTTGTGTGAGAAGCAATGATTGCTGATAGTTGCGATATGTCGTTTTTGTATAGTATCATATGTCGGTCGATATGACGGCTACACTACAGTACACTTTATTTTTCTGGCGTTATCAGTATCTCCTAATGCGATTTCGACTTTGATGAAATGGTCGGGCATCAGTGGGTCGATGAGCTCTGGCCATTCCAGGAGGCAGAGACGTCCGCTGTAGAAATAATCCTCGTAGCCAATGTCGTAGACCTCCTCCAACTTCTTGATGCGATAGAAATCGAAATGGAAGATTGAGCCTTCGACTGGCGTAGGATATTCATTAACAAGGGCGAAGGTCGGACTGTTGACCTCGTCGGTCACGCCAAGCTTGTGGCACAAGTTTTTGATGAGGGTGGTCTTCCCTGCCCCCATCGGACCGTAGAATGCGATGATATCCGACTTGTCGCGCCAGGATATCAGGAGGTCGGACACTTGCGAGAGCTCGTCTACACTGTTGATTATGAACGTTTTTTCCATCATTTTGCCTTCAGATGTATGACAGGAATCATCATCTCATTCATGGAGATGCCGCCATGTTGGAAGGTGTTCCTGTAATAATTGACGTAATAATTGTAATTATTCGGATATGCGAAGAAATCGTTGGCGCGTGCGAAAACGTACGAGGTCGAAACGTTGATGCGAGGAAGGAAAATTTTCTCCGGGTCTTTCACCTCAAACACCTCTTTAGCATTGTAATTCAACGACTTACCATATTTATATCTCAAATTTGTGTTGACCGCCTTGTCGCCAAGAATCTTCACAGGGTTTTTCACCCAGACAGAGCCATGGTCTGTGGTCACAACTGCGTCACAGCCTTTGTTTGCTATGAATTTCATCATGTCGAAGAGCGACGAATGCTCAAACCATGACAGCATCAGCGAGCGATACGCCACCTCATCGTCGGCGAGCTCGCGGATGATCTCCATCTCGGTGCGGGCATGCGACAACATGTCAACAAAATTATAGACTATGACGTTTAACTTATTCTGCATCAAGTTGTTCATCTGTTCAAAGAGCTTTCTGCCAGCAGCCAGATTCAGCACCTTATTATATGAATACTTGATATTTTTGCCATAACGACGCAGCTGTTCGCCCAGAAGCTCGCCCTCAAACTGGTTTTTCGTACCCTCATCTTCCTCGTCGGTCCAGTATTTCGGGTAATGACGACGTATTTCGAGCGGCATAAGGCCAGCAAAGATAGAATTTCGCGCATATTGCGTGGTCGTCGGAAGGATGCTGTAGTAAATATCGTCGTCGGCCACACGGAAATAGCTCTCGATAAGCGGCTGTATAGCCTTCCACTGGTCGTAACGCAGGTTGTCTATCAATATGAAAAACAACGGTTTATCGCTACTATCGAGACGGTTGAACACCTTGTCGCGCATCACGGTATGTGACATCGTAGGCTTGTTGACGCCTTTGCCAGACACCCAGTCGCAGTAATGTTTCTCGACGTAGCGCGAAAATTGGTTGTTGGCCTCGTTTTTCTGCATGAAAAGCACCTCTTTAATGCCTTCGTCGGTCGATTTTTGCAGCTCAAGCTCCCAACGAGTAAGGTTTTTGTACACCCCTACCCACTCGTTATAGTCGAGGTTGTTGTTGAGGTCCATTCCGATTTTGCGGAACTCCTGTTGATATTTCGATGTCGATTTCTCATCGACGAGTTTTTTGTTTTCAAGATTGCGTTTCAGCGAAAGCAGAATCTGGTTCGGATTGACTGGTTTTATCAGGTAATCCGCGATATTGCTGCCGATGGCGTCTTCCATGATGCGCTCCTCCTCGCTCTTCGTGATCATCACAACGGGAAGGTTCGGGAACTCCGCCTTTATCTTTTCCAACGCCTCCACTCCTGATATTCCAGGCATCTGTTCATCAAGGAAAACGATGTCGAAATGCCCGTCGCGCACCATCTCCACTGCGTCGCTGCCGTTGTTGGCGGTCTCCACTTCATAACCTTTCTGCTCCAAAAACATGATATGCGGCCTGAGAAGTTCAATCTCATCATCAGCCCAAAGAATTCTCGTGTTTGCCATAGTATTAGATTTTATTATAGAACGTGAAAGGTACGCTTTTGTTTTACAAAATTTAAAATAATTTCAGCTGTATCGACATGTTGAACGTCTTGCGATGAAATGGTGACATCCCAAACTCAGCCACTGCGTTCTTATGTTCAAGCGTCGGATAGCCTTTATTCTTTTTCCAATTATAGTTAGGATATTGATTATCAAGCTCTTCCATAATATGGTCACGGGTTGTCTTCGCCAATATTGATGCTGCCGCGATAGCCTGATATTTTGCATCGCCGCCCACAATACACTGATGTTTGATATCCTGATATTTATTGAAACGATTTCCGTCGATGAGAAGCAGTTCCGGCCTGATTTTCAGCTGGTCAATAGCGCGATGCATGGCCAAAAACGATGCGTTTAGGATGTTTATCTCGTCGATTTCCTCGGCGGAAACTATTCCGACTCCATATGCCTCAGCATTCTCTAACACTTTGATTCTCAGCTTCTCACGTTGTTTCTCCGAAAGCTTTTTCGAGTCGTCGAACTCAGGGAAATCCATTCCGCGAGGCAAGATTACTGCCGCTGCCACCACCGGACCCGCGATGCAGCCTCGACCGGCCTCGTCACAGCCAGCCTCGATGAGATTTTCGGTGAAAAACGGCTTAAGATTCATATTTGTATACCAAATAAAGGAAGATACTGATTTGCGATAATAGCTAACATCAAGACAATCAATGCGATATCGATTATTCTTGATTTTTTTATACAACTAAGCGCCATTGAGACCACAACAGCTAACACCATATAAATCAATCCATTACACACTACCGGTTTTTGAAGGAAAAGCATCATAAAACCGAAAACGAACAGCCACAATGTGACGTTGAGTTTTTTGCGTGTTCCGACGGAATTATCAGCATTTCCTGACTTTAACATCATCAGAGAAAGCCCCATGAAGACAAAAACCAGAACCAAAGCAACGATACCCATCGTCGTCAGACCGAGTTTTTCAAAACCAAAATCATTGAATGCAACCAAGTAATTGTTATAATTTTCAATCAGAGTATGATTAAAATAAACGCATATCAGCATTATAAAATAAGGAAGCAGAAAGCCGATAATTGGTATCAAAAAATGCTTCAGCTCCCTGATGTCCATAATGATCAACGACAGTAACACCCAGAAAATCAACAAGATAGCGGGATAATAAAACATTGATGCGATGGCAACAAACAATCCGGCATTCAACAGATAAGACTCTGGTTTGTCGATCTGATAGATGAGGTAGATAGTCTGCATCGCCATCATAATGAAGGTGTTGGCAATGAGGAACGGGTAATATTCGTCTTGGATTTGGACACAACACATACATAGCACAAAGACGAACGCCCCGATACTGCTATTTCGTGTAACCAATTGATTTACAGACAGCATTGAGTTAAAAAACAACGCACTCAGACCCACCACGATAAATGTCAGCACTGTTATGGCACTGCTTGAGGAGTCGAACAGGCCGGCGATGAGGTTATACAGTGGTGTTGTAGGGCTTCCCACTGCTGTGTCGTGCAGATGTGTCACAAACGCAGGTATCCAGAGCACCACGAGCAGCAACACTATCACGATAAGTTGCGCTATGTAACTGTGTCTGAAGAACTTAAGCATGATAATTTATCAAATCGAGACCGATGTCGTGACGGTAGTTTTTGCCCTCGAACACTATCTGTTTCGCATTGTGATAAGCTTTTTCTCTCGCCTCTTCGATGTTTTTGCCGTGTGCCGTCACTGCGATGACGCGACCGCCTGATGTAACGATATCGTTGCCATCAAACTTTGTGCCGGCGTGAGCCACAACGCAGCAAGGACAAACGTTTTCCAGTCCGGTTATTTTCATGCCTTTTTTGTAAGCCTCAGGATATCCGCCCGAGACGAGCATCACTGTGACCGACGTCTCCTTACTCGACTGATAACGAGCCTCATTGAGCTTACCTTGAGCGCATTTATCGAGCAGTTCGGCAAAGTCTGAGTCGATGCGTGTCATCACACCTTCGGTCTCAGGGTCGCCCATGCGGACGTTGTATTCGATAACGTATGGATCGCCGCCACAGTTCATCAAACCTAAGAAAATGAAGCCTTTATAGTCGATTTTCTCGTTTTTAAGACCTTGAATTGTAGGTTTTATAATGCGGTTTTCGACTTTTTCGACAAATTCAGGAGTCACAAAAGGCACTGGCGACACAGCACCCATGCCACCGGTGTTGAGGCCGGTGTCGCCATCGCCGATGCGCTTGTAATCTTTGGCTTCAGGCAGTATTATGTAGTTCTCGCCGTCGGTGAGGACGAACATCGAAACCTCGATGCCTTTGAGGAACTGCTCGATGACCACCTTTGCCGACGCCGAGCCGAATTTTCCTGAAAGCATTTCTTTAAGTTCCGCTTTTGCCTCAGATAAGTCATCGAGAATCAGTACTCCCTTGCCTGCTGCGAGACCGTCGGCCTTGAGAACGTAAGGAGCCGAGAGAGTCTCGAGATATTTCAAACCATCATTGAGATTTTCGGATGTCACGGTGAAGCATTTTGCTGTCGGGATGCCGTATTTCTCCATGAACTGTTTGGCGAAAGCCTTGGAGCCTTCCAGCTGCGCCCCGGCCTTGTCGGGACCGATAATTTTCACGTCTTTAAGGTCGGCGTCCGACTTGAAAAAGTCGACAATACCATCGACGAGAGGCTGCTCTGGACCCACCACCACTAAGTTAATGTAATACTTTAAGACAACATCTTTAACAGCTTGAAAATCAGCGATATTGATTGATATATTTTCACCCACCGACGCTGTACCGGCGTTACCAGGAGCGATATAAACTTTTGATACTTTTTCGCTTTGAGCGATCTTCCATGCGAGAGCATGTTCACGGCCGCCTGAGCCAAGTACCAAAACATTGCGTTCGACAGCTGTTATATGTTGAGCCTGCATGTCTTTATAGTTCACAGTGTCTTTTTTGTTTTCACCTGGATACATGATTATTTTTTCCATATTTTTAGTTTTTAATGGTTTGCAAATTCACTTATGACGTCCCACCAGCCTTCGGCGGCTTTGTCCCACGAGAAGTCGTTGCAACGAATACGACCTTTCTCTATCAATGAGTTACGTACGTTTTCATCCATCACCAATTCCATTGCGCTGGCTATTGACTCGATATCAAACGGATCGATAAGAAGCGCGGCATCGCCAGCAACTTCAGGCATTGACGTGACATTCGATGTTATCACAGGCACGTCGCATTTGTATGCCTCAATGATCGGAATGCCGAAGCCTTCGAAATAAGACACATACACCGATGCGAGTGCGGTAGCTGTAACACGTTGAAGCTCATCTATTTGCAGATGTCCGACAAACACAACGTCGTCTTTATGGCGCATCGCCTCGTAAGCCTTCTGGATAGGCTCCGTCCACCAACGTTTCTCCCCTACTATCAACAACTTAACGTCGGAACCAGTCTTCTCTTTGAAGATATCGAAAGCCGGAAACAGTCGCACCAGATTTTTGCGCGGATGCAGCGAGCCAACAAACATAAAGTATTGATAACCAGACGTATATTGAAGTCTTATCTTCTGTCTTTCTTCTTCGGAAATAGGCTTAAAGCCTTCGTTGGCACCATTGTAAACGACATTTATCTTTTCAGGCTCAACGCCATAATTATCAATGATATCCTGCTTTGAAAACTCCGAAACCGTTATTATTTTCTCAGCCTTATGGGCATATTTAGGGAAGAATTTCTTATAATGCCAAAGTGCCAATCGTGGAAAATCCTGCGGAAAATGCTCGAAGTTAATATCATGAAACACAGCTATTTGCGGTGTCTTAGAGCGCAAGCACAGATAAGCGTCGGTTGAGATAAAGACGTCGGGATTTATCTTACGGAGGGCGCGTTTCAGCGAGATCTCAAAATAAATCACATACAAAAACGGATGTCTCGCCTGCGGGAAAAGCACGACGGGCTTGACGTTTTCAGCGAAAATGAACTTCGGGTCGGGCTTGCGGTCGAAGATGAAGTAAAACTCGTCGTCTGGATGTGCCTTGACGATACGACTGAGGGTCTCGTAGGCTACCCAACCGATGCCTTCTAGCTTGTCTTTCAACAGCAAACGAGTATTTACAGCGATTTTCACTTTGTTACTTTTTGCAAATGTACATTATTTTTTAATTGGTTCAGCAATTTTTGCAGCCAAAAACTGACGATTCATGCGGGCGATATTGGTCACAGAGATGCCTTTCGGGCACTCGGCTTGGCACACGTAAGTATTGGAACAGCTACCGAATCCTAGCTCATCCATGCGAGCCACCATCTTCTGCACACGGTCGGCCCACTCCACCTCGCCTTGCGGGAGAAGAGCGAACTGCGACACCTTTGCGCCCACGAAAAGCATAGCACTGCCGTTTTTGCAAGCCGCAATGCATGCGCCGCAACCTATGCAAGCCGCGGCATCCATCGCCAGATCAGCTTTGTGTTTGTTGATCGGGATGGCGTTGGCATCAGGCACGCCGCCAGTGTGAACCGAGATGTAGCCGCCAGCCTGTATCAGCTTGTCGAGAGCAGAACGGTCGACCATCAAATCCTTGATGATAGGAAACGCCTCCGAGCGCCAAGGCTCCACGGTGATGGTATCGCCGTCCTTAAACTTGCGCATGTGAAGCTGGCAAGTAGTGGTGTTTTTAAAACGTCCGTGAGGATGTCCGTTGATATATAATCCGCAGGCGCCGCAGATGCCTTCGCGACAGTCGTGGTCGAAGGTGACAGGGTCTTCACCCTTTAAAACGAGTTGCTCGTTCAAAATATCCAACATTTCCAAGAATGAAGCTTCTGCTGGAATATCATTTAATTGATATTCAACGAATTTGCCTTTGGAAGTAGCATTGCGCTGGCGCCAGATTTTTAATTTTATATTCATAACATTTAATTTTCGTATGTCGAAGATTTCTCCACTTCGGTCGAAATGACGGTTACTTATAGTTGCGTTGTTTCAGTTCGACATTTTCAAATTTGAGTTCTTCTTTGTGCATAATTGGCTCATTATCAACGCCTTGGAATTCGTAAGCGGCGACAAAGGCATAGTGTGCGTCGTCGCGCATGGCCTCGCCGTCAGGGGTTTGATATTCGGCACGGAAGTGACCGCCGCACGACTCGTTACGCATCAGAGCGTCGCGAGCTATGAGTTCGCCCATTTCGAGGAAATCGGCGACGCGCAAGGCTTTTTCAAGCTCTGTGTTCATGCCTTCGACGTTCGGCACCTTGACTTTCTGCCAGAACTCTTCACGAAGCTGTTTAATCTCTTCGATGGCTTCCTTAAGGCTCTGTTCGGTGCGCGACATTCCGACTTTCTCCCACATGATATGTCCGAGATGGCGGTGAATCATGTCGACAGTAGTATCGCCATTTATGGACAAAATTCGTGTAATCTTCTGACGCACAGCGTTTTCCGCCTCTTCAAATTCTGGAAGGTCGGTTGAGAAACGCGGCACGTTGATCTGGTCGGCGAGATAGTTTTGCATGGTATAAGGCAGAACGAAATAACCGTCGGAGAGGCCTTGCATCAATGCCGAAGCGCCCAAACGGTTGGCACCGTGGTCGGAGAAGTTGGCCTCACCGGCAGCGAACAGACCTTTCACTGTGGTCTGGAGTTCGTAGTCGACCCAGAGGCCGCCCATGGTGTAGTGCACGGCAGGATAAATCATCATCGGGGTGACGTAAGGATTCTCGTCGACTATACGTTCATACATCTCGAAGAGGTTGCCGTATTTCTCTTCAACAGCTTGTTTTCCAAGACGTTGTATTGCTTCTTTGAAGTCGAGATACACCGCGCGGCCAGTGTTGTTGACGCCATAGCCAGCATCGCAGCGTTCTTTGGCCGCGCGTGACGCGACGTCGCGTGGTACCAAGTTCCCGAATGCCGGATAACGACGTTCGAGGTAATAATCGCGTTCCTCTTCCGGGATATCGGTGGCTTTGATCTTGCCTTCACGAAGAAGACGGGCTTTCTCAGCGTCTTTCGGCACCCAGATACGTCCATCGTTACGCAACGACTCGCTCATCAGCGTCAGTTTCGACTGGTAGTCGCCGTGAACAGGAATACATGTAGGGTGAATCTGTGTGAAGCAAGGATTCGCCATACATGCGCCTTTTTTATAGCACTGCCAGATGGCTGAGCCGTTCGACGACATTGCATTTGTTGACAGGAAGAAAACACGTCCGTAGCCACCTGAAGCGATCACAACGGCATGAGCGGAATAACGCTCGAGCTCACCAGTGACGAGGTTTCGTACTATAACGCCTCTTGCATGGCCGTCAACGACGACTACGTCCATCATCTCACGGCGGGCATACATTTTCACAGTCCCCTTCTCTATCTCTTTACTGAGAGCCCCGTAAGCGCCTAAAAGGAGCTGCTGACCGGTCTGACCCTTGGCATAAAACGTTCTCGACACTTGAGCACCTCCAAACGAACGGTTCGCGAGCAACCCGCTGTAGTCGCGCGCAAATGGCACGCCTTGTGCCACACATTGGTCGATGATATTGTTGCTGACCTCTGCCAGACGGTACACGTTGGCTTCACGCGCGCGGTAGTCGCCGCCTTTGATGGTGTCGTTAAACAGACGCTGTATGCTATCGCCATCGTTGGCGTAGTTTTTCGCCGCGTTGATGCCACCTTGCGCCGCGATGCTGTGAGCGCGTCGTGGACTGTCCTGGATGCAGAACACCTTCACGTTAAAACCCATCTCGCCAAACGAAGCGGCAGCCGATGCGCCAGCCAAGCCGGTACCGATGACGATGATGTCGAGCTTACGTTTGTTGGCCGGGTTCACGAGCTTCTGTTCGGCTTTATATTTTGTCCATTTTTCTGATAAAGGACCAGTTGGTATCTTTGAATTCAGTTCCATCTTTTTCAAGTTTGAAGTGTGGAGTTTGAAGTTTAAATTTTTACTTAAAGTATAACTTTAATTTATATAGCTTAAACAATTAACCAATAATATATTACAACTGAGATAAACATCGCTACGATGATAAAGGCGAAGAGCTTGCCAATGAATTCTATGCGGCGTTGCCACACGAGGTTGCTCCATCCTATCGACTGCATCACGCTGGCGATTCCGTGTGACAGGTGGAACCAGATCGCGACGAGCCAGATCAGATACATGATGCTGAAATAGTTATGCGAGAAGATAAATCTTATCTGTTCGATTCCGCTCACCGGCTCACCTCCTTTCAGCTCCACAAGTTGCATCTTCGACCAGAAGTCATAAAGGTGGAATCCGAGACCGAACAAGATGAAAGCACCTAACGCCAGCATGTTTTTCGATGCCCACGACACTCCTTCAGGACGTTCGACAACAGCGTAACGCTGCTTTCCGCGAGCTCTGAAATTCTGATAAGAAAGGATGAAAGCGTAGACGAGATGTATCACTATCAGCACGGCGAGACCGATGGTGCCGACGACGGCATACCAGTTGGCGCCGAGAAACTCACAAATCATCTCATAGCCTTCAGCTGAGAAAATCGACACGAGGTTCATCGCGCCGTGAAAAAGCAGGAAAAACACCAAACCCGCACCGGATATGGCCATTATCAGCTTTTTCGTGATTGAGGAAAGACCTTTTTTGCCCATTTTATTGTATTTAAATAAAAGGCAAAAATACAAAAAATTCTGCTTCATCAATGAAGATATAACGATTTTTTATACTTCTGAATTGTTTGGATGATATTCCTCGCTTCGCTCGGAATGACAATCTCCCACATACAAAAAGAGCGCAGCGGCCGTACGGCCGCTGCGCTCAAGCAAATTAGGATTATATTAATTGAAAAGCATATAGCTCGGGATTATGCCAAGCTCGTGGGTGCAGATGATAGTGCCATCAGCGGAATAGCGTAACAAATCGCCGTTTTCGACGTAGGTTTTGGCATCGGTGACGTAGATATCGCCATTGTTCGGGTCGACTTTAAGGTTGTAGAAGACACGACTATTTGACGTAATGAATGGAGTTGCAGGAAGTTCGGTGGCGTCGACCGACATCTTGTAAACATTCAAAGTGCCATAGCCTCCGTTCATGAAGAAGATGTTCTCCCCTGCCACGTCGATGGCGAGACCACTCGGATAGCTACCCTCAGCGAGGTCGAAACGATGGATGATTTGATGTGTGGCAGCATCGATGCAGATAATGGAAGGTTCACATGGAGGCATGTAATCGCCGCTGCACGACACCCAAATATGATTGTTTTTATCGACAACCATAGCGCTAGGCTCCTTTGCCACCTCTATCTCATCGATGAGCTCATCATTCTCACAATCAATGACTTGTATTGTCTTGTTGGACGTAGTGACACCTATCTGTGATGGATAATAATTCGACCAATTGGAAACGAAAACCTCATTGCCTACTTTCACCATAGCCTCAGTGGTGTTGCCAGTCTCAATAAAGCCACTAATGGTTGAAGTGCTAAGGTTGACGATCCAAACGCCACGGCTCTCAAGATCAGAGACGTAGGCCTTGTTGCCCATTACAGGAAGCATGTATCTCGGCGAGGTGAAACCTTCGATTTTCGTCTTATATTCAATGGTGTTAGCATTAACCTTATAAATATATTTGCTGTTGTTCACCACGATGTACAAATTGTTGCCAATTTTTGTCAACGACTGTCCGACATCGCCTATAGGAGCATCGTTAACTCTGAAAAAAATGTTGTTTTCAACCTCGTCTTTCTCAATATTGTAGAACGAAAGCGACGCATTGGCGTAGGTAAAAGTGCCTTCATTCAGAATAAAAAGGCCTTTAACATTCTCAGTTGGCGGAACATTGTTGTCGACATCCTCAATAGCGTCTTTTTTATTGCACGACAATAATACTATTGAAATAGCAAAAAACAATAATAACAGTTTCTTTTTCATGATATTAAAATTTATAACTTATACTTCCTTCAAAACTTCTGCCAGGCATAGCTCGCCAAAGCACAGCCATATAATCAACATTTGTTATATTATTGACTTTAAATTCAATATTAAATCTCTTGATTTGTTTTCCGATTGAGGCATGATGCAAGGTGTACGGATTCAGTCGGAAACCATAGAATTCATTGGCATTCATTGAAGTTTTACGTCGTCCGGTAAACTCCATTGTGTAATTGACATACCATGTCTTCCATTTTATCTCCGCAAAGGCGTTAGCATGATGTAAAGGTATGTAAATCAATTGCAAACCGCTTCTGTCGGTAGTATGGCTGTAGACATAATTTCCTGAAACCGAGAAATTCCAATTATTGATAAAATAATTCAATTTTAAATGTGTCTCGGCGCCATAGGCTATGACTGTTTCGACGTTTTCCGGCACCCAATATCTGTAAGTCGTTGGTTTCCATTGGATCCAGTCTTTCACTTCAGAGTAATACGCGCCGACCTGACAATCGATTGAAAAGCCTCCGAATTGTCGTGAATAAACTATGTTTCCATCGGCAGTATGACCATTTTCAGGTTTCAAATCAGGATTGCCGCCAGGATTCCAATAGAGGTCGTTCAAGCTAGGGCTACGGTAGTTGTGACTGTATCCGGCGTTGAATTGCAAGCCTTTAAGATACATACAACTATACGAAATTGTCGCTGTCGGGAAGAAACCGGCCGACTCCCAGTCGACCCAATCGTTACGCAAAGTAAGACGTAAATCGATGGGTTTCAATAATTTACCAGTCAAGGCGGTATAGAACGACAGAATGTCGCGGTCTTTTACGCCGTCGTAGTTGTTGGAGGTAACCTGTTCGTGGTCGTATTGCACTTTAGCGTTGAATTTCCACGATTTATAAAGGTTCTGATACAAATCGGCGATTTGATGGAAGATGTTAGCGTCGTTTATAGAGTTGATATTCGTCACAGTCGTACCGGCACTGGTGTAAGTCTCGAGGAAATAATGCTGTTTTTCGTAGAAATAGGCAGATTTCAGCTCTATTTTACCTGTGTTCCAATAGGTTTTATATGAGATAAAGTTTCTTGAATAACCGTTTTCGGTATATTCTTTGGTGTTGTCGTTGTTGACGTTTGGCATAATCTGCGGGCAGTTACGGTCGCTCCACTGATTCCACGACACTATGGTTATCAATGAGTTACGAAATCTCCATTGATATTCCGGCATAAGTCCATAGTCGACGAACTCGCCGTTTTTTTGCTTCATCACCTGATGCGGGATAATGCCTATGTTATGGTACTCGAAGTCGTTGTCGCTCGATGTACGATAAGCCTTCACCCGCAACAGGTGACTCGCCCATGAATAACCGGCAGTAATGTAAGAGCCGAAGGAATTGAAACTGCCGTATGTCTGTTTCAGATCGAGGATCAAGCCTTCCCCGAAATGCTGAGTGTTCTCGATATTAACCACTCCACCGAGTCCGCCGCTGTTGGCCGACGTTCCGCTACCCCATTTGAGCTTCACCTGTTCGGTCATGAACACCGGTATGGTGCTGAAGTCGACCTGTCCGAGTGTCGGCGCGTTAAGTTGGAAGCCGTTCCACAGCACGAGGGTGTGGCTGGCGGTTGTGCCTCTGAATGAAGCAGTTGCGATTCCGCCCGGGCCGTATGTCTTGATGAAGACGGGGCTATGCTGGATGAGCAGCTGCGACATTGTGATAGTGTTGAGACGTTTCAGCAGAGCGGTGTCCATCTTGCGTTCCATCGCGGCTTCAGCCTGATTCTGACGAATCGCTGTGGCATTGACCTCGACAGATTGCAAAACGATAGTATCCTGAGCCATCACAGCATAGGACGCTAAAAGAAACAGCAATACACACAATTTCTTCATACCAATCTGAATTCTTCGACCGACTCTTATCCCGAAAGTCTCAAATGTCTTCGATTTCAGGCAGGTCTTCTGACTCACTCCTTACGCCGGCGTCTTCCCGTTTATATGGGATAAACAGTGACATATGCAGGCGCTGCAAGAGTTTACAGCAGCGGGAACTGTCCGGGGTTCTCACCCGATTCCCTGTTGGGCCTTCTTCAGGCACCTGAAATCGGTTGCAAAAATACAAAAAAAAATTAGCCGAAGCTAATTTTTTAAGAATTTTTTGCCTTGAGGATATTCTTTTATCTTTCCTTTTTGTTCTCCGTTTTTGAAGTTAGCTTCTGTTTTCAAGCTGCCATCTTCATAAAACTCGTATGCTGGACCGTTGGGGACGTTGTTTGAGTACATTTTCTGCGTTTTTACAGCGCCACTTTCGTAATAAGTTTCCTGAACGCCCTCGAATTTTCCGTCTTTGTAGGTATACATGGCGACCATCTCCCCTTGTATCTTGTCTTTGTTGGCATACCAGATGGTGATGCCGTCACGCTGACCGTTTTTGAAGTTTGAAGTCTCCATGACGGTACCTTTTTCATAGTAGACAGTCGACTCGCCATTCTTCTGACCCTGTTGATAATCAACACGTTCAATTAAAATGGCGTTTTTAAATTTGAAATAAGTGCCATCCATCAAGCCGTTTTTGTATTCGACTTTCTTGACGAGATTGGCTTGTTTGTCGAACTCCAGATACAAGCCGTTTCTGACATTATCGGCATACTGGATGATGAAATGCGGCACCTCCGTGTTGGCGTAAGTCTCAGTCCAAGTGCCCGACTTCTGTCCGCCGAGCACTGTACCGTAAATTTTCACGCCTTTGCTATCATTAACGAAACCGCCGTCGGCCTTGCCGTCGACGCTGAGTTTATCCATCGTCTGGGCGAAGCCAAAAACGCAAGTTATTGATAATAATATTGTTACGAATAGTTTTTTCATCTTACATCATTTCATCGTGAAGATATTCATCAATTGCTTTCGCGGCTTTTTTACCTGCGCCCATGGCCAGGATGACGGTTGCAGCACCGCTCACAGCGTCACCGCCTGCGAACACGCCGTTACGTGTTGTGCGACCGTTCTCGTTGGCGAGGATGCAGCCGTGCTTGTCGGCATTCAAGCCTGGTGTTGTTCTGAAAATCAACGGGTTAGGTGATGTACCGAGTGCCATGATGACCATATCGACATCGAGTACGAACTCCGAGCCTTTGATCTCGACAGGACGACGACGACCTGATGCGTCTGGCTCGCCGAGGCCCATACGGATACACTTCATGCCGTTGACCCAGCCGTTTTCGTCGCCGAGGATCTCGACAGGGTTGCAGAGCAAATCGAACTGGATGCCTTCTTCCTTGGCGTGATGCACCTCTTCGGCACGTGCCGGAAGCTCAGCCTCAGAACGACGATACACGACGTGCACGTCGGCGCCGAGACGCAAGGCAGTACGGGCAGCGTCCATAGCGACGTTACCGCCACCGACTACAGCCACCTTCTTACCTATATAATTAGGTGTCTCGTAACCTTCCTTATAAGCGAACAAGAGGTTATTTCTTGTGAGGAACTCGTTTGCCGATACGACACCGCAGAGGTTTTCACCCTTGATATTCATAAACTTAGGAAGACCAGCGCCTGAGCCGATGAACACAGCGTCGAAGTGCTCGTCTTTCATCAACGACTCGATGGAAGCGGTACGGCCGATGACCACGTCTTTGAAGAAATGGCCGCCGAGACGCATCACGTTCTCGACCTCGTGGCGCACGACCGTCTCTTTCGGCAGACGGAACGACGGGATACCGTAAGCCAACACGCCACCAAACTCATGCAACGCCTCGAACACTGTGACGTCGTAGCCGCGCACGAGGAGTTCCTTGGCGCATGTGAGGCCTGAAGGACCTGAGCCTACGACAGCCACACGCTTACCGTTTTTCTTGACCGGCTTTGCAAGGTTGATATTGTTCTCACGTGACCAGTCGCCCACGAAACGCTCGAGTTTTCCGATGGCGATAGGCTCGAACTTCACTCCCATCACGCACTTGCCTTCGCACTGTGTCTCCTGTGGACAGACACGGCCGCACACTGCCGGCAACGCTGAATCCTGGTCGATGATCTCGGCAGCGGCCTGGAAGTCGCCTTCCGCCACCTTCTTAACAAATCCAGGGATGTTGATATTGACCGGACAGCCTGTGACGCACTGAGGACGGCCACAGTTCAAGCAGCGTTGAGCCTCCACTATGGCTTCTTCGGCAGTGTAGCCTAGGCACACCTCGTCGAAGTTATGAGCGCGCACGAGCGGATCCTGCTCGGTTATTTTAACACGATGTTTCTTGTCGCGAGGCTCGTCGATGATGCCGCCGACATGGCATTTATGGCCTTCGGCTTTCTCTTCGTTTTCGAGCTGTTTGTGCTCCACCACGTTGTTGTACATCGACTGGCGTTTCATAGCTTCAGCGAAGTCGACCTTAGCGCCGTCGAATTCAGGACCGTCGACGCATGTAAACTTGGTTTGACCGCCCACGCTGATACGACAGGCACCACACATACCTGTTCCGTCGACCATCAAGGCGTTCATTGAGATTGTGCACTTGATATTGAGTTTCTGAGCCAGCTCGCTCACCACCTTCATCATGATGACCGGACCTATGGCGATAATCTCATCGTAATGGTTGCCTTGGTCGACAAGACGCTGCAGCATCTCGGTAACGAGACCTTTATATTCTGACGTTCCGTCGTCGGTAGTGACGTAAAGATTTGACATTGAAGAGAGCTCATCTTCGTAGACGAGGAGGCTGTGAGTACGCGCGCCGATGATGACGTCGGCCTTGACACCGTTGTGATACAACCACTTAACCTGCGGGAAGATAGGTGCGATACCCACGCCGCCGCCGATGAACACGTATTTCTTTGTCTTACGCTCCTCGTACGACATATGGATGAACTCCGAAGGACGTCCGAGAGGACCTACAACATCGAGGAAAGTGTCGCCAACGTTGTAATTTGCCATCTCGTGTGTCGATTTTCCGATAGCCTTGAAAACAATCGTCACAGTGCCGTTCCACGGGTCATTGTCGCTGATTGTGAGAGGAATACGCTCTGCTTTTTCTGTCATTTTAATAATCAGGAACTGACCTGGGAGAGCCGCTCTCGAGAGACGAGGCGCCTCGATTTCCATCATAAAAGTGTCCTGTGCTAATTCTTTTTTATTGACTATCAGATACATAATATAAAAATTTTAAATTAAATCCCTAAAATTGTGTTCAAAACGAACTACAAAATTAGGGATTATTTTCATAAAAACAAAATTTTTTATTTTTTTTACTTTTTTCTGCACGGGCCACCGCACCTGAGACGATGTGGCGCGAAGCGAACAAAAAAAAGGATGTCAAAAGACATCCTTAATGATTCGCTGCATGCTTACGCCTTGTGCGGTTTCGATTCTTACAATGAAGAGTCCAGTGCCGAGTTGTGACAAATCTATTTGATTTTCAACGGTTTCGAAAACGATTTGACCAAGTGCGTTCATCACTATGACGCCTTTAAGACCTTCAACTTCGATGTTGACGACGCCTTTTGTAGGGTTCGGATAGACGCAAACATTGCCATCGATTTCTTCAACACCTGTCACGGTTGTTGTGACGTAGTTGTGGATTCCGTCAGCTGACATTGCCGGCTCCGACAGACAAGTCTCGTCGCCAGGCATTGTGTTGACAGCTCTCACTTGATAATAATATAAAGGTTCGTGCATGTCGTTGTCGTCGTATGATGTAGCATCGCCGTCGGCCCAACCTATAACGCTATAATCTGAACCATTTGTAGAGCGGCAAATTTCATAATGGTCGGTAACGCTTGCCGTTCCAGCCCAAACAGCGTTTGTGACAGTGATATTATCTATAACCACTGCGTATGCGCCAACATCGGATTGATGATGGAATCCGAGGAACACTCGCTGTCCGGCGTAAGCCGACAAATCGGCAGAGTATTTTTGATATGGATAAGATGTTACAAACGACTGAACATCAGCAATATTTAAACCATCTTCTGATGCCACCGAGACTGCTATCGGTTCATTTGGATAGTTCGGGTCATAACCTGAAGCATAGAATTCGATGCTAGCGTTAGGCAAAATCTTCACAAGAGGCATAAATGCGTAGTTGTTAGGATTCAGGTCGCCGATTCCGTTGATGTATGAGAACGAGCTCAAGCTTGCGTTGGTGTTGGTGGTGTTTACACTGCCGTCAGGGTTCATGCCGCCGCCCATGTAGATGCCGAATGCGTAGCCGTCGCCGTCAGCGTCGAGGAGAGCCCAGCCCTGCGGGTCGTCTTCAAAATCGATGAAAATATCGCGTTCCCATGTGAGTGTAACCCTACTTCCGTCGTAGTTTGCCGCAAGGTTCTTAGGCGCAACGCAGTCGACTTGAGCGTTTGCAAATTGTGGGGCCGCGAGAGCGAAGTAAGTGCCGTCGGCTTTACTTCCTTCCTGAATGACACGGATACTATACTCAATATTAGCACGGTTTACACTATGCGTAAAGCTTGTCTCACCATGGTTCAACATAGCGAGAAGCTCACCGTTGGCATAAACCAAAGCACCCTTGGCCGGACGAGTGATTTCAGCTTCCACACCTGTAATTTTGATATTATCGACAATAAGAAAATAGGTTTCGCCTGTGGTGTTAAAGTGACGGATTGCCACATAAATCTGTTGTCCGGCATATGCTGAAAGATCAGCGGTATATTCAGTGTAAGTTCCTATACTATTCCATTCCTGAACCATTGTGAAATCAGCAGGATTGGTATTGCCAGAGGTTGAAACGGCTACGCCAAAATGTTCCGGATCTGGAGCTACACCAGGCATATCGCTATCATGTGCCATAAAGGAAAACATGGTGTGTTCCGATGCTGTCAGGCGTGGTAAAACAACGAAATTATCTGGATTCAGTGATTGCGGATTAGCGCCGCCAATATATGAATCTGATTTAAGACAGTTACCACTGCCGACACCATAATAAGGATAAATTCTGAAATTATATCCGTCGTGATTGGCATCGATAAGTGTGAGATCGGAGAAAGTGCTGTCGGCGAAGTCGTAGAAAATTTCATCGACTGTATATGACGAGTTCATCATCGGGAGCGTCCAGCTGAGGTTGACGGAGCTGCCGTTGCTATTGGCGTGAAGTCCTGTTGGCGAACCCTGGAAGTTGTCGGCCGAGCGGAAAGTCCAATCGGTTGACTTGGTCAAAGTGGCACCCGATTGATAAGTGGCGGTAATCGTTGTGTTGTGTGACGAATTGTTTGCAAAACCGTTGGTATTCAGCAGATACTGTGTTCCTGTAACGTTGTTGGCTACCGTAGCTCCATCAAGGGCGATACTGCAATTGACCAACGGGTCGTGAGCCTGCTGACCTACAAAAACATCGTCCACACAAAGGCAGAAGTTGTCCTGACTGTTGAAATGACGAATGGCGATGTAAATCTCCTGACCGACGTAAGCGTTCAGATTGACGGTGTATTCATACCAATTGCCTTGTTTCGCAGTCATTGTCCATTCCTGAAGCATGGTGAAATCTGTCGCTTGGGTTCCTGTGGTCGAGACTGCCAATCCAAAGTGGTCGGATGGATAAGCCTCGTCCAAAGCGGCGGCGTAGAACGTCACGTAATGGTTGTTTGCCGTGATGGTCAGTTTTGGTGAAACCAAATAGTTGTTCGGGGTGAGCGCTCCCGCGAAGTTGCTGTAGGAATACGACATCATAACGCCGTTGGATCCGTTATGGCCATAACCCTCTCCTATTGGAGAAAGTGTCCAGTTATATGAATCGCCGTCGGCATCGATTGTGGTCCAATCAATCAAGCGGCCTTCCACATAGTCTTGTTCGAAGTCGAAGGCATAGCCATCGCTGCCTGTGTTGTAAAATGGCGCGTTAAAAATGACGTAACCTGAAGCGGAGACGTAGTTTTGCACGCCTTGTTGAGCCTTCATTCCGAATGGAACGAGGATTAAGAGGGCTATCAAAGATAGCAGAGGATGTTTTCTCATTTTTTTATAATTTAAAGTTATTATTATTCATTCAGAAGATTTCTCCACTTCTTTCGGTCGGTCGAAATGACAGAACTGAGAAAAAACGTGCAAAAATACAAAAAAAAACATAGCGTGAAGCGAACAAAAAAGGATGTCAAAAGACATCCTTAATGATTCGCTGCATGCTTACGCCTTGTGCGGTTTCGATCCTTATTAAGAAGAGACCTGCGCCGAGTTGTGACAAATCTATTTGATTTTTAACGGTTTCGTAGACTTTTTGACCGAGGGTGTTGAAAACAACGATATTTTTCAAGCCGTTTGCGTTGACATTGATGATACCGTTGGTCGGGTTTGGAAAGACGGTAAAATTATCATCATTTTCTTCAATGCCAACATTTCCGATGGCGTTCACAGCCGCCAACGCATCGATTCTGCCTGAGCCGAAATCGTTGCTTTTATGCGCTGACAACGGGATGGCGGTTCGTTCCAAGATCTCATCGATTTGCGCTGGCGTCAGCTCATGGTCTTTCGACAGCATCAAGGCGATAGTACCAGTTACGCAAGGAGTCGCCATTGAGGTGCCGCTTTTCAGGCAATAACCGTTGGTGGTGTTAAAATCCAGCGATTTGATATTAACACCTGGTGCGCAAACATCAGGACGAATGAGGCCAATATTTGTAGCGCTTCCCGAAGAGTAAGGATAGTCGTTATATTGTGCCACATCGCTCCATGTCGATGGGCCTTCTGACGAAAAATCGCCGAGAACGTCGTTAAAATTGACAGCGCCCACACAAATCACGCAACTTGTGCCGCCAGCGTTAACCATCTGATCTTCATGAAGATGAGGCGGCGGACAATCGCCAGGCGACCATATATTATAAGGTACTGGTGCAAGCATCTGAATCAGGCGTGAGTTGCCTGCACAAACCGAAGCCACCACTCCGGCGGCGAGGGTGTTGTCGCAAGCCTGACGCATCATCAGCTTAACGCTCGCATCAGGGAGAGGCTGTCCGAGCGACATATTCATTACATCGGCGCCATGCTCAACAGCGAACTGCATCGCCTCGACACACATCGTCAGCTCTGTAAGATTGTCGTCGCCATGAAACACCTTCAGCACCATGATTTTCGCCCCTGGAGCCACACCAGTCTGCGTGCCCGAAGCGCCAGAACCAACAATGGTTCCGGCCACATGAGTGCCATGTCCGTGAGTATCCGACGGGTCGTCGTCATGTTGGTAAAAATCGTAGCCGTGATTCGGATATTCGGCGCCGCCGTCCCAAAATTGTCCCTGCAAATCGGCATGATCAAGTCTCACCCCCGTATCGATAAGCGCGACCAAAACATCTTCGCCAGTGTAGCCAAGTTCCCAAACCTGGTCGGCGTTGACTTTCAGTATGTTTTCGGCTATCTCACGACCGTCGCCCCGCTCGGCAGGAATCGAAATATTCTCATCTTCAGGCAATGAAAATTCCTCAACCTGATAAACTGCCAGAACATCATCGCGCCGCGAAATCTCATCCATCAACGATTCCTCGGCATAACAACTTACCGAATTGACAATCCACAACGGCCTTATCTCCTCCACTACACCATTGATTTCCAATTCATTAAGATAATCGAGCAAATCAGCTTGTGACTCTTCCGCCTGACGTTTAAGCGTGTTCACAACAAACAAACGGCGCTCGGCTTTTGTTGAGAAAGCACTTGCCATGCGACTCAGTTCTGTAGCATCCGACTGTATCTTCATTATTATATTAATCTTGATTTTGCCTTCAGGATTGGTCGAAAAACCTATCAGACAAAGAAAGATTGCGGATATCGTCAAAAAATATTTTTTCATAGTTAATCATTTTAATGATGCAAAGATACGAAAAAATAATTACTTTTGCAAGTTAAAGTTATGTAAAAACAACTAAATTAAAATAAAATGAAAAAAACTCTATTAATCATTGCAATTTTTGCTTTAACCATTGGCAAAATGTTTGCAGGTCCTGTTGACGCACAACGTGCCCAGCAGATAGGAAATCGTTTTTTGAGCACAAAAGCACTCAAGGGCGACATACAGCTTAATCTTGTTTACACTTCAGCGACACGCGATGCCGTTGATTATTATGTGTTTAACGTTGAAGGTGGCAATGGATTCGTCATCGTGGCAGGCGACGACCGCGTGAAACCGGTTTTGGCATATTCAACAACAGGAAGCTTCAATCCTAATGATGTAGCTGACGGTTTTGAGTTCACTTTGAACACCTTCAGCCATGAAATTCAATACATTAGAGAACACAACATAGCAGCTACCGACGACATCACAGCCGAGTGGCAATCGGTAGCCGAGACAGGCTATATTAATAAGGAGAGAAAGAGTCGCGCAGTTGTAGGTCCTCTTTGCCCTACCATCTGGAATCAGAACTGGCCTTACAACAGCCAGTGCCCTGAAGACGAGGAAGGCAGCGGAGGCCGTGTTTATGCAGGCTGTGTCGCCACAGCTATGGGTCAGGTGATGAAATATTGGAACTGGCCGGCACAAGGAACGGGCACACACACCTATAATCCAAGCGGCTATGCTCAGCAAACCGCCAACTTCGGCGAGACAGAATATCATTTTGAGCTCATGCCTAACGATATCGACTCGTTAAGCACCGAGGAGGATTATTTCTACATCGCACAGTTCCTGCACCATTGCGGCATCTCAGTCGATATGCAGTACAGCGGTCACGGCAGCGGCGCCTACTCACAAGATGTGGTAACCGCATTAAACAACTATTTCAAATATTCTTGTGATGATATGGAAACACTCAGCTTCTGGGGATTCAATTTCTATACCATCGAGCAATGGACCCAGATGCTTAAAGACGGCGGCCTTGATGAAGGAATGCCATTGTATTACAGCGGTTCCGACGACAATGGCGCTGGCGGTCACGCTTTCGTGTGTGACGGCTACGACGAGAACGACTACTTCCATTTCAACTGGGGCTGGAGCGGCAAAGACGACGCATGGTGCCCTATTGGAGCACTCAACACCACAAAATATGCCTTCAACGACTCGAACGGATTCATCGGACACATTCAGCCACAGGGCGACGATTATTATCAACGTCCTGAAAACATCACCGATTTTGAAGTGATTGAGAATGAAGACATGACAAGCGTTACAATCAGCTGGACAAACCCAGAGCACAACCTCAACGGCGAGCCTTTATCATCACCACTCGACATCTATGTTAATCGTAACGGACAAGAGATTTACCACACGCAAGTAGTTGGTAAAGGCACAAGAATGGATTTCGTCGATGAAAATCTCGAAGAAGGGCTTTACCAATATTCAGTGATTGCTGAAAATGAATTCGGTTTCAACCGCAAAGCTTACGCTCAGATTCTCGTGGGCGATAAGTGCGACATAGTTTTCGAACTCACCGATGACGGAGGCGACGGCTGGAAAGGTGCTTGCATCAGCGTAACAGACGAGAAAGGACAGCGCATCGCCAAGGTGACGATGGAAGAAGGCTCAACGAAGACAGTTGTGATGCCTCTTCTGAAAGGCAATCTCAACTTCATTTGGAACCACGGCTGGTTCCACACAACCGAAGGCTACGACACCGATTACGAATGCCATTTCGTCATCAAGAACGATAACGACGAGGTTTTGTACACTTCAGGCGAGCATAGCGACGGCATATTCCTCACATACAACAACGACTGCGGGAGCCATATCGGTGTTTCAGAAGCCAGCACAAACAACGCACGCCTCTACCCTAACCCGACAAACGGAATTCTCAACATAGAAGGCAATGGAGTGATGACCATCAGTGTGATGAATGTTTTAGGCCAAAAAGTTCTTGAGACAACTGCCAATGAAAATACAACCATTGATTTGAGCAGTTTTGGAGAAGGAATTTATATGATTAGAGTTGAGACTGCCAATGGCGTAAAGACCGAAAAGATAGATAAAAGATAAAAGAGTATATAGTAAAGAAAAAACTTGAAGTCACAGATTGTGGCTTCAAGTTTTTTTATATCTTTGCAGTCTTAACCATTATTAACTTAATTTAAAAAAATGAAAAAAACTCTATTAATCATTGCTATTTTGGCCTTTTCCATGGGTCAATTGTTTGCAGGTCCTGTCGACGCTCAGCGCGCCCAGCAGCTTGGACAGCGTTTTTTGAGCGCTCAAGTCAGCCTTGTTCACACCTCAGCAACACGCGATGCCGTTGATTATTACGTGTTTAACGTTCCTGGCGGCAACGGGTTCGTCATCATCGCAGGCGACGACCGAGTGAAGCCGATCTTAGCATATTCAACAACTGGCAGCTTTGATGCTAACAATGTTTCTGATGGCTTTAGCTTTACGCTTAACAGCTTTTGTGAAGAAATTCAATACGTTAGAGAGCACAACTTGGAGGCTACTGCCGATATCGTTGCCGAATGGGAATCGGTTGCTGAAGACGGTATTATCAAACAAGGCAGGGGCAATCGCGCTGTTGTCGGCCCGCTACTTCAGTCGACCTGGCACCAAAATTTCCCTTACAACAGCCAGTGTCCTGAAGATCCTGATGGTAATGGCGGTCACGTCTACGCCGGTTGTGTAGCCACAGCTATGGGACAGGTGATGAAATTCTGGGACTACCCGGCACAGGGAGAAGGTTCGTACACTTATTATCCTGGTGGTTATCCGCAACAAACTGCCAACTTTGGCGAGACAGAATATCATTTCGAGTTGATGCCTAACGACCTCGACTCGTTGAGCACCGAGGAAGATTATTTTTACATTGCACAACTCCTGCATCATTGCGGCATTGCTGTGGAGATGATGTACGGTCCAGATGGCAGCGGTGCCTTTTCCGGCGACGTGCCTCCAGCGTTACGCACCTATTTCGGATATTCTTGCGATGACCATATCACCAACTATGGCGGTGGATTTTGGGGTCCAGGCTACTCCAATGAGGAATGGGCTCAGATGCTTAAAGACGGCGGTCTAGACGAAGGTATACCGTTGTATTACAGCGGTCAGGATGATCACGGCGCAGGTGGTCACGCCTTCGTGTGCGACGGCTACGATGAGAACGACTATTTCCATTTCAACTGGGGATGGAGCGGCAAAGACGATGCCTGGTGCCCAGTCGGAGCGCTCAACACAACGAAATACGCATTCAACGAACTTAACGGCTTCACGGGACATATCATCCCTGACTCACCGGAATACAACAACCGTCCCGAGAATATTACCGACTTCGAACTCGTTGAAAATGAGGATATGACGAGCGTAACAATCAACTGGACAAACCCAGAAAACAACCTCAACGGCGTGCCTCTCACAAGCTTTACAGTCAATGTATATCGCAACGGAGAGCTTATCTTTACCACAGAAGGCACCAAAGGTCAGAGGATGGATTTCGTCGATGAAAATCTCGAAGAAGGACTTTACCAATATTCTATTATTGCTGAAAACGAATTCGGTTTCAACCGCAAAGCATACGCTCAGATTCTCGTTGGCGACAAATGCGACATCACTTTCGAGCTCACAGACGATGGCGGCGACGGCTGGAAAGGTGCCTGCATCAGCGTCACAACTGAAGACGGACAGCGCATAGGCAAAGTTACGATGGAAGAAGGCTCAACAAAGACCGTGGTCGTGCCACTTTTGAAAGGCGATATCAACTTCATCTGGAACCACGGATGGTATCACACCTCAGAGCAATACGACACCGACTATGAATGTCATTTCATCATTAAAAATGCTGACGACGAGGTTCTGTACACCTCAGGCGATCACAGCGACGGTATCTTCATGACATTCAACAACGACTGCGAGCACACAAATGTAGCAGAAGTCAGCGCAAGCAACATCCGCCTCTACCCTAACCCTACCAACGGAATTCTCAACATTGAAGGTAATGGCGAGATGAGCATCAGCGTGATGAACGTTTTAGGTCAGGAAGTTCTTGAGACAATTGCCAATAAAAATACCGCCATTGATTTGAGCGGTTTTGAAGAAGGAATTTATATGATTAGAATTGAGAATAAGAATAGTACAATGACAGAAAAAGTAAACGTAAAAAGATAACAGATATGGCAACAATAAAAGGAACTTACAAAGGCAATTTGCGCAATGAGATGACGCATTTGCAGTCGGGGAATACCATCATCACTGACGCTCCGACCGATAACCACGGCAAAGGTGAGGCGTTCTCCCCCACCGATTTGGCTTGCGCCGCTTTGGCCGGCTGCATGATAACCATCATGGGAATCACCGCCCAGACCAAAGGCTTCGACATCGATGGCGCCACCTACGAAATAACAAAAACGATGGCTGCCGACCCACGCCGCATCGGACAAATCGACATCGTTATCACCTTCCCGAAAAACGACTACACCGACGCGCAGAAAGCGATGCTCAAACGCGCAGCCGACACTTGCCCTGTTGGAAAGTCGTTGCATCCCGATGTGAAAGTGAACTTGGAGATGAGGTTTTAGGCCCATCCGGATTAATTCTATAAAAAACTTGAAATCACAAATTGTGATTTCAAGTTTTTTATTTATCTTTGCAGTGTTGAATTCTAAAAATTAATATTTATGGAGTCTTTAAGTATTTCAAATGCCTTAGTGGCGACAAGCAGCAATAAAGTAGATACGCTTCAGGAAATTGAAGACAGAATCTTCACAATTAGAGGCGTTCAGGTCATGATTGACAAGGACTTAGCGGATATTTATGAAGTTAAGACAAAAGCTCTCAACCAAGCGGTAAAACGAAATATTGAACGTTTTCCAGAACGATTCATGTTTCAAATATCTGATAATGAATTACATAAACTGGTCACAATTTGTGACCGGTTCAAAACGCTGAAACATTCTTCATCTAATCCTTATGCATTCACTGAGCAAGGCGTTTCCATGCTTGCATCGGTGCTTAATAGCGAAACCGCCGTCCAGAAAAGCATAAAAATCATTGACGCCTTCGTCGCGATGCGAAGATTCATTCAAAGCAACGCCAAACTTTTTATTGAGCTCGACCATCTTCGCAAAGAAGTATCCGAAACAAACGCACATCTTCAGGAAAACGACAGGAAAATCGAGCACATCTTAACAATAATGGACAAATACAAAATTGAAGACAGGCAAAAGCTGTTTTTTGACGGCCATATTTACGATGCCTTCAGTTTTATGGTTTCTTTAGTTCAAAAAGCTAAAAAAGAAATAATCCTGATTGACAATTATGCTGGTGTCGGGACTTTGGATGTTCTTTCAAAAAAGCAAGAAAACGTTGATGTTCAACTATTTACAAGCAAAAAAGCGAAGATAACCCAAAGTGATATTGAAAAATTCAACGCTCAATATCCAACATTAACTTTAAATCTTATTGAAACTTTCCACGACCGATTTCTGATTATAGACTCCTCCACGGCCTACTCTATCGGTTCTTCTGTAAAAGATGCAGGAAAGAGATGTTTTGCGGTGACGCAGATAAATGACGAGTGGATGGTAAAGATGATTTTGGAAAAAATTCAAAAATGAAACGTGCTATTAACCGATCACAATATTGTGACCGGTTATTTACATCATTGCCAGACTATTCATTAAATTCCATAAAAACAATATTCCAATATGTTTTTTTGTTGGATTTTCCATATTGGAATATTGATTTACAAATTCTCTGTCACATTACCCTCAAATTCTCCAGTGCTGACGTTAACCACTTTGTTTGCCTAAAAAAACTATGGTTTACAGACAAGGCGCACGGAATACTCACACTGACTGTAGTATTGCACGTACACTTTTTCTTGATTGAAAAAGAGCATATATGCCATGCCTCTACCTTTGGGGGGCGTAGACGACCAATATTGGCCCCATTCGCCCACATTATCAATGATTCCATTTCTATAGCGGAAGCCCACTGCGGGCAGAGAAATAGAATTTCCGTTAGGCCCAGTCACCTTGTAGCCACTACCCGTCCATATCCACTGGCACGAGTTTATTAGTTCAGAAAATTGCTCATTAGTAGGTAATTCATTCCCGAATCTACTCATAGCTTGGTCGTATGAGTAAAAACCGCCCTCCTCGTTTTTATCTTTCCACAAAGTACCGCTTGGCAAGCCCAAATCCACCCAACCTTGTGCTTTGAGTTGTGCCAACCTTTCCTGTTTGGCTCGTTCCTCTGCTTCTTTACGTTCTTGTTCTGCCTTAATTCTTGCTTGCCTTTCTTCCTCTGCCTTTCTCTCTTGTTCCAGTACGGTCTGATAATCATCACCATCCGTAACCAGTAAAACGATACCACGCTTGCTCTCGCGAGTCATGTATTCACCGCTGGCAAGATAATTGTTAGCGCGCAACAATGACAATTCTTCATTGGTTGGAATACGCCAGTTGTTGTAGCCATATTGCGCCTGAGCGTTTATCTGAGTTATTACCGATGTTGGCTCGGCTTGGAATACTCCCAATTCATTTGGGAATATCTTTAAATAGCCATACAAAACCTCAACAGCAGTTCGCTTTTTTGGAGTTGCTGGCGCCACTGTTGCTGGTGGAGCTGTCTGCACTGTACCTCCATAAGATATGGCTATTTTGGATGCCAACTTTGTAGCTACATTTTGCATACTACTACGGTATGATGAAGTTGCAAAAGTAGCTCCTTCTGTTGCTGCAATAGTGCCAGTTTCTACATTAATGACTCGTGCATCCACATTGTATTGATTCATTACAACATTAATATCACCAACTACAATTTTCGATACATTTAATATTTGACCGACACGAACCATTTGAGTCTGAGTCATAGTTGAACGTTGAAAGCCCTGTTCTTCGATTACCTTGTCAATTTGTGTACGCTCAACCATGGTATATCCAGCTGGCTGGAAATAAGTGATAAAAATTGCTGAAATTCCATCAACATCTGCTTGTGAAATACCCACACCTGCTTTGAATTCAAGAACTGCGCAGCGTTGAGAATACAATGAAAATGACAATATTGATAATAAAACCATAATCATCATTCTAAAGATTTTGTTAGTTGTTTTCATCTTACAATAGTTTTAGTAATTAATTTGTTGATTTATATTCTCATTCTAATTTTATTGACAAAACAAAAAGCGTGGAAATATGTTTTTCCGACCACAGGGTTACCACGCCCTCCAAATCTGAAAAAGTCATTCCACGCCAAACTTGGCGTTGTCAACTATTTCTTGATTTGGATACTCCGAAGAGCTAAAGTGGTAATTTGTGGTCAAGAATAGCTTCGAACCGCTATTTATATGTCAATGTTTCGTTTTTTCTACATAATATGTCGTTTAAATTTCTGCAAAGATACAAATTCTTTTCAATAAATACAAAAAAATTGTGGGAACAGAATAATTCCATTCCCACAATCATATTAATTAATAAGGTATAGGGCGAATTTGATTCGCCCCTACCAAATTAATCCTTATACTCAGCCAAAACTTCTTTGACTTTGTCCGGTGTCAAACGGCCATAGACCTTGTCACCAATCATAGCGACTGGAGCAAGACCGCAGGCGCCCACGCAACGGAGGCAGTTCAATGAGAACTTTCCGTCAGGTGTTGTGCCACCGACTTCAACGCCGAGCTGACGTTTCAACTCATCCAAAACCTTCTCAGCACCACGCACGTAGCAGGCTGTACCCAAGCAAACTGAAATCGGGTGTTTGCCCTTTGGAGTCATGGTGAAGAACGAATAGAATGAAACGATACCGTAAACTCTTGATACAGGGATGTTTAACTCCTTAGCGACAAGTTCCTGAACTTCTGCTGAGAGGTAGCCGTACTCACCCTGAACCTTGTGAAGCACGTTGATAACTTCGCCACCATCATTACGGAACGATTTGCAAACGTCCTTAATGAATTTGATTTTATCTTCTGATAATTTAATAACTGCCATAATATTCAATTTTTAATTTTCCAACAATTATTTTTCGCTAATCTCAACATGTTCTGACTTGTCGAAATAGTGTGTATGCAGCAGTTCATGTGACTTGTGGCCGCATGGTTCACCAAAGTACTCAGCGTAAATCTTCTTGATTGAAGGATTCTCGTGTGACTTACGGATTGGTTTGCCGAGGTCTTCACGATAGATAGCCTCTGTACGTTTCTTGATGATTTCACTGTTGCCATGGTGATATGGCTGACCAGCTCCACCGACGCAACCGCCTGGGCAAGCCATGACTTCGATAGCGTGGAACTGCTCCTTGCCTTCGCGAACTCTTTCGAGGAGCTTGCGTGCATTTGCCAGACCGTGAGCGATACCGATGTGGATTGGGGTGCCTGCGAAGTCAACCCAAGCGTCACGGATACCGTCCATACCACGGAGTTCTGTGAAGTCGATCTTAGGAAGCGGTTTGCCAGTGAATACCTCGTATGCTGTACGAACAGCAGCCTCGATAACACCACCTGTTGCACCGAAGATGACAGCAGCACCTGTTGACTCGCCGAGCGGATCATCGTAATCCTCTGATGGCATGTCCTTAAGGTCGAGGTTGAACTGCTTGATCAAGCGGGCCAACTCACGTGTTGAAAGGACGTAGTCGATATCCGGGTTACCGTCTTTGTAGAACTCTTTACGTTTGCTTTCGTATTTCTTAGCCAAGCAAGGCATGATAGAAACGACGACGAGGTCTTCTCTCTTGATGCCCATCTTCTCTGCCCAGTAGTTCTTAGCAACAGCGCCGAACATCTGCATAGGTGACTTAGCTGTTGAAGGAACGTCGAGCATATCCGGGAAGTTGTGCTCGAAGAAGTTGACCCAACCTGGGCAGCATGATGTCAAGATAGGGAGACGCACTGATTTGTCGCCTGCCATGAACTTCTTGATTCTGCCGAGGAGCTCTGTACCTTCTTCCATGATGGTCAAGTCAGCGGTGAAGTCTGTATCGAACACATAGTCGAAGCCGAGGCGGCGCAATGCTGCTGCCATCTGGCCTGTGACGATGGTACCTGCCGGCATGCCGAACTCTTCGCCGAGAGCGACACGTGTTGCAGGAGCTGTGTTCACGATGACGGTCTTCTTAGGATTGTTGATAGCTGCCATCACGTTACGTGTATCATCGACTTCGCTCAAAGCGCCGACAGGGCAAACCTGGACGCACTGACCGCACATGACGCATGGTGAATCCATGAGGTCCTGCTCGAAAGCTGGAGCGACGACGGCTTGGAAGCCACGGTTCACAGCTGATAAAGCACCGACTGTCTGGATGTTGTTACATACGTTCTCGCAGCGGCGGCACATGATACATTTGTCGATGTCGCGGACGATTGAAGGTGACATATCCTTGCGGTATGTCGACTGCTCACCCTTGAATGGGATGTCGCGGATACCGAGGTTCTGAGCGAGCTTCTGGAGTTCGCACTGACCTGACTTGGCGCATGTCAAGCAGTCTGTCGGGTGGTCTGAAAGAATCAACTCAACGACAGTGCGGCGTGCGTTGATAACGCGTGCGCTGTGTGTGAGAACTTCCATACCCTCGACGCAGTCTGTTGCGCAAGCTGGAGCAAGGTTACGACGTGGTTTGCCGTTGAAATCTTTTGTGATCTCGACAACGCAAACACGGCATCCACCTGGTTTGTTCTCAAAGTTCATTCCTGCCAACTCGAAATAGCAGAGGGTAGGAATATGAATACCGGCCTGACGGGCAGCTTTCAAAATTGTTGTGCCTTCTGCGACCTGAATCTGTTTGTTATCAATTGTTACATTAATCATATCTTTCTCCTCCTCTATTTTATTTGACAGAAATAGCATCAAATTTACAACCACTCATACATGCACCGCACTTGATACACTTCGTTGTGTCGATTTCCATTGAAGGAAGCTTGTGACCTTCAGCGATGTAGTTAGTCTTCGAGATAGCTTCTGCAGGGCAGTTCTTGGCGCACTTGCCGCAGCCGATACATTTATCTTTGTCGATGACGTAGTTCATGAGTTTCTTGCAGACACCAGCGCGGCACTTCTT
>CAMZJA010000005.1 GCA_947307415.1 uncultured Bacteroidales bacterium | reverse complement strand
ACCATTCAGACCGCGTCGTGTTGGAGCTTGACGCTCTGCCAAGAGGCACATACCTCATCATTGTTGAGTCAGAAAAAGGAAGGACATACAAGCATATCGTCATCGATAAATAGTTTGTGAAAAATCATGAAACTATTTGTTCTTCGTTAAAAATTTTTTAGTAATTTTGCACCCGATTTTTCAGTAAAAATAAAAACTGCTGAAAAATCGGGTTTTCTTATTGAGTATCAATTAAATATAAGCAAATGACAAGTATTCGTAATGTTGCGATTATCGCTCACGTTGACCACGGAAAAACCACTTTGGTGGACCGTATCCTGTATCAATCCAAACTGTTCAGGGATGATAAGGATAATGGAGATTTGATTCTGGATAACAACGACCTTGAGCGTGAACGAGGTATCACCATCTTGTCGAAGAACGTGTCAGTGCGTTATAAAGATGTGAAAATCAACATTATAGATACTCCTGGCCACAGCGATTTCGGTGGCGAGGTGGAACGCGTTCTGAACATGGCCGACGGCGTGCTGCTTCTCGTCGACGCCTTCGAAGGCCCGATGCCGCAGACCCGTTTCGTGCTAGAGAAAGCTATCCAGCTCGGACTGAAACCTATCGTGGTCGTCAATAAAGTCGACAAGCCTAACTGCACTCCTGAAGAGACTCAGGAAGCCGTCTTCGACCTGATGTACAATCTCGGCGCCAGCGACGACCAGCTCGACTTCCCGACAGTGTTCGGCTCATCAAAGCAAGGCTGGATGTCAGACCATTGGACACACGTCACAAACGATGTTTCATATCTTTTGGATGTGATCATCAACACCATTCCTGAGGCTAAATATGAAGAAGGAACACCTCAGATGCTCATCACTTCGCTCGACTACAGCTCGTATGTGGGCCGTATTGCGGTGGGCCGTCTGAAACGCGGTATCCTTCAAGCCGGTATGAATGTCTCGTTGGTGAAACGCGACGGCTCAATAGAGAAAAACCAAATCAAGGAACTTTATACTTTCGAAGGCCTTGGCAAGGAAAGAACGAAAAAGCCTGTGATGGCTGGCGATATCGTCGCTGTGATGGGTCTTGAGAACTTCGAGATTGGTGACACCGTTGCCGATTTCGAGAACCCAGAGGCATTGCCTCCAATCCATGTCGACGAGCCTACAATGAGTATGCTGTTCACCATCAACAACTCACCATTTTTCGGAAAAGAAGGAAAATTCGTCACTTCACGTCACTTGCGCGAGCGTCTTTACAGAGAGACTGAGAAGAACCTCGCATTGAAGGTCGAAGATACTGAATCGCCTGATTCTCTTATGGTTTACGGCCGTGGTATCCTTCACCTCAGCATCCTCGTCGAGACGATGCGCCGCGAGGGCTACGAGTTCCAGATCGGTCAGCCGAAGGTTCTTCTGAAAGAAATCGACGGCAAGAAATGTGAACCTATCGAGGTTATGAACGTGCAGGTTCCTGAGAACTTCGCCGGTCGTGTCATCGAGCTGGCATCACAGCACAAAGGCGAGATGACCAACATGTCACCTAAGGGCGACCGTATGAACCTCGATTTCGATATTCCTGCAAGAGGTTTGATTGGCTTGCGTTCAGCTATGCTGACAGCGACAGAAGGCGAGGCGGTGATGTCGCATCGTTTCAAAGATTACGAACCATGGAAAGGCGATATGGATACTCACGAGGTGGGCGCTCTCATCGCGATGGAGACCGGCACAGCTGTTCCTTATGCTTTGTGGAAGCTTCAGGATCGTGGCAAATTCTTCGTGCAGCCTAACGAGGATGTCTACATGGGTGAAGTCATCGGAGAGAACACACGTTCAAACGATATAGTGTTGAATATCAACAAGACCAAACACCTGACCAACGTCCGCGCCTCTGGCTCAGACGATAAGATCGTGCTTGTCCCGCCAGTAAGAATGTCGCTTGAGGAATACATGGAATATATCCGCGACGACGAATATCTCGAAGTCACTCCGAAGAGCCTGCGTCTGCGTAAGATTATCCTCGACGAAATAGAGCGTAAGCGTAGCGGCAGAAAGAGCGAGGAAGTCAGCGACTAATCGGAAATATCATATTTTTCAGCTAACATAGCCAAGAGGGCATCGGATTGATTCATGAATTCGATGCCTTTTTCTTCCCAGTCGGGCAGGGAAGTGGCATCCTGACCGCGACGGCTGTCCATGTCGGTGAGGTACTGCGCCGAGGCCTGCTCCAGCTGAATGAACATCGGGCGCATCTTATGGCATATGCCTTGCGCCTTCACAAAGTCATGCTCGGTGATGGCGTCGTTGAGTGCCACGAGGTTGTTGGAGGTGGCATTGACGAAGGTCTGCAGAATATCTCGAATGGCAGCGCTGTCGTTGTCAAACATCGCGCAGAGCTGTGGGAAATCGTCGGTAAACTCGCATTCTTTGCCATCTTCTTCAACCCAGTTATCATTTAAAAGCAATGCTAAGTCTTTGATACTGAATGGTTTCTTGATGTATCCGTCGAAGCCTTCGCTGATGGCGTATTTCTCGGAATACTGGTCGCGGGCGGTCATCAGCACGACTTTTTTGTCTTTGTCGATATCTTTTATCGTCTTCAGCACGTCGTTGCCCGAGAACGTACCCATCTCACGGTCGGTGAGAACCAAGTCGTATTTGTCGAGCTCGCCAAGGTATTTGTTGAACTCGATGTACGAACGGCAGATGTCGGAATGATGCCCGATTTTGTTAAGCATCGCACTGATCACAGCAAGCAGACTGTTGTCGTCGTCGACGAGGAGGATGTTAAGCTTATGTTTAGTCTTAACTATCTGATTATCAGTTATTTTTGGTATTGTTTCTTCCTTCTTTTCAACGATTTTAACAGGTATGGAGATCTCGAAATGACTGCCTTTTTCGAGTTCCGACATCACCTTTATGTTGCCGCCGAGCAGCTCGAGAAGTCCTTTCACGACATAGAGCCCGAAGCCATTGCCTTCAGCCAGACCTTTGTTGTTGTCGGCTCTGCTGAACGGCTTGAACATCTCCTCAATCTTCTCGTTAGGGATTCCGATGCCGTGGTCTAACACATTGAAAACCAATTTCTTATTGATTAGATAAACTCCGAAATGCACTTCGCCTTCTATGGTGTATTTCAAGGCATTGGAAATGATGTTACTCGCTATCTGCTTGATTTTCAATGCGTCAGAGTTGATGTAAAGGTCGTTGGCTATGTTTTTATGATAATAGAACTTCAGCTGTTTGTTTTCGGCGATAGGCTTGAACATGGCGGCGAGCTGGTCGGTGAGTTCCGCCACGTTGAAATCGGAGCGTTTCACAAACTGTTTTCCTTGGTCTAGGCTCGAGAACTCCAGTAAATTCGAGAGAAGTGAGAGAATGTGCTGCGATGAGTATTTCATCGAGCTGAGGCGTTGCATGTCCTCGTCGCTGTGTTTCTCCATCTGCATCAACTCAATGTAACCTATGACAGACGAGAGCGGTGCCTTGATGTCGTGCGACACTGTGAGCAGCAGCTTGTGTCGGCTTTCCATGATCTCCTCGGTGCGCCGTTGTGCTTCTTCAGTGGCCTTTCTAGCTCTTGACACTCGTTGTATATCTTTGAAAATCAAGAAGATAAATACCAAGATGCAGACTAATGCGACGGTGCCTCCGTACATCGAATACTCCATATTGCGCTGAACGAGAGCCTCGCTTTTTTGAATCTCATTCATGACTGATGTCAGCGTTTGCTGATGAAGGACGATGAGAAGCCCGGAGATCTCCTCCGAAATCTTCTGGTCCGACTCGATGAAGATTTGGTATTGTTTTTCAATGGTTTTAATCCTCTCGATGTATTCCTGCTTGCCTTTGTCGGTGTACAGCTTGATATCTTTCATGATATCAATTTTGTCTTCATCGTCGCTGATAGTGTCGAAAGTGGTGGTCGTGACAAGAATGATGCTGTCGCGAGGCGTGTCGGAAGAGAAAACTCGTTGGAAAAACGATTTCTTGTCGGCTTTGTGGACTATGGTGTCTTGTTTTGTGACAGCCACAACCTTTGTCTTCTTCTCCGGTTTGTAATTCGTCAGGATTTTATAAATCTCATCGTAAGGGTTGAAGAGATCGTATTGATGGCTTATCCTCTTGATAATGTTTTCCTTACGTTTCAGTAAGCTGACGATATCGTTGAGAATAGCCTTGTTTTTCACATCATTGTCGGAATAAAAAATGATTGAATCCTTGATGCTTGATACTTGCTCGAGGTTGTTTTTGAAATCCAGCAGATGCTTCTGATCGCCTGAAAAAGAAAACAGCTGCGCGTCTGACTGTGTCTCATTGACTTTTTTAATCAAGTCGTTGGTCAAGTCAAGAACTTTCTCGTTTTTGTTGATGTTAACTCGTTGATTAAGAATTGATTTCTTGAGATTGGAGATGTAATAAACCATGGCTGCGCAGAGTGCTGAGGCTACAATATAAATCACCAACGCCTCCCAGCGGACACGACTCTCGTAATGTTTTCTGTATTTGAATCTCTCTCTCATCGTCACAAAATTACTAAAAAAACGAATTATATCAGAATAATTTTATAATTTTGCATTATTAATTTTAAAAATATGAAGAAATTATTGTTTTTGGCGCTCAGCGCGATGATTTTAATTGGTTGTACAAAGAAAAATGAGGTTAAACTTATGAATGTCAATGATTTCAATACTGAGGTGGATGGCAAGAAGGTATCGCTTTACACCTTGAAGAATGGTTTTTTAACTATGCAGGTCACCAACTATGGCGGTCGCGTTGTCTCGCTGTGGATGCCTGATAACAAAGGCAGTTTCGAAGATATCGTGCTTGGCTACGACAATATCGACAGATATATTAATTGTACGGGTGAGAGATACCTCGGAGCAGTGGTCGGACGTTGCGCCAACCGTATCGCCAATGGTGAGTTCACACTCGACGGCAAGACATATCAACTGCCTAAAAATGGTGGCAATGCCACGCTTCACGGCGGAGAGTTCGGTGTCGACAGAGTCGTCTGGGATGTTGTGTCAGTGACCGACAACGCCATAGTGCTTCACGTGGTTTTGCCTGACGGTTTGGACGGTTTCCCGGGAAATCTCGACATCACCATGACCTACACTTTGACTCCTGACAACGAGTTCCGTGTCGATTATCTTGCGACAACCGACGCCCCGACGGTCTGCAACCTCTCGCATCACTCGTTCTTCAACCTGCATGGCGAAGGCAACGGCACCATACTTGATCATGAGATGATGATTAATGGCAAGTTAATCACAGTTATTGATGAAAACCTTATTCCAACAGGTAATTTCATTCCTGTTAAAGACACTCCGATGGATTTCATGACGGCAAAGCCTATCGGACGTGATATAGCAAAATATCATCCGCAGATGGTGAATGGCGGTGGCTACGATTTCAACTGGGTCTTGAACAAACCTATCGGCCAGATGGGCTTGGCGGCTACTGTTCTCGAGCCTCAGTCGGGTAGGGTGATGGAGGTGTCGACCGACCAGCCTGGAATGCAGTTCTACAGCGGTAACTTCTTTGATGGCAAGACGACAGGAAAATACGGCAAGCCATTATGCAACCGCGCCTCGTTCGCTCTTGAGACACAGCAGTTCCCTGATGCTATCAATCAGCCTAACTTCCCGAGCACAGTGCTGCGTCCGGGCGAGGAGTATCATCACACCTGTATCTATAAATTCAGTGTGAAGAAGCCGAAAAAGTAGTAATTCTTAAACAGTTTTATCAATCTTCCATGAGAACGCCCTCAGACCGAGTTCCGGCGTGAGGAGGTCGTGCTCGTGCAACGACTGCAACACGTTGTCGACTTTATCGTCGTCGACGAAGGTGAGCATGGCGTCGTTGAACGTCGGCCAGGTGTGTGTGCCATAGTGCGCCTCGCCTGTCGCTGAGCCGCGACCTGTTATCTCGTTCCATTTGGTGAATCCGCGAACTCCTTGTTTTTCAAGGAGTTCGGCGATTTCTTCGTAATATGCCTGATTGTAGGCGATGAATATTGCTGTCATATTTTTGCTAGTTTTCTTTCCTTACGTCTAATTCTTCTTGAAATAAATACCGCATACAGCGTAGGGATGAGCACGAGGGTGATGAGTGACGACACCGACAAGCCCCATGCCACCACCACGCCGAGGCCGTTCCACATCTCAGCGCCTTCGCCCGAACCTAATGCCATAGGTATCATACCGAGCACGGTGGTGAGAGTGGTCATAAGGATAGGACGCAGACGTTGACGCGAGGCAGTGACGACTGACTCGTTGATGCCCATGCCGCGTTCAAGACATAACCTGGTGTAGTCGATGAGCACGATACCGTTTTTCACAACGATACCCATCAAAATCATGACGCCGATGAGTGCCATTACACCGAGTGCCATGCCATTGATTCTCAATCCGATAAGAACACCGGTGATGGCAAACGGCACCGAGAACATGATGACGAATGGGTCGAGCAACGACTCGAACTGCGAGGCCATCACGACGTATACCAAGATGATAATCAAGAGGATAAGGGTGAACATATCGGCGAAGGCATCCTGCTGGTCTTCGTAGTCACCGGCGATCTTCGCCATAAACTCTGCCGGAATCTCGGCATGGTCGATGCACTGCTCGGATACTGCCACGGCGTCGCTCAAAGCGTAGCCTTTTGCCACGATGCCCGTGATGGTGATGATACGCTCACGGTCTTTACGCTCGATGGTAGGAGGGGTGCGGCCTTCCACGATCTTCGCCACCTCGCTCAAACGCACCGCCTGGCCTGAAGAACCGTAAAGCACAATATTTTCAATGTCTTCATAACCCTGACGGAACTCCGGAGCGTAACGCACGCGGATGTTGTATTCGTCACCGTCCTCACGGAAGAATGTCATAATGGAGCCGTTGATGCGGTTTCTCACATATTGTGAGGCTGTGGTGATGTTGATGCCGTTGAGCATCAGCTTCTCACGGTCGAAGTCGACGTGAATCTCAGGTGTGTATTCGTCGCGGCTGATGAGGACCTGCGAAATTTCAGGACGCTCACGCATCTCCGCCGCGATCTCGTTGGCGATTCTATCGGAAGTGTTGAAGTCGTAACCGTAGATCTCGACTTTCACGCTACTTGTAGAACCCATACCCATACCTTCCGACACATTGTATTTCTTGATTAAGGCGTTGGATTTCAAGTCTTTACGAATCTGCTCGGCAATCTCCTGCGTACTTCTCTCACGTGTGTCCTTACTGCCTAGGTTGAGGTTCATGGTGAGAATGTGCGTGCCGTTGCTTTGCATGGAAGCGAAGGCGTTGTCTTCGTCAGCGACGCCATAGCGGTAGTTCATCACACGGATCTCAGGAACCATCTGCATGTATTTCTCTGCAAGTTCAGCGCCAAGCTGACCTGTGATATCTTCCTGAGTACCGACAGGTAACTCGATGTTGACGGTCAGACGACCCTGGTCCATGCTCGGCAGATATTCTGTCTTTAGTCCTGGCATCGTCATAATGATGGTCACAACGAAAACTACGATTGCGATGAGAAGCGTCAGCTTTCTGTGCGTCACCGCCCAATTGATGAGACGACCGTAGCCACGGCTCAACGCGTCAAGACCTTTATTAATAGGTGTGAATAATATTTTGTGCCAAGCGTGACTTCTCGGATTTCTCTTTAAGAGTCGTGAACACATCATAGGCACCAACGTCAAGGCCGCTGATGTCGACACTATCATGATGATACTCACAATCCAGCCGAGCTGATGGAAGAACACGCCGACAGCGCCGTTGACCATGGTCAATGGCAGGAACACCGCCAACATGGTGAGGGTGGAGGCGATAACTGAAATCGATACCTCCTGTGTGGCGTGCACTGCCGCTTCTTTCGGTTTCGCGCCTCGGTCGATGTGCGAGGTGATGTTCTCCAACACCACGATGGCATCGTCGACAACCATGCCGATGGCGATGGTGAGAGCACTCATTGATATGATATTCAATGTGTTACCTGTCGCGAAGAGGTAAACAACCGAAGCGACCAACGAGATAGGGATTGACAATACGATGATGATTGTTGCTCTCCATCTGCCGAGGAAGATAAACACCACCAGCATAACCACGATGAAAGTTATGAAGATGGTCTCCTTCAATGAGTCGATGGTGTTGATGATGCTGTCGCTGGTATCGTTGATCATGTTGATTTTGATGTCCGAAGGCAGCGTCTTCTCGATCTTTTTTAGTTCTTTCTTGACACCTTTCGAAACCTGCACCGAGTTGGCGTCGGTCTGTTTCTGGATGGTGATCATTGCACCTTGGATGCCGTTGGAGAACACCTTCTGCAGACGTTCCTGCTCGCCGTCGTTCACTCTTGCCACGTCTTTGAGATAAATTGGCGTGTTGTTATATGTACCAACAACCACGTCGAGCATCTCACGTGCCGATTTGAACTCTTTCTCCACGCGCACAGCGTATGTGTTTGAGCCTATGTCGATGTTGCCGGCAGGGGTGTTGCGGTTTTCGTATGCCAGAGCCTGTGAGATCTGTTCTACTGTGAGATGATAAGCCTCGAGCTTGTTAGGGTCGACAAATACCTGAATCTCACGTTTCGGCGCACCCGACACCGAAACTGTACCTACACCCGATACACGTGCCAATGGCGTCGCGACCTTGTCATCCAAAATCTTGTCGAGACCTGCAAGACTCTCTTCAGCGGTGACGGAGAGGAACATAATCGGGATGTCCTCCATGCTGAACTTGAAGATGGTGGGGTTGCCTGCTCCGTCGGGCAGCACCTGCTTCACCATGTCGAGTTTGTCGCGCACGTTGTTCGTGGCTTCTTCAATGTCAATGCCATACTCGAACTGAAGCGTGATGACGGAGACGTTTTCCTTCGATGATGACGAAAGGTGCTTTAGGTCGCTCACGCCGTTCAGAGAGTTTTCCAATGTCTTGGTGATGTTCGTCTCAATATCCTCCGCACTCGCTCCCGAATACGATGTCATCACCATGATGGCGTTGGTTCCCATGTCCGGGAAAAGGTTAATCGACAGCTTGCTGAGTGCGAAAACACCCAGAATCGCTACCGTGATGAAAACCAACGATACCGTTACCGGATGATTTACTGATGTTCTATATAAACTCATGATTTTCTTTGTTTTACAAGATTATTTCACTACATCCACTGCGATGCCGTTTCTCAGTTTCGTTTGGCCTGTAATGACAACGGTAGCGTTGTCGTCGACGCCTTTGATGACCTCGTATCTGTCGCCCATCCTGCGGCCGAGCTCCACGACGGTGTATGTCACGGTGCCGTCGGCGTTGAGGACGTAGACGTACTGCTCACCCGAACCGACCTGCTTCATGACGGCGCGGTCTGGAACGACGACGCGGAAGTTGTCGCCATAGTTCACTGTGACGCGGGCGAACATTCCCGGACGTAACGTCAAGTCTTTGTTGTTGAACTTAACCTCAACAGGGAAGGTGTGCGTCATCGAGTTGATGGTAGGGTAGATGAGGTCGACGGTGCCTTTGAACACCTGGTCGCCGTAAGCATCGGTGGTGATGTCGACTTTCATGCCTTTCTTTATCTGTGAATATTTGCTCTCAGGGATGTTGATGAGCATTTTCACCGGACTGATCTTCTGAACCACAAACAGAGGCTGTGTCATGGCGTACATGTCGCCTTCGTCGTAGTTGCGTGCCGTGACGACACCCGCGATAGGGCTTTTCAACACTGTGTTCTCCAAGAGGTTTTTATAAGTCTTCTTCGAGACGTCGTATTTCAATGTCATAGCCTCGTAATCGGAGTTCGATGTGGCTCCAATCTCGTGAAGCTGCTCGATACGGCCGAATTCAATCGAGTCGTTGATGAGCTGCAGACGTGCCTTCTCAAGGTTCACCTCGTCCATCAAAGCGAGCTTCTGACCTACTTGCACCTTGTCGCCTATCTCGACATAAATCTTGCTGATACGTGCAGCCGACTGCGGTGCTATGTTGTTCACTATGTCGGCCTCGATTGTCGTCGGATAAACGGCTAGCTGTGAGACATATTCAGCGTTTACTGTCGTCACCGTGACTTTCGGGTTTTCCTCTACGACCTGCTGGGTGTTCTGTGTTTGCTGTCCGCATGAAATCATCAATATAGCGGCAGCGGTAATTAATAATGTGTTGAATGTTTTCATATTGCGTATTTTATTTATTTTTCATTTCCTGCTAATGCATCCATTGATGCTTTGGTTACCATGAAGTTGTAAACAGCCTGGCTCATGGTTAGTTGCGCCTGAACAAGCGCCAGCTGTGCGTCGTTGAGCTCGAGCAGCGTCGCCTTGCCGAGTTCGTACATCCTCTCAGCAATGTCATAGCTCTTCTGTGCCATCTCGAGTGTCGATTCTGCGGCAGCGTAGTTCTTCATATATGTCGCAATCTGATTGTCATAGTTTTTGAATGCTATGCGGAGGTTGCGCTCTGTGTCTTCAATGTTGAGCTTCAAAATATCCTGCGTGGCCTTGTACTGGCGGATATTGTTATGTTTTGAGAAACCGTCGAACAGTGGGATGGTGAGACTGAGACCTGCCACCGAATATGGGTTCCATTTAAAGTTGAAATCATCGCCCATAGCTATGTAATTGTATGAGAATGAGGCGGCTAGAGTTGGTAAATACTGATATTTAGCCATCTTGACGGTGCGGTCGAGTTGCTGGCTTTGCAATGTTAACTGTGCCATGGTCGGGTTGTTCTCTAGGCTAATATTGTCGCCGTAGGCTGTGTATGCCATCATCTCGTCTTTGTATTGGTCGATGTCGCCTGTGACGCCTATTTTTGCTTCCAAATCGATGCCCATGATGGCCTTAAGCTGCCAGATGGCAAGGTCGATGGCTGTCTCGGCACTGAAGAGGTTAGGCTCGGCGTTTTTAACGTTCACCTGAGCTCTAAGATATTCATATTCAGAAGCTTTGCCAGCGTTGTAGTTGTGCTCAGTACGCTCAAGGTTCTTTACGGCGTTATCGTACACCGATTTGTATACCTCGAAAACCTGCTGCGCCAGAAGCACCGCATAATACGACTGCTTCACCTGCGACACCATCGAAATTTTCGACGAACGGGCTTGCTCCACAGCTACTTCCACGTCTAAAGCCGAGAGCTTCAGCGACTGCCACAACTGTGCGTTGATGAGCGGCATGGATGCGCTGATGCCCGCATTGACGTTGTTCCATTTTCCAACGGCAATCTCCATCGACTGTCCGCCGAAATCCATGGCCATGATTTGCTTTTTCAGTGTGCGCTGGTAGCTTCCCGACGCACTGATGTTTGGATACAACGCGGCGTAAGTACCTTTTTTCGAGTATCCTGTTTTCTGAATGGTGAGGTCAGCAATCTTAATGCTGTTGCTTTCCTCAAGAGCGATCTCAATGGCCTGGTCGAGACTGATGATGAGCGAGTCCTGCGCCTGCTGGGCCTGCACTAAACCGCCTGTCAAGAGCATCGTCAGACAAGAGACCGTTGTTAAAATGCTTTTCAATTTGAACATATTATAATTTTTTTTATTTTTTATATCTATTAATAGATTAGCTGCAAAATTACTGATTTCCTAAAAACAATTTAAAATAAGAGCGGACTTTTCAACGGCGTTTTTTGTCAGTTCAGATCAGAAAAAGAGCATTTCGACGAAAAAGTGTAAAAAAAATTATGTTTTCAAAAAAAATATCTATCTTTGCAAGTCGCACAATTGTAAGATATGAAAGCAAAGATCTATGGCGTTTTTATTCTCGTTGAGGCGTTCTTCATGTTAGTCGCTTCGATGGTGGCGCTTTATTACAATGTGCACAATGGCGAACAGGATGTTGTGTCGCTGCTGGCATCCACAATGGTGACAGGAATCTTCGGCTTTATACTTCTCTCGGCAGGACGTGAGAAGTCGAGAAAAGGCGACGGCAGAGTCAAGAAAATCGATAACCTCACGATGAAAGACTCCTTCGTGCTTGTTACCGTGGCATGGGTTCTCTTTGCCGTGTTCGGTATGCTCCCGTTTATCTTCACAGGCACCATCGACAATGTCACCGATGCCTTCTTCGAGTCGATGTCGGGCTTCACGACGACTGGCTCAACTATCATGGATAACATTGATGCTCAACCACATGGAATATTGTTCTGGCGTAGCATGACGCAGTGGCTCGGAGGCTTAGGTATCATCGTGCTCTTCCTTGCCATCATCCCTGTGTTGAATAAAAACTCTAACAAGTCGACTTTGTATGCGGCTGAGATGTCGGGTTTGAGCGTAAAGAAACTGCATCCTAAGATGGCTGTCACAGCACGTCATCTTTACCTTATCTACATGTTTCTCACAATCTGCTGCGCCTTGGCTTACTGGGCAGGCCCGATGAACCTCTACGACGCTGTGTGTCATGCACTTACAACAATGTCAAGTGGTGGATTCAGCACGCATCAGGCTAGCATCGGATACTTCAATTCAAGCTATGTGGAGTACATATGCGTGCTTTTCATGATAATGTCGGGCATTAACTTCTCGTTGTTTTATTTCCTCTCGAGAGGCGATATCAAATATTTCGCAAAAAATGAGGAATTGATATGGTTCCTTGGCGTTATCATATTTTCTGTGGCATTGGTCACAAGCTTGTTTTATGTTGCTCCTGATGTCACCACAATTGCCACAGACACAGAGGCTTATCCTGCGCCAGAGTTCGAAAACCGCTTCCGCGCGGCTTTGTTCCATGTAGTGGCAATTGTCACATCAACAGGTTATCAAGGCTCATGCTACGACTACACCCTGTGGGGCGGACTCTTCCTTTTCCCAACGTTGCTGCTGATGCTCAGCGGTTCGTGCGCGGGATCAACATCGGGTGGTATAAAGGTCATCCGTTGGATGGTGTGCTTGAAGTCAATTCGTAACACTATCAAGCATTTCCTGCATCCTAACGCAGTGTTCACAGTGAAGATATCTAAAGAGGTGGTGCCAAACGAAATCCTTCTCCGAACCTTGAATTTCCTGTTTTTCTACGTGATAATATGCATTGTGAGCGTTATCGTGCTCTCAATAAGTGGATGCGACTTTGAGGAAAGCATCTTTAACGTAGTGACATCATTAAGTAATATGGGACCAGGCTACAAGTCGACAGGACCTGATGCCTCATTCTCCCAGCTCTCCGTCATGGCGAAATGGGTGATGTCGTTCCTTATGCTTATCGGACGTCTGGAAATCTACACAGTGCTGCTTATCTTCAGTCCGACATTCTGGAACAAGAAGTAAATACTTATAAATCAATTATTTTTCAACCATCATATTTATCGAATGTGACGACGGTCTCTGAAATACCTTGAGATCGAACTGCTTCACCACAGCGTAGATGTGGTCGAAAATGTCGTCCTGAATAGCCTCGTACGAAACCCAGTCGGTCTTGGCGCTGAAGCAATAAATCTGAAGCGGGATGCCATATTCTGAAGGGTCTCTCTGGCGCACCAGCATGGTGAGATTATGGTTGAGGTTAGGATTTCTCTTGAGATATTCCTGCAGATAAGCTCTGAAGATGCCGAGGTTGGTCTGACGGCGTCCATTGACGAGGGTAGAGGTGTCGATGTCGTTTTTCTTGTTAAACTCTTCAATCTCAGCTTCTTTCGTTTCGATATATTTCGTCACGAGCTGGAATTTCTTGTAACGTTCGAGCATCTCAGGTGTGCAGAATTTTACGGTGTCGACGTCGATGATGATGGAACGCGCTATGCGTCGGCCTCCCGACTCCGTCATGCCGCGCCAGTTGATGAAAGGGTCGGAGATGAGCGAGTAGGTAGGGATGGTGGCAATGGTGTTGTCCCAGTTCTGTACTTTCACCGTGGTGAGTCCCATGTCGATGACGTTACCATCGGCATTACCCTTCACAATCCAGTCGCCAATGCGTACCATGTCGTTGGCACTCAATTGGATACCTCCAACAAAACCAAGTATCGGGTCTTTGAAAACCAACATCAGCACTGCCGAAGCCGTACCTAGTCCGATGAAGATGTTGCCAAGGTCTTTGTTCATCAGCGTGGCAAGAACCAGCAACACGCAAATGATTACCAAAATTATTTTTACAATCTGAATCAAGCCCTTAATAGGCTTGTTTTTAGAGATGTCGAATGAGTTATAAACATCTGATAATGATTCAAGTATGGAGAGTACAATGCCTGTGAATGTGGTTATCTCGCACACTCTTGCCACCACTATGATGAATGCGTTAAATGCGTCCAAATCAGGAGCCACTAAGTACATCCAGTGTTTTATCAGATAAATCGGGAGGAGGAAGGCAATTCTTCTTTCAAGCTTTCTGCCAAGGAAGAAATCGTCGTATTTTGTCTTGCTTCTTCTGATGATGCCGCCGACGACTTTCTTTAATAGCCATTTTACCAGGAAAAACAGGGCAAACGACAATATCAAAAATGAAATGACACCGATTCCTTGGGCGATGTAACGTGCTGTTTCAGCTTCGAAATGTAAGTTGGTGAAAACTCTTTCTAAAATTTGTAAATACTTGGTTATCATAATGTTAAATATTTTGCGGTAATAAAATGTTTAAACTCAAAGGGTTGATTTCCACGACTATGTCTTTTGGCATCATCACAGCCTCGCCGTCGATGTTGGCGATCTCTTCCTGCTCGCGTATCACCTTGATTTTCTTAGCTTTGTGAATGTCGACAATCTTGGTTCTGTCGATTTTGCTTGTCAAGAGACGCTCGGCGATGTATGGCACCTGCAACATGTTGGGTTTCTTGAAGATGCATACGTCGAGCAGTCCGTCGTTGAGCGAGGCGGAAGGGGAGACCACGGCGTTGGAGCCGAACTGGTTGCTGTTGGCAAACGAGATGAACAACGGCTCGCAGTCGATTTCCTCCTTTTCGTCGAGTATGAGATGGTATCTCTTCGGCTGGAAATGCAAGTATTCCTTGGTGACGAGCTTCACGTAAGTCTTGATGCCGCGTTTGGGGTCTTTAGCGAAAACATCGGCGATGATGGCGTCGAAACCCACGCCTGCGATGCTGATGTATGGCACACCGTTCATCGCTGCCGTGTCTATCTTCGACTTCACACCTTTATTTATCACCTCAGTGATGACTTTATCAGGTTTTAAAGGCAGATGCAGATGCCGCGAGAGCCCGTTGCCTGAGCCGTAAGGCACAATGGCGAAGGTTTGACGCGCCCCCAGCATGTTGGTCGCCACCTCATTGATGGTGCCGTCGCCACCCACTGCCACGATGATATCGTATTGATCCTCAATGGCTTTCTTCGTCATTTCAGCGGCGTGACCCCCATATTCTGTCAATGCAATGGTATAGTCATATTTGTCCTTGTCAATCAATTTCTCCACAATCGAAGGGAACTTCGACTTGTCGTGATGACCTGAAATAGGGTTGACAATAAACAATATCTTCTCTTTCATTTTATATATAACTTATTGCTAATCATTCTGTTAGTATATTGCTGGAGATGCATCCTGAACTTGTCGTTGAGTTCGTTCCATCTCTCTTTCTCGTCGTCTTTGTAAAGATTTTTGTTCAGGCAAGGATCGTTGTCGATGTCGAACACCGCCGTGATGTTTGTACCGTCGCTCTGCAACAGATATTTGCCGTCGCTGTACTGGTAGATATTGTTGAGATAGCTCGAAAAACATGGCTCTTGCAGACTGTCGAACACGTTTCTGCCGAAGCTGAAGATGGTGTCGTTGTTGCCGAGCGCCGCCATCAGACTGATCCCGATATCTGTTTGCTGTGCCATGATATTGGTTTTCAACGGTTTAATGATGCTTGGTGCATAAAACGCCGTCACAATCTGATATTGACCGTAGCCGTTGAGGTAGTTGTCGTAGCGGTGCTCAGGGTTCACGTGATCGCCCACTATGACGAAGATGGTGCTGTCGTACCAGCTGTAATTGCTGATGGTTTCGAAGAAATGACGCATGGCGTCGTCGGTGTAACGTACGGTCTTCTCAAACTCGCTCTTGTAGTCGCCTTCAGGTACTGTATATCCCTGGGGAATCGTAAATGGGTGGTGCGACGACAGCGTGAACACTCCTGCTGCGAATGGCTTCTGCATCTCGTTGATTTTCTTGGCAGTAAACTGTAAGAATGGCATATCGGAGATGCCCCAGGTGCCATCGTAATCGTCGTCGTTGCCATATTCGTTGCGACCGAAATAGCTGTCGAAACCGGCCGATGTGGCTGATGCGTCGAAATTCATGCTTCCGTTGTTTCCTCCGTGGAAAAACGCTGTGGTGTAGCCGTGTTTCTTCAAAATGCTTCCGAATCCGTCGAGACGGTTGGCGGCGTAACGCGATTCCACGTAATTTTTACCCATCAGCGATGGCAATCCCGATAAGATGGATGTCAGCGCCTCGATCGATTGACGGCCGTTGGCCATGCCGTTGAACGTAAGGCTCTGCGAAAACAGCGAGTCGAGGAATGGCGTTAAAGTTTCTTCACGCCGCTCGTTGTAATATTTCACCATCTCCTGTCCATGACTCTCCAAAATGATTATTAAAACATTGTAATTATTCGCATTGCCTTCAATGAAACGATTGACAGTCAAATCGTTATGAATAGGAGAATAGAGTTTCTCAAGGTCTTCGTCATCGTAAAAATCTAGTTTTTTAAGTACTGCGCCCGATGAGCCGCGTCCGATGGTAAACGGAGTGTTCAAAACCAACGGGATGTTTTGTGTTTTGGTGTAATTCGCCGCAGTGATGATGCTGATTGGCTTGTCTTGAAGACCGCCTCTGATGCCGATTATCGACACGCCGACTATACCTGAAAATATCAGTGAGCGTGTCAGATACCATTGCTTCCTATTTGTGATGACTATAGGCATTACTCTCGTCTTTCTCGTAAGGAGAATTATCAGGAACAGAAACACCAAAAATATCAACACCATGAACCAGAAGTCGATGAGAAATTGTTTCATCAAACCGCCCTGGTTGTCGTCGGTTTCCTGCACAAAATGGAAGAGCTCCGACGTCATTCGCTTGTCGATATAACGGTAATAAATGACGTCGATTATATTTAAAGTAATACTTAATAAATTCGTTATAACAAAAAGAATATCAATGATTTTGCAATACCATTTTTTGTATTTGAATTCTAATGGAATGCCGTAAAAAATCAGGAATGGCAGGTTGGCGATGACGAGTGTCCAGATGTCGAACCGCATCCCTATGAAAAACAGCCTGAACTGTCCGCCGAGGCCAAGATCAGGGAAGTTCGACGTGTTGAAAAGGAAGAGCAGCCAGCGGCTTAACGCAAGCAGCATCAGCATCGCGCCGAGGCGGATGACAAACACTTTCCAAAGCTGAATTTCCTTATTCGACCACATATTTTGTGTTTTAACTTGCAAAAATAATAATATTTTCGTATTTTTGCAACAATTAATATTTTGAAAATGAGATTTAAGTTTTTGTTTTGTTTATTGTTGATTGTCAATATTTTAACCGCTCAAGAAAAGGTTAATTATCCAGTTTATCCTTCTCCAGTCAAGTTTCCTGTTTATCTTTCGGCTACTTTTGGTGAGCTGCGTAACAACGCTTTTCATGCCGGTGTCGACATCAAGACCGGTGGTGAGATAGGCAAGAAGGTTTATGCTGTGGCTGATGGCTATGTGAGTCGCATCGGAGTGTCGCCTTATGGATATGGAAATGTGGTGTATGTCACTCATAATGATGGTTTTATGTCGGTTTACGCTCATCTCGACAGCTTCAATAATAAGATTGGCAAATATGTCAAAAACAAGCAGATGGCGAGCAAGTCATTTGCGCAAAATATCTTTCTTGAGAAAGATGAAATACCTGTTAAAGCCGGTGATTTTCTTGGACTTAGCGGTGACACAGGCGGCTCGGGAGGTCCTCATCTTCACTATGAGCTTCGCGATGTCGACCAGCATCCTGTGAACCCATATTTCTTTGGCTTTAAAATAAAGGATAACGTGAAGCCGGGAATCAACGGAATTGCCTTATATCCAAAGGAAAAGTCGTCGGTGAATGGCAAAGATGAGGCGGCTTATTTTGAAGTCTGTAATAATAATGGTAATTACTCGGTGAAAGACGGCAAAATAAATGTGAACGGAACGGTTTACTTCGGCATCTCGGCTTATGACCAGGGTAACGACTCAAACAATAAAAATGGTGTTTATTCAATCCAGCTTTTCGCTGATAACCGATTGATATTCAGTATCTTATTTGATGAATATTCTTACGATGAGACTCGTTATATCAACAGTTTAATCGATTATCGTAAGTTTGTGAATGATAAAATAAGGTATGTGCGCACTGAAATAGATGAATATAACATCCTTGATTTGTATGAGGAAAAATGCGGTTTCGTAACTTTGAAGGAAGGGCAGACGGTGGATATGAAATTCGTTGTGAAAGATTATTTCGGCAACACTTCGACCGTTAATTTTACTTTGGTGGGTGACAAACCTCTGACTGAATACGCTGATAATCAATATAGTAGAAGTTATTATCGCGTTGATGGCAAGAATCCTGTCGATGTAAATCTCGACGGTTTTGTCGCTGAAATTCCTGAAAAGGCGTTTTATAAATTTGAATATGTCTATGCCCGTCAGCTCGACACTATACCGAATATTGCTTCAGATTATGCGTATATCCTTGGTTCTGAGGATATTCCGGTTCAGAAAAACATAACTGTCAAGCTCCGTCCTGCTGAAAAATATGCTTCATCAGATAAACTTTATGTTGTTTCGGTGGCGAAAGACGGAAAATTTGTGGCGCAAGGCAGTAAAATGGTCGACGGCATGATCTGTACAAAGGTGAGGAGTTTCGGTACCTTCGCTTTGGCTGTCGACGAAAAAGCTCCGCATGTCACGCCGCAGAATTTCAAGAACAATACTAAGATTATCAAATGTAAACGATTGAAAATCAAAATAAAAGATGAGGAGTCAGGCATCAATAAATATGATATTTACCTTAATGGCAAATGGGTTGTCGGCGCTTACGACGCGAAAAACGATTTGCTTTTCTATGATGTCGACGAGAATCTGAAACTCGGGAAGAATAAGATTGAAATCATCGTCACCGACTGCGTCGGCAACGAAACACGACGTTGTTACACTATCATCCGAGAAAAACCAAAGAAGTAGAGACGTTTTCTGAAACGTCTATTTTTCCGTATCAGGAACATACTGATAAGCTCCGGCGTCAGGACTGTCGCCACGGTCGACGCCGTCGAGATCGTATTGCAGGTCGCCAACGGCATAGGCGGGATTTCCAATCCCAATAGCCTCTGAATTTTCCTTTATGTGGAAGTTGAATTGCTCTGTATTCTTGAATTTAGGTGATTTATTGAAGACACACGATTCGTAAAGGTTTGTATTGCTATGAGGACGTTGGGTGCGGATCAGACTGTTTCTGAAAGTGTAGATGGTGTCTGTTCCCTGATAAAAGCCTGTTCCGAACTCGTTTTCCTGATTGCCATAAACTATGCTGTTGTTGATTGCGCAGTTGAACGGTATTGCATAGGTGTTACCGTCGGTAGGATCCTGATATAAGTTGTTGAAAAACAACGCTGGAGCCTTTCTCGTGGAGCCGGTCCAATAATTGGCTATGGTGCCGTGACTCAGGAGATATTCGCCGCCGCCGGTGAGTGCGATGCAGTAATTCCCGCAGTTGTTGACCACAAAATTCGACATCCCGATGCTGTAGCAATTGGCGTAAATGCCCATTCCAGTGTGGTTTTCGATGATGGTGTTGTTGATATACGTCGCTGCGAGATTGTCTTTCAGCATGCGCTGAATCTGCAAACCTATGAATCCGTTTCTGATGATGGCGTGGTTGATGCTGTGCCCATGACCCTCACGCGCCTCCATGAGCCATATTCTATCCCATTGTCCCGGTTGGTCTTTGTAATACTCTTCGAGTCTATCTCCTTGAAATACAACAGGATTCTCTGCCGTTCCGTTTACTATAAGCTGTCCTTCGCTCCATGCCCACAGGCTGGCGCCGCCATGGAAATAAACATGCGTTCCCGGCTCAATGGTGAGCGTTCCGTCGGAGTCGATAAGTGCCACATTGTAGATGACATAGGGCTTTTCAGCAGTCCAGTGCACGTCGTTGTTGACGGAATCGGTGATTGCGACATAATAATTGGTGTAATGGCCGTTCGCGTCAGGGAAAATGCCTTTTCTGCCTATGATGTAATGGGCATTTTGTCCGTAAGCGGTGAGGTGGACCACCTTTTCGTTGCCGTTGGTGTTGAAAATCAAGCGATCTTGCACGAAAAACGGATTGTCCTCGTCGTTAGGGTTTATTGTCACTTTGATGAATACGTAAAGGCTGTCCTTGCCGTAGATTTCCATGTCGCTGAAGTTGTATCCGGCCTGTCCGTCGACGTTGACGCTGTAAGGGGAGTGGTTACCTTTTTCAAGACGTATTGAATTGATTTTCAAGTTATCAGAGTTGTTATTGTAAATCATCAACACCCTTGTCGAAGAGCCGATACTTGTGAAAACGGTATCAAAAGAGATGGTGTCTGTCGAAAGGTCGATGTTTTTCGACGGATTATCACTGAACTCCAATTTTCTTCTGCAGGAAATTGATGCGATGATAACTGATAACAATATGAAAACTAATACCTTACGCATTATTGCTTATTAAGAAAATCGTTATATTTTTCGTTGAGGTAGGCGTCGCTTCCGAAATATTTCAGCAGAGGCATGAAATCGTCAGCGCCTCTGTAGCCTGGCGCGACAGTCAGAAGTTGTGCGTCTTCGTTCATGAAAACGTATGAAGGATACGACATCTTGCCTTGAAGCAACGCCACAGCAAGCTGGTGAGTGCCTTTGCGACCGTTTGTACTTCCTTGATTTACAAATGTGTAGCCCGAAAAAACAATGGTGTCACTCATCTCGGCGTTAAGCTTCACGGCATAGTAATTCGCATTGATATATTCTACAATGTCTTTGTTGACGAAGGTCGTCTGGTCCATTTTCTTACACCATCCGCACCAGTCGGTATACACGTCGATGAAAATCTTTTTCGGTGTCGTCTTGTTCGATTCTATCGCCTCCTGAAATGTCATCCAATTGATTTTCTGGGCGTTACCGAAAATCGGCAACGAAACCAAAAACACTAATGCAATTAATACTTTTTTCATTTTAATTTAGTCGTTGTTGTTATTTCGAGCTTGTCGAGAAATCTTCAGCCAACGTTCGCTTCGCGTCTTCCTTAGTAGAGGATTTCTCCACTATGCTTCACTTCGTTACGCTTCGGTCGAAATGACGACCATTTAATATTCTCTAATTTCTTTTTTCGAATCTTTTTCCTTCAAACTATCTCTTTTATCGTAGAAATGCTTTCCTTTTGCCAGCGCTATCTCGAGTTTCGCCAATCCTTTCTCGTTGATAAACAGTTCGACAGGGATGATGGTGAAGCCTTTCTCGGCGCTTTTGGCTTTGAGCTTACGCAGTTCTTTCATGGTGAGAAGCAACTTACGGTCGCGTTTAGGCACGTGGTTGTTATACGTTCCGAAAGCGTATTCCGCGATGTGCATCCCTATGACCCACAGCTCGTCGCCTTCAAAAGAGCAATACGACTCCACAATGCTTGCCTTGCCTTCACGTATGCTCTTGATCTCCGTGCCTGTCAGGACGATGCCGGCAGTGTAGCGGTCGATGAGGAAATACTCGAACGAAGCCCGCTTGTTTTTTATGCTGATTCTTACCTGTTTAACTTTGTTAGCCATTATTTGATGTCTCCTAAAATCAGCGGCATACCGTCCTTGCTGTTGCCCACGATGACGATCTTGGAGTTAGGCGACTCGGCGAGTTTCAAAGTTGCCTCTATGCCTTTCTCACGTAAAATCTTATCGTTGATACTCGCGCTGACAATGTTATTGGCTCTTGCTTTACCTTCAGCCTCAACACGTTGACGCTCAGCCTCTTGCGATGCTTTTTCAAGCTTAAACTCATACTCCAAAGCTTCCTGTTCCTGCTTCAGCTTGCTCTCGATAGCCGATTTGATGGTAGGAGGCAGCGTGACCGAACGGATGAGCACTTGGTTGAGCTGGATATGCTTGCCATCGAGGAGGTTCTTCGTTTCAATAAAGATCTCTTCCTGGATGGCGTCGCGTTTTGTCGAATAAATCTGTTCAGGGGTGTAACGTCCTAAAACGCTTCTTGCTGCTGAACGCATGGCAGGGTAGACGGCTCTCGTCAGATATTGGGTGCCGATGGTGGCGTGAAGCTCGCCCAACTCTTGCCATGTCGGCTGATACCAAGTAGAGAATTCTATCTTGATTTCCAATCCGTTCGACGAAAGTGCGCTCATTTCCTCGTCGGCAACCTGCTGACGAACCTCATAAAGCGTCATGTTGTTCCAAGGAGCGATGAAATGGAATCCTTCCTCGTAGGTCTTCGATGTATCGATACCGCCGCCAAACAAACGGTAAAGCACACCGCCATGTCCTGCCGGAATTGTCACCGTGATGCGACTCCAGAAAATTATGAGTAACAAAACGAGAACTCCAATCAGGATAATTGGTCCGTATTTCTTGTTGTTTGATGGCTTATTCTGTTGATAGCCAGATTGTTGCGTGTATTCCATGTCTTAAAAATTTAATTTGTTAATTTCTGCAAAGATAATAAAAAAAACGATAATTTTGCAATCTTATTTTTAAAATAAAAATTTAAAATTAAAATAATGAAAAGACTTATTATGTGTTTAAGTATTGCTGGGCTTCTAACTGCTTGTACATCAAGTGATAAGAATGCTCAAAATGGCGATTTCAAGTATCTCGTCGATGAGTTTGCTGACCTTAAAGTGATGCGTTATCAGATTCCTGAATGGGACGAACTGACGCTGCAGCAGAAGGAGTATATCTACTATCTCGGTGAAGCTGCAAAATGCGGCCGCGATATCCTTGCCGACCAGAATTTCAAGTATAATCTCACCGTCCGCAAGACCCTCGAGGCTATCCTTAATTCTTATAAAGGTGATAAGAAATGCGCTGATTATCAGAACTTTGTGGTTTATGCAAAACGCGTGTTCTTCAGCAATGGAATCCATCATCATTATGCTGAAGATAAGATGTTTCCTGAGATTTCGCAGGAATATTTCGCCGAACTCGTAAAAAATTCTGACGCCAAGCTTCTTCCTTTGGCAGAAGGCGAAACCGTCGATGATTTCCTCGATTTCATCACTCCTGTGATTTTCGACAAGGATTTGTACAAGATGCGCCGCAGTGGGGAAGAGGACATCATCCAAAATTCATGCGTCAATTTCTATGAAGGCTATATTAATAAAGGTGAAGTTGAGGCTTTCTACGACGCTCAGCGCAAGCCAAACGACAATCAACCTATCTCTTACGGCTTGAATTCAAAGCTTGTTAAGGAAAATGGTAAGCTTCACGAGGAGGTTTACAAGGTTGACGGCATGTACGGCAAGGCTATCGAGCAGATTATCTTCTGGCTTAAGAAAGCTAATGAAGTGGCTGAAAACGACAGCCAGCGTAACTATACCAATTTGTTAATCGATTACTACAAAACAGGTTGTCTCAAGAAATGGGACGAATACAACATCGCTTGGGTTCAGGATTCTATTTCGACAATCGACTTTGTGAATGGTTTCATCGAGGATTACGGTGACCCGATGGGTATGAAGGCCACTTGGGAGGCTATCGTTGATTTCAAGGATATGGAAGCTACGAAACGCTCTGAAATCATCAGCGCAAATGCACAGTGGTTCGAAGATAACTCTCCTGTCGACCCTCGTTTCAAGAAAAAAGAATGCAAGGGCGTGAGCGCTAAAGGCATCATTGTCACCACCTTGGCTGGCGACTGCTTCCCTGCACCTCCAATCGGAATCAACCTGCCTAACGCCGACTGGATTCGTAAGGATTACGGCTCAAAGTCAGTGACTATCACCAACTTGATGGATGCTTACGACAAAGCGGCCAACGAGTCGCCAAAGAGCGTCTTGGCTGAGTTCGCCTACTCACAGGAAGAAATTGACCTCTGCAAGAAATACAGCAGCATCGCCGATGTCCTTCACACCGACTTGCACGAATGCCTCGGCCATGGCTCAGGTCAGCTGCTGCCTACAACATTACCTAACTCATTGAAAGAGTATAACTCAGCTCTTGAAGAGGCTCGTGCCGACTTGTTCGGTCTTTACTACTGCGCAGATCCTAAGATGATAGAACTCGGCATACTTCCAAATATGGAGTGCTACAAGGCACAGTACGCCGACTTTATCCGTAATGGTCTCATGAGCCAGCTCGCCCGCATCGAACTCGGTAAGAATATCACTGAGTCGCACATGCAGGATCGCGCTCTTATAAGCTGGTGGTGCTACGAGAAAGGCTTGAAAGACAACGTCATCGAGAAGAAAGTTCGCGACGGCAAGACATATTTCGTTATCAACGACTATGAGAAGCTTCGTGGCTTGTTTGGCGAGTTACTCGCTGAGGTCCAAAGAGTTAAGTCGGAAGGCGACTACGAGGCCGGTAAGAATCTTATCGAGACTTACGCTGTGAAGATTGACCCTGAACTGCACAAAGAGGTGAAAGCGCGTTACGAAGCTCTTGGACTGAAACCTTACGGTGGATTCATCAACCCGGAAATCGTCCCTGTTGTGAAAGACGGTGAAGTTGTTGATTATCAGGTAAATTACCCATGCGACTTCTTGCAGCAGCATCTCGATTACGGCAAAAACTACAGCTTCGTCGATGAAAATCATGCCGATGCTCCAGTGCATCTCGTCGTCGACATGCTTTACGACTTCATCGATGGCACTTTAGCTTGTGGAAACGCTGAAAACGCAGTGCACGAGGTCGTGAAATACATCAACGCTCATCCTGATATGAGAGTGATCTATATCACCGACTACCATCCGGCAAACCATAGCTCGTTTGCCGACTTCGGCGGCATCTGGCCGGTTCACTGCGTGCAGGGAACACGCGGCGGCGCTATCCACGAGGCTTTCTACACCGACGTCATCAACCCGGCAAACCGTCCTGACCCTGAAAGAAACATCTTCCGCAAAGGCGAGAAAGTCGACGAAGAGCAGTATTCAGGCTTCGAGTCAGTTGGCCCTGACGGTCGTCAGTTGAATGAATGTGTTGGTAATAACTTGGTTATCAGCGGTATAGCAACAGAATACTGCGTCAAGAATACCTTGATGGAGTTCCTGAATAGCGGTCGCAACATCGAGCTTCTCGTTTCGGGTCTCGGCTACGTTGACAAGAAAGGTCACGATGAGACGATGAAGGAACTGAGAAACTTAGTGACAGTGATTGAATAAAAAATAGGGATGTTTTCACATCCCTATTTTTTTCTTCTTTCCTCTCTGGCTTTCCGCCTTTCCATCTTCTTGCGTTCTCGCTCCAATGCTTGGTTGTGGAATTTAGGGTTGTCGCCGGTGTAGCGGTAATCTTCATGATGCAATTCATCCAGTCTCTCATTGAAAACATAAGTCAACCGGAAAGTGAAAAGGTTGTTGTATTGTTTGAAAGTTCCTAGCGATTGATAGTTTATGTCGTGATATTCTCGTTCCCTGATAGGATTTAGAGAATAGGAATATCTGAATCCGACTTTCCATCTTTTGTAAACACGGAGTTTTACATCGGCAAGGATGTTGAACTCGTTCTGGTCGTATTCGCCGCTTGATGCTGTGACAGTGGTGCGAACGCCGTGTTCGTATTCTTTCAAACTCATCAGACGGCCGTACGATACACCTACACCGGCTGAAACGAGTTTTTTATCAGTGAAATAAATCATAATCGGCACCTCGCCGTAGTTCATGCTTAGGTTGTATTCACCGGTGATTTCGCGTCCTGTGATGGTGTCTATCTTGTGATCCCAATATTTTCTGCCTTGTCTGGCGCCTTTTTGGTTGAAAAGAACCTCCAACGACATCTCAATGCTGAAGTTGTTTTTCTTCCAGATTGGAGCGATGACACCGACACCTGCGTTGATGCCTGGCTTGAAATATCCCATGATTTGGTCGCCATCAACTTGGCAGATGTTATAGCCAACGAAGGCTTCGCCCAAGAAAATCTGGGCTTTCGCAGTGTTGGTGAAGGCGGCGAATATGATGAATAATCCTATTAAAAAGTATTTTTTCATGATTTTATAACGTGATAGTCATAAAAATATTTTATTTCATGCTTAAGCTGATGCGTTTTCGCGGGATGTCGACATCTGTTACCGTCACTTTCACCTTCTGATTCAGCTTCACTACCTGATTCGGGTCGGTGATGTAGCTGTTCGACATCTGGCTGATGTGTACGAGTCCGTCCTGGTGCACGCCCACGTCGACGAAACATCCGAAAGCCGTGATGTTTGTGACGATTCCGACGAGCTGCATTCCCTGTCGGAGGTCGTTGATGGTGCGAATGTTCTTGTCGAATTCAAACACTTCGAACGTCTTGCGAGGGTCACGTCCCGGCTTCTTCAGCTCGTCGATGATGTCGTTGATGGTCTCGATGCCGAAGTCTTTCTCGATAAACTCTTTCGGATTTATCTTTGCGATAAGTTCTTCATTACCAATGAGTTCCGATACATTAACTCCGAGTTTCTTTGCCATCTTCTCAACGATATGATAGCTCTCGGGATGCACCGCACTCGCGTCGAGTGGCTGTTTTGCCCCGTGAATCCTGAGGAAGCCGGCGCACTGCTCGAAGGCTTTGCTGCCTAAACGAGGCACTTCCATCAGCTGTTTGCGGCTGGTGAAACCTCCGTTTTCGTTGCGGTATTTCACTATCGAACTCGCCAGCTGCGGACCGACACCGCTCACGTACGACAAAAGCTGCTCGCTGGCTGAGTTGAGCTCCACTCCGACAGCGTTGACGCAGCTCTCAACCACCGAATTCAGCTCATCGCCGAGCATCTTCTGGTTCACGTCGTGCTGATATTGTCCCACACCGATTGATTTCGGGTCGATTTTCACCAACTCCGCCAACGGATCCATGAGTCGTCTGCCTATGCTCACTGCGCCACGTACCGTGATGTCGTAGTCAGGAAACTCGTCGCGTGCCACCTTGCTCGCTGAATAAATAGAAGCTCCGCTCTCGTTGACCATCACAGCGGTGATGTCCCTGTCAAAACGGATGCTCTTGATGAAGTCTTCGGTCTCGCGTCCAGCCGTGCCGTTGCCGATGGCGATTACGTCAATCTTATATGCCTGCACCAGATGTGCTATCTTGGCGGCGGCTTTGCCATGCTCGTTTTGCGGTGGGTGAGGGTAGATGGTCTCGTTATGCACCAACGCACCTAACTCATTCAAAATGACTACCTTACATCCTGTGCGGAAGCCGGGGTCAAGGGCAAGAACGCGTTTCTTCCCGAGCGGTGCGGCTAACAAAAGCTGTCGCAGATTCTCCGCAAACACCTTCACTGCCACCTCGTCGGCCTTTTCTTTGTACAATGCGCGCATCTCAGTTTCGAGCGACGGCTCCAGCAGACGTTTCCAAGCGTCGTCGATGGCGTCTTGAACGAGGTCGGTGGAGGCGTTGTCGTTTTTCAGGAATATGCTGTCGAGCACGTTGAGCGCGTCGTTGGCCTCTATGCTGAGTTTAACCTTCAGCAGACCCTCGTCTTCAGCGCGAAACAATGCCAAAATGCGATGCGATGGCGCTTTCGCGATTGGTTCTTTGAAGTCGAAATATTGTTTATAGGTCTGCGCCTCGGCTTCCTTGCTTTTCACCAAAGTTGAAGAAATGATGCCGTCTCTGTGGTAAATCTTGCGAATCTTATTGCGTCCGTTGATGTTTTCAGAAATCCACTCCGCCATGATGTCGCATGCGCCCTGTAACGCCTCTTCTTCGTTGCCGACACCTTTCTCCTTGTTAATGAAACGCTTAGCCATTCCGTTCACATCGTCGCTGTTTTGCGACATGATAAGTCTTGCCAACGGCTCCAATCCTTTCTGGCGTGCTATCTCTGCCTTGGTGCGGCGTTTAGGCTTGTATGGAAGATAAATATCTTCAACATCCTGCAAAGTCTCAGCGTTGTTGATGCTTTTCTCAAGTTCTGGCGTGAGTTTTTCCTGCTCCGCTATCGATTTCAACACAAACTCTTTGCGTTTCTCCAGCTCGTCGAGCTGCTCGAGGCGTTTCTTAACGTCGGCGACGGTCTCTTCGTTCATTGTGTTGGTCATCTCTTTGCGGTAACGCGCTATAAACGGCACAGTTGCACCTTCGCCGAGCAGCTTGATGACATTCTCCGCCACTCTATACGTTACAGAAAACTCTTTTGCTATCTTGCTAACGAAATCCACTTTTAAACTTAAAACTTTTAACCTTAAACTACTATAAACTCCAAATCCTCCATGCCGCTTCAGCCTGTAATGTCAACATTTTCAATCCGTTAAATGTTTTTGCCCCATGTTTTTTAGTCTCTTTCATAAACATCGTCTCTTCTGGATTGTAAATCAAATCGATGAAAACATTGGTGCTGTTCGCAGTTTCATATGGTAAATCTATTTTTTCATCGCAATTTGGATACATTCCAACAGGTGTTGCGTTGATAATCAATTCATTATCATGAAATCCTTGTTTTTTTAACTCTTGATATGAGCCGTTTTTTCTCGTCAGAATCTCAAAACCGATATTTTTCTGTTTCAACACGAATCTCACTGCTTCAGAAGCCCCGCCAGTACCGCAGATATATGCCTTCTTAATGTCTGTTCCTTTGATAGCTTCTTCTACAAGTCCTTGAAAACCAATGTAATCGGTGTTATAGCCTTTCAGTTTCCTGTTTTTGTCTATTTTCACGACATTCACAGCCCCAATCTGCTCGGCATTTTCATCAATCGAATCAAGATATTGAAAAATCTCTTTTTTATAAGGATGTGTTATAGTAAAGCCTTGTAAATCAGGGTATTGTATGATTATATCTTTAATGCTTTCAAGCTTTTCGATATCAAAATTTACAAAAAAACAGTCCAAATCTTCATTTTTAAACTTATTGTCAAAATAAGCCTTTGAAAATGAATGACTTAAAGGATGTCCTATCAACCCGAATGTTTTCATTTCTTCGCAGCTAATCTTTCCGTCAAAACAATCACAGCCGCTCCAATCAGTGCGATAACTATTGCGATGGCTAATTTTATGTCGGCTGATGGCAATGCAAGTTCGTTTGTGACAGCGTCTCTCCAAGGATAAATCACTGGTAATGAACCAAGTATGAATCCAGTGAGTAATGCGATTGTAATATCCGGGAACTTTTTGAAAATCCAGGAAAGGACATGAGAGAAGGCGAGGAGTCCGGCAATCGCGCCTATGGCAAACGGAATAAGAATCGCCAAATCGAGGTTGCTTACGGCAATGATGATATTGTCGTAAACGCCCATAAGTAGAAGCACGTAAGAGCCTGATAATCCTGGTAAAATCATCGAACAGATGCCTATGGCGCCGCACAACATGATGTACAAAAAGTTGGTGCTCATCTCTGCAGTCTGCATCTCGCCGCCAATGCTTGTCTCTTTAATGTAATTCAAAATGAAAATAGTGATGGCGATGCCTGCTCCGACGATGAATGACAAAACCGACTTCCAATCCCATTTCTTCACTGTTTTCCCTACGTAATAAATCGATGCTATGACTAGTCCGAGGAAGAAACACATGAGATAAATCCTTGAGTAATAACCTGCCAGCCAAATCTCAAACAGTTTGGCAATGGTGAAAATCGAGACCACCACGCCCAATCCTACGGCGATTAAAAACCACAGGTCGATATGTTTTGCCAATTCTTTGAATTTTCCTTTGAAAAAAAGTTGTAATGCTGTGATATTGAATGACTTAAGACAATTTATAAGTCTTTCGAAAATTCCTGTGAGCAATGCTATGGTGCCTCCTGAAACGCCTGGAACCACGTTGGCGGAGCCTATTCCCATTCCTTTTAAAAAATTGCTGACAAATTGATTCATAATAAGTTATTTCTTGTTCTTAATTCTGTATTCTTCAATTAAATCCATGATGGCCGGGTTGCTTGTGAGATTTTCAGCGTCGAAACTCAAAAACTCCATATGACCGTCATAATCGGCTTCGAGCGCCATCTCCAGCGTCAGCAGTCCCGATTCGTTTCTCTCCTGAGCGAAATATAGAAATGCCTTACGATACAGTAGCGATGGGCAGTTCGGGAGGATGTTCAGTCCGCGTTCGAGAGATTCCATGGCTTTGTCGGCGTCGTCTTTCAAAACGTAGCACTCCATCATCGAGATGTACACATTTTCATCGTAAGGATTCAAATCCAGAATCTCGTTTACGAATTTCAACGCGTTGTCGTATTCCTCAAGTTTGTTGTATTCCTCAATGATTACGTACATGTAGTCGGTGTTGTAAGGCGACAGCGTGTGCGCGTGTTTTAGGAATTTTATCGCCGACTGTGGGTTGTTTTCGTCGCTGAGCAGGAAACCGATTCCCGCATAAGCCTCAGGAAGATTCTCATCCATTTTCATGGCTTTTTTGTAAATCTTCATGGCGTCTTCAGTGTCGCCGAGTTTAGCCTTCGCCTCGCCGTAAAGACAAAGCAGTAGAGCCGACTCCACGTTGTATCTCATGGCGTCTTCCGCCAGCTCGATAGTGTCTCTGAAGCGGTTCAACTCGTTGTATGCTGTCGCGATGTCGACATATCCTTTTTTATAATGAGGATCAATGGAAACGGCATATTCAAACTGCTCGATGGCATTATCAAGTTGCCCGAGACGTACATAACAGTTGCCAAGTGCCATCCATGCCGGCACGCTGTACGGGTCGCGGTCGATTTCTTTCTTGAAAAACTCTATGCCTTCTTCCATTTTATGGAGAAGAGAATAGCAGTTTCTTATCTCAAAATATTGATTATCAATATCTTCTGCACCTTTCACGCCTAAAAGGAAAAATTTGAGTGCGTTTTCGACATCACCAAGGTTTTCATATTCCACGGCGATGAAATTGTAAATGTCCTCGCAATCTTTGAATTCAAACTCTTTCGCGGCTTTCATATAAGCTTTTATGGCTTTGTCATGCTCGCCCAAATCTGAATAACAAGCCGCCAAGGTGAGCAGATAATCGGCATCGTCGCGATCCAAATCGGAGTTTTTTAGCGTCGATAGAGCTTCCTGCGCACGCGAGTTAGCCAAAAGCTGTTTTGCTTTTATTATATTGATTATAGGGTTGTTAGGATGATATTTTACAGCTATGTCTGCCGCTTGATTCGCCCTTTTGATGTTGTTTTGCTGCAGATAATGTTCCAAAATGACGTTCAACTCATCGGCGTCGAAATAGCATGACTGATGCTGTTTAACCATCTTTTCAAAACGGTTAACCAGTTCCTTCACGTCAAAGTCATCGTCCAAAAAATTGTCGTCGTCGAACATCCTCGAAATTTTTTGCAAATATACGAAAAAGACATTAGACTTTAGACGTTAAACCTTAGTTTTTTAACTTTTTTAATGCCCTTTGCAGAAATGCGACCTGCCACAGGGTACTGTTGAGCATTTCGAAAAGGCTATTAAAAAAGTAACCACATAATTTGCAAATTTCAAATAAATATTATAATTTTGCAAAAATTTTATGAATTATGCCATTAATTAAATCAATTTCCGGATTTCGCGGCACTATTGGCGGCAGACCGGACGACGGATTAACTCCGATAGATATTGTCAAGCTGACTTCAGCTTTTATTTGTTTGATCAGACGCGGTGGCGTCAAACGTCCTCGCATTGTGGTTGGTCGCGACGGCCGTCTTTCAGGAACGATGGTTAACCAATTGGTTTGTGGTAACTTACAGGCCATGGGCGCAGATGTAATCGACATCGGATTGAGCACTACTCCGACAACGGAAATCGCTGTCACCGAGCTGAAAGCCGACGGTGGTGTCATCCTGACAGCATCTCATAACCCAAAAGAATGGAATGCACTGAAACTCCTCGATAATAAAGGTGAGTTCATCGATGCTGCCGATGGAAAATGGCTGCTCGAGAAGGCTGCGAAAGACGAATACGAGTTTTCGCCAATCGACGAAATCGGTACCTACACTCTCGCTGAAGGCTGGATTGAGCGTCATGCCGACATGGTGTGCAAGCTGCCATTGGTGAAGAAAGAACTCATCGAGAAGGCTAACCTGAAGGTCGTGGTTGACGGAGTGAACTCCACTGGCGGAATTGCTATACCTATGTTACTCAAAAAGTTAGGAGTGAAACACGTTATCGAGCTTAACTGCGAGGTGACAGGAAAATTTGCTCATAACCCTGAGCCGTTGGCAGTGAATCTTGTCGACACCTGTGCAAAAGTGAAGGAATGTGGTGCCGACCTCGGCATCGTCGTCGACCCTGACGTCGACCGTCTCGCATTCATAAATGAAAAAGGTGAGATGTACGGCGAGGAATACACTCTCGTGACCGTGGCTTCGTACATCCTTGAACATAAAAAAGGCAACACCGTTTCAAACCTCTCGTCGACACGTGCTTTACGCGACGTGACCATCGCCGCCGGCGGACAGTATTCAGCAGCGGCTGTCGGTGAGGTAAATGTTGTCGCAAAGATGAAAGAAGTAGGCGCTGTAATCGGCGGCGAAGGCAACGGCGGCGTCATCTATCCAGAGATTCACTATGGTCGTGACGCTCTCGTCGGCGTCGGCTTGTTCCTGACATATCTCGTTGAAAATCATTGCACTGTATCGGAACTCAAGAAGAAGTTTCCGATGTATTACATGTCGAAAAACAAGATTCAACTCACACCTCAGACCGATGTCGACGGCATACTTGCGAAACTTGCCGATAAGTTCAAAAACGAGCAGGTTACGACAATCGACGGCGTGAAAATCGATTTCGCCGACGGCTGGGTGCACCTCCGTAAATCGAATACCGAGCCTATCATCCGCGTCTATTCTGAAGGTAAATCCGAGGCGGAAGCCGATAAACTCGCGCAGATGATGCTCGATGAAGCAAAGAAAATGATGTAATTAAAGTTAATCAGTCATTCAGTTAATCAGTTAGCCAGTTTAACTGAACAACTGAATAACTGAACAACTAATAAAATGAAAAGTAAACGTAATAGAAGAAGCTACAAGTACCATGCGATAACATTCAAGTTGTCGCAAGGACAGTACAAGTCGCTCAAAAACTACTGCAAGGCGCGCCGGACAACGCCTATCAAGCTGATTAAGAAGAATATAGAGCGATTCATCTCACACTACGAATATGGTGTGCCAGAAGAATTGTATCTCTGTGAAAATCAACTCAATTTATTTGAGGAGATTAACGATTAAACGGAATCCTGTTCTTGATCGACCGTCCCAGCGTCACCTCATCGGCAAATTCCAAAGCATCGCCGACGGATATTCCTTTTGCAATGGCTGTGATACTGCCTTCAAAATGCTTCAACATCTTGAAAATGTAGTAGTTTGTTGTGTCTCCCTCAATTGTGGCTGGCAAAGCCAAGATAATCTCTTTGAAGTTTTCTTTAATGCTTCTGTCTACTAATTCTTTGATTCTCAAGTCATTAGGAGATATTCCATTAATCGGGTCGATGACACCTCCAAGCACATGGTAGATGCCGTTGAAAGAACCGGTTCTTTCTATCGCCATTACGTCGCGCATATCGGCCACGACACATAGTAACTCGTTGTCTCTCTTAGGGTTAGAGCAAATAGAGCAATGCTCTTCGTCGCTGATATTGTAACATCGTTTGCACAAAACGATATTGTTTCGCATGTTTAACAACGACTGCGAAAGACTTTCAGTGATTGCTTTCTCCTCGCCGAGAAGATGCAATGCCAGCCTTAAAGCTGTTTTACGCCCTATACCAGGCAGTTTTGCCAGCTCATCGACAGCTTTTTCTAATAATATGGACGAATATTCAGCCATAAATTATTCGTAATATTCGCAATATTTTACGTAGTCTTCCATATTCTGACGGCCATATTTTTCAGCTAATTTGAAATAATAGCATGCCATGGCATAGTCGTTGACTCTTCTGTATAACAGCCCTATGTTGAAGTATGGATCAGCGTAATCTGGTTTTAATTCGATGGCTTTGTTCCAATCTCTCATCGCCTTGTCTTTCTTGAAATTGTTGCTGTAGGCACATCCGCGATAATAATACGCCTCATAGTTGTTGTTATCGTATTTGATAGCCTTATCAAAAAACTCAATAGCCTCGTCAAACTGCGAAGTGTACAGATAATCAATGCCTTGGTCGAGATATTTTCTTGATTTTTCAGAATCTGATCCGCAACTGACCATCAAAAATGCTAATGCCAAACTTGCAAAAAATAATTTTTTCATATTATACTTAATTTATAACTTCAAACTAAAAATACATCCAATGCCAAACCCATTCGTCGCCAGTGTTATATTCTATGGCAGGGAATGGGAATTTGAAGATATTTAACACTTTAAACGTGTATTTTAAAAATTTATTGTTCGTCGGAATCTTAGTGAAATCAACATCTAACGAGAAATAAAATTGCTGTTTGCGCTCGAAAGAGGGTATTGGCTCGCCTTTATATTCAGTCGCGTTTTCAAAACCTCCTGTCATGCCTGTGGCACCGCAACCGAAAGCGAAGTTTAACCATGCGGGAAATTTACTTTCCTTGCTGAGAAACAATGACTTAAAGTTACATGACGCCCAAATTGTGATGCCGTTATAGTCTTTTATCGTCTGTTGGATGAAGTTTTCTCCAAGCACGTCAGGGCGGTATTTTGGAAATTCGGTAGTGTGGAATGAATATTTTATTTTTATGCGTTGCTCATGCCATAAAAACTGTTGTCCGATAAACAATCCTGTTCCCAATGTGTTGGCAGCCATGTCACCCCACGAGAACCCCCAGCCTTTGGAGAATCCGTCAAACACCTCAACTGTTGTAAGAAAAGCCAAGCCAAGCGTACCACCATACCAAATCGAGCGTTTCTCATCTAGACCTGCAGCTATAAGTGCCTCATAGCCAAAGCTTCCAACGAGATATGATGTGGCAAAATGGCCGAATTTATCCATACGCATCCACTCGGCATTGTCGTCATAAAAATGAAAACTCGACTGTGGATATCCGGCGTACCATGCGAAATATAATCCCGTCATCGAGACGGCATATAGTCCGGCCTCGGTGCCAAGAACGATTTTCACATTGCGGCGTACTTTCGCGTCATCTCTTAACGTATCCTGTGCAGAGGCTGATAACGTTGTGAAAATCAATAATATCGCAAGAATTGCCCTTCTCATAACTAGTTATTCAGTTAACTGACAAACTGATTAACTATCTTTGTTACAGTTTCAATGATTTCTTTTAACTTGTTTTCGTCTTTCGCCTCGCACAAAAATCTCAGATACGGCTCAGTATTCGAAGGTCTGATGTTAAGCCACCAGTCTTGATAATCAATACGATAGCCGTCGAAATCGAGGAAACGTTCAGACTTCTCGAGATTCATGAAATGGTCACGAACGGCATCCATGGCTTCTTTTTTCTTCTCAATTGTGAAGTTGATTTCGCCAGAGTTGTGATAGCCGGAGATCTCATTGATAATCATCGACATCGATTTGCCTTCTGTTTTGAATTTAGCCAGCAGTCTGAGCACCAACAAAGCTGCCATGATGCCTGAATCTGAATAATAGAAATCGCGGAAGTAGTAATGTCCGGCGAGCTCGCCTCCGAAACATCCGTCAAGTTCACGGAGTTTCAGTGCAGCGTAGGCACGGCCGACACGCCATGTCTCAACTTTTGCGCCATAAAGTCTGCCAAGGTATTCCTGGATGGCTCTCGACGACCTAATATCTTGAAGCACAATTCCTTTCTGCTTTTTCTCGCCAAGGAAATAGTTGCCTAAAAAGGCGATAATCAGGTCTGGTGATATAAACTGACCTTTCTCATCGATGAAGGTGATGCGGTCGGCGTCGCCGTCGAAAAGAAGTCCGATATCGCATTTGTTTTTCTTGACAAGATCCTTGATCTGCTCTTGATTTTCAGCTTCAAGCGGGTTCGGCTCATGTCCCGGGAAACGTCCGTCGAGGGTGTCATTAATATAATAAGGTGTGTCGCCGAGCAGCTGCTTGATGAAGATGTTAGATGCTCCGTTGCTGCAGTCGACAGCGACCTTCAGATTGCTGATATCTCCAAGGAATTGTTTCTGAAAATCAATATATTGCGCATAAACGTTGATCTCTTTTGTGACACCTCTTTGGGCTGCGACAATAGCTTTTTTATCTGAAGCGACTAATGCCTCGAGCTTGTTCAAACCAGTGTCGTAGCCTACAGGTTTAGCGTCTTTAGCACTGATTTTGAATCCGTTATGGTTCGACGGGTTGTGCGAAGCTGTAATCATAACCGATGCTTCGTAGCCGAATTTTGCTGTCGTCCAATAAATCAATGGGGTGGTGGAGAGTCCTACGCTGTCGACATTCACGCCTCTGTCGTTCAAACCTTTGGTGAGTTGCGCGAAAGCGGTGTCTGACGACAAACGCATGTCTCTACCTACCAAAAACGTCTTGGCAGGCAGCACGTCGGGCAGGAAATACCCGATCCTGTAAGCTATTTCTTCGTTGAGGTCGGTACCCCAAACGCCTCTGATGTCGTATGCTTTGAATGCTTTCATTTGTATATTTTGTTTTTGTTGAGTGCTCTTCTGTATCTTTCCGCGTTTCTGTTATGTTCAGTGATATTTCTTGCAAACACATGGTATCCCGAGAGGTCGTCTTTAGCGCAGAAGTAGAAATAATTATGTTTTTCCGCGTTCAGAACGGCGTCGATAGCGGCTATCGAAGGAATGCAGATCGGTCCGGGCGGAAGTCCTGCGTATTTATATGTGTTGTAAGGCGAATCGATTTTTTTGTGAATGTCAAGCACGCGACGGATGTTGTAGTCGCCTAAAGCGAAGACAAGCGTTGGGTCGGCTTGCAATGGCCATCGTTTGTTCAATCGGTTGATGTAAACACCAGCAATAGTTGGCATTTCCGATGTTTTGGTTGTCTCTTTGTCGATGATAGAGGCTAAAATGCTGACCTGTCGTGGCGTGAGTTTCTTTTCTTTCGCTTTCTGTTGTCTCGATTCATTCCAAAATTTTTTGTGCTCGACAGCCATTTTCTCGACAAAATCTTCAGCGTCGGTGTTCCAATAAAACTCGTAGGTGTTTGGTATAAAAGTGGTTGCGTCAACGGTGTCGTTCGCGTTTATCGCGTTTATTATCGATAGGGAATCGGCTTCAATCTGCTCGCTGATGCGTCCGGCGAGCTGCTCAACGGTGCGCATATTGTTGAAAACGACCTTCACAGGTGTCTGGTATCCCATGCGTAACATGTTGATTAACTGTTGGTTAGTCATACCGTCTGTTAAAACATAACGTCCTGGGTGTACGTTTTCATCGTAATGTGTTTTCTTTGCCAGCCAGTCGAAAGCGTTCTTGCTTTTTAACACGTTCAAAGCGATGAGCTCGTTTTTAACTTGTTGATAATCAGCGTTTGTTGGAATGTATAATGATACATTCTGACCGTCGGCGATTTCAATTATCGGTTTTGTGATGTACAGATAATTCTTTGCGAAATAAGCCGCAATGGCACATATTATAACAAAGAAAATCAGGATGATGTTGCGCCTTCTGATTCTGTCTTTGCGACGTCTGTCCTTATATGCGTATCTGTAGCTGCTCATTTTCTGTTAATGTATTGAAATTCAATTTGATCGATGAATCCATCGGCTGTTTTATACCATTGTTTCCTTTCTCCACATCTCTTAAATCCCAACGATTCGAATAGTTTTATACTATTGATATTTGTTGCCAGTGCTAAAGCATATACTTGATTGAGTAACAATGTGTTAAAACAATAATCCAATAATAATTCTATTGCTTTTTTTGCAAAACCTTGTCCGCGATATTTTTCATCAATCAGAATGCCTAATCCTGCGCGTGAGTTGAAGTCGTCGAAATCGTAAATATCAATACATCCGATTGGTTGTCCGTTTTGCGTGTCTTCAATCATCAAGCGCAATTGCTTTTCTGAATATAAGTTGTTGTTATTCAATAAGAATTGCTCGATCTGACGCAAGGAGTAGGGGACACGTGTCTCACTGTCACGCCACACCTGCATGTCGTTTTCCCAGCTGAAGATAATGACAGCGTCGTTGGGCTCAGCTACACGCAAAGCAACTTTATCGTTTTTAATGAACATCATTTTGCAAAGATATAAAATCCGTCGAAGACATGCGTTGCCGGACCTGTTAATACAATGTTTTTTATTGAATTACCAACTTTCTCAAACTTCACGTTGAGTGTCGCCAATGTCGTTTTTATGTTGATGTTGTCGCCACCATACCACAACGCCGCCGCTATCGCGGATGCTGTCACGCCGGTTCCGCAAGCCAATGTCTCATCTTCAACACCACGTTCGAATGTTCTAATATTAAATTGATTGTCAATAATTTCCATGAAGTCAACATTGACGCCGTCGGTGGAGATTTTTTTGTCGTTTCTTATCTCTGCGCCATGTTTCCTGACATCATAATTCCAAAGATTGTCAACTCTTGTAACATAATGCGGTGAGCCGGTGTTGATTAGTAATCGTTTCTCATTCACATCGTAGCTTTCAATATCGCGCATAGTGATTGAGACTAAGAATTCATTGTCGGATTTTTTTGTCACCAAGGCTTTATGAATGCCGTCAATAGCTTCATATTCAATATGTTGCGGAGCCAATCCTTCCTCGACGGCGAAGGCCGCTATACATCTGCCACCGTTTCCGCAAAACGTGCTTTCATGGCCGTCGCAGTTGTAATATTTCATCCTGAAATTATATTTTTCGGATGGCAAAACCATGATTAATCCGTCAGCTCCGACACCAGTTCTGCGGTCACAAATCGCCTTTACCTCGTCGTCCGACAAACTGACAGGCGATTTTATTGCATTTATCATGACAAAATCGTTACCGGCTCCGTGATATTTGCTAAATTTAACTCCTTGATAATCAATGTTTTGCATAATATTGAAAAATTATTCTCCAAAAATGAAAGTTTGGCAAGAAATTTGATGTAAAAATAGTAATAATTTTTTAAAAAAAGAATAAGATTTTTAAAAAATAAGCGTTAATCATTTAATTACATTTAAAACAACAGATTATGAGACAGTTAAAGATTTCAAAATCAATCACTAACCGCGAACAGGGGGCGCTCGACAAATATCTTGCCGATATTGCGAAAGAGCCTATGATAACCCCCGACGAGGAAGTTGAGCTCGCTCAAAAGATAAAAATGGGCGACCAGATAGCGCTTGACCGTTTGGTGAGAGCTAACCTCCGTTTTGTGGTTTCTGTGGCAAAACAATATCAAAATCAAGGACTTAGCCTTGCTGATTTGATTAACGAAGGCAATGTTGGACTTATCAAAGCTGCACAGCGTTTCGATGAGACGAAAGGTTTTAAATTCATCTCGTATGCTGTTTGGTGGATCCGTCAGGCTATTTTGCAGGCTGTGGCGGAACAGTCGCGCATGGTGCGTCTGCCGCTGAATCAGGTGGGCTTTTTAAGCCGTGTGAAGAAAACAGCTTCTTCGCTTGAGCAGCTGTATCAACGCAAACCGACGATAAAAGAGATCGCCGACGAACTCGACATGCCGGAGGGAAAAATCGAAGCGATATTAAAAATCAACTCGAAAGAAGTCTCCATGGACGCGCCTGTCACAAGCGACGACGATTTGACATTCATCGACACTGTGGTGCCTGAAGATAATTACGACGCCGATAAAGATGTGATGTCAGAGTTTGAGTCGGCTGAGATAAAGCGTTCATTATCAGTGCTTAGCGAGAAAGAACGACAGGTGATAATTTATTATTTCGGCCTCGAATCGAATAAAAGTTATACCCTCGAGGAAATCGGTTACATGATGGACATGACACGCGAGCGCGTTCGTCAGGTGAAGGATAAAGCTTTGAAAAAACTAAGGTTGCGTTCGAAAAAAAACTTACTTCATGTTTTAAATGATGATTAAATTTTTTGTAATTTTGCACCTTAATTTTTAGAAAACAAATTTTATATGAATAAAAACTCAGTTATTGGAATTATCCTTATTATTGGAATTTTTGTCGGCTACTTCATTTGGATGACGCCTTCAAAAGAGGAGATCGAAAGACAAAGACATTATCAAGACTCGATTTATCAGGTAAATAGAGCACGTTACATTCAGGATTCGATTCGTTTTGCGGAAGCACAGCAACAGACGGAAGTTATTGCTAATCAAGCAAATAACACCGCTGAGATGTCGAGCGTGGCGGTGCGTGACAAATACGGCGTTTTTGCGACGGCGACGACAGGCGAGGAGCATGTTTATACCATTGAGAATGATGTCTTGAAGTTGACTTTGAGCTCGAAAGGCGCTTACGTCAAGACAGTGGAGCTGAAAGACTATAAAACGTGGGATTCTCTTCCACTTATTGGTTTTGACGAGAATACAACGAAGTTTAATCTATCATTTTTTGCTGCCAACAGAAATATCAATACTATTGATTTATTCTTTACTCCATATCTCAATGGAGAAGTTTATAATGGCGAAGAAAATCTCATCGTGGATGATAAGCCGTTGATTCTCAGTTTTAGAGCTAACGCCGATGATTACACTGATGAGCTGAATCCAAACCAATATATTGAGTTTACATATACCGTTAGTAAAGACGAATATATGGTTGATTTCGATGTGAAAACAGTCAATATGAAGAGTGTGATTGCATCGAACACCAATTTCTTGACAATCGACTGGTATGTCGATCTTTTGAAACAGGAGAAGGCTGTTGACCGTTACAACGGCTCGAATGTATATTACAAGTTTGTAAGCGATGATGTTGAATCGATTAGCGGTAACCGTGGTGGCGAGAAAGACGGCGAGAAAGATCTTCGCGCAAACCTGAAATGGTTGTCGTTCAAGCAGCGTTTCTTCAGCTATTCGTTGATCGCTAAGGATAATTTCAACTCGGCAGTCATAGGAATGAAGACCGATTTGAGACAGAAAAATCCTCGTTATCTTAAGACGATGTACGCCAGCGTTGATGTCCCGTTTGACGCTTTCCAAGAGACTAACAATATGCCGATGCAGATGTATTTCGGACCTAATAGTCTGAAAATCATGGATAAATACGACATCGACCTCGATAAACAGATTCCTCTTGGCGGTAAGCTGGTCGGCTGGATCAACAGATATATTGTTGTCAACGTGTTTAACTGGCTCGGCAGCTATGGATGGAACTATGGTATCGTGATTTTGGTGCTTACAATCATCATCAAGCTCGCTTTGATGCCGTTTGCGTTCAAATCGTATCAATCGACAGCGAAGATGCGTGTCTTGAAGCCGGAAATCGACGAAATCAACGCGAAATACCCGGATGAGAAGGACAATATGAAGAAACAGCAGGCTGTGATGGATCTTTACAAGAAAGCAGGCGCCAGCCCGACAGCAGGATGCTTGCCGATGTTGCTGCAGCTGCCAATCTTGTGGGCTATCTTCCGTTTCTTCCCGTCAAGTATCGAGCTTCGCCAGCAGCCATTCCTTTGGGCCGACGACCTCTCGACATACGACAGCATACTCGATCTTGGATTCAACATCCCGTTCTATGGCGACCACGTGAGTTTGTTCACCTTGTTGATGACTGTCACGACAATTCTGTACACCTATATTAATAATAAACAAATGGCGGCTACGAACCAGCAGGGCATGAAGGGAATGAAGGTGATGATGTATCTCATGCCGATCATGTTCCTCGGATTGTTCAACAGCTATTCGTCAGGTTTGAGTTATTATTATATGTTGGTGAATATCATCACATTCCTGCAGATGTACTTGTTCAGACTCTTCTTGGATGATGATAAGCTTCGCAAGAAAATCGAGTTGGCGAAACAGCGTCCGGTGAAAAAATCGGCCTTCCAGAAACGACTCGAAGAGATGCAGAAACAGCAGCAACAAATGCAACGCCGTTAAGTTAACCAGTTAATCAGTTAAAAGACAACTGAACAACTGAAGAAATGTTACCAGATCGTATATACATTATCGGTTATATGTGTTCAGGGAAGTCGTCGATTTCGCGGAAACTGGCGGCGAGGCTGGGATACGAGCCATTCGATACCGATGATTTGTTCGAGGAGAGATATCACATCTGTGTGCAGGATTTCTTCGAGAAATACGGCGAGGATTATTTCAGGAAGTTTGAATCAGAAATTTTGAAAAAGACAGGCGAGATGCACCATGTGGTAGTGTCCACAGGCGGCGGAACGCCTTGTTTTTTTGATAACATGCAGTGGATGAAGGAGAACGGCAGCACTATCTTCGTGAAAATCAGTCCGATGACGGCGGCTCATAGGATCATGAACGCGAAACGCAAACGTCCGCTGGTGTACGGAAAATCAGAAGAAGAGCTGTTCCAATACGTTGAAAATCATTACAATTCACGTCTGCCGATATATGAACAGTCGGATTTTATAGTGAAAGGCGAGAACTTCGATATTGACGAGGTGCTGAACTACTTATCTAAGCTCTAAAAGCACCACGTTTTCGACATGCTGCGTGTGTGGGAACATATCGACCGGCTGCACTGCCTTGACAGTGTATAAATCATCAAGTAATTGTAAATCACGAGCTTGCGTGGCTGGGTTACAGCTGACGTAGACAATCTTTTTAGCTTGAATCTTCTTGAGCTGTTCGATGACTTTGTCTGCCATTCCTGCGCGTGGCGGGTCGGTGACGATGAAATCAGGTTTGCCATGTTCGGCTATGAACTCGTCGGTGAGCACCTTCGCCATGTCGCCGGCGAAAAACTTCGTGTTTGTGATATTGTTGAACTGCTCGTTGATTTTCGCGTCGACGATAGCCTCTTCAACATATTCAATGCCGACCACCTGTTTCACGAAACGTGAGAAATACAAGGCGATGGTGCCTGTTCCGGTGTAGAGGTCGTACATCAACTCGTCGCCTTTAACGTTTGCGAGGTCGAAAGCCGCTTTGTAGAGTCTTTCCGCCTGATACACATTGGTTTGGAAGAACGAGACAGGTCCCACACGGAACTTCAGGTCGTCGAAGCCCGGACGAGGCGACTTCATCGTTTCCACCAGATAAGGCTCGCCTTTGAGGCATTCGAACGGCAGGTCGGAGATAGTGTCGTTGAACTTGCTGTTGATAACGAGCATCAGCGAGATAATCTGCGGGAACTGTGCCGAAAGGGCAGGGATGAGCTCGTTTCTGACGATGTCGTTTTCCTCGTTTATCACTATGATGACCATGAATTCGCCTTTGCCATTGCAGCGTATGATTACGTTGCGCATTGTGCCTTGATGAGCTCTCACATTATGATATGAGAGCTTGTGATTCATGGTGAAGTCCTTGATAAACAGACGGATATCGTTCGACGGGTCGGCCTGGAGATAACATTTCTCGATGTCAATCACGCGGTCGAACAAGCCTGGCAGATGATAGCCGAAGCCTTTGCAATCCTCTTCGCCATAAGTGCCGGCAGGGGCACCGTCGGTGAGCCATTTGCGGTTTGAGAAGCTGTATTCGAGCTTGTTGCGATAAAAAAACTGCTTCTCACAGCCCAGAATCGGCATCATTTCAGGGTATTCAATCTTCCCGATGCGATCGAAATTATCTTTTATCTGCTTCTGCTTATAAAACAGTTGCCATTGATAATCAAGATGTTGCCATTTGCAGCCGCCACAAAGGCCGAAATGCTGACACACTGGCTTCACACGCTTGTCAGATTCCTTTTTGATGTTGAGAATCTTGCCGTCGAAGCAATTCGATTTCTTCTTAAACACTTGAATATCAACGATATCGCCTGGTGCTCCGAATGGGATGAACACTACTTTTTCTTCAGGCTTGGCTATGCTCATGCCTTCCGCTCCGGCGTCGATGATCTCGACGTCTTCGATAAACTGTGGCTGCTTAATTTTTTTCATGCCGCAAAATTACAAAAAATATTTTGACTGGATTGACATGTTTAAGCGGAGTTAGTAAATAAAAAATTTGTTTTTTTAAAAATAATTTATATATTTGCACCTTAAAATTATTAAACAGTTGCGCCCGACACGAATTAGGGATACAAAAATGAAGACTTTATTTAGACTTTTATCTGTTATAGCAATAATTGCGGTAGTTTTGACCGGCTGTAAGAAAAAATCAGCAAGCGACGATAGCTCTTCAAATTCAGGCGGTGTAACACCTTCGTCATCGATACCGGAAGGCGCTATCAATGGTTTGTTTTCAATAAGTGAGAACAAACAGGTGTATTTTTCGAAAGGTAACCTGCAATACCAAGGTTCTACAGGTAAGTGGAGATTTGCCGAAAAACAATGGAATATTATGAATTCAGGCTGGTTTGAATTATTTGGATGGGGTACTGGCGACAATCCTAAGAACTTATCGGAAAATAATGGAGATTATCCAGCATTCGTGGAGTGGGGAAAACATGCTATTTCTAACGGAGGCAATGTCGGAAATAAATGGCGTACATTGAAAATTGAAGAGTGGAAGTACGTTTTTTGGTTAAGGGAGACCGAAAGTAATATATTATTTGCCAAAGCTGTTGTCAATGATGTCGATGGTATGATATTGCTTCCTGATAACTGGAAAGAAGACTATTATACTTTAAATTACGCGAATACATATGATGTCTCATACGACTACAATGTTATATCAGAGAACGACTGGACAAATATTTTGGAGGCTAAAGGCGCTGTTTTTTTACCAGCGGCTGGTATGCGTCGTGGTGAAACAATGTGGGTCGGTGCGGCAGGAAATTACTGGTCTTCAGATTATTACGATTACGATGACGCTCAGGCATATTCGGCTTATTTCAGTGCATTCATGGTGGATACATGGCATTCCATATACCGTAACTATGGCTTTAGTGTACGTTTGGTCTGCGATGCCAAGTAAGAGGATATTATGAAGGTGTCGGATAATACGATAATTACTTCGGATTTTGTGAAGCCATTGCTTCACAAGCGGGATAAGGATTCGCACAAAGGGACATATGGGCATGCGCTGCTGATAGCTGGCTCTACGGGCAAAACTGGAGCAGCTTTGTTGGCCTCAGAATCGTGTCTGCGTTCAGGTGTTGGTTTGTTGACCACGCATTTACCGAAATTGGCGATGCTGCCGTTGCAAATATATCTTCCGGAGGCGATGATTAGTGTTGACGAATCTGATTGTTGTTTTTCGCAAGTCCCTGATTTGAAGCCATATAACGCAATTGGAGTTGGGCCGGGGGTAGGAAAAGCAGAAGAAACAGTTAACGCTTTAAAACAATTGATTCAGGAGGCCAAAGTTCCTATGGTTTTGGATGCTGACGCTTTGAATATTATTTCTGAAAATAAGGAATTATTATCCATTTTGCCAGAAAACACTATCATTACGCCTCATGTCAAGGAGTTTGAGCGTCTATTCGGAGAATGTAAAGATAAAGAGCAACGTGTTGATCTTCAGCGAGATATGGCTCAAAAATTCAAAATTATCATCGTTTTGAAAGGCGCTGGCACCACGACCATGCTTCCTGATGGGCGTTGTTATATCAATTCCACTGGAAATCCTGGCATGGCTACAGCAGGTAGCGGTGACGTTCTGACGGGAATAATCTTATCGCTTTTGGCACAACGTTATACTCCTGAACAGGCAGCAATTATTGGTGTTTTCATGCATGGCATGGCAGGAGATAAAGCCGCATCGCGACTCGGCATGGAGTCGATGATAGCAAGTGATATCTCTAAAAGTTTAGAGTTTAGAGTGTAGATTTATTCCAATTTATCGATATTTGAGTCGTCTTCAATTCTCAGATTGTCAATGATGAATTTTTGACGCTGGTCGGTGTTTTTGCCCATGTAATATTTCAGAAGTTCAGGGATGGTCATGTCGTGGCGCAGGATGATAGGCTCCAGGCGCATGTTAGGACCGATGAAATAGCTGAACTCGTCGGGTGAGATTTCGCCGAGACCTTTGAATCGGGTGATTTCTGGATGTGTTCCGAGTGATTTGATGGCATCGACACGTTCCTCGTCGGTGTAGCAATAACGTGTTTCTTTCTTGTTTCTAACGCGGAACAACGGAGTCTGCAGGATGTAAAGGTGTCCGCCGCGCACCACGTCGGGGTAGAACTGAAGGAAGAATGTGAGCATCAAAAGGCGGATGTGCATGCCGTCGACATCAGCATCGGTGGCAATGACGATGTTGTTATATCTCAGATTTTCAATGCTTTCGTCGATATTCAAAGCTGCCTGCAGGAGGTTAAACTCCTCGTTCTCGTATACGATTTTCTTTGTCAAGCCATAGCAGTTGAGTGGTTTTCCACGCAGGCTGAATACAGCTTGTGTCTGGGCGTCGCGGCTCTTGGTGATGCTGCCCGATGCTGAGTCACCCTCGGTGATAAACAGCGTCGACTCGAGGCGTTTCTCGTGGTTGGTGTTGTAATGAACACGGCAGTCGCGCAGTTTTCTGTTGTTGAGGCTTACTTTTTTGGCACTCTCGCGGGCGAGCTTCTTTATGTTTGCCATGCCTTTACGTTCCTTCTCGTTCTGGATTATCTTACGCATCAGGGCTTCGGCTACATCGCTGTTCATGTGCAGGAACTTGTCGAAATGACGTTTGATGATGTCGGTGATGTAAGCTCTGATGGTAATTTCGCTTTCCTTATCCATGTAGTTTGACGAGAATTTTGTCTTTGTCTGGCCTTCAAATTCAGGGTTGTCGACCTTTATTGATATGGCTGCGATGAACGAGCTGCGGATGTCGGATGTTTCGTATTCTTTGTTGTAGAACTCTCTGATAGTCTTGGCTATAGCTTCGCGGAATACGTTGAGATGCGTGCCGCCTAGAGGGTTATACTGACCGTTTGCGAACGGGAAATACTCTTCGTTTGATGTGATGTTGGAATGGGTGAAAGCACACTCGAAATCGCCTTCTTTGATGTGGACGATAGGGTAGGCGCATGTTTCAGTTTTGCCGATTTTGCGTACGAGGAGGTCGAGAAGACCGTTTTTTGCCTGATATTTCTGGCCGTTGAGGATAAGTGTCAGGCCGCTGTTGAGGAAGGCGTAGTTCCACACCATCTCATCGACGTATTCCATAAGGAAATGGTAGTTTCCGAACAGTTCGGCGTCGGGCACGAATGTTATTTCGGTGCCGTTTTTCTCGTCGGTAGGAAGAAACTCTGACTCTGAAAGCAGTTCACCTTTTGAGAACTCGACTATCTTTGTTGAGCCGTCGCGGAACGACTGTGCGCGGAAGTATGATGACGCGGCGTTCGTTGCCTTTGCGCCCACGCCGTTGAGACCCACAGATTTCTTGAAAGCGCCGGTATTGTATTTGCCGCCGGTGTTCATCTGTCCCATACAGTCTTTGAGAGAGGCGAGAGGAATGCCACGGCCGTAATCGCGCACTCGCACCTTGCCGTCGCTGATGTTTATCTCGATAACTTTTCCGGCACCCATGTTAAATTCGTCGATGCTGTTGTCGACGATTTCCTTCAACAGGATATAGATGCCGTCGTCGTGTGCCGAGCCGTCGCCCGCCTTGCCGATGTACATGCCAAGACGTTTGCGGATATGCTCATTCCACGACAGATGCTGAATCGCGTCGTCGTTATAATCAACTGGATTTACATTTGTAGTAAAATCTAACTCGTTGTCTTCCAATACGTTATCTTCAATAATTTCTTCCGCCATGTTCTCAAAAAATTCTTTGTGCAAAGTTAGTAAAAAATATCTTATTTTTGCACGTTTTTTTGAGGAAATTATTTTAATGAAACAGGCAATAACTTCAAATAAAAAGATTTTTGGCACTATTTGCGGCATTTTGGCGGCGGTGTTTTATGGCACAAACCCTCTCGGGGCGCTGAAACTTTATGAGCAGGGTATGAACACCAATTCTGTGCTGTTCAGCCGCTTCAGCATGGCGTGGATTATCATTTCTATCATATTGATTATCAGGAAAGAAAGTCTTAAGGTGACGAAAAAAGAGTTCGGCACACTTACGGCTCTTGGATTGTTGTTTACAGCGTCTTCAATGACGTTGTATTTCAGTTTTAAATACATTGCGGCAGGTGTCGCTTCCACGCTTTTGTTCACTTATCCCATCATGACGGCGGTGATTATGGGGCTGTTTTTCAAGGAGAAAGCCGGTATTAAGACCATTGTCGCTATCATTTTATCACTCGTCGGCGTGCTTTTGCTCTATTGGAGCGATGCCGGCGGCGCTTTGGATACCCTAGGCGTGATTCTGGTGCTCGTTTCGGCACTCACCTACGCTATCTACATCATTGTGGTGAACCGTTGTCCGCTCGAGATGTCGTCGTTTAAAATCAATTTTTATGTGGTGCTGTATTGTGCCATCGGAATGGCAGTGTTTGCTTGGCTTACCGGCAGTCCGCTACGACTTCCGCACAATGCCGTGAGCTGGTTTTATTCGGTGTGGCTTGCCGTGGTTCCAGCCACTTTGTCGCTCGTTCTGATGGTTTATGCCTCGAAATACGTTGGAGCTACGCCAACCGCTATTCTTGGCGCCCTTGAGCCATTAACAGCTGTTTTGATAGGAATATTTGTTTTTGATGAGGCTTTCGGAGTGCGCCTTGCAATTGGTATTGTACTGATTCTCAGCGCTGTGGTTATCACAGCTTATCAACCAAAGAAACACTAGCTCGTCATTTCGAGCGAGATTTCTCCATTCCGCTTCGCTTCAGTCGAAATGACAGTGAATCAGAATATGTTTTTCACCTCTGAAATCAGCAGTTTAATATCTTCCTTTGTCACCAACAATTCTTTTGCAGAAATCTTATTGATTCTCTTGAAGACTATCCATTGGTAGGTTATTGTGGCTAAATGAGTTAGTGATGCTGATATACCGGCACCGATCATTCCGAATGGTGGAATTAAAAGATAGAGCGAAGGAATTGTCACTATAAGTCCGACAATGGCTCCGTAGAGGTTGTGTTTCGGCAGGTCGACCCCCGAGAAATAATGGCTGAATACCATATTTGCCGCTATGAAGACTATGCCAGGCGCCAATGCAATCATCGCCATGCGCATTTCGGCGAAATTGGTGGTGAAAAGCCATGAATAAACGCTTGTAGGGATGATGCAGATTATGATGATGCAGATGGCTGTCAGAATCATGGCGGCTTTCAGGAGCTGCATGGTGATTTTTGCGGCTAATTCATTGTTTGTCAGGTTACTAATCTTCGAAAACTGCACCATCGCGATGCTCATTCCGATCACTTTCGGAGTTTCAGCCACCTGAGATGCCGCACTATAAACGCCGACTTTCGCGTCTCCCCAGAACCCTCTGATAATCAAGAAGCTAAGACGTTTGTTGAGCATGGTGACGAGCGTTGAAAGCTGAATGATTGTACCGAATTTAAACATCTCTTTTATGGTCTCGCGCATAGAATCGTTGCCTTTGTCATGCATGTAAGGCCAGATTTGTGTCAAACCGCAGAGATAGCCGACGGTGTAGCCTGTGAGCAGTGAGTATACCAAGGCGTTGGCGTCGCGTATGTCGAGCACGAAGATATAGAACAGCATCGAGCACATCTGTGTCATGAACTGTATGATAAACAATATGTTATTGGTCCCGACACGTTCTTTGCCGAGTAGTGTGGCGAGGTTGAAATTGTGAAGGCTGTAAATAAAAACCAGCAACAGTACCATGGTGTGATAACCTTCGGGGATGAACTCCGCGCTTTCGCCGAAATATTTTGCAAAATGATGACTGAAACCGGCAGGAATAAACGAACAAAGATAGAATAAAAGCGCGTAAAAAACCACTATGAGCGCGCTCCATATGTAAGAAATCTTGAACAGAGTGCGGTACGACTTCCTTGGAGTGAAGTATATCAAGCCGCTTCCTGCAAGAAACTCAACGCCTATGAGGAGAATCGACACGTCGATGAGTACTATGCCGCCTATGCCCCAAGCCTCAGCGCCGAGATAGTGGGTGCCGAACCACAGCGTCACGAAGTTGCAGAGAGCATTGAGGATGCGGGTGCCGAAAGTGCCGAAAATCTTTTTTATCATAGTTAGTCAGTTATTCAGTTGTGCAGTTTTTGGCGGACTTGTTGAACAAATCCTCTCCAAGTGAATGTGAATTTTTTGGCATCGAACACGGTGATCTCGCCATCGCTGTTGATGGTGTGTGTGCCTTTGTTGTACGCCCAGTTTGGGTCTGGTTTTATCTCTTTTATTGTTTCTTCAATATATTGATATTCAGATAATTGAATTATCTTATTTAAAGTAATACTTTCACCATAATGACGTGTGCTGTTTTGCGCCGGGCGGATTAAAATTTCATTAATTATTTGTATTTTTCCGGCCATGCGCGAGTTGCTGCAGTCGACCTTCACAGGGTTGTTGAAATGCGGTCGGTAAGGTCCGCGCAAGTCGTCGGCGACGAATATTAATAAATGGGTGTGCGATTGTTTTTGCGGTGTTGTGAACAAGTAGAATTTGTTGTCGCGGATCAATATTGTTGAATCGACGAAACATCCGTTTAACAAATCACAATCGAATATTAATTTATCATTCTCAAATTTGTACAATGATATTTTATTTGTTTGATTTGCTTCTGGAATACAATATATTTCTCCTTGATAATCAAATACATAAGGATATGAGCGATGTTCTTGGAAATCAGAAATCTTATGATACTTTTCGAAATTTTCTGATTTTTTCGCTATAGCGATGTCGGCCTTGCCGTTTTTGTTGGAGAACCATTCGAAAAACAGGTAAGTGTCTTTGTCGTTCGAAATCACGAAAGGATCAGCAAAATAATCGGATTTCGGCGATTTAAGCCAATGAATGTCATGGGAGTTATCGTTGTAATAATATCCCACGTTCCAATCCTCCTGACGGAAGAAATAGTTGAAATGGAACACGATTTTGCGCCAGATGCAAAGCCAGAAATACCACAACATCATGAAATTCTTAGGCGGATGCAGTATCGGCGCCTTCGATTTCGATAATTCCGGTTCGAGTTTTCCGTTGATAATCAATTCTTTACAAGCTTGCAGCGGCAAAAATACAGATTCCTGATAAATCCTGTTAAGATGGAATTTATATGAATGTAATGTTGTGTCGAATTGTAATCTCTTGATTATCAATCCTTTATCTAATTCATCGGTTAGCTGTTGCAGAATGACGCCGTTTTTCGTGATTTTGCGTATAAACTCCCAGAATCCGGGAGGGCCGCCACGCACAACTCGTTCATCGTCATGATGATACGACCAAATGCCATATTTCGCGCTCGTCAGGATGTCGCCACGGATGATGTCGAATCCGAAACGCAGGATGAAATCGAGATCAAGTGATTTGATTTTTTCAATGTCTTCGTCTTTGAAATACATTGAAATGCCTTTGTAGAGTGGCATTACAGTGATCGTTGAGGGGGTTCCTCCGCTCGTTTCGCTCGGTTGGAATGACAAACCTTCGTTGAATGAAACACGTTGTTTTGCAGCTGGTTTGAAAAAATAACGGTGCCAGATTCTGAATAAAATCTGTCGATAGGGGTAATGCAGAGCCTTGTCGGCAAACGACTTATATGGCTTTGAATTATCACCGTTTTTGATGATTAAAGACAGTTCTATTCCATTGTCAATCAACAGTTTAATGGTGTCATACTGCCATCGCTCGACGGTGTCGCCATCGACCATAACTCCAAACCGAATCTGTCTTTCCAATTTTTCCATTGCAATTAAAGCGCAAAAATAACTAATTTATTTTACAAAATAAAAAATCATCGCAATAATATTTTGTGTATCTTTGCCGTTTTAACAGATATGATGAAACTTTCGGTTGTCATAGTAAATTATAACGTTGAACATTTTCTTGAGCAGTGCCTGTATTCTGTGCGTCGCGCGATGCAAGGCATTGAGGGTGAGGTGTTTGTTGTTGACAACAACTCTGTTGACGGCTCGCTGAAGATGCTTGCGGCGAAGTTTCCTGAGGTGAAAGTCATAGCAAATAAAGACAATGTCGGCTTTGCGAAGGCTAATAATCAAGCTATTAGGATCTCGACAGGGGAGTATGTGCTGTTGTTGAATCCTGACACAGTTGTTGAGGACGATACTTTCAGTAAGTGCTTGACTTTCATGGACTCGCATCCTGATGCAGGCGGTCTCGGCGTGAAGATGGTCGACGGAAAAGGTCAGTTTTTGCCGGAATCGAAGCGCGGTTTGCCGACTCCGATGACGGCTTTCTATAAAATTTTCGGGCTTTCGAAGCTGTTTCCGCATTCAAGACGATTTTCGAAATATCATCTCGGCTATCTGCCTGACGATGAGGTGAATCCTGTTGATATTCTGGCTGGAGCATATATGCTTATGCGTCGCGAAACCCTTGATAAATGTGGGCTTCTCGACGAGACGTTCTTTATGTACGGCGAGGATATCGACCTGTCATACCGCATCACTTTGGCGGGGTATAAGAACTATTATTTCCCGGAGACGCGCATCATCCATTATAAAGGGGAGAGTACCAAGAAAACAACGGTCAACTACGTGCTGGTTTTCTACAAGGCTATGGAGATTTTTGCCAAGAAACACTTCGCGAAGAACCGTGCGCGCCTGTTTTCGTTTGTCATCAACTTTGCCATATATTTCAGGGCATTCCTGGCGTTGCTGTCGCAGTTTTTCGGTAAGATTTACATGCCATTCACCGATGCGGTGCTCGGTTATGTCGGTCTGGCCACGATAAGCTATTTCTGGGGGCATTTCACTATTTACAATGGTGTGGGCTCCTATCCGATAACGCCTCTGTTTACTATCATTTTGCCGATTTACATGTTGATTTGGCTCACGGCCTCGTATTTCACCGGGGGCTATGATAAGCCATACCGTATTTCGACGGCGGCAGGTGGCGTGATGGTCGGCAGCGTGTTCATCCTTGTGCTGTATGCTTTGTTGCCGACGAGTCTGCGTTTTTCGAGGGCGTTGATCCTTTTGGGAACCATCTGGATGGAACTTCAGATGACTTTAAGTAGAACTTTAGGTTACTTGCTTAAACTTTCTGATTTTCAATATGGTAGAAATGCAAAAAAACGCTTTTTAGTTATTGGAAATCAGGATGAGACCAACCGTGTGGAGCAGCTTTTGAAGAGCACGTCGATCAAGCCTGATTTCATCGGTTTGGTGGCTCCGACAAATGGTTATGAGGTGCCTGAAAATTACCTTGGCAACCTTGCACAGGTGCCCGACATCATCGGCATTTACAAGATTACTGAGATAATTTTCTGTTCGAAAGACATCACGCATCAGGCAATTATCGATAAGATGGTGGAGTGGCATGCTTCGGATCTTGATTATAAAATCGCGCCGGTCGACACTTTGTCGATTATCGGAAGTAACTCGATAAACACCCGCGGCGACCTCTATACTGTTGATATTCGTACAATTAACACGGTTCCTAACCGCAGAAAGAAACGTCTTTTCGACTTCTCGACATCGTTCTCGGGCATTGTTTTCTGGATATTTATGGCTTGGTTTGTGAAAAACCCTTTCAAATTTTTTGGCGACTGCTTCAGAGTGTTGTTCGGAGGTTATTCGTGGGTGGGCTATTGTCCGACGGAAAACATTGACGGTCAACGACTTCCAAAGATAAAGAAAGGAATTTACAACCCGGCTTCAATAGTGGTTGACGAATTGGACGATGAGGCCTTGGCGCAGCTTAATGTGATGTATGCCCGTGATTACACGGTTTTGAAAGATTTTAATATCTTGTTCAGGATGTTGATGAAACGTTAATTTTTGTATTTTTGCAAATTGGAATTCATTTTATAATTTAAAGTCATGTTGAATAGAAGGTTTTTGAGAATTAAAGTGTTACAAGCGCTCTATGCCTATATAGAGTCGGGTGAGACCAACATCGCAAGCGGTATTAAGCATTTGCTTGAGAGTATCGACAAATTGCACGAGCTGTTTATTTGGCAGCTGTCGTTTCTTGTTGAAACGAAACGCTTCGCGGAAAATAAAATCACTGAAAACAAGCACAAATACATTCCGAAGTATGAGGATTTGCATCCGAATACGAGATATGTCGACAACCGTCTGCTCAATCTGATTGAAAACAACAAGGATTTCCGCAAGCAGGAGAGTGCTTTGAAGATAAATTGGGCCGATCATCAGGATGTGGTGAAAAACTACTACGACAAGATGCGTGAGACGCCGGAATACAAGAAATATATGGCCGACAAGACCGATAATTTCACATCCGACAAGAAGTTCATCATCACGATGATCACCAATTATTTCGCCGATTTGGATGTGCTGCAGGACTTCTACGAAGACAAGAGTATCTATTTCTGCGATGATTATCATTTAGTTAGCTCAATGCTCATCAATTTCTTTACTGAGATGAAGAAATTTGATGTCGACACCATGCTTCCTTCTATTTACAAGGCTGATACCGCTGAGGCCAATGCCGACGAGAAGTTTATCCAGGATTTGTTCCGTGAGACAATCAATCACGATGAGGAGTTTGGCAAGCTTATCGGCGACAATACCAACAACTGGGAGAAAGAGCGTATCTGCTTGATGGACATGATAATACTGAAGATGGCTCTCACCGAATTCGTGTGCTTCTCAGCCATTCCAGTGAAGGTGACTATGAATGAATACATAGAGATTTCGAAGTATTTCAGCACTCCTAAGAGTAGAATTTTCGTCAACGGAATCCTTGACAAGTTGGCGAAGAAGATGACGGAAAGCGGAGCGATAAATAAAAAAGGACTGGGACTTCTCGAGAAGTAGAAACCCTCAACGTCATTTCGAGTGACCGGAGGGAGTCGAGAAATCTCATAACATTACATGATTTTGGAGATTTCTCCATTACGCTTCGCTTCAGTCGAAATGACGAATTAAAGAATATGAATATAAAGAGAATTATATCGATTGTCATTATGTTGATGTTTGTTGTTGATAGTCAGGGACAAACGTCGAATGGCGCATATGGTTTTCTTGACATGACGAGTTCGGCCAGGGTGGCTGCGTTGGGCAACACCGACTTGTCGATTTACGACTCTGACATTCAGCTTGGAATTTACAACCCCGCCTTGATTAACAAGGACATGCACAATGATATTGTGCTTTCTTACGTCAATTATTACGCCGACATCAGTCATGCGATGGCTCAATATGGCTACAGTTTCAAGAATTTGGGCACTTTTACCGGCACTGTGATGTATCATAGCTATGGCAAGATGAAATATGCCGATGAGCAAGGGAATGCTGATGGCGGCACGTTTTCGCCTTCCGATTTCAATATCATGATCGGATGGGGCAGGCAGCTCACTCCGCACTGGAGCATTGGCGCCAACGTGAAGTTTGCGGGCATACAATATGAGCGTTTCAAGACTTTTGCCATCGCTGTTGACGTGGCCGCTCATTACCGCACTGATGACGGCTGGATGCTGTCGCTCACGGCACGAAATGCAGGTTACGAGCTATATTCCAACTTCGAGGGCGACAGAAATAAGCTTCCGTTCAGACTTTCGGCTGGCGTCTCGAAAAAGCTTGAGCACGTGCCATTTTTGTTTAGCGTGGTTTATGAAAACATCCAGAAATGGGATTTGAGTTACGACGATCCGTTGGATTTGGAGGGCAATGTCGACCCGATAACAGGCACGAAGAAAGAAAAGACTAAAGGCGCCAAGTTTGCTGACAATATGATGCGTCACATTGTGTTTGGCGGTGAGTTGTACATAGGCAAGAATCTGGTGCTTCGGGCGGCTTATAACTACGGCATGCGGCAGAATCTGAAAACGCCGACAAAGAAAGGACTCTGCGGCTTCTCGTATGGTGTGGGCGTGAACATCTGGAAGTTCAGCATCAACTATTCGCGTTCAGAGATGCACGTTTACGGTTCGCCGAATTACATCACCATTTCCACGAATTTAAATCGTTTTGTTAAAAAAGCTAATTAAATGTTTCTCAAGGAGTTAAAGTTGACGAATTTCAAGAACTGCGAGTCGGCCGATTTGCGGTTTTCGGAGAAAATCAACTGCTTCGTGGGACTTAATGGAGCTGGGAAGACCAATATTCTCGATGCGATTTATTACCTTGCGTTCTGCAAGAGCTATTTCACGACCACCGACAAGCAAAACATACGTCATGGCGAGGATTTCTTCGCTGTTCACGGCGATTTTGTGACCGATAACGATGAGAGTCAGACGATTTCGTGTGTACAGAAGGAGAATGCCAAGAAATCGTTTAAATGCAACAAAAAAGAGTATGAGCGCTTGGCTGATCACATCGGGAAAATTCCGTTGGTGATGATTTCGCCTTACGACAGGGATTTGATCAACGACGGCAGCGATTTGCGAAGGAAGTTCATTGATGGAGTCATTGCGCAGTTCGACTCGGTGTATCTCGGTGATTTGCTGCAATATAATAAGGTTTTGACGCAGAGAAACACCCAGCTGAAGCAGTTTTGGGAGAACAGGTTTTTCGACGCCAACCTGCTGAGTCTTTGGGATGAGCAGCTGGTGCGTTACGCGACGCCGATTTTCGAGAAGAGAAAGGCGTTTCTGAAAGATTTTATGCCTATTTTCCAGAGATATTACGATATTGTTTCGGGTACTTCTGAAAAAGTTGATATTGTTTACGAGAGCGCTTTGCATGAGAAGCCGATGGAGCAGCTGCTGCAGGAAAGTCAGGAGAAGGACAGATATTCGTCGTATACCAACGTAGGAATTCACAAGGATGACTTGGTGTTTTTAATTGATAATCATCAGGTTAAGAAGTTTGGTTCGCAAGGGCAGCAGAAGTCGTTTGTGGTAGCCATCAAGTTGGCGCAGTTCGATTTCAACTATCAGAAGATAGGTTTTAAACCTATTTTGCTTTTGGATGATATTTTTGATAAGTTGGATGACAACAGGGTGGCGCAGTTGGTGAAATTGGTTGGAAATGACTATTTCGGACAGGTGTTTATCACTGATACTCAACGACAAAGGGTTCAGTATCTTTTGGATAACATTGAGGGAAACCATAAAATTTTTGAGGTAGAACAAGGAAGGGTTAAGATTGATGAGTGATCCGAATTTGACGACATTGGGTGATATGATAAAGGCGTTTTATCATGAGAATCAGAGAGATAACGCTTTAGACGAGCAACGGATTCTTGACTCGTGGAAAGTCGTGGTCGGTGATTTCATTGCGGCGCACACTTTGAAAACCAGCATCAGAAACGGTGTTTTTTACGTGAAAGTTGATGCTGACTCGTTGAAAAACGAGCTGCTTTTTGCCAAGTCGATGTTGTTGAAAAAACTCAATTCGAGGGTTGAGAAGGAAATTTTAAAGGATATTGTTATAATATAAAAAATATTTTGTATCTTTGCACCGACTTTTGAGCTGAAATTTAGCTTGAAAATGATGTAAATTATTCAAATTCAGTAACTTAATAAAAATTCGTAATATGATTAACTCACAAGACATTAAGATTGGAAGCTGCATCAGAATGGATGGTAAACTTTATTTTTGCGTTGATTTCCAGCATGTGAAACCAGGCAAAGGTAACACTATCATGCGTATCAAACTGAAGAGCGTAGTTGACGGCCGTACATTGGAGCGCCGTTTCGATATCGGTGAAAAACTTGAAGACGTTCGCGTTGAGCATCGTCAGTATCAGTATCTTTACAAAGAAGGTGATGATTACATTTTCATGAATCAGGAAGACTACGAGCAGATCCCTCTTATGAAAGATCTTATTACGGGTGTTGATTTCCTTAAGGAAAGCGATGTTTGCGATGTTATTTTCGACACATCAACCGACACAGTGTTGTTTGCTGAACTTCCAGTGAAGACTGTTCTCGAGGTCACTTACACAGAGCCAGGCGAGAAGGGCAACACAGCAACAAACGCAATGAAAGAGGCTACAGTTGAGACAGGTGCAAAGGTAAGAGTGCCATTGTTCATCAACACAGGCGATAAAATTAGAGTTGACACACGTACTGGTGAGTACGCTGAAAGAGTAAGAGAATAATATGAGAATTGAACCAGCAACGACGGTAAAGTGCATCGCTGATTTCATTGGTGCCACCAAGGTTATCGGTGATCCGAACCAAGTCATCACGGGGCTCAACGAGCTTCATGAGGTTGAGGCGGGTGACATCACTTTCGTCGATCATCCGAAATATTATCAGAGAGTGCTCGAATCGGCCGCTACAGTCGTCATTATCAACAATGGCGATGTGGAATGCCCGAAGGGAAAGACTCTCATAGTCCACGATTGTCCGTTTGACGCGTTCAACAAGATTATCTTGTCGTATCGCAGATTTGAGCCTGCCACAGCGATGGTGAGCCCAAAGGCTGAGATCGGTGAAGGTACAATCATTGAGCCGGGTGCTTTTGTGGCAGATCATGTGAAAATCGGTAAGAACTGCATCATCCATGCCAACGTGACAATCAACAACTGGACTGTCATTGGTGACAATGTCATCATCAACAGTGGTACAGTGCTTGCTGCTGACGCTTGCTACTTCCAGCATCGCGGCAAGGACCGTCAGGTGAAGTTCGAGTCATGCGGCAGAGTCGTGATTGAGGACGATGTTGAAATCGGAGCTTTGTGTGCCATCGATATCGGAGTCACCAGCGACACTGTCATAGGCAGAGGCACCAAGACTGATAACCATGTTCAGGTGGGTCACGACGCAAAGGTCGGCAAGAACTGCTTCCTCGGAGCACACTGCGCAATCGGTGGCGTTTCGAGAGTGAAGGACAACGTCTCGATCTGGTCGATGTCGGCAGTCAACAAAGACCTTGTTGTTGCAGAAGGCACTACAATCTTGGCTTACACAGCTATTGACAAGGATACAGAGCCAGGCGTTACATACTTCGGCATGCCAGGAATGGAAGCTAAGAAGAAATGGAGAGAGATGGCTTGTGTGAGAATGCTGCCGGATTTGATAAGCAAGATAAAATAAAAAATATGATATGAAGGCCGCTTGAGAGAGCGGCTTTTTTTATTTTAAAAGTTTCAGTTATGCGACAGAAACAGTTCGAGGACTTTGTGAGAAATGTGGAGCCGGCTGGCAGGAGGTGTGCTTTGGCGTGGAGGACTGCGATAGGGTTGATGGCCACTGACGGGCTTAAGACGTCGAAATATCTTCTGGAACTGGCGAAACGAAATATAGAAGGGGAGATTTCCATGCCGGAGGTGCCGATGTTGATTGAAAGATATTATCGTGGTAAGACGCGTCGGGCAAAAGATTTTTTCATGAAGAAGGAAGCTGATAGGGAGGTGGCGAATATAAAAAGTGTTCTGTCGGATAACTCATTCAGTTTCAACCTTGAAGGTCTGATTTCGATACACAGACGCATTTTTGAAGGGGTGTCGGAATATGCCGGAGCGCTGCGTGATAATAATCTTGAAAAGAAAGAATGGCTGCTCAATGGCGACACTATGAGGTTTTTTGAGGGGAAGAACGTGTGCGAAGCAGTGGAGAGTGACCTTCGGAATGAATCTGTTTTTGATTATGACGGGCTGAATGATGTGAGAAAGGTGAGACATATCAGTGTCTTTGCTTCAAATTTATGGCTTATTCATCCATTTCATGTCGGGAATACTTGTACGATAGCGGTTTTTATGATACAATATCTTCGTTCGATGGGGTATGAGGTGAATAATGATGTTTTTGCGGAGAAGTCGTGGTATTTCAGGAACGCGTTGGTGAGGGCGAATTATAAGAATCAGGATATTGGCGTGGATTATGACTTCAGGTTTCTTGAGAGGTTTTTTAAGAATCTGATTTTTAATGGCAATAACAGGTTGAGGATCAATCATTTGGTTGTTTGGAAAAATCAAAAGTAGAGACGTCATAATATGGCGTCTCTACAATCAATTTATTAAAAATACCGATAAATTTTAGTATTTCATCATTTCGATAAGGTCGACCATGCGGTTTGAGTAGCCCCATTCGTTGTCGTACCATGACATCACTTTGATCATCTTGCCCATGACCATTGTGCTTTGGGCGTCGAAGATTGAAGAATGCGGGTTATGGATGATGTCGACGCTTACGATTTCATCTTCGGTGTATTCGAGAACGCCTTTCATCGGGCCTTCAGCGGCTTCACGCATTGCGGCGTTGATCTGTTCTTTTGTGGCTTCTGTTTTGAGTGTGCACACGAGGTCGACGAGTGATCCGGTAGGGGTAGGGACGCGCACTGCGATGCCGTCGAGTTTGCCGTTGAGTTCAGGGATTACGATACCCACTGCTTTGGCGGCGCCTGTTGTCGTCGGGATCTGTGACATGGCGGCTGAACGTGCGCGGCGGAGGTCGCTATGCGGACCGTCGAGGATGACCTGGTCGTTGGTGTAGCTGTGGATTGTTGTGATGTAACCTTGTTCGATACCGAAACGGTCGTTGAGAACCTTAGCTACTGGTGCCAAGCAGTTTGTGGTGCAGCTAGCGTTGCTGACGCATTCGATCTCGTCGGTGAGTTCGTTGTTGTTGACTCCGACCACGATAGTCGCATCGATTTTATCTTTTGAAGGGGCAGAGAGGATGACTTTCTTGGCACCGTTTTTGAGGTGGTCGCCGTAGCCGCCTTTTGCGCTTTCTTTTGAACGGAAGATACCTGTTGACTCGACAACTACGTCAGGAGTCTTGCTCCATTTGATGTTGATAGGAGCGCGTTCAGCTGTGACAGGAACGCGTACTCCGTTGACTATCAATGCTGATTCGTCGTATTCCACTGTGCCAGGGAACTTACCCTGTGTTGAGTCATATTTCAGAAGATGTGCCAAAACTTTGGTGCTTGTCAAGTCGTTGATGCCCACAACCTCGAGGTTAGGACGCTCGCAGCAGATGCGGAAAACGTTGCGGCCGATACGACCGAAACCGTTGATACCTACTTTAATCTTTTCCATTTTATGTTAATTTTAATGAATTTTAAATCAAAAAACCAATCAATCTGCAAAGTTACAAATTTATTGATATGTGATGTCTTTCTGACAGAATTTTTTCAAAATTTTATTCTTCAAGAGGTTCCACGTGAATGACGATATGTGTGTCGTCGCCGTAGCTTTGTTTCAGGAGATTCTCAATTTCCGATGTCTTATCGTGAGCTTCCTTCAGAGGCATGTTGCCGTTCATTAGCACGTGCATCTCGATGGCATAACGGTTTCCGATGCGTCGGGTGCAAAGCTCATGAGGCTCAACGACTTCAGGCACCGATTTCACTATCTCCATTATCTCATTCTCGACGTCGTCGGGCAGTGACTGCTCCATGAGGTCGCCGACGCCGTTTTTAATCAGGTCGAATGCCACCTTTATAATTAATATGCCTACCACCAGAGAGGCTATGGGGTCGAGGACAGCCCAACGCTCGCCGCCTATGAGCGCTCCGCCTATGCCTATGGTGGTTCCTATTGAAGAGAGCGCGTCGCTGCGATGATGCCACGCATTGGCCTTTAACGCTTGAGAATTAAGACGTTTCGCCTTGCGGTTGGTATATTGGAAAATGATTTCTTTTAAGATTATTGATGCCAGAGCAGCCCAAAGAGCGAGTCGGCCAGGCATGGTCAAGGTGTCGCCATTACTCCAGAGGGCTATCTTTTTGGCACCTTCGATGAAAATGCCTGCTGCCACGAGGAAGAGAACCGCACCGATCAGTGTGGTGGCGAGCGTCTCGTATTTGCCGTGACCGTAGTCGTGTGATTTGTCTTTAGGTTTGTGGCTTATCTTGACGAAAAAAAGCACCACGATGTCGGTGGCGAAGTCGGAAAGCGAATGCACCGCGTCGGCAATCATAGCGGAACTGTGTCCGAAGATTCCCGCTACGAACTTAAACACCACCAGCGTGGCGTTGATGAAGCTACCCAAGAGGGTTGTCTTGTATATATCTTTCTCGCGGCTCATGAGAAATTGTTAAATAAACTTTATTTTCGAGGCAAAAATAGTAAAAAGTTTTAAGAATGAAGTATGGAGAGTGAAGATTTTGTATTTTTGCAAAAATAAAAAATTGTAATCCATGAAAAAGATTTGCTTTTTATTATCAGTTTTAGTTTTGCTGGTGGCGTGCACAAAGTCGCCGAAAGGACCGAATTTGAAACATTACAAAGATATTGTTAAGGAGCTGAGTTCCGAGAAGTATCAGGGCAGGGGATATGCCCGTGACGGTGCGAACATGGCTGGACAATACCTTGAGCAGGAGTTCAAGAACGTTGGCGTCGACGAGGTCGTTTGCCAGCCTTTCACCATCAATATCAACACTTTTTGCGGAAACATGGAGATGTGGGCTGACGGAAAACAGCTCACTCCTGGCGTTGACTTTGCAATGAGAGAATATTCACCGGGCGTACACGGCGAATTTCCTGTGTATCATGTAGATACATTGAATTTTGATGCTGAAAAGATGTATGAAGATCTGGCGAAGCCGGAAAACGCCAACTGCTTGGTGGTATGCGACTTCTGGTATATGTATAACCATCCTGAATTCAGGCCGCTGCATAAGGCTGATTCACCAAATGCTGGATTTATCCAGACTTGGACGTCGCCGATAAAGTTTTACAAGGCTTACGGCAGTCGTGTGATGGGCAAACCGATTGTTTGGATAACTCCAGAGGCTATCGAAGGCGTGAAAAACGTGAAGTTGGATATCGACAACGAGTTTTTGGAAAACTATGAGCTTTTCAACGTGATTGCGAAGGTCAACGGCGAGAAACACGACAGCTGCTTTGTGTTCACGGCGCACTATGACCACCTTGGCAACCTTGGCAGAGACGTGTATTATCCGGGCGCAAACGACAACGCGTCGGGCACCGCTACCATCGTTACTTTGGCTGAATATTACGCAAAGAACAAGCCTGAATATGACATGTATTTCATTGCGTTCTCGGGCGAGGATTCAGGTCTGAACGGCTCGATGTTTTATGTCGACAACCCGACAGTGCCGCTCGAGCAGATCAAGTATTTGTTCAACATCGACATGATTGGCGACAACAACCCTGTGCAGTATTGCGAAGTTAGTGACGAGGGTAACCGCGGATTCGCTATGCTTGAGGAAATCAATGGCGAAAAGCATTATTTCGAGGCTTTAGACCGTGGCGAGCTGGCAGCAAACAGCGACCATTATCCGTTTGCCGAGCGTCATGTGCCGTGCATGTTGTTTGAGAACGAAAACGGCGACGCTTTCAAGTATTATCATACGATTTACGACACCTACGACAGTGCGATCTTCGTAACATACGAGCCGATTTTCAATTTGATTACAGATTTTGTTGAGAAATATTAATTTTAAAAAATGAGAAAACATTGGATTGACAATTTGCGTTGGGCGACAGTGCTTTTAGTGCTTCTGTACCATGTGGTATATTTCTATAATAATAAAGGTGTCTTTGGTGGTGTGGGCGGCTTCGGCGACGGTCCGCAATACCAGGACGTGCTGATGTATATCCTATATCCTTGGTTCATGCCGATGCTGTTTTTGCTGGCTGGAATCGGCTCGAGATATTCGTTGGAGAAAGGCTCAGCAGGACAGTGGTTTAAGTCGAGAACACGTAAACTTTTGGTGCCTGGAACTATCGGATTGTTTGTGTTTCAATGGATGGTTGGCTATTTTAACGTTCGAGTGGGTGGCACCGATGTTTTAGCGCAAGTTCCACAACCTATTAAGTATTTCGTCTGGTCGGTGAACGGTATAGGACCGCTTTGGTTTATACAGCTGCTGTGGGTTTTGGGAATTATTTTGCTGATAATCAGAGCTATTGATGGCAAAGATAAATTCTATAACTTGTGTGGCAAAGCCAACATTGTGGTGGTTGTGTTGCTTGGCGTGCTTTTCTGGCTCGGCGAGCAGACTTTGATTATGAATCCGCGACTTGAATCACTTGACGGATTGTATAATCTTTATAAACCATTCTTCTACATTTTCCCGTTCCTGATGGGATATTTTGTATTCTCTCACGACGAGGTTCAGGAAAAAGTTACGAAATATTGGATTCCGTTGATGGTGGCTGCTGTCGTTTCAGGCTTTGCGTTGATTATCACAACTTTTGGACAGGACAACACCACGCCGCAGTATATGGGAAGCTGGCTCAACTGCCTTTACGGCTGGCTGATGTGCCTCGCGATGATTGGTTGGTTCAAGGCGAAATTCGACTGCACCGGAAAGTTTGCCGGTTATATGACAAAATCGAGTTTTGGCCTCTATATCGTTCATTATCTGGTAATTGCAAGCGTCGGTTCATATATGTATTTCAACATGAGAGGACAGTTGCCACCATTTGCGATGTATCTCATCCTGACGCTCGCAGTGTTCACGATTTCGCCTTTGCTTTACGAGATTTTACAAAGAATCCCGTTTGTGAGATGGTGTGTTTTTGGAGAAAAGAAAAGTAAATGATGGAGACAGATAGAATATTGCTTCGTCCTTGGCTGGAAAGCGATGCCGAAGCGCTTTTCAAATACGCTTCAGATCCTGATGTAGGACCTCGGGCTGGATGGCCACCGCATAAAAGCGTGGAGGAGAGCCGAGAAGTGATAAAAAACTTCTTCAGCAACGAAGACACTTGGGCAATCGAGTTAAAGATGACATCCGAGATTATCGGATGCATAGGAGTTCTCCGAACAGGCGTTTCAAACTTGAAAATTGCTGAAAACGAATGCGAGGTTGGCTATTGGATTGCCAAGCCTTACTGGGGAAAAGGAATTTGCACTGAAGCACTTCGATTAGTTATTGATTATTGCTTCAACGTGCAAAACTTCGATGCTATTTGGGGCGATTATTTCCCTGAAAACCCCGCATCTGGCAAGGTGATGGAGAAGTGTGGATTCAAAGATACAGGCATAGTGACCGTTTGTCCGAATCTTGTAGTCGGCGCTGACCGACCAGTAAAAGTAATGAAACTTAAAAACAATATGATTGCTTATTGTGGCTTGAATTGTGTAAAATGCGACGCGTTTATTGCCACCAAGAACAACGACAATGCTTTGCGTGAAAAGACGGCAAAGCTGTGGTCTGAGTTGAATCAAATCACCATTCTGCCGGAGCAAATCAACTGTGAAGGCTGCCGTTGTGATGGCATGAAAATTGTTTTTTGCGACAAGCTTTGCCAAATCAGGCAGTGCGCCATGAAAAAAGGCTTCGAAACTTGTGGTGACTGCAACGAACTTAACGCTTGCAAAACAGTTGCAATGGTTGTCGGAAATAATCCTGAAGCATTGAAAAATCTGAAATCATGAGAAAAATACTTTATTTATTGTCAATAATCTTGATGATGTTGAGTTGTGATAAACAACCACAGACACTCAAAGATTTGAAGTCCAATTTTGTCATTGTCGACGACAGCATTAACGTTCATTATAAAACTTACGGTCAATGCGGCAAGACAATATGTTTTGTTCACGGTTTTGGTTGTGATTTGAACACTTGGGAGAAACAGTTCGAGGCTTTCCGCGATGAAGATGTGCGGTTGGTTTTCATCGACTTGCCGGGCTACGGTCAGAGCGACAAGCCGCATGTGGATTATACACTCGATTTCTTTGCTCACGCTATCGACGAGGTGCTTGATTCCAATGGTGTAGATTCTGTTATCTTCGTGGGTCATAGTCTTGGAACGCCTGTATGCCGTCAGACCATGATGACCGCTGTTCATAATGGCGCTTTGGTTGATATTGACGGTGTTTATTGTTTTTACGATGGCACGGAGACCCACGAATATGTTGAAGCTGTAGAGGGCTTCGGGCATGCCTTCGACGGTCCTGATTGTCGTGATGTCATCACTGGTTTTGTGATGTCGCTGGCTGGTCCTGACACACCACAGGAGATAACGGATTATGCCATGTCGGTGATGCCAGAGACACCTCAATATGTGGCTTCTAGTACCATGCAAAATTTAGTGGATAGAAAATGGTGGAACAATCAGCAGATTTGCCAACCTGTGATGGTCATCTGCGCCCAAAACAGCGGTCTGGACCCAGACAATGAGCAGAAAATGCAGGCTTTATATCCTAATCTGGATTATATTGAGCTGACATCTTGTGGCCATTTTATACATATGGAACAGCCTGAAATGTTTAATAAAAACCTGAAATTATTTATTGAAAATCAATATAATACAAATAATACTATGGAGCAAAAAATTAAATTTTGTCAGAGTTGCGGAATGCCTCTGAATGATGAGAATCGCGGCACCAATGCCGATGGAAGCAAAAATGAAGATTACTGCATGTACTGCTATCAGAACGGCAAGTTTACCAACGATTGCACCATGGACGAGATGATTGAATTCTGTGCGCAGTTTGTTGACGAGGTGAACAAAAACATGCCGAAGCCGATGACAAAGGACGAATACAAAGACATGATGCGGCAGTACTTCCCGATGCTTAAACGTTGGAAAAAATGAAACAAATACTTATAGCAATTTTTGCTGCCTGTTTGTTGGCATCGTGCAGCCAACCGAAAGTTGACGGGCATTATACCTACCAGCATGGCTGGAATTATGACATCGCGGAAGGTCACGTTGATGTGCACGAGACCGGCACCATGGATTTTTATCCTGATGGTAGCGCTCTCGACTCGGCAAATCAGGTTTATCGGGTGACGCTGAACGAAGGCGGCACTGTGACTTGGGTGTTTAACTATATCAGTCCGGGATGGTGGCGCGTTGAAGGCGATGATTTCTATTCATCGGGTGATGCTGATAGCTTCCGTATGGAACTGCTTGCTGCTAAAGGAGATGGTTGCGGTGAAGAACTGGAACTTGCTGAGCGTATCGTGAATAAGGTGAGCGGCGGAATCGGTCGCGAGACCAAATTCAATCTGGCGAAACTGACAAAAGAAGAGCTTGTTTGGAGTTACATCTACAAAGACGGTCACACCGACACTTGGGAGTTTTATCGTGCTAAAGACAAATAAAGTTTATTAGCGTCAGCCATGATTTTTTCGTGATCGAAAGCTAATTTCGGCAATGCAGAAATCGGGAACCACTGTGCTTTGGCGGCATCGTCGAGGCCTTTTACAATTTCAATCTTATCGATAATTGCAAGATACGCAACAGTTACTGTTCGTCCTCGAGGGTCTCTGTCGACCTTTGAATATGCTCCGATTTGCTTAATTTTACTGACTTTTAAGCCTGTTTCTTCTTCGAGTTCCCTTACAGCGCATTGCTCTGTGGTCTCGTTCATGTTCATGAAGCCTCCAGGGAACGCCCATTGTCCTTTGAACGGTTCGTTGCCGCGTTGTATCAATAGTACCTTGGGCTCGTCATCACGAGTTATCACAACACAATCGGCAGTGACAGCGGGACGGGGATATTCGTAAATGTATGACATGATTCTTATTCTATAACCAGTTTGCTTGTTGCGCCGTTTCCTTTCAGAAAATAAACGCCGCTTTGGATTCCACCCAAATCAATAAATGCTATGCCTGATTCTAGCTGCTTTTGAATGATTGTACGCCCTTGAATATCAACGATTTCTATTGTTGCCGGCGATTCCAACTCGATTTTGATTTGTCCTGACGTTGGATTAGGATAAACATTCAGACTTCCTGTGGTCGGGGAGTTGACGCTGTTATGCGAGATTTTCCCTGTGAAGAAGTCGTGGATATAAGTTATGTAGTCGATATCGTGTTGATTGGCATTGCGATACCAAGAATGATTGCCGCCGAGAACCTTCAGATGGCGCAGCTCTTTTGTGCCGGGATAGACGTATTCCACGAATCGCAGTCCGTCGTTTTGGGTGTCGGGCAGGGTGTCAATTATTGGCTCGTTGGTGCAGACGTTGGCGTTAATCCAATAATTTAGGATGTTTTCAACGCTGAGACCGAGTTGATAGCCGAAATATTCCGAGCCGCCGTCGTAACCCACAACAGGGTCGTTGGTTCCGTGGATGTCGAGAATTCTGACTGGAGCTACAGCGGTGTGGTTCGCCATGTAAGTGGTGATAAGTCCGCTGACAGGTGCCGCTGCGTTTATGCGGTCGCCATGTTCGATTGCCATTCGGTGCGACATGAAACCGCCCATTGAGAAGCCTGTGAAGAATATACTGTCTTGATTTACAGGATATTGCACTGCCAATGAGTCGAGCAATGCCATCAAGAAACCGGAATCATTGGTGGTGCTGGCGGTGAGGCCTGCGTTCCACATGGAGCCGTAGCCTTCGTTCAAGGCCTGCGGAATGACAACCATCCAGCCGTAATTATCGGCAACCTGCTGGAAATGGAACTCATTATCCAAACGAGTAATGTTGTCGCCCAAACCGTGCAGGAAAAACATTACAGGAAGCGACTCGTAGTTCTCAGGAGTGCGCACAAGATATTGGCGTTGCACGTTCTGCCATTCGAAATTCTGAATCTGCGCGAAGCTATTTGTGCCGAAAAATATTGTTAAGAATGTGATTAGTAGTAAGTTGCGAGTTTTCATGATGATAATTAATTGAAAATTTTGTGCAAAGATATGTTTTTTTTGTATATTTGCAATGAAAATAAAAAACTTAATAATATGAAAAAGATTATTACTCTGTTGGCATTATCGCTATTGCTTTTAAATAGTTTTGATTGTAAGTCGCAATCAATACAATCAGATGAACCATTGTATCCAATAAGAGAAAACGGTCAATATGGTTATATGAACAAAAACGGTGAGGTTGTTATATCTCCGAGATATGATAGGGCTGGTTATTTCTCTGAAGGTTTAGCGTGTGTTAAAATTGATGGGAAATTGGGCTTTATTGACAAGTCGGGAAATAACGTGATTGAACCGCAATTTGACAGATGTTATGATTTCAATGAGGGATATGCCTTAGTTTTTGAGAAACATAAACAACTACTTATTGATAAAACAGGCAAAACGATATATTCTATACATGGTGACAAAGGTGATTTGTGTGAATTTCACGAAGGATATGCTCGTGTTAGTACATGGCATATATGGTTTGGAAAAGTCATGTATAAATACAAATATATTGATTATTCAGGGAGAACCGTGCTGAAGGTTAAACATAGTTTCGCCGGTTATTGTTTTTCTGATGGTTTGGCTGTCTTTTTTGATATAACCAATGAATTGGATCATGCCTGTTGCAGAATACATGGATATAAAGAGGGGTACATTGATAAGACAGGTAGAATGATCATTGAGCCTAAATTTTATTTTGCTGATGATTTTAAGGAAGGTTTAGCTTTAGTTCAAGAAACCTATGATGGCAAATACGGTTTTATTGGTACGACGGGAGAATTTGTCATTGAGCCACAATTTGATGAATTGACTACTGGTTTTTATGATGGATTGGCTCGCGTTGTGGTGAATGGAAAGACAAGTTTTATTGATAAAAGCGGAAACTATGTCATCAAAAATCTTGAGTATGAGAACATATCAGTTTTTAAAGAAGGTTTTTCAATAGTGAGAGCAATTCATAGAGGGAAAGCTGGATTTATTGATAAGACAGGTAGTCTTGTTATTGAAATGCAGTTTGATGATGCGGATTATTTTAGGGATGGACTGGCTAAAGTTATGATTGGTGATAAAATGGCTTATATAGATACGACAGGTGCAATCATTTGGATGGAAAAATAAAATTGAAATTGAGAAGTATGTTTTTCCTTGCGGAGAAATGATTCTCGGCTCTTTTGATGGCAAGCTGTGCCTTTGCGATTGGGCTGATGGCCGTAGGCGTGCTTCTGTTGACCAACGTTTGCAAAGAATTCTGAATGCAAACTATGTTGAAGGCTCTTCAGATGATATTGAAAAGGCTAAATACCAACTTGACGAGTACTTTTTAAATAAACGTCGTGAGTTTGATATTCCTTTATTATTTGTCGGAACCGATTTTCAGAAAAAAGTTTGGAACGAATTGCTGAAAATTCCTTACGGAAAAACGATTTCGTATGGTGATTTAGCTCAACGAATCGGAATGCCAAACGCAGTTCGAGCTGTTGCTAACGCCAACGCTGTCAATGCGATATCAATAATAGCTCCCTGTCACAGAGTCATCGGAAGCAATGGTTCTTTAACCGGATACGGCGGCGGATTGGATAGAAAAAGATTTCTTTTAGATTTGGAAAAGAATTCTTATCTTTGCAACAATATTTTTTGATTAAATCATGAGCGAGACATTCAAATCCCAAGCGTTAGAGGCTAATTTAGCTCAAACACGATACAAGGATATTTTTATTCCGGAAGATCATAAGGCGTTTATTGCGTTGAGTGCCAGCTACTTCGGAATCAACAAGCGTGCTTCGGAATGCATCACCGAATACCATCATCCGTTATCGAACCATACATTCGTGACAGAGGAGCTGCGCAAGATTCTGATGGACGATTTCTGGTTCTACACTCGCGATGATGTGCCAGCCGACACGCTGAAGCTGCCTCTCGAGATGATGAGAAGTCTTCTGAAACCTGAAGTGGCGCTGAAACTAAGGCTGAATATTGTTGTTACCTTGATGGAATTTGCCAATCAGGTGATAACAAAATCGCCTAAGCACTCAATGCTTGTTGAATTGGTTTTCAATATATTGGAAGATAGATTTGAGACAAATAAAGACTGTTACATACTAGCAACCAAACATGCTGAGCGTTATCTGGATTGTGTAGCAAAAGATGAGGCCTTCAACGCTTCGGCATGCCATATTTTGCACATGATGTTGCAGGAAAATTACAGTTATTGGCAGTCGACATCGGAGGTCGAGCAATGGGTTTCTGATAATGGAAATCTGCTTTCCGCTGATGAGAAAAACATAATAATTAATGAAGTTGGAGAGCCATATTTCAATGGTTTAAATAACGATTTAAAAGCGGCAGATTCTTGGGATAAGTTGGCGGAAATGCCTAATTTTGAACAGGTTGCGAAGCGTTTTACCGAGTCGGAAGGCCGTTTTGAGCATTTTATAACGAAATTCCATTATGTGTTTTATCTGCTGCATCTGCCTGGCATGGAAAGCCAACGCGAGCGTCTCATCTGGAACATGGACCGCATGATGCGCGATGCCATCGACGAGATGCCGCAGGATGAGCTGATTCCGTTTATCGACACAATCTTCAGTCTGGCCAAGGAGTTGCGCAAGAACTACAGCTCGGCGGTGCTTGATTTTCAACTTACTTTGGGTAAGAAAATCATCAATGTCGATAACACCGACATGAAGGAAATCGTCAACCATTTTGAGAAACGCCTCATCGAGTTTGGATTCATCACGCCGGGCAATGTTTTTGTTAATGAGGATTGGCAACTGTCAGTAAATAAAGACCATATCAAGAATATCCGTGTGTGGCTCGAGCTCATCGAATACTCTAAAACGCCATTGGAAAAGCTGCTTTCTTCGTTGATTGTCAACCTGAAACTTGGTGGCATCTTTATCAGCGACACCGACCTTTTCCAGCGTGAGATTACGAAGATTTTGAATTCCAACATCTCGCCTTATTATAAAAAGGTTAAACAGCTCTCGCGCATTTTCCCTGTGTATTTCAATGAGATAGGGGCGGAGGGCGAGATTCGCAACGTCACCACCAATATGGACGAGATCTCGCTTCGTCAGGATAAGCTCGTGCATTTTCTGCGTAAACAGGTGCACACCGAGAGTAACAACACCCTTATCGACCTCACTTTCGACGTTTTTCAGTTCTGGAGCGACGGCAACCTCGATGCTTTGAAGTCGATTTTGCCTAATAATGTCTTTGAAAGCATTGATAAGCAAAGCACTTGGTTCATTCATGTGCATAATCTCGTTCAGACGATGTGTGAGATATCATGTCTGAATCCTGACGATATTCTGATGCTTTCGCGCGACGACTATGAAAGTCTTATCCGTAAGGCTGCCGATAAAATCAACCTCGACGACGAGCTTTATCAGCGCGAGCACCTTCGTTTGATGGATATCCGCGACCTTTACGCTTATCTTCGCGAGAAATACAGCTTCGAAAGTGTCAATATCTTCGCCTATCTTCGCAATTTCCCGTTCATTCCCGACAAGGACATCGACGATTTTGAGAAGGTTTATAAAGAAAAGAATTTCGGCAAGTCGCTGAGCATGATTTATGCTTTCATGAGCAAGCTGAAGGAGATAATTTTCAGTCCTGAACAGAGCGAAGGCTGGGAAAATATCTATCATAAGCGCCATATCGCCATCGGAATTCCGTCGATGTACGGTACCTATCGTGAGAATAAATTCGAGGCTATGGGCTTGACTTTCAGGCTCGAACGAGTTGCGACACAGCTCATGGAGAAGGTGGTGCAAAGCATCAACCTCGAGTACATCTCCGAGCGCACGATGAATCAGATTTACATCATTTTGCGATATTTCCGCGACGGCCTTGCACTCGACGGCATCACCAACCAGAGCTTCAACTCGAAACTCGACATGCTGCGCTACAGTTTGACCTCGCGAAGCTTCTCGTTTGGGCAGTATATCAACATCTTCCAGTTCATCGCTGAGGATGTCAGACGTATCATTATCAAATACTTCCTGAAATCCTACGAATATCCGCTGAAGATGGTTATTCCGCAGCTTTTCGACCCGGAAAACAAGCTCAACGAGCGCGATATGGTGGCTCTGATCAGCAAGAAATCGGAGGAATTCCATCGTGACATGCTCTCCGACGCCTTCCTGATGCAGCCGCTCGACAACTTCATCGGACGAATTCTGACTTCTTTGAGAACGATGGAGTCGACGCTCGACCCGAAACTCATCAGCGACATCATGACGTATAACTCCGAGATGCTGATAAGTCCGTTCTGGACACCGACGCCAAAGATGGACAACCAGGTGTTTATCGGCAACAAGGCCAACAACCTGAAAACCCTGTATTTGAAAGGGATGCCGGTGCCTCCGGGATTTGTCATCACCACCGAGGCGTTCCGTCGTAATGACACCATCAACACCATTCCTGAGCTGAGAAGCGAGATTCATGAAATGCTGAAACACTTCATGGAAGAGTTGGAGCGCATCAGCGGAAGGAAATTTAATAACCCGGAGATGCCGCTGCTCGTGTCGGTGCGCTCGGGTACCGCCATCTCGATGCCGGGAGCTATGGATACCTTCCTGAACGTGGGTTTAAACGATGAACTCGTCGAGAAAATCGCTGAAGACCCTGCAAAAGCATGGGCAATATGGGACTCATACCGTCGTTTCCTGCAGAGTTGGGGCATGGCGAAAGGCATTCATCGTGACTTCTTTGATGAGGAAATAAATAGTTTCAAGTCGAAATATAAGGTCAAGCAGAAAGTCGATTTTAAGGCGGCTCAGATGCGCGAGATGGCTTATTCTTACAAGAAAATACTTGAAAATCATGGCGTTGTGCTTGAGCAGGATCCGTTCAAACAGATCGTCGAGTGTGTCAACATGGTGTTCGACTCATGGAACTCCGAGCGCGCACTGGCATACCGTCGTCATCTCGGCATCTCCGAAAACTGGGGAACGGCAGTCATAGTGCAGCAGATGATTTACGGTAATATCAGTGAGGTGTCGGGCACTGGCGTGGTGTTTACCCAAAACCCGCATCGCGAGCGTCCGGGCGTGCATCTGTACGGTGACTTCACCATGCGCAGCCAGGGTGAGGATATCGTGGGCGGACTGGTGAAGCCGTTGCCGATAGGCGAGACACAGCGCAAAGCGGCAAACCTCGAGGGACCGTCAATGCAGACGGCTCTTCCTGAGATTTACAAAAAGATTTATTCTATCGCGAAGACGCTGACCGAAGACCTCGGATATGCGCCGCAGGAGATGGAGTTCACCTTCGAATCCGACAAACCTGAAGACTTCCATATCTTGCAGATTCGCGACCAAGACCTGAAACTTGAAGACACCGTGAACGCCTTTGTGCAGTCGCCTACGGAGATGAATCAAATCGGTCGCGGCATGGGCATAGGCGGTGGTGCTATGAATGGCTTGGTAGCTTTTAACGAGCAGGATATCAAGACTTTACGCCAAAAATATCCTAACGAAAACGTCATCCTTGTGCGCCCTGATACCGTTCCAGATGACATCGGTCTTATCTTCGACACCGACGGCTTGCTCACGGCTCGCGGTGGCGCCACGTCGCATGCCGCTGTCACCGCTGTGCGTCTCGGAAAGGTATGCGTGGTATCGTGTGTCGAGCTTATGGTCAACGACGAGAAACATTGCGCCGAACTGAATGGCAATAATCTCAAAATGGGCGATAAGATTGCTATTGACGGAAATCTTGGTTTAGTTTATCTCGGTCATTACCCGACAGAGAAAATGAAAATGGGGAAGGGATATAATTATTAGTTTAGAGTTAAAAGATAAAACGTTATGGGCGAATTATCATTCGCCCATAATCTTTAAACTATAAACTTTCAACTTTTAACTATTTGAAGTATCTGTTATACAGTCCTTCAAATCCTTTGCCGTGACGGGCTTCGTCTTTTGCCATCTCGTGGACGGTGTCGTGGATAGCATCGAGGTTGCGTTCCTTTGCCACGCGTGCTATGCGCATCTTCTCCTCGCAGGCGCCGCATTCAGCCACCATACGTTTGTAGAGGTTGGTCTTGGTGTCCCAAACCACCTCGCCAAGTAATTCAGCGAAACGGGCACAATGATCTGCCTCTTCAAAGGCATAACGTTTGAAAGCCTCAGCAATCTCTGGGTATCCCTCGCGGTCGGCCTGACGGCTCATGGCCAGATACATACCGACCTCAGTGGCCTCTGCCATATACTGTGCATTCAAATCCTTAATCATTTCATCACCGGTGCCTTTGGCGATTCCGACGACATGTTCGGTCACAAAATTAAGGGCTGCACTCTCATCGAGGACCTTCCATTCAACAACTTGTTTGCACTGTGGGCATCTTTCAGGAGCTTCTTCTCCTTCATAAACGAAGCCGCAAATTGGACATACGAATTTCTTTTTCATGATAATTTATTTTTAGTTTAGAATATTATTAGTCTTTAGTATTTAGTCTTTAGTCTTTAGTTGTTAGTCTTTAGTTATTATATTTTTCTAACGACTAAGGACTAACGACTAAAAACTTTTATTTCATTGCATGTTTGTAGCCATTAACTTTGTTCCAGTCGCCGCGAGTGAAATCAGGCATTTTCACCGGCATGCCGTGGTTTTCAATTGAAGCTGCCGACAACTCTCCGATGCACGACCATTCTGCGGCATCGTAAACGTCCTCATCGAGTGGAAGACCGTTCTGCAGACAGTAAATCAAACGGTAATCCATTATGAAGTCCATGCCGCCATGACCGCCCACTTGTTTTGCCTTATCCTCAATCTCTTTCGCAATAGGGTGGAGATACTCCGTCATAATCTTGTCGCGTACGTCTTTCGGCACGAAGCCGTGCACGTTGAGGTGCTGACCTTCGGCAAGGAATCCTTCAGGAAGGTTTTTATCCATCAAGGTGAATCCTTCAATAGGATATTTGTTTGCAAAGCCTTCAGTACCAGTTAGTTGATAAAGTCTGTTGTATGGTCTGTAGGTGTAAACGTTGTGCTCAATCAAGATGGTCTTGCCGTTGTGAGTCTCAATCATGGTAGTTGTCATGTCGCCATTGGCGAAGTCATCGACACCCATCATCTCCTTGGCGATTTTCTTGCCGTTATATGAAGGAGTGCTCATCGAAACGAGATAATCCATTTTGTCGCCGCGGTGGATGTCCAAAACTTGGCAAACCGGACCGAGTCCGTGAGTCGCATAAACATCGCCAGAGTGGTTTTGATTAAATTCGAGACGCCAATTATTTTGATATTCATGCCAATATGGCTCAAGGTTATGGATGTAAGCGCCTTCAGCATGGATCACTTCGCCAAACATGCCGAGTTTAGCCATATTTAGTGCTGTCATCTCAAAGAAGTCGTAGCAGCAATTCTCAAGCATCATACAATGTTTACGAGTCTGCTCCGAGACATCAACCAATTTCCAACAATCTTCAACAGATGTGGCGGCAGGCACTTCCAATGCCACATGTTTGCCATGTTGCATGGCGTAGATAGCCATCGGAACGTGAGTTTGCCAGTTGGTGCAGATGTAAACGAGGTCAATGTCGTCACGCTCACAAAGCTCTTTGTAAGCAGTCTCGCCTACATATTCCGCTGCGCGCGGCAATCCTTTCGCCTCAAGAATCTCTTTCTGAACCTGCTCAACTTTCTCTCCAACGAGGTCGCACAAAGCTACAATCTCAATGCCATCGATGAATGTCATACGATAAACCGCATCGTATCCGCGCATTCCGACACCTATGAATCCAATGCGTACATTCTCAATAGGCTCAGCGGCGAACTGGAGCATACTCATTTGACCATCAACACGTTGCGGCTCGTCGAAGACTATGACGTTATCTTTAATCTGATAATTTTTCCCGTTTTTGCTGTCGCATTTGCAACCGCTCATCGCGATGACAAGACATAAAACTATCGCTGAGAATGGAATAGTTAATCTAATGTTTTTCATAGTTATTGAATTGAAGTGTAAAAATACAAAAAAAATTCATACGTACGATATTTATTTCTATTTTTACAAAAAATTTTGTTATGGAAAACTTAATCGAAATAGTTTCAAAATTTGAAATCTCCGAAAAAATTGCCGACGTGAAGCCAATGGGCGAGGGGCTTATCAACGACACCTACAAAGTCTTTGTCGCTGGCTCCGACAAGCCGAAATACGTGCTGCAACGAATCAACAACGCCATTTTCCAGAATGTAGACATGCTTATGGATAATATTAATAAGGTGACGACACATCTCCGTAAAAAAGGCGAAAATACCCTGCAATTTCTTCCTGCAAAAGATAAGAAGCTGTATTATTTCGATGGCTCGAAATATTGGCGAGTGATGGATTTTGTTCCTGATTCCATTACATATCAAGCAGTTACACCCGAATATTCCTACATCGCCGGCAAGTCGTTCGGTGAGTTTGAGTCGTTGCTTTCCGACATGAAAGAGCCACTTGGCGAAATTATCCCTGATTTCCATAATATCGAATTCCGTTTGAAACAGCTTCGCGATGCCGTCGCCAAAGACCGAGTTGGACGGGTGAAAGAGGTTCAATATTATCTTGACGAAATCTTTAAACGCGAAGCCCAAATGACACTCGGCGAGCGTCTCTATCGCGAAGGTAAACTGCCGAAACGTGTGTGCCATTGCGACACTAAAGTCAACAACATGCTTTTCGATAAGGATGGTAAGGTGTTGTGTATCATTGATTTGGATACTGTGATGCCGAGTTTCATATTCTCCGATTACGGCGATTTCTTGCGCACTGCCGCCAACACTGGCTTGGAAGACGACCCGAATCTCGATAATATCGACTTCAACATGGAGATATATGAGGCTTTCACAAAAGGTTACCTCGAAGGCACGAAAGATTTCCTCCTCCCAATTGAAAAAGAGAACCTTCCGTATGCCGCTATGCTTTTCCCATACATGCAAACCGTGCGTTTCCTGGCCGATTACATCAACGGCGACACCTACTATAAGATCAAATACCCTGAGCATAACCTCGTCCGCACCAAAGCCCAATGGCGTTTGTTTGAAAGGGCAGAGGCGAAACTTTTTTCTTTAAATTTTTGATATGAATTAAATATTTTATAATTTTGTCTCGAAAATTAAATAATAAACTCATGAAAAAAAGAAATTTACTTTCAATCGCTCTTTGCATTTTAGCATTGAGTTTGACCCTCGTGTCATGTAAGAAAAACAAAGACTCGGCTGCATCAGAACCGGCTCCGTCATCATCGTCAACTGTGCCGACAGGAGCCTTAAAAGGTGTGTTCTCAGTGAGTGAGACACGAAAGGTGTATTTCTCAAAAGGCAACCTGCAATACCAAGCTTCGACAAACACATGGCGTTTCGCCGAACATCAGTTCGATTTCGTTGGCGATGACGATGCTGGCAATGTGTATGAAAATTATGTGAAATGTAACAATGAGTTGTGCTCGTCAACATACGAAGGCTGGATCGACTTGTTTGGATGGGGCACAAGCGGTTACGACCATGGCGCTGTTTGCTACCAGCCATGGGCTGCAAGCAAGACCTATTCCGATTATAACCCTTATGGCAGCATGACTAGCAACTTGTTTGATAATAACGGAAAAGCCGACTGGGGCGCCAATCCTATTTCAAATGGCGGCAATAAAGCCAACAAATGGCGTACTCTCACACACGACGAATGGGTCTATCTACTATTCGAACGAACAACTAATTCAGACTATAGATTTGTAAAGGTTCGCATAGGTAGAAACAACGGTGTGATCATCTTCCCTGATAACTGGGAAGCATCATACTATGAGTTTAATAGTGTCAATGAAGAGGACAGCGATTTCACAGATAATATCCTTACAATTATTGATTGGGAAGAAAGTATCGAATCTCACGGTGCAGTGTATCTTCCTGCGGCAGGCGTAAGAGAAGGCCTCGCTGTTAAATGGATTGAACACGGATATTATTGGTCAAGCACTTGTTTCCCTAATGGTGAAGACGCTTATTCGTTTAATTTCGATCCTAAAGTCGATCCGTATAATAATGGATACAGACAAAGGACAAGAAGCGTTCGACTTGTGCGTAACAAATAAAAAAAGAGGCTCAAACGAGCCTCTTTTTTTTACTCTGTCGGGATGTCTTTGTTCACATTCCTGTGTCCGATCAGCGCATAATATAAGATGTACGCTGCGCAGAACAACACCACGACGTAGCTCGTCATGTAGCTGCCTGTCCAGTCGGCGACCAAGCCCTGCAAGCCCACCATGATGGCGAAGCCGAACACCATCGTCATGAAGATGCCCGACGCCATTGCTGTGTACTTGCCGAGACCCTCAGTGGCGAGGTTGAAGATGCTGCCCCACATCACCGAGGTGCAAAGACCCACAAGGATGAAGGCGAAGATGCCTATCGGAACCTCAGCCCAGATGACAGCTGTGTTAGCCCAGTCGATGCCCGGAACGTTAACCATGAGATTGGTAGGAGCGAACATGCCGAACAACACAAGCACTATTGAAGCGATGGAAACCGTTGTCACCATTGCTTTTGACGACACCTTGCCGCCGATGGCGCCGCCCACGAAACGACCGATGAGCATCATCAGCCAATAGACAGCCACGATGAGACCCGCGATGGTGCCGCTCATGCCGATGCCTGGAGTTGCTGCGTCAGGTGCCGCGGTGAGGTATTGCATAATATAAGTAGGTGTTCCGACTTCGATGCCGCCATACAGGAAGATGGCGAGGATGCCGAGTTTGAAATGACGGAAAGAGAAGGCGCTGTATTTGTCCTTCACCTCCGACTTCACCTCGACAGGCTGTGCCGGCTCCTCAATCTTCGTGAAGAGTATCACGATGAAGCCTATGACGAAGATGGCCAAGGCTATCATCAAAGCTGGTGTAGCATCGGAAATCTTAGCTTTTGCTGCCTCTCCGATGAGTGCGCCCATGATGATGTAGACCGCCACGGCTGCCGCTGAGTTAAACACTCCACCGATCTGGATGAGCTGGTTGCCTTTATTGCCACCGCCGCCGAGAAGGTTAAGCATTGGGTTGACCACTGTGTTGAGCATGCACATGCAGAAGCCTGCGATGAAGGCGCCGATGAGATACACACCGAAGCCTGCCCATCCGCTGAGCCACTGCACCAAAATGCCAATGATACCTACTGCTAACGCTATCAGTGATGTCTTTTTATAACCGTATCTCTTGAGAAGCATGCCCGAAGGAATACCCATCACAAGATATGCGATGAAGTTGCCGTAATTGCCAATCTGCGAGAGGAAATTGCTCGCGCCGTACTGGTTTTTAACGATAACCGCCATCGGTGAACAGAGGTTCGTCACGAAGGCTATCATCGCGAAGAGGGCTATCATCACTATGATCGCACCCCATTGTTTTGCTTTTTCTGCCATATTTTAATTATTAATTTTGAACTTTACACTTTATAAAAGATTTCTCCATTCCGCTTCGCTTCAGTCGAAATGACGGAGGAGGAAGTTACCAAAGATTTTTCGGATAAACACCCTTGTCGATGAGATTCTGAATCTTCTTCACCACATCCGGCTTGTCTTCTTTGTATGTCACACCAAACCAAACGGCATCGCTTGACAAAACTTTCAATTTTGCCTTCTTGTCGTTGATTAAGTTGTTGACCATCAATGGGATGTAGAACTCAGCCTTGATGTTGGTCTGTGCCGGACCATCCAAGAATGTCTTGAATCCGTCTTCCAGATAACCCAAGAAATCTGGTGTAAAACCGAAGAAATTCATAGATACCAGAGTGTCGAGTGGGAGAGAGTGCTCGCCTGTTTCATCGGTGTAGGCTGCACCTTCCGCTGTCTTGGCAATAGATGTGCGCTCCACAATTGTCTGCAGATAGTTGCATCTGTTTGATGTGCACACGCCGCGCGACACTGTGCCGAAGTCCGACAAGGTGTTCTTAAGCTTGTAGGCTACCATCGAATAAGCACCTTTCTTGCCTTCACATTCCTGCAGGTATTTCGCCAGTACTTCGTATGCCTCTTTGCCATAGAAATCGTCGGCGTTGATAACCGCAAACGGCTCGTTGATTACGTTAGCTGCCATCAGCACTGCATGGCCTGTTCCCCAAGGTTTTACACGGCCTTCTGGCACTGTGTAACCCTTTGGCAGACAGTCAAGTCCTTGATAAACATACTCAACAGGCAATCCGAATTTCTTGCTGTTGTTGACTTTCTCGAATGCTTCCGCAAAATCTTTTCTGATCACAAAAACGACTTTCCCGAATCCGGCGCGCTTGGCGTCATAGATCGAATAATCCAAAATCGCTTCATTGTTAGGACCTACACCGTCCATCTGCTTCAGGGCTCCATATCGTGAACCCATTCCAGCTGCTAAAACTAATAATGTTGGCTTCATTTTATAATAAATTAATTCTTATTTGTCTGTCATTCCGAACGCAGTGAGGAATCTCACTCAATTCTCCTTGCTCCGTCACTAATCACCACATCATACACCTTCGGCTCATGCCCAAATTTCTTATTAAACTTCTCTTTCGCTGTCTCAATAAATTTATCATAAAGTTCTTCTTTGACCAAATTTATCGTGCAACCTCCAAAGCCGCCGCCCATGACTCTCGAGCCGGTGACGCCGCATTCTTTTGCGATGTCGTTCAAGAAATCGAGCTCGTCGCAGCTCACCTCATACTCCTTGCTCATGCCGAAATGGGTGCCGTACATTCGGTCGCCGACGGTCTCGTAATCGCCTTTTTCGAGGGCGTCGCAGACGTCCAAAACGCGCTGTTTTTCACCTATAACATACTTTGCGCGCATGTAATCTTCATGCGAAATCTCGTTTTTAATTTCTTCAAGTAAATTCAAGGTAGCGTCACTTAAATATTTGATTTCCTTATGTTTAACTTGAATGTGTTTGCATGCGTTCTCGCACGACTCACGGCGTTTGTTGTAGGCCGACGACGCCAGCTCGTGTTTTACAACGGTGTCGAGCAAAACAACCTTGTAACCCTTCGGATCGAATGGGAAATATTCGAATTCCATGGTGGCGCAGTTGAGGCGCATCAGATGTCCTTTTTTGCCGAAGATTGACGCGAACTGATCCATGATGCCACACTTCACTCCGCAGTAGTTGTGCTCGGTCGACTGCCCGATTCTGGCCAACTCAAACTTGTCGATGCCAAGATTATAGATATCGTTCAACGCAAAGACGAAGGTGCTTTCCAAGGCCGCTGACGACGACATTCCCGCTCCGAGTGGCACGTCGCCGGCAAACACGGTGTCGAAGCCTTTAGGCTGAAAACACCGTTTCTGCATTTCGCGAACAACTCCGAAGATATATCTTGCCCAAGGCTCCTTAGGCGCGTCTTCCTCACGCATCCCAAATTCACTTGTTGCTTGATAATCAATAGAGTAGGCTCTGATTTTATCAGTTCTATTTGGGTTTATCGCGGCATAGATGCCTTTGTCGATGGCTCCAGGAAACACATAGCCGCCGTTGTAGTCGGTGTGCTCGCCGATCAAATTGACGCGACCAGGCGAGGTGTACACGCGTAACTCGTTGCCAAATAACGACTTAAACTTATCTTTTATCTGATTTATATCCATTTTATCTCTTGATTATTGTTTGGATATTCTTTTCATTCTTGCCGATAATCTCAATCAAATACATGCCTGAGTCAAGTCTCGAGAGGTCGACGACGGCTTCCTTGTTGTTGATGGCCATCTCCATCACTTTAACAGAAAGAATATTATAGACATTGATATGCTCAATATCTTCTTCTGCGCTGATAGTCAAGAAGTTATCAACAGGATTTGGATATATCTTAGTCTCAAGATAATTGGTCTCGCATACTGAAGTCACGGTATCTGTTGCCACTACTTTCACGTTATCGATGAACCATGAATATGTCAAGATGTCGCTGCCGTTGTTGTGAGCGCGCCATCTCAACCTGATGTTCTGTCCTTGGTAAGCCGAAAGGTCAAGGTGAACCGGCTCTTGGAATTCATTTACCCATTGTGGCTGGTTGACAGCATCCCATAGTGTGACCCACTCGCCAGTGTTAGTGTTCAAAACATCCACTTTATAATGGTCTTGGTAATCCGGAATACCATATTGGCAGAATGTCTCAAAAGTGAGCGCCGTCGGGCGGTTGATTGCCAACAGAGGTGTCACGAGAGCCTCGTCCTGTGGTCCCCATTCTTCCGACTCGTCCCATTCAACGCCTGCCATTCTCTCGCCTTGCGGAGGTACAACATAGTATTCGTCACCGAAATAGTTGGTGGCGTATTCCGCTCTGAATCTGTACCAGCTGAACCAACTCATGTTGAGTGATTGTATCGACCAGCCCTCTGGAGGGAACTGCTCGTCTTCAAAGCCTTCAAGAAGGATAGGAGCCTGCCAGTCCCAATGCAATGTGTATGGATCTGAATCGGCAGCGTGACCGAGGTCGTCAACCAAGTGGAAGACGATGCTGGCGGTTGCGTGGTTGGCCTGTGCCGGAATGGTTGCCGTATAATCGGAATTGGCTTTCGATGACTTGTTAAACGTAACGTCATGCGATTGACCGCCAATAGTATACGTTGCCTGCATCTGGTTTGGCATTCCTGATTCGTCGTATAATCTCAAGGTGAGATTCATTGGGCTGTCGGCCCATGTCTGAGTGCCTTTTAGCGACACCACTGTCGGTGGGTTGTTGTCCTGCGATGTCGAGTTGATGTAGATGTCGTCGATGCAGAGGTTCCATCCATAGCCGCTGACGGCCTCAAAAATGATGAATCCGTAGCCTTCAGGACTGTCGAAGGTGTAGCTGTATTCGTACCAGTCGCTCAATTCGCCGGCCACAGGCTCCATCATGGTGTTGCGGTGCACCGTGCCGAGTAAGGTGCCGTCGGCGATGTTGGTGGTAGGAGAGTAGTACACGTTGATTCTGTCAGGACGGTTGATGTTATTGTTAAAGTTACGGAAAATCCAGTAACGTACAACGTTGTCGGTGGCGCTGAGCTGCATCTTAGGCGATACTAAATTACATGAGCTGCCAGCCGGACTGGTGTAGCAGTAGAAACGTGCCATTGCGGCGCTCTCCTCGTGTGGCAGGCAGTTTGGCCAGTCGTTGGAGGTCTTGCGTTCGTAAACGTAGTTGCCGTTGGTGGCTACGTTCTGCCAGCCTGTCGGAGGGAATGTGGTGCTCTCAAAGCCTTGCATCAATGGGAATGAATGGAAAGGCTCAATGGCGGTGATGGTGTAATCGGCCGACTGTACCGGAGCTGAATGCGACGACGTTACGTTGAAAGTGACGTGTAACTCCTGGTTGTTGCTCAGGTTCATAGGCAGTGTCGCCTTTGCGACCAACTCCACTGAAGTGTTGTAATTAAGGCTGACTTGCGTCACCGGTGAGCCGTTTTGATAGAATTCAATAGGCAATGTGCTTGTATTGACGAACTGATAAGTGTCTGACTGTTCTCCTGTGTTGCTAAGCAAGAAACGCAGATATACCGATTCGCCGAAATATGCTGTGGTGTCGGCTGTAAGTTGTTCAATATCAAAGTAATATTGTGCAGTTTGCTCAATTACAACATCATCAATCGACAGATACCATGCGAAGTTATTGGCTGAGCTATGGAATCCCACATAATAGCTGCCAGTGCTTGTGGCTTGGAAAACTCCTGAGGTCTGCTGATATTCTGTATTATCGATAACAAACAACGGAACAACATTTGTTGTCATCGCTGCCGGATTAGCGCTTGCACCGGCTTTGACTTCAAGGTTGAAATGGTCGGTATGCCATGTCACATACCAGAACGAAACGCGGTAGTAGTTGCCTGCTGTCACGTTGATCTGTTTGTAAGTCCAAACGTCGGTGTTATAGGTGGCATACATATACCAGTCGCCTGTATGAGGCTTGCGGCCGCGCGCTTCGTTGTCGTCAGGAATGGTGATGCCTGCTTTCCATCCGTTGTCGCTGCAAATCCAGCCTGTCGGCGTTTGCCCGACTGTGTTTCCTGTTTCAAAACCTTCATCAACAAGGACTTGTGCAAAAGCCATCGTGCTGATAATCAATGCTAAAATCGTAAAGTAAAGTTTTTTCATTTTTATAATTTTTATTTGATTAATTCCAAAATTAATTTAACCTACAAAATTAGAAATGATTTTTGAAAAAAACAAGAAAAAATTTGTATTTTTGTGACATGAAAAGAATAATTCTGACAACGATAACTGCTTTGATTTTGGCTTCCTGCACCAAAGCCCCGGAGCCCATTTATCCCGTTCCTACAGCCGAACAGCTGGCATGGCAGGAGCTTGAAACCTATGCTTTTATCCATTTCGGACTTAACACTTTCAACGACCTTGAATGGGGCTACGGCGACACTCCTGCATCGACATTTAATCCCGAAAACCTCGATTGCGACCAATGGGCGGCAACGCTCAAAAATGCAGGAATGAAAGGCGTAATCCTTACCGCGAAACATCACGACGGATTCTGCCTTTGGCCCACAGAATCAACAGATTACAATATCTCGCACTCTCCTTATAACAATGGGGAAGGAGATGTTGTAAAAGAGCTCTCCGAGGCATGCCAACGTCATGGTCTTCTGTTTGGAATATATTGCTCTCCCTGGGATCGCCATCATCCTCGCTACGCCTTTCCTGAATATGTCGCCACATATCATCAACAAATCAATGAGCTCACGAAAAACTATGGTCCTTTGTTCGAATTCTGGTTCGACGGTGCCAACGGCGGCGACGGTTACTACGGCGGCGCTAACGAGACTCGCCAAATCGATCATAACAAATACTATGATTATCAACGCGCTAAAGATACTGTGCTGTCGCGCCATCCCACAGCGATGATCTTCGGTGGTCCCTACCAGACAGTGCGCTGGGTGGGCAACGAGAAAGGCTACGCCCACGCCACAAATTGGTGTAATGTCACTGAAAACGGCGCCGAATGGCAGCCTGCTGAGGTCGACGTCTCCATCCGTCCGGGCTGGTTTTATCATAAGAATGAAGATACTAAAGTTAAGACAATCAATGAGTTATGTGATATATATTACAAGAGCGTCGGACGTAATGCCAACCTCTTGCTGAACTTTCCTGTCACCCTTAACGGAAAAATCCATCCTGTCGACTCCGCTCGTGCCGTCGAGTTTTATCAAGTTATATCTAACGAATTGAGCCACAATCTGTTAGCTGATGCGAAAGTGTCTGCCGACGATGAACGCGGGCACCGTTTCTCTGTTTCAAAAGTCAACGATGGCGATCCTGAGACGTTTTGGGCTACTAACGATGATTATCCTTATGGAACTATCTCGTTTTCAATGGATAAGCCTGTCACCATGAGCCGTGTCCTGATTCAGGAATATGTTAAACTGGGGCAGCGTGTGAAGTCATTCAATCTGGAAGGCGAGAAAGATGGTAAGTGGCTCAAAATCAACACTTACGACACCACCTCAACCGTTGGATACAAACGTATAGTTCGTTTCGACCCTGTCGAACTAGATAAACTTATAATAAACTTTGAGGAAAGTCGTGGACCGTTGTGTATCAGCAACATAGAAGCTTATTGATGTCCAGTACCTGCTGCTTCACATCATGCTTTCCGTCGTTGTAAATCACGTGATTTGATTTCGAAATCTTGGTTTTCTCGTTTTGTTGCAGTCGCATTCTCGACCTCACGTTTTCTTCCGTGCATTCGTCGCGTTTCATAACTCGTTGTAAACGAATGTCTTCGGGTGCCGAGACAAATATTATCTTATCAAAAAACTTGTCATAGTTTTTCTCAAAAAGAATGGCCGACTCATACAGAACGTATGGTGTTTTCTGCTTCTCACACCATTCGTCAAAACGTTGATTTAGAGCAGGATACAACTCCGACTCAATGAATTTCATGGCTTCTTCATTTTTGAAAAGATGATAGGAGAGAACCTTCTTGTTCAGAGTGCCGTCATCGAAATACACTTCAGCCCCGAATCTCTTGATTATCTTATCTTTAACTGAAGGAATGAGGTAAAGTTTCTTGGTCTCGTCGTCGGAATAAAACACCGGGATGCCGAGGCTTTCGAAAATCTTGCACACGTAGCTCTTGCCGCTGCCTATGTTGCCGGTGATTCCAACTTTTTTCATTACTGAACGATGATGTATTCGACTGCTTTCGGGTTGATGCCGATGATTTGCGTGTTGTTAGGATAAAGCACCAATTTAACTGGCAAAACATCGTTGAAATAAATGTCGGTGGTATCGACTTCAGCCATGAACGACAAGCTGTTAATGATGGCGTAGTCTTTCATCGCCACTATGTATCTCACGCTGGCTTTGTTAGGGTAGAGATGCATGTTTACTTTGTCCGGCACGCTTATAGGCACCACAATCTCGGCTTCGGTGTATTTCTCAACGTTTATTGACACTTCCACCTCGTCGATGTCGGCATGCAGCCTCTCGTCTAAATCGATTTTAGCGATGGTTTCAATGTTCTGGTTCACGTTTTTTCTGGTGATGACTTTCGTGTGCACCACACGTGTGTTGTTCACGTCGTCGACAGCGCCGTAAATGGTTATGGAGTCAGGTTTTGCAATAGGTTCGCCGTAGAAATTGTACTGTTTTTCGAAAATGATATCCGTTTCAGGCACAACTTTCACCTTTCTTGAGGCGAGACGGCTCATCGTAAAGTACTGTAAATCCTCGTTGATGTGAATGTCGGAAGAGCTTGTCGTGAAGAAATCTCCGATTTTCTCCTCAACGATGCGGCTGCTGTACGAATACTGATTGTTCTCCGTTTTCTTGCATTTTGCCTCTTTCAGCGAAATCTCGACATTACGATTTGGCTTGTTCACAAAATAGTAATTCAGCAGTTTAAAACCAGATGTCGTCACCGTTGCGCTGACCTCATTGTCGTTCTCCTGTATGAGTTGCGAGGCAGGGATGTCGACGTAATGAATGGCAAAAGGAATAGTCACGGTATAGATGTCAGATAGCCTGATGATAAGCCACAACAACGCCGCCACAAGTATGAAAATTATCATACCGCTGAAGCGCTTAATACCTTGATTTTGTTCTACTTTTGCCATTCTACTTAAAGTGTTGCTTTAAGATTATTATTTCTGTGCAGCCTGACCTGGCATAGCCGAGATGGCTGATTTTTCGACTTCGATTTTCACATTGTTGTCGATAGAAATCATCACTGTGGTAGGCTTCACTTCGACCACCTTGCCATGGATGCCGCCGATAGTCACAACATCGTCGCCTTTCTGCAAAGCCTCGCGGAATCTCTGTTCCTCTTTCTGTTTCTTATTTTGTGGACGAATGAAGAAAAGCCAGAACACCACGAAAATCAAAGCTATCATGAGAAGTCCTGACCAGCCGCCGCCTTGCTGAGGCTGTGCCGCCTGAAGTAAAAACATGTTTAATGTGTTCATATTGAATAATTTAAGTTAATAATTGTTCTTAAAAATTGTCTACTGTCTGTACCTGAGCCTTGAATTTCAAAATGGTCTCGGAAGGGTTGGTGTTGGCCTTCACTATGACGCGTTTGTTTTGAAATCCTTTGTGTCCCTTGCTGTCGTAAGTTATGCTGATGCTGCCTTCTCCGCCTGGTTTTACTGGCTCTTTAGGGAATTTGGTGTCGGTGCATCCGCATGTCTTTTCCACAGCCGAGATAATCAATGGGGCATTGCCGGTGTTCTTGAATTTATAAGTAAAAGACACCTGTTCGCCTTGTATTATCTTGCCGAAATCGTGTTCCAACACGCTGAATTCAATCTTAGGCTCTTTCTTGTTGGCACCCTCTGTCGCCGATGCCGGATTATTCACCAAACCAGTGTTGATCTTGCTCTCGTCATCACCGCAAGAAACCATCAAAAGTGCTAATAATAGTATAACTATTCTTTTCATGTTGTTGTTATTTTCATTTCGTTGTCTTCATTTCGAGTGAAGCGAAGCGGAATCGAGAAATCTCCGGAGATTTCTCCACTCCCTTCGGTCGGTCGAAATGACAGAGGTGTTAACGTCCTGAATTCCAAATCATTACGCTTCCCTGATACCTGTAATTATCTGTTTCTCCTTTGCATTCCAAAACATAGAAATATGTGCCGTCGGGGAGCTTGCCGCCATCCCAGTCGTTCTTGTAATCCTTTGATTCATAGACTATTCGACCCCATCTGTTGAAAATTACAAGTTTATGGCTTGTATAATATTTGCTCAAATCGTTGATGGCTTTTCCGTCTTCGCCGTAGCCAATTTCAAAATAATCGTTGATGCCGTCGCCATTAGGAGTGAAAATGTTCGGAATCTTAAGTTTTACAGGCAAAACCAGAAGATGAGTGTTGATGTATGTGGTGTCGCAACCCATTCCGTTCGTCACGTGCAATTCCGCGCGTTTATGACCTTCCGACGAGAACGAAACTGTCGGATTCTTGATGTTGTCGTAGGTTCCGCTTTGTCCTTCAAACTTCCAAAAAAAGTTGTCTATTTCAATAACTGTGTCGTGTCCGTCGTAAATTGTGTCTCTGTTCTTGTACGACCATTGCGCATATGGATTGTCGAGATAAATCGTGTCTTTCGGATTGGATTTTATCTTGATGTTAGGGTTCATATGCGCCCTGAGGCTTACTGTGTCGGTCTGCGAACAGCCATATTCGTTGGTTACAGTGATGGTGTAGTTGGTGTAGGCGCTCAAACCTATAGCTTTCTGTGGGTTTTCCAGATATTGGTTAGGCATGATAGGGTAGTTCCAATGATAAGTGAATGATGAATAACCACCTCCTGATGCCGTCGCCATAACCTGTCCTGTCTTGCCGTTGTCGTCGTTTTTGTCGGAACAGGTGAGTTTAAGTTGTTCAAACTCAATGTCAAACTTCGGACGCATAGTGAATGTGATGCTGTTGCTGCACACCAGATTTCCTGATGCTGTGTTGTAGACGTAAACGCTGTAAACTGCATTGTTTTCAGTGATTTCAGCCAAGACGTTAGGTCCTTCGCTGATGGTGTCGCCTTTGTAAACCCAGTAATAAGAGTTGTTCACGTCGAGGTCGACACTCATGAAGATCGGTGCTCTGTAGCAAACAGGCATGGTCACGCCTTCGTCGAGATGAATCTCGCATTGAGCCTTTAATTCATTGAATGACAATAATATAACAATTGCCAATGCGATGATTTTATATATCGAAAATATTCTTTTCATTTCCAAATGAGTTTAATTTGCAAAGATAGTAAAAATTCTTTTAATTAATGTTAAAAATTCAAAAATATTGTATTGGGATTGTCATTTCGAGCGGACTCCTGTCATTCCGACCGTAGCGGAGGAATCTCGTTCTTTGTACGGGATTCCTCGACAAGCTCGGAATGACATGCTTGCTGACAAAATGTCATCTTTTGCTATTTGGATTACTTTTTGATGTATCATTTACAAAACAATAGAAAGGAGAAAAAACAATGAATAACAACCAGTTTAACAATCAACAAAACGGACAGGAGAAAGCGCTGGATAGGTTCGCCAGAAACCTCAACAGTCTTGCTGAGAACGGCAAACTCGACCCGGTGATCGGCCGTGATGAGGAGATCCGTCGAGTGCTTCAAATTCTGTCGAGGCGTACCAAGAACAACCCTATATTAATAGGTGAGCCTGGTGTGGGTAAGACGGCAATAGCCGAAGGTCTTGCTCAACGTATCGTGAGCGGCGACGTGCCTGAAAACCTGAAGTCGAAGAAGGTCTATTCCCTTGATATGGGCGCACTTATTGCAGGCGCAATGTACAAGGGCGAGTTCGAGGAACGTCTGAAATCGGTCATCAAAGAGGTGGTCGAGAGCGATGGCGAGGTGATACTTTTCATCGATGAGATTCACACTTTGGTGGGCGCTGGCGGCGGTCAGGGCGCTATGGATGCCGCAAACATCCTGAAACCGGCATTGGCAAGAGGCGAGTTGCGTGCAATAGGCGCTACAACCCTCAACGAATACCAGAAATATTTCGAGCAGGATAAGGCTCTGGAGCGTCGTTTCCAGATCGTAATGATTGACGAGCCTGACGAGCAGTCGGCAATATCGATTTTGCGTGGTTTGAAAGAGAAATACGAAACGCATCACCAGGTTCGTATCCTCGATGAGGCTATCATCGCTGCTGTGGATTTGTCGATTCGTTACATTTCCGACCGATTCCTGCCGGATAAAGCTATCGACTTGATTGATGAGGCGGCTTCGCGTCTGCGTTTGCAGATAAATTCGGTTCCAGAGGAACTCGAAGACGTGCAGCGTAAGATTCGTCAGCTTGAGATTGAGCGCGAAGCCATTAAACGTGAGAATGATAAGAAGAAAGTTGAGGAATTGACGAAGACTATCAACGAGTTAGATAAGGAACGTCAAGATATTCGCATGCGTTGGGAGACCGAGCGAGGTTTTGTGGAGAAGATTCAGAAAGAGAAACAGAATATCGAGAACTACAAATATCAGGCAACGGTTGCTGAACGTGAAGGCAATTACGGCAAGGTGGCTGAACTTCGTTACGGTAAGATTGCAGAATCTGAAGCAGCTATTGCTAAAGCGAAAGAGCAACTCATTAAGGTTCAAGGAGATAACCCGTTAGTCGATGAGGAAGTTTCTGCCGACGATGTGGCTGAAATCGTCTCACGTTGGACAGGCATCCCAGTGCACAAGATGATGCAGAGTGAGCGTGAGAAGCTGCTCAACCTCGAGTCGGAGCTGCATAAACGTGTCGTTGGACAAGACGATGCAATCGCTGCTGTTTCCGATGCTATTAGAAGGAGCAGGGCAGGCTTGCAGGACTCGAAACGACCGATAGGCTCGTTCATCTTCTTGGGCACCACAGGTGTCGGTAAAACCGAGCTGGCAAAGGCATTGGCGGAGTTTTTGTTCGACAACGAGAACAATATGGTTCGTATCGATATGTCCGAATATCAGGAGCGTCACACCGTGTCGCGTTTGATCGGTGCGCCTCCAGGATATGTGGGCTACGAAGAGAGCGGCCAACTCACTGAGGCTGTGCGTCGTAAGCCATATTCGGTGGTGCTTCTCGACGAGATTGAAAAGGCACATCCAGATGTGTTCAATATTTTGTTGCAGGTCTTGGACGATGGCCGTCTGACCGACAACAAAGGCCGTCTGGTCGACTTCAAGAACACCATCATCATCATGACCTCGAACGTGCCAGAAGGCGAGCTCCGTAACCACTTCCGTCCTGAATTCTTGAACCGTATCGACGACATCATCGTGTTTAAGCAACTCACTGAGGAACAGATTGTTAGCGTTGTCGCAATGCAGTTCAACAAGGTCAAAGAGATGCTCAAACCAAACGGCATCGACATCAACATGACTGACTCTGCGATGAAGTATATGGCAAAGATCAGCTACGACCCGCAATACGGCGCCCGTCCAGTGAAACGTATGATGCAGCGTGAGATGCTGAATGAGTTGTCACGAATGATCATCGCCGACAAGGTCAACAAAGACAAGCCAATTACGGTTGATTTTGATGGTAATGGGCTGGTGTTTAGAAATTAGCCATTAGCCGTTAGGGACGGACTGCGTCCGTCTGAATTTAAAAACATCCATGGTTTTTAATAAGCTGTGGATGTTTTTTTATTAATTTTTTACATGTGCTTCAAAACGGCACATGTTTGTTTTATCTTTGCAGTGTTAAAAAATAATAATATGACTGCAAATGACAAAAAATCAATGGTGTTTAGTGACAGAGTTCTAAAATCTCTTTGCCAAGAATATCTCGTCGAAATCGGATTAGGACTTTATGATGATCTTCCAAATATTAAAGTTCGCTATGTTGTAGAGACAAATAAGTTTGGTTACGCTTACTTCGGCGATTTTTTTTTCTTTGGCGATGATTTTTATGTTTGGGATGATGACGAAAGATGGAAAGACGATCATAATCAGGATGTCGTTGAAGCTTTTTTTCAAGATAAACACGACCGTAGTGGTTATGCCCATAGAGTTATATTTGCTGGTGTTGAAACTGAATTTGTTGATAGCAATGGTGAACGGATTTTCACGGGTGATGTAATAAAATTGGAAGAATCGGCTGATTATGTGCAATTTTATGCGGTTGGAGCATGGGCGCACGAAGACGGGGGCGGCTGTTATTGCTTTATCCTTGATAATCATTATTTGCCTTTGGAAGAATGTGTTCGTCGGAATTATAAATTAACTCGCAAGGGGACGGTTTTCTATCAGCTTGATGCCAGTGATTATATGGAAGTAAATATGCGAACGATGCAATTTAACGGTTGGCGTGACACCGATGAAGACCGTCTGCGCAAACTCCTAATGGCAAAATTCACTCCGAATTTTGATAAAGAGGAATGGAAGTATTCAGCGTTGGAGATTATTGGGGCGGAGTATAACTGGAAAGAATAAATTTATTATATTTGCAGCTGAAATAATAAAAGAAATATATAGTTATGGAAAACAATGCATTTAAAACCCAAGACAACCCATGGAAAGAAGTGGCAGCATTATATGATGAATCTGCAGCGGATTGTTTGTTTAGTTTAAGCAAAGATTATATCTGTTCAAAAGACAAAGCAGGGATCGATAACTACAACAAAAGTGTTTTAAGGGCAGCAGAGAACAATCCTCGAAAAGATGAAATTCTTGGAAACAAAATGGTGACCAATATACCTGCAGAACCATGGGGCGGTAATCCATTTAAAGCAAATCTTATCATTTTAAGCCTAAATCCAGGCTATGTTCCAGAAGTCAATGAGAAATTGGCCAAGCTTCTTCAATCAAATGCTGAAATCCGCAAAGCCATTATAAATTATAAAAAACAGACATTGCTTTTTGATACCGACTCTTTTCTTCCAGAAGATGATAAGGCTATGCCAGATTGTCAAATTTCGTGCAAAGATGCTATCAATATGTTGGGTGATTGGTATTGGCACAAAATGTTTCGTCAGTTACGTGAAGATGTAGAACGTGAAAACAGAATTAATGAAAATGAGTTTTATAAAAAAGTGGCGCTTATACAATATTTTGGCTATAGCTCTCAAACAGCACATCGCCCATTGCCACATATTCCATCACAAGACTTTACCAAAAAAATGATACATTATATAGCCTCTGAGCGAAAAGACGACGTTTGTTTTCTAATTATGCGATCAGAGAGTTTGTGGACGAATTTATTGGGTAAGGATTTCTGTCAATATTATAAAAATAAAAAAATGATAATTACAAACGAAAATTATCGCTGTCAGTATATAACACCTGGCAACTTAGGTACAAAATACGATGACATAAAAAATATTATATGCAATGAGGGTTAATGCCAGCATAATATTTGATAGTTTAATTGACGAAAAAGAAACAATATCATGTCAAAAAACCTCTTAAATAAATACGTTTGGCTTGTTGAGACGATTTACAAGGCTAAGTTTATTTCGCTGGAGGAAATAAACAAGCTTTGGCTTGAGGAGGATATGAGTGAAGGGATGGAGATTCCGAGAAAGACATTTAATACTTGGAAAAACCAAGCAGAGGAGTTGTTTGGGATTAACATCAATTGCGAGCGTAAGGGAGGATACCATTATTATATTGAAAACGCTGACGACATCAAAAATGGCGGATTCAGGAATTGGCTACTTGAATCAGTGTCGGTTGGCAATTTGCTACTTGAAAACAAAAGCCTAAGTAGTCGCATCATTCTCGAGAATGTGCCGTCAGGGAAGGAGCATCTGGCTCGAATCCTTGAAGCGATGAAGAAAAGCGAAGTTCTCGAAATTACTTATAAAAGCTATTGGGAAGACGACGAAAAGACTTTAAAAATAGCCCCATATTGCGTTAAACTGTTCCGTCAACGATGGTATATGGTGGCACGACGGCTTTTTGACGATAAAATCAGGATTTATTCTCTCGACAGAATTAGGCAATTATCAGTTACGACTGAAAATTTCACATATCCAGATGACTTTAGTCCAGAGAATTATTTTGACGGTTTCTTCGGTGTGATTCATGCGAAAAACGTTCCAATGGAAACGGTTGTGCTTAAAGTTAATGCTGGTCAGGCTAATTATATGCGAGCATTGCCGTTGCATTCGTCTCAGAAAGAGGTTGAACGTAATATATTCGGTAGCATATTCACTTTAAAAATCCGTCCGACATCCGATTTTATTCAAGAAATTCTTTGGAATGGCGATTCTGTTGAAGTACTTGAACCTCAATGGCTTCGAATTGAAATGGCTGGAATTGTCAAACGTTTGTGGGATAAATATAAGATGAAGAGGAAATGAGAGACTTCGCCGCCATCGATTTTGAAACCGCCAACTGCGAGCCGACCAGTGTTTGCAGTGTTGGAATTGTTGTCGTTCGCGACGGAGTTTTTACTGATAGTTTCTATTCTTTGATCCAGCCGGAGCCGAATTATTACAACTATTGGAATACTCGAGTACACGGTTTAACACGACGCGATACTGAGAATGCGCTGGTATTTCCATACGTTTGGGAGCAAATCGAACCTCTCATTGAAGGCTTGCCGCTCGTGGCGCACAACAGTCCGTTTGACGAGGGCTGTCTGAAAGCTGTTTTTCGTTGCTATCAAATGGATTACCCTGATTATCAGTTCTTTTGCACTTGTCGCGCTTCAAGAAAGCATTTTGGCAAGCTGCTCCCTAACCATCAGCTTCATACAGTCGCTGAAGCCTGTGGTTATCATCTTGAAAATCATCATCATGCGTTAGCAGATGCAGAAGCTTGCGCTTGGATAGCGAGGGAGTTGTTGTAAACTAAAAAAGCACCGGTTTCCCAGTGCTTTTTGTTGTTTTTTAAGATTGAATCTTAAGCTTCTGTAGCTGGAGTTTCCTCTGCTGCTGGAGCCTCTTCTGCAGGTGCTTCCTCAGCGTTTTCAGCTGCTGCTGCGGCTGCTGCCTGTGCTGCGAGCTCTGCCTGTTTCTTGGCGATAGCTTCAGCGCGTGCTGCGTTAACCTTGCTTTCTGCTTCGATTCTAGCCTTGTGGTCAGCTCTTGTCTTCTCAACTTTAGCCTTGATTTCCTGAGCTAACTTGGCTTCTTTTTCTTTCATCCATGTCTGGAATTTGACTTCGGCCTGTTCAGCTGTCATAGCGCCCTTCTTAACACCGATCATCAAGTGTTTCTTGAGCATGACACCCTTCTTTGAAAGGATTGAACGGACTGTGTCGGTTGGCTGAGCACCCTTGTTTAACCAATCAAGAGCTTTGTCGAAATTCAAATTGATCTCAGCTGGAACTGTTACAGGATTGTAAGTTCCGATTTTTTCAATAAATCTACCATCACGAGGTGCGCGACCGTCTGCAATTACAATGTGATAGAAAGGCTGACCCTTTTTACCATGTCTCTGTAATCTGATTTTTGCTGGCATAAAATTACTTTTTTTAATTGATTTATAATTAGTTAACTCAAACCTACCCGAGGTTTGCGGCTGCAAAAGTACAAAAAAAATCAATATCTTTAATTTTTATTAAAAAAAATCTTAATTTTGTCTTCCAAAAAACGCACAATATGTTCTTGATTTTCGATACAGAAACGACTGGCTTGCCACTGCTTAAAAACGCCCCGCTGACCAACTTCGACAACTGGCCTCGAATGGTTCAGATTGCATGGCAGCTTCACGACGAACTAGGCAATTTCGTTGAGGCTCAGAATCATATAGTGCGTCCCGATGGCTTTGAGATTCCTATCAACGCCAAGATGGTGCATGGAATTTCGACTGAATATGCTCTTGAACACGGCGAACCTCTTACGGATGTCTTGAATATGTTTCTCGAAGCGGCAAAAAAAGCGAAATACCTTGTCGGTCATAACATTAACTTCGATTTGAGCATAGTTGGTTGCGAGTTTTTGCGCAATCGCGGCGAGAATCCTTTGCCAAATTGGAAAGTTGTCGACACCTGCACCGAAAAGACTGCAAATTTTTGCCAATTCCCAGGCGGTAGTCATGGTAAGTTTAAATTTCCGAAACTTATTGATTTTCATAAACTTTTGTTTGGAGAAGACTTCAGCTCAGCTCATAACGCCTGCGCGGATGTCGAGGCTACAGCTCGTGTCTTCCTAGAATGTGTGTGTCGCGGTGTGCTTGATACTCAAGATATTCCGGAAGGAGAGGAGTTCTTCAAAAAGTTCCGCGAGGCGAATCCGGATGTGATGAAACCTGCCGGGATTGAAATTAAGCCGAATTACGAGGTTGCGGAAGAGCCGAAAGCAGAAAAGAAAAAAGAGGAAAAACCTGCTGAAACACCAGAAAAACCTGATAAAATTAAGTTTACACATCTGCATGTGCACTCACATTTTTCGATTCTTGACGGAATGTCGAAGATTCCGGATTTGGTCGACAAATGTTTGAAATATAAAATGTATGCCATGGCTCTTACTGACCATGGTAACATGTTTGGTATCAAGGAGTTAGCTGATTATTCCGACAAGGTTAACGGAAAGGTTAAGGATAAGATAAAGGAGCAGGAGGCGATTCTGAAAAAGGAAGATTCGACGGAGGAGGAGAAAGCTGCTGCTAATCAGGAGATTGAGAAGCTGAATGGTCAGTTTTTCAAACCGATTTTCGGTACAGAGGCATATTGCGCTCCAGTGAGCATCGACAAACGCGACGGACGAGCTGACCGCGGCTGGCACCTTATTTTATTGGCGAAGAACAAAACTGGCTACAAAAACCTCTGCAAGCTCGCATCAATAGCATATACTGACGGTTTCTACTATAATCCGCGTATCGACCATTCACTTTTGGAGAAATATCACGAGGGAATTATTGCAAGTTCTGCTTGTCTCGGTGGCGAGGTTCCGCAGAAGATAATGAATGGCGACATCAAAGGTGCGGAAGAGACGATAATGTGGTTTAAGTCGCTGTTCGGTGATGATTATTATCTTGAGCTTCAACGACATAAGACCGATAAGCCTGGTGGTGACACTGAGGTTTATGCCCGTCAGGTGGAGGTCAATAAGGTGATTTTGGAGTTGGCGAAAAAGACAAATACAAAGATAATCTGCACCAACGACGCACATTTTGTTGAAGAGGAACACGGCGAGGCTCATGACCGTCTGATTTGCTTGAGCACAGGTAAAGACCTCGACGACCCGACGCGAATGCATTACACCAAGCAGGAGTGGCTCAAGACGCCGGAAGAGATGTACAAGATTTTCTCGGATATTCCGGAAGCGCTTGCAAACACTATGGAAATCGCCGATAAGGTCGAAACTTATTCCATCAATTCCGACCCGATAATGCCCGAGTTCGACATCCCAAAAGAGTTTGGAACAGTTGAGGAATACAAGAAAAAATTCACAGAGGAGGATTTATATAATGAATTCACGCGCGACGAGCATGGCAACGAAGTGATGAGCCGCGAGGCAGGCGAGAAGAAAATCAAGAAAATGGGTGGCTACGAGAAGCTGTACCGTATAAAACTTGAGGCCGACTATCTCGCGAAACTGGCTTGGGAAGGTGCTAAGATGCGTTACGGCGAAAACCTCACCGACGAGCAGAAGGAACGTATAAATTTCGAGCTGCACACCATGAAATCCATGGGATTCCCGGGATACTTCTTAATTGTGGCGGATTATATCCGTGGCGCCCGCGAAGAACTTGGCGTTTCAGTCGGTCCGGGACGTGGCTCAGCGGCTGGTTCCGTGGTTGCTTACTGCTTGAAGATCACTGATGTAGACCCGCTGAAATACGACTTACTTTTCGAGCGTTTCCTTAACCCTGATCGTATCTCATTGCCTGATATCGACGTCGACTTTGATGATGACGGACGTGGCAAGGTTCTCGATTGGATTACGCATAAATACGGCAAGGAAAAGGTGGCACATATCATTACTTACGGCACAATGGCTGCGAAATCGGCTATCCAGGATGTGAGCCGTGTGCAAAAAATTCCGCTTTCGGAGGTTGCCACAATAAAGAGTTTTATTCCTGACCGCAGTTTCCCTGATAATATCAAGGATGAGAAGGGTAAGTCGCCGAAGGTTAATCTTAAAAACTGTTACAAATACGTTCCGGAGCTGAAGAATCTGCTTAATGGCGACGATGAGAATGTGTCGTCGATGCTGACATACGCAAGCGAACTTGAAGACACTAACCGCCAGGTGGGCATCCATGCCTGCGGCGTCATCATCGGCGCTGACGACTTGACAAAATTCGCGCCTGTCTGTACCATCAAAGATAAGGATACTGGTGAGGATGTGCTTGTAACTCAATATGATGGACACGTTGTTGAGAACGTCGGTCTCATTAAGATGGACTTCTTGGGCTTGAAAACGTTGACACAAATCAAGGACGCGCTTGCAAATATCAAAAAGACCCACGGCATCGACCTTGACATCGACCATATCCCGATTGACGATAAGGAGACTTTCGAGCTGTTCGGTTCGGGCAACACAATTGGCACGTTCCAGTTTGAATCGGCAGGTATGCAGAAGTATCTAAAAGAGCTGCAACCGACTGTGTTTGAGGACCTTATCGCTATGAATGCTCTCTATCGTCCGGGCCCGATGGATTACATTCCGAAGTTTATCGCGCGTAAGCAGGGCAGGGAGCCGATTGCCTACGACTTCCCGGAGATGGAGAAATATCTCAAGGATACTTACGGCGTAACTGTTTATCAGGAGCAGGTGATGCTTCTGTCGCGTCAGCTTGCCAACTTCACCCGTGGCGAGTCGGACACCTTGCGTAAAGCTATGGGTAAGAAGCAGATAGCTAAGATGATGGAGCTCAAGGACAAGTTCATGAAACAGGGCCAGGAGCTCGGTCACGATGCTAAAACGCTTGAAAAGATTTGGAACGACTGGGAGAAATTCGCTTCGTACGCATTCAATAAATCTCATGCTACTTGCTATTCTTGGGTCGCGTACCAGACGGCTTATTTGAAAGCGCATTATCCTGCTGAATTTATGGCCGCCGTGTTGAATTCGAGTATTCGTGACGCGGAAGAGGTTATCTTTATGCTTGACGAATGCAAGAGAATGAAAATCAACGTGTTGCCACCGAGCGTAAATAGGTCGGAATACAAGTTTACGGTCGACGAGCAAGGCAATATCTGCTATGGATTGGGCGGTATCAAAGGCATTGGCGAGGTTGCGGATGTCATCAAAGAAGAACGTGAGGCTAACGGCCGTTACACCAGTTTCGCTGATTTTATGGCGAGAGTGGGAGCTAAGAATCTCAACAGAAAAGTGTTGGAACAGCTGGCAAGAGCTGGTGCTTTCAGCGATTTTACAGAGCTTCATCGCGCCGCTTATTTCTATATTGCTCCAGGCGAGAAGATTAATTTTATTGAGAAATCGATTAAGCAGGTCAACGCCAGCAACGAACGCAAGAACAATGCACAGATAGATCTATTCGGAGAGCTTGAGGCTGCTGGTGGCGATGATTTGTTTAAGCTCGACATACCTGAATGTGAGCATTGGTCGAACATCAAAATGCTTGATGAGGAAAAAGAAGCCATTGGTTTCTATCTGAGCTCGCATCCGCTCGACGCTTACGAATATACGATAAGATATTTCACCGATACTAAGCTTGAGAATCTGCAAAATATCATCGAAACGAAGAAAGGCACGACTATTCATATTGCAGGAATTGTTACAAGTTCAGCTGATATGACCACAAAGACTGGCAAGCCTTTTGGTAAGTATGTCATTGAGGATCAGACGGGTAGCTACGACTTTGCGCTGTTTGGCGAGACATATATGAAGTTTAAGCATCTTTTCGCTATGGGCACGCCGCTGATGATTACCGGAATCGTTCAGGAACCTTATTACAACAGGGATTTGCCTGATGACAAGAAACGTCCGAATGAACTGAAGGTTTTGGATGTGACACTTCTTGAAAATGTGTTTGAAAAATCAAAACGCGAAGCAAAATTTGTATTGGATATCAATAAGTTAGATTCTAAGAACGTTGGTGAGATTGTTGATATAATCAAATCAAATCCTGGTAATCAGCCATATTCGATACTTTTGGTCGACAAGGAGCACAACATGACTTGCTCGACGCATCCGGAGAAGGGTAAGATTAACGCGGAGGCGGTTTTCAAGAAAATGAACGATTATGCTGATTTTGTGACGTATGATTTGTTAAAATAATTATCTTTGCAAACGAAAAATATTATTAACATAAAATTTAAAACTATGGCATTGCATATCACAGAAGAAAACTTCGAAGCAGAAGTTTTGAAATCGGAACTCCCAGTAATGGTTGACTTTGGCGCAACATGGTGCGGTCCTTGCCGCATGATTGCTCCTTATATGGATCAGATTTCTGACGAATATGCCGGAAAGGCAAAAGTGGCAAAAGTCGACGTCGACGAATGCCCAGGAATCTCAGCAAAATATGGCATCAGAAACGTTCCTACAGTCCTCATTTTCAAGAACGGTGAGATCGTTGACAAGAACGTCGGTGCAGCACCAAAGGCGACATTCGAGGAAAAACTCAAAAAGTTTTTATAATCACTAATTAATGTTTTTAGTCGTTAATTCTTTAGCCTTCAGCTTTCGAAGTAAGGTGGCAGCTAAAGAATGACGACTAAAAACTTAAAAACATTAATAAGTGCTTGAAAAAAGCAACATCGCACCTCTTGGTAGTCTCGAGTTTCATGCCCGGCAGATTGTTGAGGGCTTCATCACGGGACTTCACAAGAGTCCGTTTCATGGGTTTTCAGTCGAGTTTGCGGAACATCGCTTGTATAACACCGGCGAGCCAATACGTAATATCGACTGGAAACTTTATGGGCGAACTGAGAAGTTGTTTGTCAAGCGTTACGAAGAGGAGACAAACCTTCGTTGCCAGATCGTAATAGACACGAGCTCGAGCATGTATTTCCCTGTAAAGCAAAAGCTTGACTATCAGAATCCAAACAAGTTGTGGTTTTCTGTTTACAGCGCCGCCGCTCTGATGGAGTTGATGCGCCGTCAACGTGATGCAGTTGGGATCGATTTGTTCGATAACGATGTTACTATTCATACCGAGGCAAAGCTCGCTCCAGTTCATATCAATATGATTTACAATGAGTTGGAGAAGCTGTTGCTGCCTTATAACAAAAACGAGAGGAAAGAAACCGACGCCACAGCTTGTTTGCACAAAATCGCCGAGATGACGCACAAACGCTCGCTTGTTGTAATTTTTAGCGATATGATTGACATTTTGCAATCTAATGACGATTTGTTCGCAGCACTTGAGCATCTGCGCTACAACAAGCATGAAGTTGTGCTTTTCCATGTGCACGACGGCCTGCTCGAGCAAAAACTAGAGTTCGAGAACCGTCCGTATCGTTTTGTCGACCTCGAATCGGGCGATGTGGTGAAACTTAACCCGACTGAAGTTAAGGAGAAATACGAGCAAATCATGAAGGCGAAAAAAGACGAGCTTCTTCGCCATTGCTACCAATACCAAATCGACTACGTCGAAGCCGACATTAACAAATTGTATGACCAGGTGTTGACTGCATATCTTATCAAGAGACAGAAATTGTATTAGAATTATTGATTTAAAGATTTAAAATTTAAAATTCAAAATTAGTTTTAAATCTTAAATTTTTAAATATTGAATTTACAGTTTCCAGATCAACTGTAGTTTTCCCTCAGTCTTAACATTCCCCTCTATCTTTTCCAGTCCACTTCCTATTTCATTGACATCGTCGTAAATCGTGCAACCGATTTTGGTGTTTATTGCAAGTTTCCTAAACAATTTAATTTTTCCTAACAGATAGATTCTCAGGCCTTTATGATAGAAACTCCCTATTGAAAACGAGCTCAGGATATCATTTTCATAGGCATATACCGCACCGCTCGGGCTGTTGAATAACATATACCTGAACGCAAGGCTAAATGGTTGATTTTCAGGATTATATAAAATATCTTGATAAATAAGATAACAAGATGTGCCATTTTTCAGCACATGATATTCAACTCTGTTTTTGAGAGTGAAATCGTTGCCGACAGGGTAGGTGATATGAAATCGCAGTATGGTTTTCTGTTCGTGAATCAAACTTCTCATGTAGGTATTCCCGCTCGAGCCGTTTTTCTCCTTTTTTTTGTACTTCAATTGAATGAAAAACAATGCCTTACTGTTAATATGATGGTTAATTTGCAAATTATAACCTTGAGTTCTGCTCGGCGCATATGCCGTCGTTTTTATCCAGTCGTATTGCGGAAAATCGGCGGTGGCAATGAGATTCCAACGAGGCGCAAAAGTGATTGATGTCGACAGGTAAATACCTTTTTCGTTTCTTGTCCCGCTACTTGCTGCAAAAGCGTTGCTGTAAAAGTTCTGATATTTCTTGTCGTAATATCTGTAAAGCACAGTAAAGTCAATATATCCGGCTGGTTGAAATGTTGTTCCGATCAGCCAGGCTGGAGCTTTGTTGCCGCTCATTGCCGCTTCACCGTAAAACGCCACTTTTTTCATCACATAATAAAAGTCAACTCCTTGATTTACAAGACTTTTACCTTTAAAATAAAAGGTGTTATAAAGGCGAGGGTCGGGTATCAAATCACAACTTAAAATTGTTTTATGAATAGTGTAGCCTATTTGAAAATTATTATGTCGAAAACTCAGATTTCCACCAAATAATTGTTGCGTAATCGCTTGTTTATCATCAAGTTCACTTTGAGTCCGATGCAATCCGCTTTGTTGAAGCGCAGTCACTACCAAAGGCTTACCATGGATGTCAACTTCATTGATGTTGGCGTCGACTTTCTTGTTCGAATAAAAGATTGTTAAGTCAAGTTTACGGTAATTCAATGTTGTAGCCACGCCTCGCAAATATCTGGCTTCATTTGCCGATTTTGATGCCCCGATTTTCTTGCTTTTTCTCAAAAGTGAGCCACCTGTTGAAGCAAAAGCCAATCCAGAAGCCATTGTCAGGCCTTGACCGAATGAAAGTTGATAATCACCTAAAGCCACTGTTTTTATGAATCTCACATCATTTAACAAAACATGAAAAGACATAAAATCGGATAGATTTTCCCCAGCATCTTTTTCTATTGCGAAACCGGCTTCAATGTTGTTGCTAAAACTGAAATTATAACGCATAAACATCTTTTGCGGACTACCAAGATATTTTTGCTCTTTATAACCCGCTTTTTCATTAAAACATTGCTCCATTTGAAATTGGATTTGATGTTTGCCGTATTTAAAAACATCTTTCAATGTCGTTTTTTTGTTGGGTGAGTCCCTCCCGAAGCACACCAATGGCTCTAAAGTTATCAAAGTACGTTCGTCGATTCCTTCGACAAAACTTAATTCGTCGAACATCCGGAAATCGCCGAAATCTTGTCTGTATTTGTTTATATTTTCAATAATAAATATGTTAACTAAATGTAAATCAATAAGTTGAATTAACTCTTCTGAATCGTTGATATTTACTTTGTTTTCACAAATAGTCCAATAAGTTTCAATTAACTCTGTAAAATCGATTTCTTCTTCAGAGTTTTCGATCATTCGCTCGATCTGCTCAATAATTATGTCATCGGTGATCTCGTTTTGCGCAAAAATCATCAGAGGACATAATATTAAAATAGGTATTAATAATCGTTTCATGGTTTAGGTTCTTTAATTTTAAAAATCAAACTGCTTTGAAATGACACGCCTGCGTATTGGTTCATGGTTGCGGAAACATCAATAATCACTCGGCTTAACGTGTATCCGACGCCAAAACATGCCGTTGCCGGATTCGTGTGAACGCCAACGCGTATGTAAAATTCCTTTAAAGTATTGTATTCCAATCCGAATCGACAGTCGAGATTGCTTTCAGAGTGATATTCAACCTCTGTCGTTGCCAGAAAATCTTTTGTGATTTTATAAGCCAGTCCAAATCTGAAAATCACCGGAACGTATTGATTGACAATGGTTTTAAGCTTTGTATGAATCGGATTGAAGATGTAAGCGCCAAGGCATAGCTCTTCTGTTACGTCCGATTGTATACCCAACTCAAACGTCACAGTTTGTCGTTTAGCGTAATCGTTGGAGAAGTTAAACGACAGATAATCAAGCTTTAAGCCCATCTTAAGATGTTGGCCGAAAGCGCGTGCGTATGCCAATCCGAGCTTGTTTTCATTGTAATTTTCAAACCCGAATCGACTTAGTGACAGACCGAAAGTGCCAATTTTCACTGGCATGACGAAGGCTGCGTTATAAAAACTCAGTTCCTTCATCATGAATCGGTTTTCGTAAGATAACCCGGCGCTGATGAATTGGTAGTTCGCCAACCCGGCCGGATTGTTTTGAATGCTCCAAAAATCATTCAGAGCTACGGAAGAATAACCCGTCGCATTGCTGCGACCGCCTGCAATACCTGCTAAATTCCAGGAATAACAATGATTGCATAATAGGACAATGCCTATTAATAAAAGATTGTGTTTCATACCTTTTAGCTTTTGATGAATTTATTTTTTGCAAAGATATTCTTTTTTTCTGAAAAGTCAACAAAATTTTTTAACTTTGTGCAAAATTTATTGACATGGATTATATATTGTTCATTTTGGCTATTGTCGTGGTAATTATTGGGTTTATCGGCGACATCATCCCAGGAATACCGGGTACGCCAGTCTCATATTTGGCTTTGCTGCTTATGCATTGGACCGATCGGATCAGTTATTCGCCGCAGTTTCTTGTGGTGATGGGTTTTATTTGTGTTGTGATCACTGCTTTGGATTATGTGGTTCCTGTTTGGGGAACTAAGAAATTCGGAGGTACCAAAGCAGGAGTCAGAGGCAGTACAATAGGCTTGATTATTGGAATTCTGGTGCTCCCGATGCTTGGCATTGTTCTTGGTCCTTTTGGCATTTTAGGCATCCTTGGCGGTCCGTTTTTAGGTGCTTACATTGGCGAAAAGATTGGAGGCACTCCAGACGACCGCGCTTGGCGTTCAGCCTTTGGCTCGTTTATAGGCTTCCTGACTGGAACATTTATGAAAATAGTTTACACGCTAGTCGTTGTGTTTTATATAGTTAAAGATATTTTTGTCGCAATATTTTAATCATGAGAATAATCAGATCATTATTAGTTACGTTATTTGTCATTTTGACAATTAATTCCTTCGCTTGCACTAACTTTTTAGTGACAAAAGGCTCTTCTTTAGACGGTTCTAATTTTATCACATATGCCGCCGATTCGCACATCAGATATGGTGAGCTGTATTTCACGCCGGCTGCAGATTGGGCGGAAGGTTCAATGCGTACCATTTATGACCGTAGCACCAATGCCATAAGAGGTTACGTGCCGCAACCGGCTCATACCTATCAAGTTGTAGGTTATATCAATGAAAATCAAGTGGCTATGGGAGAGACCACCTTTGGCGGCCGCGAGGAGCTCATCGATCCGAATGGTTTGATTGACTATGGAAGTCTGATGTTTATGGCTCTCGAACGCAGCCGCTCGGCACGCGAAGCCATCAAAATAATCGCTGATTTGGTTGAAGAATATGGCTATGGCAGCGATGGTGAGTCGTTTTCGATTTCTGATAAGGATGAGGTTTGGTATATGGAAATCATCGGGAAAGGCGAGGAGAAAGGCGCTATATGGGTAGCCATCCGAATCCCTGACGGATATATCTCGGGTCATGCCAATGCCGCGAGAATACAGACATTCCCGTTGAGAGACGGCAAGAAATCAATCACCGACAAGGACTGGAAAAAGTTGAATAAGCCTGAGGTTGAGGTTATCTACAAGCACGACATTATCGCTTTTGCAAAGAAAAAAGGCTATTTCACTGGCAAAGACAAGGATTTCGACTTCAGCGCGGCATATGCTCCAGTTGATTTTTCGGCTGCTCGCATCTGCGATTTGAGGGTTTGGGCTATGTTTAACGAGGTGTGCGACGACATGGATCAATATTGGGATTACGTGACAGGCAAAGATCTCGAGCATGCTCGTATGCCGTTGTATGTCAAGCCAAACCGCAAGATTTCGTTGACGGATATGATGTCGTTTATGCGCAATCATTATCAAGGAACAGAGCTGGATAAGACCCAAGATATAGGTGCCGATCCGTTTGGCTCGCCTTATCGATGCAACCCGTTGTATTGGGAATATGAAGGCAAGAAATTTTTCAACGAGCGTAGCACAGAGACTATGCAGACGGGTTTCTCGTTCATCGCGCAGTCGAGAAACTGGCTCCCTGACCAAGTTGGAGGTATTATCTGGTTTGGCGTAGACGACACAGGCTCAACGGTTTACACGCCTTTCTATTGCTCAATTTCTGAGGTTCCGATTGAATTCCGTGTTGGCAATGGAGATATACTGACGTATTCCGAAACTGCAGCTTTTTGGGTGTTTAACAGCCTGGCGCATTTCAAATACCTATTTTATAATAGGGTTATTGGCGATATCCAAAAAGTACAAAACGAGCTCGAAACCAGCTACCAGGAACAAGTCAAAGATATTGACAGTCAAGCTGTTAATATGATTGAGAATGGCGGAACCGACGAAGCAATAGCGTTGCTTACCGATTTTGCGAAAAAATCAAGCGCTAATACTGTGAACAGATGGAGAGAATTAGATATTTATTTGTTAGTCAAATATTTAGATAGCAATGTAAAGCAAGAGGAGAACGGCGAGTTCAAGCGTAACGGTCATGGTTATCCTGCGAAGCCAAAACAGCCTGGCTATCCTGATTCTTGGAAGAAAAAAGTTATTGAAGAAACTGGTGACAGATTCGTAAGACCTGAGTAATTATTGGCAAAATGAGAAATTTAAAACCTTTAGCGGAACGTTTGCGCCCGACTTCGTTGGATGGCTACATAGGGCAGGAGCATCTGATTGGTCAGAATGCGGTGCTGCGTCGGGCCATAGAGAGCGGACACATTCCGTCGATGATATTCTGGGGACCTCCAGGCGTGGGCAAGACGACACTCGCTTACATCATTTCCAAGCAAGTGAAACGCCAGTTTTTCGTACTGAGTGCCGTGAGCAGCGGTGTGAAAGACGTGCGCGAGGTCTACGACCGAGCGCGCATGGCTCCCGAACCTCCTATACTTTTCATCGATGAAATTCATAGGTTTTCCAAGGCACAGCAAGACTCATTGCTTGGCGCCGTTGAGAGAGGTCTAGTGACATTGATAGGTGCCACAACAGAAAATCCGAGCTTTGAAGTTATCTCGCCATTGCTTTCAAGATGTCAGGTATATATCTTGAAAAATCTTGAAAAAGACGACCTTAAGAAGCTGATTGTCAATGCGATAGATGTCTTAAAAGAAGATTATAAGAAAGACGTTGTCGTTGAGGAAGATGAGGCGTTGATGCAGATAAGCGGTGGCGATGCCAGAAAGCTTCTCAACGCCATCGATTTGGTTGTAGGGATGCTTGACGATGCGGAACCAGATGCGACAAAACTTGTTGTAAATAATGATGTTACAACAAAATATATTCAAAGCAACTTGTTGAAATACGACCGTCTCGGCGAGATGCATTACGACATCATTTCGGCTTTCATCAAGTCGTTGCGCGGCAGCGACCCTAACGCGGCGGTATATTATCTTGCGCGCATGATTGAGGCTGGCGAAGATCCGCTTTTCATAGCGCGAAGGATGCTGATTTTATCTTCGGAAGACATCGGAAATGCCAATCCTAACGCGCTTTTGCTCGCAAACGCATGTTTCGACGCCGTGAACAAAATCGGGTGGCCGGAAAGTCGGTTGATTCTTGCGCAAACTGCGATTTATCTTGCCTCATCAGCGAAAAGTAACGCCGCTTGTGTGGCTATTGATTCAGCTCAGGCATTGGTGCGCAAAACAGGTAACCTCAGCGTGCCGTTGCATCTGCGTAACGCTCCTACAAAACTCATGAAAGACATTGGCTATCATGATGGTTACAAATACGCGCATGACTATCCTGGCAACTTCGTGGAGCAAGAATTTATGCCAGAAGAAATATCCGGAACACGACTTTATTCGCCTCAAGAAAACCCTAAAGAAATGGAGTTGAGACGCTCGCTAAAAGCGAAATGGAAAGACAAATATGGCTACTGATAAAGCACATATCGCATTGATGTTCAACGACATCGCCCCGACTTACGACAAGCTGAACCATATCCTTTCGCTAAATGTCGATAAGTCGTGGCGCCGAAAGGCCGTGCGGCGTGTCAAAAATGCTGTGTCTGAAATTGATAATCCATTGATTCTTGACGTCGCGTGCGGTACCGCCGATTCAACTGTTCAGCTTGCGAAAAGTATTGAAAACGCTGATATTAGAGCAATCGATATCTCCGACGGGATGCTTGAAATAGGTAAGGAGAAAGTGGCAAAACTCGGATTGCAGGATAGAATTAGTTTTTCCAATTCATGTGCGGAAAGTATTGATTTTCAGGATAATACCTTTGATGCGGTTTTTGTAGCTTTCGGTGTTCGAAACTTTTCGGATCGTGAACAAGGTTTACGGGAAATTTTACGGGTTTTGAAGCCGAACGGCACCTTGTTGGTGTTGGAACTCTCTGAGCCTCAGAATGTTATAATCCGTTGGCTCTATAATCTTTATTTTAAAAACATTCTGCCAATTATTGGAAAACGAGTTTCGGGTAACGCTGAAGCTTACAGATATTTGCAAACAACGGTTGAAAAATTTCCGATGCCAAAAGAGTTTATTGCGATGTTACAATCTTGTGGTTATCATGAAATTAAGCATAAAGCGCTGTCATTAGGATTGTGTAGGATTTATCAGGCAAAAAAGTGTTGAGATGAAAGGAACACCTTTTAAATATTGGATAAAAGCAGCTCGTCCAAAGACGTTGTTGGTCTCGATGGCACCCGTCATAATGTCGGTGGCTCTGGCTTCTAATTTTATAAGAATAAATTGGTTGCCAGCAATAATTTGTCTGGTTTTTGCAGTGATGGCGCAAATCATCTCAAATTTTGTTAACGATTATTCTGACGGCATCAAAGGCATAGATAAAAACCGTATCGGGCCGGAAAGAATGGTCGCTTCTGGACTCATCTCGCCTCAAAAAATGCGTCGCGGAATTATAATTTGGAGCATTGTGACATTCATTTTAGGCTGCACCTTATTATATTGGGGCGGTTGGATTCTTTTGCCGTTTGGTATCGTCATTTTGCTTTGCGCTTTGGCTTATTCAACAGGACCATTCCCGCTTTCGCAGCACGCTCTCGGTGATCTGGCGGTGGTGCTTTTTTACGGCGTCGCACCTGTCGTTTTGACGTTTTTCATTCAAACAGGATTCGTAAACTGGCAAATTTTTATCGCCGGCTTGGCAATAGGCATGGTTACCAATAACTTATTGATAGTAAATAACTATAGAGACGCCGATGAAGATCTTAAAAATGGCAAGAAAACGACTGTCAACATTTTTGGAAAACGTTTTATGAAAGCTGTCTACATCTGTAATCCTTTGATTGCTATTGTTTTGGGATTTGTTTTCCTCGATAAAATCATAAATACAATAGTATTGACTATTTCCATGATCCTGTTTTTGGCTTATTCTATCATTGTAAGCATTAAGTTTTCAAAAGCTAAAGGCATGGAATTCAATAAATTAATAGGTATGTCATCGCTTGAAGCCATTGTTTTCGCCTTGACAATAACTTTGGTTATAATATTTAAATAATATGTCTGAAAATTTAATAATAAAAGGAGATTCAAAGAAAGAATTATATGAAAATCTGCTTCCACAGATAAAATCGCTGGTTGAAGGCGAGCGCGACGAAATCGCCAATATGGCCAACATCTCGGCTTGTTTGAAAGACACTTTTAATTTTTGGTGGGTTGGTTTTTATCGTGTGATTGCTGATGAATTGCTGCTTGGGCCTTTTCAGGGTCCGCTGGCATGCACACGCATCAGAAAAGGCAAAGGCGTCTGCGGCACTGCATGGCAAAACGCTGAAACCGTTATCGTTACTGATGTTGACGAGTTTCCCGGTCATATTGCATGCAGCAGTCTCTCAAAATCGGAGATTGTGGTGCCGGTTTTTAAAAATAATGAGGTTGTCGCTGTTCTTGACATCGACAGCGAGAAGCTTGCCACTTTCGATGCAATTGACAAGGAATATCTTGAGAAGCTAGTCGCCTGCCTCGGTTAAAACCATCCAGAAATCGGCTGGCAGCCACACATTGTGCATGTGCATCGCCTCCTTGAACAATGGTGCTATATCTTGCGGTGTGAAGCCTGCGATGCCGCATCCGATGCGTGTCACGAGGAAGTCTAAATCAGGGTGATTGCCGGCAAAATCAATAAATTTATCGACGTAAGGTTTTATTGTCTCGACGCCGCCTTGCATGGTCGGGATGGCGTACGACTGTCCTTGGATGCCGTCGCCGTTGCCGTATTTGGCGCCAAACAGCACTCGTGCCGTGTACGCTGCGCCGCCTGCGTGATAGCCTTGCAGATTGCTGCCGAAAACAAAGATTTCATTGGGTTTCAGCGCTATTATCTCGCCGGGAGTCACTCGTTTAAAATTCACCATTATTTTTGATTTTAAAATTAAATACTTCTTTTTAATTTCTCAACAATATCATTGATTCGCGTCAGTTGCTCAGGTATGTTGATGTGTTGCGGACAGTGTGACACACATTGTTGGCATCCGATGCAGTGCTCGACTTGTCGGTTTGCCTCCAATTTCCGGTTGTATTCGATGAGGAAACGGCGACGAGCCTTTCTGTAATCCTTTGATCCTGAATCGTCTACGATGCTGCCTTCGTTAACGCATTTGTTGTAAAAGCCAAAGTTTGTCGGGATGTCGATACCGTAAGGGCATGGCATGCAGTATTGGCACGAAGTGCAAGGAATTATTGGGTATTTTAGATATTGATTCGCGATATCCATCAATAATTTAAGCTCTTCGTCGGTGCAAGGCTGCAGCGGACAATAAGTCCTCAAGTTATCCTGCAGATGTTCCATGTAAGTCATGCCGCTCAGGACGGTGAGGACGTTAGGGTAGGTGCCGACGAAACGGAAAGCCCACGATGCCACACTGTTTTGCGGCGTACGTTGTTTCAATGTGTTGGCAAGCACATCAGGCAGATTCGCCAGTCGTCCGCCAAGGAGAGGCTCCATGATGACAGCCGGAATGTTCAGATCCGCAAGGCGTTTGTAGAGATAATCGGCGTTGACGTTATCTTCGTCGACATCATGTGCGTGCTCCCAATCGATATAATTCATCTCGATTTGCACGAAATCCCAGTGATATTTGTCGTGGTTGTCGAGTAGCCATTCGATAACGCGTTGGTCGCCGTGGAACGAGAATCCGAGGTTACGGATGCGACCTGCCTTGCGCTCTTCCTGCACGAAATCAATTATTCCGTTGTCGATATAACGTTTCTGGAAGGTTTCCCAGCCGCTCAATCCCTTGCTGCCGTTGCCCACCGAATGCATCAGATAATAGTCGAAATAATTGGTTTGCAGCTTCTCGAATGAGTTGTGATACATCTTTATCGATGCCTCGCGGCTCCAAAACTGTGGCGCGAAATTGGAAAGTTTCGTGGCGAGATAATATTTTTCGCGAGGATAACGGCTCAGCGCTATTCCTGTTGAAACCTCAGAGTTTCCTCGGCAATACACCGGAGAGGTGTCATAGTAGTTCACGCCGTGCTCCATGGCGAAATCCACCAGTTTGTTGACCATCTCCTGGTCGATGACGTTATCTTTAAACGGCAGTCGCATCATTCCGTAGCCCAAAATCGACACTTTGTCGCCAGTGTTATGATTGATGCGATATGTCATCTTATTTTTGGGAATGTCGCCAACTGAATATGTCGTTTCTTGTTCAAAACTATTTGATTTACAACCTGATAAAGCTACGGACGACACTGCCGCTGTGGCGCCTAAAACCTTCAGAAAGTCTTTTCTTGATATATTTTTATTTTCCATAACCTTATATTGTTCTGTGATTTAGATTCCCTTCAACGTATATTGCGCTGAACGGACGTGCCGGACAGACATGTTCGCAGGCGCCGCAACCGATGCAGCGTTCCTCGTTGACGGCAGGCACCTTCGGTGACAAATCGTTTTCAGGGTCGGAAGGCACCATGGTGATAGCTCCGGAAGGACAATGTTTCGCGCAGTTTCCGCATTCCACACCGTCGCGCAAAGGAATGCAGTTGCGACCTATCCACACAGAATGCCCAATCTGGA
>CAMZJA010000004.1 GCA_947307415.1 uncultured Bacteroidales bacterium | reverse complement strand
GACAGTAATGTTTGAAGCGCCGAGTCGGGAGAGCGCTGCATGAGGCTGTCGATATGCTGCAATTCGGGCGAAAAAACAAATTGTCGCGGTTCGGTACAATGTTCGTGCCGCCTAACACATGAGATAAACAGTGCTGATAAAATTATTGTTATGACGAAAAATCTTTTCACGCCACAAAGATAATAAAAAACCAAACAACTATATAAAGTAATTAGTCGTCAATTAGAGAGCCTCAGCTCGCGCAGCGAGGTGCCAGCTCGATAATGACGACTAACGACACAACAATATATAAAAGTCATTAATCATCAATTAGAGAACCTCAGCTCGCGCAGCGAGATGCCAGCTCGATAATGATGATTAATGACGACTAATTACGAACAATCAATTATTATCAAAGGTTGTTTTTGAAGTATTCTGTAATCTTCACAATCAAATGTGCGCGATCCATGCCGTAAACGTTGTGGTCGTGGCCAGGATATACGAAGTAGTCGAGCTGCTTGCCGTTGTGGATGCAGTTCTCCACAAACACCAGGCTGTGCTGCCACATCACCACAGGATCGGTGGTGCAGTGAATCATCAAAAGCTTGCCCTCGAGCTTGTCGGTCTTGTTTTCCAAACTCGTAAGCTCATAACCCTCAGGGTTCTCCTGCGGCGTGTCCATATAACGCTCGCCGTACATTATCTCGTAGTATTTCCAGTCGAGCACAGGGCCACCGGCGACGCTCACCTTAAATGTTTCAGGATAATTGATTTTCAATGAGGTTGACATGAAACCGCCATAGCTCCAGCCGTCGCTGCCGATGCGCTCAGGGTCGATGTAAGGCTTGGTCTTCAAATACTCGATGCCAGTCATCTGGTCGCGCATCTCAGCCTGTCCGCACTGACGATGGATGACCTGCTCAAAAGCCTCGCCACGGTCGGCCGAGCCACGGTTGTCGACTGTAAACACTATGAATCCCTCCTGCGCGAGATAGTTGAGGTAGATGCCTGCGCCAGCGAGCCATGTGTCGGTGATGAGCTGAGCGTGCGGACCGCCGTATACGTAAACAATAACAGGGTATTTCTTGTTCTCGTCGAAGTTGTAAGGCTTGATGATACGTGTGTAGAGCAGCTGTCCGTCCTCGGCTTTGATAGAGTCGATCTCTGTCACACCGATGTTGTAGTCTTTAATAGGGTTTTCAGCGATATACAATGGCGCGAAGAATCTGCCTTGTGCGTCTTGAACGTCAACGGCTCTCGGCACGTCGGTGCTTGTATAGAAATCGAGGAAGAATCGGCCGCTCTTGCTAGGGATCACGCTGTGTGTGCCGTGTTTCTTGGTGATCTTGGTCTTCTTGCCGTTCTTCAGGTTCACCTTGTAGAAATGACGCTGCAGCGGACTGACCTCGGTGGAGGTGTAGTAGGCGTTGCCCTTGCCGTCGAAGCCGTCGAATGAAGTCACCACATATTTGCCTTTTTCAATCTGACGTGCCTTCAAAGTCTTGGTGTTGTGCAGCCAGAGGTGATAATATCCGTCGCGCTGGGCGAGCCATACGAACTCGGTGGTGCTGCCTGGCAGGAAGTGTGCAGGTCCTTGTGGCTCAACAAATTGTGCGTCTTCGTCGTGGAAGATGGTCTTGTTGAACTCGCCGTTCAAGGCGTTGTATTCGTTGAAGTTCAAGGTGTCCTGACCGCGGTTCAGGATGCCGATGTAAATCTTCTCGTTGTCGTTGTTCCAGGTGATGGCGGTGAGGTAATGCTCCTCAGGCTCGCCGGTCTGCATCACCACGTCGGTGCTTGCCGCGATGTCGTAAACATGCAGCTTCACTATGTGCGACGTCATGCCTGCCATAGGATATTTGATAGGTGTCGCGGTGGCGATGCGTGTCGTGATGTCGACAAGCGGATAGTCGGTCACCATGCTCTCATCCATCTGATAATAGGCGAGTTTGCTGCCGTCAGGCGACCAGAAGATGCCGCCGTCGATAGCGAACTCATTGCGGTGCACCGACTGTCCGGCGATGACATGCTCGGGATTTTCCGTCAAGCGAATCTGTTTTTCGCCGTCAGCGATGTAAAGATCGTTGCCGATGGTGTATGCTACTCGCATCGTGGCTTCGTTGAGATTCACATTCTCGGCGTTGGCAGGGAGAGTAGTCACCGGCTTGACAGCTTTCTCGCTGACATTCAATTTATAAAGCACAGTGTTGCCGTCTGCTCCTCTTTTGTAGAAATAGCCTGAATTCTCATCGTTCCATACAATGTTAGGCAGCCTCTTGAAATCGCCGATGCCGTTGTCTTTGGCTATGCCATTCATCTGGTTTAGATTCAACAACTCGTGCGACGACTTCTCGCCAGGTGTCTGATATCTCATCTCGTCGCCTTCGGTGAAGACGTACTTGTCGGTGTCGCCCAACCATCTGAAACTCTTGCTTTTAGCATAAACCTCATAATTGTTGTACGAGGCATCCTCAGGTGTGAACATTTTCTTTTCCTGTGCAAATGATGTGAAAACCAACATCAATGCAATAATTGTAAATAATGACTTTTTCATCTGTTTATCTATTATCTGTTATCTATTATCTGTTATCTAAATTTGATGTATCGCCTCCGCAAATTTCTTCAGCATCTCCGGCTCTTTCTCAAACACCGTCCCTATGACAATGATATCAGCTCCGGCTTTCACGGCATCTGCCGCGGCCTCAGGGGTACGTATGCCTCCGCCTACAATCAGCGGAATCTTTATCATCTGACTGACTTTCGAAATCATGCTGGTCGAAACCGGCATCAGTGCGCCCGAACCAGCTTCGAGGTAGATGAGCTTCAAGCCGAGCATCTCGCCGGCGAGGGCGGTGCACATGGCGATGTCGTCTTTGTCGTGCGGTATAGGTGTGGTGTCGCTCATGTACGATACCGACGTCGCCTTGCCGCTGTCAATAAGCATATAACCTGTCGGAATGATCTCATTGCCATAGAGTTTCAGATACGGCGCCGCGATGACGTGTCGGCCTATCAGCATCTCCGGGTTTCTTCCCGAGATAAGCGAAAGCAACAGGAATCCGTCGCAATACTTGCTGATTTGCAATGAGTTACCAGGGAAAATCAGTACCGGGATGTCGCAGTTTGCCTTTATGAGCTTGATGCAGTGGTCGAGACTGTCGGTGACCAACAGACTGCCTCCCACGAAGAAGAAATCCACGTCGGCGGCCTTGGCTTTCTCGACTATCGACAGAATCTGCGCATCCGACGGCTTGTCGGGATCGATGAGAACCGCTAGCTTTTTGCGGCTTTTATCTTGAAATTTATCGTATATCGCCATAATATTATTTTAATCCACGAAAATACAACATTTTATTGTAATATTGGATATTTTTCGGATTTATTTTTTCAAAATGATTCTGAATGTGGTGCCTTGTCCGGCCACGCTGTTCTTCACGAAAATCTTGCCTTTGTGGTAGTTTTCGATGATGCGTTTCGCCAACGAGAGTCCCAAACCCCAGCCGCGTTTCTTGGAGGTGTAGCCTGGCTTGAAAATTTGCTTGTACATGGTGCGCGACAGTCCTTTTCCTGTGTCGCTGATGTCGATAAACACGTTGGCGTCGTCTTCAGTCAGCTCAACGGTGAGCTTGCCCTTGTCGGCCATGGCGTCGATGGCGTTTTTGGTGAGGTTCTCCAACACCCAGCTGAACAAAGCAGCGTTCAGCGGTATAACTATCTCACGCACAGGCAGTTGTATGTCGAATTCAAACTTCGACGAGAACCTGTGTTGCAGATATTTCATCGTCTTGTCGACAGTCGTCACCACGTCGGTAGGCTCCAAAGTAGGTGTCGAGCCAATCTTAGAGAAACGCTCCGTTATTGTGTTCAGCCTGTCAATATCGATCTCCATCTCGGCTGTCCCGACAAACGGTTTCTCTTCCATCTTAAGCAGCTCTATCCAGCCCATCAGCGAGCTCAGAGGTGTGCCAATCTGGTGCGCCGTCTCCTTCGCCATGCCTGCCCACACCTGGTTTTGCTCCGACCGTCTCACATAGCTGAAAAGCAGATACGCCAGCAGCACAAACAAGCCGAAAATCAGTATCTGAACCAATGGGAAATATCTCATCTGCAGGAGCAAATCCGACCTTCTGTAATAAATGTAAACTTTGTTGTTGTCGATATAATTTACCTTTATCGGATAATTCTCCAACTGCATTGTATGTATCTGATTCTCAACGAATTTTGGATCTTTCATCTTGATGGAGTCGAGGTTGCCGAATGCCAAGACGCTGTTTTCGGTGCTGTCCATGATGATGACGGGCGCACCCACGGCATTGTCGGTCACGTCGTTGATGAAAAGCTTGAACAAATCGTCGAGAACGCCTTTCAACTCAGTGTAAATCAACGATTCATTGTAGAACAGCCACTTTGTCTTCCCGAAAAGGTCGATTTTTATAGGCTGATACACGTTGAATTCCTTCATCATCTCCTCGTCGAATTTCTCTTTGTCTTTGAGATGTTCCGGCAGGTTGATGGAGAGGTCAATGTTTCTGCTGTTGTCAGTGATTACTACAGGAATGCTAATGTTGCTCTGTATTATCTCCAGATAGATGGTGGTGTTTTCCTCGGGCTTGGCCTCAAGGAAACTCTCGTACGCTTTCGCTAGCAGCTGTACGCGTTTCTGCTCCTGCTCGCTCACCTCGTTGAAAAACACTTTGGTGTAGTTCATCAGCTCGGCATGGCTCTGCACCGCCTCAGCCCACATCTCAATCTGCTTCGACTCCTGCGCAGCAAAGCGTTTCACAAGATGGTTGGTATAATAAATTGAAATGCTTATGATGATGACAGCCAGCACCGCCAATGCCAGGTTCCACCATCTTTTTTGTATGTAAATATTCGTTTTCATAGCACAAAAATACAAAATTTTTAATTAATAAAGGTGTGTAGCGAAAAATGTTGTAATTTTACACGTTTTTTTTAACGGCAAATTTTAAAAAATATTATGGAATATAATTTTGAAGAAATCGAGAAAAAATGGCAGCAGTACTGGCGTGACAACAAAGTTTATCAAGTCGAGATAGACCATAACAAGCCGAAATTCTATGTTTTGGATATGTTTCCGTATCCTTCGGGCGCGGGACTTCATGTCGGACACCCTCTGGGATACATTGCATCTGACATCTACGCCCGCTACAAGCGTCTGAAAGGCTTCAACGTGCTTCACCCTATGGGCTACGACGCCTACGGACTGCCGGCGGAGCAGTATGCCATCCAAACAGGCACACATCCGGCCATCACTACGGAGAAAAACATCAACCGTTACCGTGAGCAGATGGATAAAATCGGTTTCTGCTACGACTGGAACCGCGAGGTGCGCACCAGCGACCCGCATTATTATAAATGGACACAATGGACATTCATCCAGCTGTTCAACTCATACTATTGCAATAAATGCAAGAAAGCTCAGCCAATTGCTCAACTTGTTGATTATCTGAGCAAAAACGGCACCGAAGGCCTCGATGTGGCATGCACCAAGCCGATGAGCTTCACCGCTAAGGAGTGGAACGCCATGAGCGAGCGCGAGCAGCAGGAAACACTGATGAACTACCGTCTCGCTTATCTCGCCGACACTATGGTGAACTGGTGTCCTGAACTGGGTACGGTTTTGGCCAACGATGAGGTTCAAGACGGTCTCTCAGTGCGCGGCGGTTTCCCCGTTGTCCGTAAGTCGATGAAACAGTGGCTGCTGCGTATCACTGCATACGCCGAACGCCTCCTGCAAGGTCTCGAAACTCTCGACTGGACCGAGTCAATCAAAGACGTGCAGCGCAACTGGATCGGTAAGTCGATGGGTGCATCCGTTTTCTTCAAAGTTGCCGATAAAGATATTGATTTTGAGGTATTTACCACACGTGCCGATACCTTGTTCGGCGTCACCTTCATGGTGCTGGCTCCTGAACACGAGATGATCAACCAGCTCACCACCGACGCGCAGCGCAAAGAAGTGGAGGAATACGTCACATGGGCAAAAAACCGCTCCGAACGTGAGCGTATGTCGGAGGTGAAGAAGGTGAGTGGAGTGTTCACAGGCTCCTACGCCGTCAATCCGTTCAACGGCACTCGCATCCCGATCTGGATTTCCGACTATGTGTTGATGGGCTACGGTACCGGCGCCATCATGGCAGTGCCAGCTCACGACAGCCGTGACTTCGCATTCGCAAAACACTTTAATTTACCTATCATTCAAGTTGTTGCAAAACCTGGCGAAGAACCGTCAGATCCTGCAACATGGACCGAGTCATTCGACGCAAAAGAAGGAGTTCTTGTCAACTCTGAGTTCCTCAACGGTCTCACAGTGAAACAGGCCATTTTAAGAATGATCGAAGAACTCGAGAAACTCGGAATCGGAAAAGGTAAAACCAACTATCGTCTCCGCGACGCTATCTTCAGCCGTCAGCGTTACTGGGGTGAGCCGTTCCCGATTTATTACAAGGACGGAATGCCTTATGCAATGGATGTCAAGAAGTTACCTCTCGAGTTGCCGTCAATCGACGCTTACAAGCCGACCGAGACGGGCGAGCCGCCATTGGCACGCGCAAAGAACTGGGTCACCGAAGAGGGCTATCCTATCGAGACTAACACAATGCCTGGTTTTGCCGGCTCAAGCGGTTATTACCTCCGCTATATGGATCCGCACAACGAGAACGAGTATTTCTCGAAAGAAGCCAACAGCTATTGGCAGAACGTCGACCTCTACATCGGCGGTGCCGAGCATGCCACAGGTCACTTGATCTACAGCCGTTTCTGGAACAAGTTCTTGTTCGACCTCGGAATAGCCTGCAAAGACGAGCCATTCCAGAAAATGGTGAACCAAGGCATGATCCAAGGACGCTCAAGTCTCGCTTACCGCGTTAACAAAGAAAAGATGGCGAAGGTGACTGGCCAGAAGGTAAATTGCGAAGGTCCGCTCTTTATCTCGAAGAACTGCAAAGACCGCGAGCTCTACAGCGACCCGATTTTGGTTGATATTAACATCGTTCATAACGATATCCTTGATACTGAAGCGTTTAAGGCTTGGCGCGACGACCTCAAAGACGCTCAGTTTATCTATGAAAAAGATAAAGACGGCAACGACGTGTTCGTCTGCGACTGGCTGGTTGAGAAGATGTCGAAGTCGAAGTTCAACGTCCAGAATCCTGATGACCTCGTTGCGAAATACGGTGCCGACACACTGCGCTTGTATGAGATGTTCCTCGGACCTCTCGAACAGTCGAAGCCATGGGATACCCAAGGAATTGAAGGTACTTTCCGTTTCCTGAAGAAGTTCTGGAAGCTTTACACCGAAATCAGCGACGAGCCTGCGACAAAAGAAGAGCTGAAGGTTCTTCATAAACTCATCAAGAAAGAGGAGGAAGACATCGAGCGTATCTCGTTCAACACCGTTGTCTCCGCTTTCATGATCTGCGTCAACGAGCTTACCGACATGAAGTGCAACAAACGCTCTATCCTCGAGCCAATGGCAATCATGATTTCGCCTTACGCACCGCATATCGCCGAAGAGCTGTGGCACCAGATGGGTCACAACGACAGCGTCGTCAACCAGAAATTCCCTGAGTTCGACGCGTCGAACGTGGTCGAGAACACCTTCACATACCCGGTCTCGTTCAACGGCAAGAAACGTTTCGACCTCGAGCTGCCTCTCGACATGAAGCAAGACGATGTCCAGAACGCCGTCGTCAACGCGCCGGAATCCAAGAAATGGCTCGAAGGCGTCACCATCCGCAAGGTCATCTTCATCCCGAAGAAAATCATCAACATCGTGGTTGGATAATCAATGTAGAGACAGACGGCCGTCTGTCTCTAACAAACCAACGATAATGAACAATTGTTTATAATGAGAAAGATAATTGCGATAGCATTATTATTAATAGGTGTCACCGCCTCCGCCCAGAATCTGCAAGATCCTGAGACCGACCCTGTCATCACCAGCCGCATCGCCGAATGGCAGGATCTGAAGTTCGGTTTCATGATGCACTGGGGCATGTACGCACAATGGGGCGTGGTCGAGTCGTGGTCTATCTGCAACGAAGACTGGATTAACCGTAATGGTGCTAACTATATTCAGTATAAATCTGATTATCAAGCGCTTAACACTACTTTTAATCCGACAAAATTCAATCCTGAAGAGTGGGCTAAACTTGCAAAAGAAGCAGGAATGAAGTATGTGGTCTTCACAACCAAGCATCACGACGGTTTCTGCATGTACGACACCAAGGAAACGACATATTCTACAGTTGACCCTTCTTGTCCTTTTTCCGCAAACGAGAAAGCCGACATCACTGGCGCCATCGTGGAAGCCTTTCGTAATCAAGGATTTTGGACTGGTCTCTATTTCTCGAAAGCTGACTGGCATCACCCCGATTACTGGGCTGAACAATGGGCAACTCCTGACCGCAACGTGAACTACGACCCTCAGAAATATCCTGAGCGTTGGCAGAGTTTCTGCGATTTCACTTACAATCAAATCCATGAGTTGACTCATAACTATGGCGATATCGATATTCTTTGGCTAGATGGCGGTTGGGTGCGTCCCGAGTACAGCCTCAACGACGAATATCGCGAATGGCTCGGCTGCAAAGGCTATATCCAAGACATCGATATGCCGAAAATAGCAACGATGGCTCGTGAAAACAACCCCGACCTCATCATCGTCGACCGCACGGTTCACGGAAAATATGAAAACTACCAGACTCCAGAACAGCAGGTTCCAGATACTCTGCTTCCGTTCCCTTGGGAGACCTGCATGTCGATGGGCGACTCTTGGTCGTATGTTGAGACCGATAACTACAAGAGTACCAATAAGATAGTGCATCTTCTGGTGGATGTCGTGGCAAAAGGCGGCAACTATCTTCTCAACGTGGGTCCGTCACCTGAAGGCGAGCTGCCTCCTACAGCGGTTGAGCGTATGCATGAGCTTGGTAACTGGATGAAAATCAACGGTGAAGCTATCTACAGCACGCGTCCGTTCTATCCTTATTGCGACGGAAAAGTGCGCTTCACACAGAAAGACGGCAAGATTTATGCCATCTATATGCTTGACGAAGGCGAGACATTGCCTAACTCAATCAAAATCAATGCAAATTTGGATAAAAAGAAGGTGAAAATCCTCGGCAGCAAAGCAAAAGCAAAGCTCACCAAGACCGCCGACGGATACCTTATTAATATTAATGGCGATGTCAACCTTGAACACGCTGTAGTTTTTGAATTAAAATAAAATCGAAATATGAAAGAAGAACTCAAAAGAATGGATCTCCCTTACCTCATCGCCGACCCTAGTCTGGCAGAGTGGGGAAGAAAAGACATTGAAATTTCGGAACACGAGATGCCGGGTTTGATGGCACTTCGTAAGAAATATGGCGAGAGCAAGCCTCTCAAAGGCGCACGCATCAGCGGTTCGCTCCACATGACTGTTCAGACAGCATGTCTCATCGAGACATTGAAGGCTCTCGGCGCTGAGGTACGCTGGGCTAGCTGCAACATTTTCTCAACTCAAGACCATGCCGCGGCAGGTATCGTAGCTGGCGGAACACCAGTGTTTGCTTGGAAAGGCGAAACCCTCGACGACTACTGGTGGTGCACCATGCGCGCCCTAACATTCCCCGATGGCAACGGTCCTGACCTCATCGTCGACGACGGCGGTGACGCTACATTGTTGATTCACAAAGGTTACGAGTGCGAGAATGATCCTAAACTCCTCGAAGTGGAGCCTACCAACGCCGAAGAGAAAGCCTTGATGGGTGTCATCAAGGAGACTTATAAGATGGATCCGAAGCATTGGCACAAGGTGGTCGCCAACTGGAAAGGCGTGTCGGAAGAGACAACAACCGGCGTGCACCGTCTCTATCAAATGAAAGAAGCCGGCAAACTTCTCGTTCCTGCAATCAACGTGAACGACAGCGTCACAAAGAGCAAGTTCGACAACATGTACGGCTGCCGCGAGTCATTGGCCGACGGCATAAAACGCGCTACCGACGTGATGCTCGCAGGTAAAGTCATTGTGGTTCTCGGTTATGGCGATGTGGGCAAGGGCTGCGCACAGTCGATGCGTTCATACGGCGCCCGTGTGCTCGTCACCGAAATTGACCCGATCTGCGCTTTGCAGGCCGCAATGGAAGGCTACGAAGTCACGACAATGGAAGAGGCAGTGAAGGAAGGTAACATCTTCGTCACCTGCACCGGCAACTGCGACGTCATCACACTCGAGCACATGCTCCAGATGAAAGACCAGGCCATCGTCTGCAATATCGGTCACTTCGACAATGAGATTCAGGTCAACGCACTTGAAAACTACAAAGGTGTAAAGAAAATCAACATCAAACCGCAGGTCGACAAGTTCGTGAAACCCGACGGAAAGGCTATCTTTATCTTGGCTGAAGGCCGTTTGGTGAACCTCGGCTGCGCTACTGGTCACGCCAGCTTCGTGATGAGCAACTCATTCACCAACCAGACACTGGCTCAGATGGACCTCTGGGAGAAACGCGGCAAATACCCGGTCGACGTCTACTGTCTGCCGAAATACCTCGACGAGGAGGTGGCGCGCTTGCATCTCGAGAAGATAGGTGTGAAACTGACCAAGTTGACGCAGAAACAGGCCGATTACATTGGCGTTCCGATCAACGGACCTTTTAAATCTGATATTTACAGGTATTAATTGTACACCCTCAGTGCCGATCCGTCGAATTCGGTGAAGTATTCTATCAGGTTGTACCCCGTGCCTTCGATGATACTACCGTCGAGTATCGAGTATTTGTAGTTGATGCAGGTGTCGAGAACGAACGGAAAATCAACAATCAGGCGGTTGTTGGCGCAGGCGTATGGGCTGTTTGGAGCCTTGCGTTCATAAGCCTTGAACTCGTTCAGGGTATACCTATATATAATAATACCGTAGCTTGGCAGAGGCGCTGTGACATAAAGCCAGCCTCCTACAGTGTTAAGTTCTTGATATTCAAGAGTGTTTGGATAAATGGTAAAGTTGATGTCGACATTCGGCTGGTTTGGATTGTAAGGCTTTTTGTTGCACGAAGTGACAAAAATCGCCATCGAAACGGCAAAAATGATGATTAAAAAATTCAAAAATTTCTTCATTTCGGACATATTTTGGTGCAAAATTAATATTTTTTTTAACAAAATAATGTCAAAATGTGGATAAAAAATCTTTTCTGAGACGCGATTTTTCCTTTTTTACGAAAAAAATTCTCTGATTTTTTGGAAATATAAAATGTTTATTTTGAACGTGTTACAATGATTTGATTAAAAAAGTTGAAAAATATTTTACTGAAATAAAAATAATTTGCTTGTGGGAATGAAAAAATTGTTGTATTTTTGAACCCTAAAAATGTGCACTAAAAAAAGGTAAATTAATTTGAGTATAACATAAAAATTCAAGGTATGTTAAAAAAATTACTATTTTTACTCTGCATCGTGCTGACGTCGTGGTCGTTAGCGCTTGCACAACAAGGTCGTCTCAAGGGTGTCATTAAAGACAAAGATACCGGCGAGCCTATTCCATTTGCCAACGTCGTGTTGGAAAACGGCGGTACACAGGTGGGTGGTGCTAGTACGGATTTCGATGGAAATTATGACATCAACCCTATTCCACCAGGAACTTATGACCTTAGAGCAACATTCGTTGGTTACAACACTTTCCTCATGAAAGGCGTTGTGATTTCAGGTAACAAGATTACCTTCCAGGACATCCCAATGAGCATGCAGTCGGAAGTGCTTGATGCTGTTGAGATCGTCGATTACAAGGTGCCTTTGATTTCAAAGGACCAGACTTCAGCTGGTGCTACCATCACCGCCGAGGAAATCGCGAAGATGCCTAACCGTTCGGCAGAAGCAGTCGCTGCTACCGTCGGTGGTGTGTTCTCGGCTGACGGTGAAGTCGGTAACATGCGTGGTGCACGTTCTGAAGGTACTGTTTACTACATCGACGGTGTTCGTGTTATCGGACAGTCGTCAGTGCCACAGTCGGCTATCGACCAAGTGGAGGTTATGCTCTCCGGTACACCTGCTATGTACGGTGACGTTACCGGTGGTATCATCAACATGACCACTAAAGGCCCTTCAAGAACATTTGGCGCAGGTGCTGAAATCGAACAGTCAATCGACGGATACGGCCACACCAGAGTCGGATTCAACATCCAGGGACCACTCATCAAAGGTAAGAAATCAGAGACAGCTCTGTTAGGATTCTTCCTCTCAGGTGAGTTCAACCGTAACAAGGATGGCTGGATTTCGGCAATCGGTCACTACAGAGCTTCTGAAGATTGGTTGGATCAGATCAAAGAAAAACCTCTCGTAACAGGTAGCTCAGGCGACGGTGTCTATCCTCATGGTGAATACACAAGAATGGGCTCGATGGAATATGTGAAGAACTCACAGAATACATCAAACTGGAGCACAGCTCTCACAGGTAACATCAGTATCCGTACAACTGAGACCATCAACTTGAGATTCGGCGGTAGCTTCAACAAGTCAAGAGGTCACGGATATGGTCGTGGTCAGGAATTCTTCAACTTCGAAAAGAACTATATCTACGACAATCAGACATGGCGTGTGTATGGTAACTTCTCACAGAGATTCCCAACGGCTCCTGAAAGCACATCGTTCATCAAGAACTTCTACTACAGCATTCAGGTCGACTACACAAGATACAATGCAAAGAACTATGACCCGGATCATAAGAAAGATATCTGGAAATACGGTTATCTCGGTAAGTACTCCATCTATAAGACCCCATCTTATGCAATGGATACAGCTATCACCGTTCATGGTCATACTTACAACAACGTGTGGCATACAACATCATGGGACTATGATACATTGGTTAAGTTCGATGCATCAAGCGGTTTCAACCCATTGCTTGCAAACTACACCACTGCACTTTATGACTTGTATGATGATCCTGTCGGTCACTACAACAACTTCGACTATATCCAGTTGAACAGCGGTCTTCTTAACTCAGGTTCACCATCACCATTCTATGGTTTGTATGCAGCTCCTGGTACAATCCAAGCAAATTACGCATTTAGCGAAACCGATCAGTTCAATGTGAACCTCGCTACAGCTATGACTCTTGGAAACCACGAAATCAAACTCGGTCTCCAGTATGAGCAGCGTAACAGCAGATATTATGGCGTCAATGGCCGTAGCTTGTGGTACCTCATGAGAAACCTCACCAACTTCCACATCGATCAGTTGGATATCAACAACCCACAGGTTGTCAGCTACAACGGCTTCGTTGATACTATCAAATACTACAGAAAATACAACGCCGCCGACCAGTATCAGTTCGACAAGAACCTACGTGAGGCTCTCGGTCTTAACGTTACCGGCGTCGACTGGATCAATACCGACTCATACGACTTCAATGATAACTCAATTGAATACTATGACAAAAACGGTAAGATGCACAAAGCTTATCTCAACGATGGCTTCGACATCAGCATGTTCACTCCAGACGAGTTGACACAGAACGGTAGCTCATACGTCGATTACTACGGCTATGACTATCTCGGAAACAAACTCAAGAAACAGCCAAGTTTTGAAGACTTCTTCACAGAGAAGGATGAGAACGGTAACTACACACGTCCGGTGGGCTCATACAGACCTATCTACATGGCAGGTTACATTCAGGATAAGTTCGCTTTCAAAGACCTCATCTTCAACGTCGGTGTCCGTGTCGACCGTTTCGACGCTAACCAGAAGGTCTTGAAAGACCCATATATCCTCTATGATTACTATACAGTAGGTGATAAGATCAACAACGGTCAAATCACTCTGTCAGACGGTACAACAGTTTCTGTTCCTGGCAACATCGGCAGCGACTATGCTGTTTACGTCAACGATATCAAGAACATCACCCAGATCATGGGTTATCGTTATGAAAACACTTGGTATGATGCCAACGGTGCTGAAATCAGCGACCCTACAACATTGGATGCAGGTAGCGGTGTCACAGCATGGATCAAGAAGAAGGACCAGGAGCACGTCGACGTCAGTTCATTCAAGGACTACAGTCCACAATGGAGCGTGATGCCACGTATCTCATTCTCATTCCCGATTTCGGATGACGCTTTGTTCTTCGCACACTACGATGTTTTGACACAGCGTCCTTCAAACATCCACACCAACATCTACGATTACTACTACTTCGAGCAGAATAGCAGCACTCTTAACAACCCGGCTCTTAAGCCATCACAGACAATCGACTATGAGCTCGGTTTCACCCAGAAGCTGACGAACTCGTCATCAATGACAATCACAGCTTATTATAAGGAGTTGCGTAACATGATCCAGATGTATCGTTACACAGGTGCATATCCTAAGGATTACTCATCATACAGCAACTTGGACTTCGGTACTGTTAAAGGTATCACAGCATCATACGACTTACGTAGAACAAAGAACGTTCGTCTGCGTGCTTCTTACACATTGCAGTACACCAACGCTACAGGTGCATCATCAACCACAATGAGCGCTTTGATCGCGGCAGGTGTTCCTAACTTGCGTTCAACATTCGCAATGCCTTGGGACCGTCGTCACCAGTTCAACGTGACATTGGATTATCGTTTCGCTGACGGCAAGGACTACAACGGCCCTGTGACAAAACGCGAAGAATCAGGCAAGAAGCCTATCCAGTGGTTGGCAAATACCGGTGTCGCCATCACAATGCAAGGTGGTTCAGGTACTCCTTACACAGCATCAAGCAACATCAACTCTCCTATCACTTCAGGTACTAACTTGTTGAAGGGTTCATACTACGGCTCACGCCTCCCATGGGCATTCCGTTTCGATATGAAGATCGACAAGGACATCAATGTGACGTTCAATAAGAAAGATGGTGAAAAACGCGTTTCATATCTTAACGTTTATCTCCAGGTTCTCAACGTGCTGAATTCAAAGAATATCATTGGTGTTTACCATGCAACCGGTAACCCTGATGACGATGGTTACCTTTCAGCTCCTGAATGGCAGCGCGAAATCGCAAACCAGACAAATGCTGATTCGTATGCAGAATTGTATAGCCTCTATGTCAACGACGCAGGTCACTATTCGGCACCACGTCAGATTAGAATTGGTATGATCTTTAACTTCTAAACAGAAAAATAAATACTGATAATATGAAGACTATAATTCGTTTATTAACTGTTGCATTTCTTATTGCAAGTGTAACTGAAGTAAGAGCCGAGAAGGTTCAGATGAATGGACCACAAACTCGGAATCTGAAACAAACCACTGCTGGATGTACACCTTCTTCAACGTATGCTTGGTTGAACATCAACAACGCTAGAGTTCGTGTCAATGCCGGTGGTGATATGTGGTGGGACCTCCCGGGCGGATCAGGCGCTAAGTACTACATCCCTGCCAACGGTTCCGCAACTTCATTGTACGCAGGATCACTTTGGATTGCAGGTATGGACATCAACAACCAGTTGAAGTGCGCCGCTGTCCGTTTCCGTCAGGGTCCGGCATCACAGAATTTCCCTGGTGGTAACGACTTCTGGACAGGTCCTCTTACAGTCGACGGTACAGCATCTATCGATCCTGCAACCTGTATGGAATACGACAAGATGTACAACATCACACGTGCTGAAGTCGACGACTTCCTCGCACACTGCGATGAACATGGTATTCCAGCTGCAGGTTATGAGATCCCGGCTAACATCGTTAACTGGCCGGCTCACGGTGACCCGTCAAGAGGAATGAGCTATTACCTCGCTCCTTTCTATGATAACGATGAAGATGGTATTTACGATCCTACAGCAGGTGACTATCCATACTACGACATCGACAATGACCTCTGCCACACACAGACTCCTACAATGGAGGAAATCGTTGCCGGTACAGTTCACGGATCAATCCTCTCCGACCAAGTTATCAAGGGTGACCAGACAATCTGGTGGGTGTTTAACGATAAAGGTAACTCACACACCGAAACAGGCGGTTCAGCTATCGGTATGGAAATCAGAGCTCAAGCATTTGCTTTCTCGACAAATGATGAGATCAACAACATGACATTCTATAGCTACGAGATTATCAACCGTTCAACTTATACCTTGACCAACACATACTTCTCACCTTGGACAGACGTTGACCTTGGTTATGCTAAGGACGACTATGTAGGTTGCGACGTTGGACGTGGTCTCGGTTACGGTTACAACGGTGCGGCTATCGACGGTAGCGGTCAGACAGAAGCTTACGGTGCTAACCCTCCAGCGGTTGGTGTCGACTTCTTCCAGGGCCCATACCTCGATCCAGATGGACTCGACAACCCTAAATACGACTCACTCGGAGTACAGCTCTGCGATGAGAGTATCAACGGTGTGAACTTCGGTAACGGCATCATCGATGACGAACGTTATGGTATGCGTCGTTTCGTGTATCACGATAACACATCATCATCAGTGAACGGTGACCCTGATAAAGCCGCTGAATACTACCTTCTCCTTAGAGGTATTTGGAAGAATGGTGCTAAGATGCAGTACGGTGGTACAGCTGTTCCAGGCGCTGCCGGTACAGTCGGTCCTGCTTGCGACTTCATGTTCCCATACGACTCGGATAAATGTAACTGGGGTACTGGTGGTTTGACACCTGAAGGCGGTTTCAACCAGAACGGTAAGTACTGGAGCGAAGAGACCGGTAACAACGGTTCACCAAACCCTGTCAACGACCGTCGTTTCATGCAGTCAGCAGGTCCTTTCACATTGAAGGCAGGTGCTGTTAACTACATCACATTCGGTGTGCCGTGGGCTCGCGCTACTACAGGTAAACCATGGTCATCAGTGGAATTGCTCCGTAAGGTTGACGATAAGTGCCAGCAGATGTTCGATAACTGCTTCAAAGTTCTCGATGGTCCTAACGCACCAGACTTGACAATTCGCGAACTCGACAGAAAACTCATCATCTATCTGTCAAATTCAGATGCATCAAATAACGCTAACGAAGGTTACATTGAGATGGATCCTAACATTCCGGAAAAAGACTCTCTCGGCAACGAGTATGACAGATATTTCCGTTTCGAAGGATATCAGATCTATCAGCTTGCTAACCAGGAAGTCAGTGTCGACGAGCTTAACGATGAGACGAAGGCACGTTTGATCTTCCAGTGCGACGTTAAGAACAATGTCAGCAGAATCATCAACTTCATCTATGATGACGATCTCCAGCAGAGTATTCCTACTCTCATGGTTGACGGCGGCGACAACGGTATCAGCCACTCATTCGTGGTGACACAGGATCAGTTCTCAAAGAACAACGACCCGAACCTTGTCAACCATCACACCTATTACTTCATGGCAATAGCTTATGCATATAACAATTACCATGAGTACAATCCGGATCCGTTGAATCCATCAGACGGTCAGAAGTTGCCTTACCTCGCAGGTCGTAAGAACATCAAGTTGTATTCAGCTGTTCCACATAAGATTGTGAACGGTACTGTTATCAACTCATCATACGGCGATCAGCCGGTTGTAAAACGTTGGATTGGCGTTGGAAACGGTGGTAACCAGATTGAGATGTCGAAGAAAGATGTCAAAGAATTGTTGTCACGTCCGATTGCAAGCGAAACCAACATTTACGGTATGGCTGAATATCCTGTGATTTATCACCCAACATTCAAGAGAGGTTATGGTCCTATCGATGTTAAGATCATCGACCCGTTGAATGTCAAGGCTGCAGACTATGCACTTTGGTATCGTGAATTCCAGGATGTTTATATTGAGCACGTCACAGGCGATGTGTCAGTTACAGGCGATAGAGCTGCAAAGAAAGCATTCAAGTGGACTCTTAAGGATCTTGAGACTGGATGGACAGATACATCAAAGACCACAACAGAAAGTTCAAATGAGGTGGTGTTCCTCGAAAGAGGTATCTCAGTCAACATTGAACAGTGCTGGAACATCGGTCCATACAACGTCGGTACTACAGGTACAGGTAGCACATCATCGAGTATAGCTTGGGCTGTCCTTTCACCGGACGACGGTTTGATTACAACATCAGTGACATACGCTGACAGTTCTAACCGTTGGCTCTCTGGTATCAGAGACAGTGATTCTGACCCGTCAGATCCTCTCAACTGGATCCGTGCCGGTTCATATGTCGACCAGTCGAATGCAGCTAACAACGACTATGCTATGAGTTCAAGCTCAGGAGGTAACTCCAACCCATACGACCCGACCGGTGTGTTTGAGAACATCGCTGAAGGTTCATGGGCACCATATATGCTCACCACAGTCAGTAAGGCTGGTAACCCTGGCCCAATGTTCGACGGTAACAACCACGAAGACTCTGTCTTCAGAAACATCGGCTCAATCGATATCGTGTTGACATCAGATAAGTCGAAGTGGACCCGTTGCCCTGTGTTTGAGATGTGTATGGATCCTGATCTGTCAGAAAATGGCGCAAAACGCTTCGGTTTGCGTAAAGCTCCGTCAGTCGACAAGAACGGTAATCCTGCAGCAGCAACATATGCAGACGCTCTTGCAATGGGCTCAAGCGACGATCCGGAAGCAGCCAACTATATCAGCGCATTCAGCATGGGTTGGTTCCCAGGCTATGCAATCGATATTGAGACAGGTGCTCGTTTGAACATCGGTTTCGGTGAGGATTCATTCTATCCTGACCTCAACGGTCGCGATATGATGTTCAACCCACCAGCGTTGAAAGAGTCATCAGCAGCGGCAGGTGCTTCACAATATTCAGATCCTGTTATCTACAACCAGATTGACGGCACACCATTGTTCGGTGCAAAACACTATGTGTATGTATTCCCGATGTACAACCATTATCAAGCTATCAGCGGTAGTGGTTATGCTTGGGACTTCAAGTGCCCGGCATACGATGGTGGTAAGTTCTTACACGACGGTTTGAAATATATTGAAGACATTCCTAAAGAGTCTACCAGTAAAGTGTTCAAGATCGTTTATTGGAAGATGCCTGCATGGGTTGGTATGCCAATGCCTATTGAAGGCAAGAAATGGTTACCGAAAGGCAATCCTGTTAAGATTTCAGTACGTCTTGCAAAACCTTACAAGGCAGGTTATGGCAATGTGCCGCTTCAGATCACACCTGAAGCTAATCCGGAAGAATTCGCCGAATTGGTCGACTATGTGGATCACGAGGGTTATATGCCATACTACACATTCACCACAAAGGGATATGGTCCTGTTTACAAGGACGCTGCCAAGGGTGAGAAAGACATCGAGCTTGTACAGGTGGTTCCAAACCCATACTATGCTTATGCTAACTACGAGCCGAACGCTCTTACACACAGAGTTAAGATCACCAACTTGCCTGACGAGTGCGTCGTGACAATCTACACTGTCAACGGCACCAAGATCCGTCAGTTTAAGAAAGATGACTCTTCGACCACATCAATAGATTGGGATTTGACCAACCATGCCAACACACCTATCGCGAGCGGTATCTACATCATCCATGTGAAAGATAACGTTAACGGCGGTGAACATACTGTTAAGTTCTATTGCGCAATGCGTCAGGTTGACTTAAATACATTCTAATATTTATTTGCGAACAAATTAAAAGTACACGATCATGAAAAAGTTATTTAGAACTATCGTAATAGTAAGCTTGACAATCATCATTGGATTAACAAGCACAGAGGCATTCGCAGGTAATAAGGATAGAACTGGTCAGGCTGGTGCTAACGAGTTGTTGATCAACCCATGGGCGACATCAGCAGGTTGGGGCAATGCCGGTATGGCAAGCATCAAAGGTGTTGACGCTATGTGGAGCAACGTTGCGGGTATCTCATTTACCAACACTATGGATATCGACTTCTCATACACCAACTGGCTCGCCGGTTCAGGTACGAAAGTCGTATCATTCGGTTTTTTGACACGCGTTTCAGAGTCGGTTGTGGCCGGTCTCTCAGTGATGTCAATGAACTTCGGTGAGATTGATAGAACTACGACAGAAAACCCTGATGGAGGTATTGGTACATACAAGCCGAGTTTGATGAACATCAACATCGCTGTTGCGAAGTCGTTCTCAAATAGTATCCACGGTGGTTTCGTGTTGAAGATCATCAATGAACAGATTTCAGATATGACAGGAACAGGTGTCGCTCTTGACGCTGGTATCCAGTATGTTACAGGTCTTACCGATAACATCCACTTCGGTATCGCTTTGAAGAACATCGGACCTACCATGAAGTACAAAGGCGACGGTCTTGCATATTCAGTGTTGTTTGACGGTATGTCATCAAATATCACAGTGGTACAACGCGCTGATGAGTTTGAGCTTCCTACACAGTTGAACATCGCTGCGGCATATGACTTCAATTTTGAGAACGCAAGCCGTTTGACATTGGCATTCAACTTCAATTCAAACGCATTCTCAAAAGACCAGTTCATTTTAGGTGCTGAGGGTTCATTCCGTGACATCCTCATGCTCCGCGGCGGTTACACAATTGAGAAAGGTATGAGAAAGAATATCGAGGATTCAGATTGCACAAACGTTTACAAAGGTTTGTCACTCGGTGCTACAGTTCAGGCTCCTCTCAACAAGAAGGGTTTGAAGGTTTGTCTCGACTATTCATACCAGAACACAGCACACTGGAAAGGTACACATCAGATCGGCGCAAGAATTTTATTCTAAAAAAAGCTTGTATCTGAAAAAAAAGTTGTATCTTTGCATACAATTTTACGAAAAAAGGGCCCTTATTTCGGTAAGGGTCTCTTTTTTACGATTTAAAAAGTTATAAAATTATGGCAGAAGTAGAATATTTTACACAGGCTGGGCTGCAGAAATTAAAGGACGAATTGGAGAATCTCTGTGTTAACGAACGTCCTAAAATCGCAGCGGCAATAGCGGAAGCGCGCGACAAGGGTGACCTTTCGGAGAACGCTGAGTATGATGCGGCAAAAGAGGCGCAGCAGCTTCTTGAGATGAAGATAGTGAAGCTCCAGCTCACCATCGCGAACGCACGTATCATCGACGAATCGAAGATGGACACATCGAAGGTTTTGATTCTGTCGACGGTGAAAATCAAGAACGTGAAGACAAAACAGATGATGTCATATACAATCGTCCCTGAGAAGGAAGCAAACCTCAAGGCGGGCAAGATTTCAATCACCTCGCCGATAGCGAAGGGACTTCTTGGCAAATCGGTTGGCGAGCAGGTCGAGATTCAGGTTCCTGCCGGAAAGCTTTTGTTTGAAATTGTTGAAATAACAAGAGAATAATTATGGCATCAATATTTTCAAGAATAGTGGCAGGAGAGATTCCTTGCTATAAAATCGCTGAAAACGACAAGTTTTTCGCGTTCTTCGACATCTGTCCGCTCGTGCCAGGTCACACCTTGGTGATTCCAAAGAAAGAGGAAGACTACATCTTTGATATTTCTGACGCTGACCTCGCCGAGATGATTGTCTTCGCAAAAAAAATCGCTGTGGCGATAAAGAAGGCCATCCCATGCAAGAAAGTAGGCGTGGCGGTGATAGGACTTGAGGTGCCACACGCACACATCCATCTCGTGCCGATGCAGAAAGAGGGCGACCTCGACTTCCGTCGCGAGAAGATGCATCCGACAGAGGAGCAGTTTAAGGAATGGCAGAAGAAAATCGTCGAGAATCTGTAAAGATGAGTGAGTCTTTTAAAATGGTTGCCAAGACTATGGCGGGGTTGGAGAATGTCCTCGCCGAGGAGTTGACAGCCATGGGAGCACAGAATGTTGAGGTGTTGTACCGCGCCGTGAGCTTTGAAGGCGACAAGGCGCTGATGTACAAGGCGAATTATTGCTGTCGCACGGCTTTGAGGATTTTGAAGCCGATAACGAGTTTTGTGGCACGCAATGAATTGGCGTTGTACAACAACATCTTCAAGATTCAGTGGCATGAGATTTTCAACATCAACGAGACGTTTGCCATCGACGCGGTGACGAGCGGAAATTATTTTACACATTCGCAATATGCGGCATTGAAGGTGAAAGACGCCATCGCCGACGAGTTCCGCCAGCACTTCGGAGCACGTCCGTCGGTGGATGTCGAGAATCCTGACTTAAGAATCAATGTGCACATTGAGAATGAGAAAGTTACGCTTTCGTTCGACAGCTCGGGAGAATCGTTGCACAAGCGCGGATACAGAAAATCGGTCGACAAGGCGCCTATGAATGAAGTGCTGGCGGCAGGTTTGATAAAACTCACAGGTTGGCAGTACGACTGCAACTTCGTTGACTGCATGTGCGGCTCGGGCACCATCCCGATTGAGGCGGCGATGCAGGCGATGGGTATACCGGCAGGATTTTTCCGTAAGAAATGGGGCTTCATGACGTGGCACGACTTCGACAAGGAGTTGTGGCAGAACGTCCTTTTGGATGCCGGCGCTGAGATGGAAGAGTTTGATTATGAGATACTTGCGTCGGACCGTTCGACCAAGGCTGTGGAGATAGCGAGAGCCAACATTGAGAACGCGCATCTCAATCACGACATAAAACTTAGCAAACAGGATATGTTTGAGATGGTGCCACCTGAAGGCGGCGGCATCATGATTATCAACCCGCCATACGGCGAGCGTTTGGAAGAGAGAGACATCGTGAACCTTTACAAAGGTATTGGCGACGCTTTGAAGAAGAATTTCAAGGGTTTCCAGGCGTGGATCATCAGCTCGAACAAAGACGCGCTGAAGCTTGTGGGGCTGAAGCCTTCGAAGAAAATAGATGTTTATAACGGACCGCTCGAATGTAAGTTTGAGAAGTTTGAGATTTTTGAGGGAAGTTATAAAGATAAGAAGATTAAAGACCTTAGACTTTAGACTTTAGACCTTAGACTTTAGACCTTAGTTTTTAGCAGTGACTGCTAAGGTCTAAAGTCTAAGGTCTAAAGTCTTAAAAATTTCATTTTTTTCTTGTTTTTGTAAAAACAGCTTATTAATTTTGCATCTCTAATTAGCAAAATTGAAAAGCATGTACAAAATAACCAAACATCCTATTCTTGACATCGCCGAGGGCGAAAAAGTAGAATTTATTTATGATGGTAAAAAAGTGGTGGGGCAGAAGGGCTACACCATAGCAGCCGCCTTGCATCAGGCGGGATTCCCTGTTCACAGCCACAGTCTCGACGGGCGCAACCGAAGCCTTAACTGCGGCATCGGAAAGTGCGGTGCCTGCGAGATGCTTGTCGACGGCAAGATTCGTCGTATCTGCATCACTCTGGTTGACGGAGTAAAAGAGGTGAAGCCTATCAACAACGAGGCTAACGTGCTTCCTAAGGCTAAAGAGTTGCAGCAGCGCGAGGTGAAGGTCTACAAGACCCAGGTTGCCATCATCGGTGCGGGTCCTGCGGGATTGGCTTGCCGCGAACAGCTGAATAAGCTGGGTATCAGCAATGTTGTTGTCGACAGCAACGCTAAGATCGGCGGTCAGTTTAACATGCAGACACACCAGTTTTTCTTCTTCGAGAAGGAGCAGAAATTCGGTGGAATGCGTGGTTTTGACATTGCGAAGACCTTGGCCGGCGACAACCATGAAGGTATTCTGCTGAACTATGTCGTTTGGGACTTGCTTGAGGGCAAACGCATTGCTATCAAGAACATCGTGACAGGCGAAGTGGCGTATGTCGACGCTGAACATCTTGTTGTTGCGACAGGCGCTGTGCCGTTTATGCCGACGTTTGAAAACGACGACCTTCCGGGCGTGTATACCGCAGCTGTGTTCCAGAAGATGATGAATCAGGAGCACACCTTGCTTGGCAAGAAAGTGTTGACGGTAGGTGCAGGAAACATCGGTTATTTGACATCATATCAGGGAATGCAGGCGGGTGCCACCATCAAGGCCATCATCGAAGGTATGGATCACGAGGGCGGCTTCCCGGTGCAGGCTAACCGTGTGCGTCGACTCGGCATCCCGATCATGACATCGCACATTCTGTTGAAAGCTATTCCGAACAAAGATCACACAGGCGTTGTGGGTGCGGTCATTGCAAAATGCGAGAACTTTAAGGCGATCCCGGGAACAGAACAAGTTATCGATGATATCGATATCATCAACATCTGCACAGGTTTGATTCCTGACAGCCAGCTGCTGGTGAAGGGACGCGAGGTGTTTGGTTTGAACACATACGGTGCAGGTGATGCCATTCGCATTGGTGAAGGCACAAGCGCTGTTTTGAGAGGCAAGCAGGTCGCTTTCGAAGTGGCACAGAATATGGGCTTGAGATTCAATTATGATGAATATCTCGAGGTTTCGAAGCAATATATTGAGTCGCAGCAGCACCCGATTAGAGTGTTGCAGGAGCCTAACAAGCCAACGGCAGAGAGAATGGTGGCAAAACCGTTCGTCATCGCCGACTGTGTCTACGGATTCGCTTGCAATCCTTGCTCGTTCTCATGTCCACAAGGTGCCATCACCAAGTCGAGCACAAATACAGTGCCGGTTATTGATTACGACAAATGCATAGGCTGTATGAACTGCGTGAACCACTGTCCAGGTTTGGCAATCTTCGGCTACGATATGAAGAAGAATACCCTGTTCCTGCCTGTAGAATATGAGGTAAACGAAGGCGTTGAGGTGTTCTTGGTCGACGATAACGGCAAGAAAGTGGGCGAGGGCGTTGTCGAGAAGGTGATGAAGAAGAACAACAAGACTAACGTGGCTCGCGTCATTGCAAAGAATGTGGAAGGTGAGAAACTGGTCGAGGCTCGTGGCTTCATCGTGAAGGAAAACTATCCGAAACCGATAGAGTTCAAGCCATTGAAGGCTGTTGAATCAGAGACATACGTCTGCCACTGCGAAGATATAAAGTTAGACAAAGTTTTGAGCGTCATCGGTGACCGCAAGACCATATCGGTTGACGAGTTGAAGCACATCACACGTATGGGTATGGGTCCATGCCGTGGTAAGAGATGTATCCCACGTGCACGTCAGATTTTGCGCACCTACGGCATCGAGCTTGTTGGCGATGCCACACCGCGTGCTCCTCTGTCGAATCAGGTGAGTTTGGATGACTTATACAATCCGAAAACCAAGGAAACATTCGTGTTCCCGAAGATGAACGACGTAAAGAAAGAAAAGGTCGAGGTGTTTATCGCCGGTGGCGGTATCGCTGGTAGTGCTTTGTTCCGTTACTTCTCTGAAGCCGGCAAGAAGCCTGTGATGATTAACTACAGCCGTGGTGCTTCGTGGCGTTGTATCGGTGGCGGCCGTCCGGCGTTCTCGAATCCGGATATTGCTGATATTGCGGTGCATAACCACGAGATCTTCAAGAACATGCAGAAGGTACACAACATCAACTACCACCTGACACATTATGTGAATTTGGTGCATGATGAAGCTACCTACAAATCACTCGACGCCTCGCGCGCCTGGAGCGACGCATATATGATCGACCGCAAGGACTTCAAGAAAGAGATTTCACCTTTGTGGGACGATAAAAAAGACACTTACAGCCACGCTTTGATTACCCGTGACTGCTGGCAGGCGACACCTGGTAGAGTTATCGACTACATTCGTGGAATAGGTGTGCAAAATGGTGGCCGTTACTTTGAAGACTGCGAGTTGCTCCACGTTCAGAAAGTAGGCGGACATTATGTGACATTGGTGCGCACCCACGAGGGCGCTTACGTTGAATACACCTGCGACCACTTCGTCAACGCGATGGGTTGGGGTGCTGAGAAGTTCAACGACATGCTCGGATTGGATACCGGTTTGTATCCTGTCAAGCACCAGGCGTTCATCACACGCCGTCTACCGATGATGGGACCAAACGGAGGTCCGTTGGATATGATCATCGACCGTCGTCATTACAAGGGCTTCAGCGCTGTTTACGGACAGCAGTGGGCGCACACAGGCCAGATTATCGGCTGCGCAAGCCCTGACACCGACGCTTACGAGGCACGTCAGAATATCAAGTACAACAGCAAGGAGTTTTTGGAGATCGTTTCTGAAGTATTTGCAGAATGGATTCCAAACCTTGGCGAGGTCAGCTTCCTGGCATGCTGGGCTGGACGTTACACCGAGCCGCGTTACATCGTCGACCCGGAGGTCGGTCTGTTGACAGGTTTGCGTGGTCACGGCTTCATGCTCGGTCAATATCTCGCAAAGATTTATGTCGACAAATATCTCGGTAAGCCGGTTCCAGGTTACATGGAAGACCTGAAGATTACAGGTAAGGGCTTGAGCGAGAACGCGTTTAAGTAGTAAATGAGAAAAATATTTAATATTCTTTTTGCATTGTCTTTGGTGTTTCTTTTGATGAGTTGCAGTGACTCAAAGAAAGAAACACCACAAGGCTTTGTGTATCTCGAGGACGGTGTTTTCAAAGTCGATGGAGAGACGTTTTTCCCAATGATGCTCAATTATAAGATTGAGATGAGAAAAATAGGTGATAACGTAATCGTTTCTCCCGCAAAATATTACGAAAACGGCGATATCTTCGAATCGAACAGCGAGCAGGAGATCTTACGGCAGTTTTCAAGTCATGTCGACCTGATGAAAGAGCTGGGTTTCAATACCATCAGGATATGTATGGACATCGTTTTGAATGACGATAACGGTCATTATTACATAACCGACAACGGCCCTGTTTATCTTAAAGACAATACTGATAAAATCATCGAAGGCATTGAAAAGATGGTCGATATCGTTTCATCCTACGACATGAAAACAATGCTTCTGCTGAAGCCGCCTATGGATGAGGAACTGAATGATTTTACAGCTGAAGTGCTACGACACTTTGCCGGCAATCCTACAATTTTTGCTTACGATTTCATGAATGAGCCTTTGTATTTTGATGCTGAGCCTCAACGTAAAAAGGAAGATGCGGTTGCTATTGTGAAAAAATGGAATAAAATGGTCAGAAAATATGCCCCTCACCATCTTTTTACGATAGGATTTGCTGAGCCGATAGAGGTTTTCGAGTGGGATCCGTCGATGCTTCCCGTCGATTTCGTACAGATTCACACCTATCATCCTTTGAGGATTCCGAATGAGATATGGTGGTATAGCCATTATGTCGGAAAGCCGTGGATGATAGGCGAGACGTCGCTTCCGGCTGATAATGACTCGATCAGCTATGACTCGCAGGCTCGTTTTGTTGAGCAGGTCTATCGGTATACCATCGACTGTGGCGGAATTGGCTTCGGATGGTGGGAGTTTCAGGAATATCTTAATTCTGATTTGAATTTTGAGGCAAATTATACCGGTTTGCTAAACCATGACGGAGTTACTGTAACGAAAAACGGCAATGAGATTCTTGGTACTTTGAAACCTGCGGCATTTGAGTTTGCTAAGCTTCATGAGTTAAAGCCTAAAACACCTGTCAGGGCTGACAACTATTTCAATATGCTCGGATATGAGAATTATGTCATAACGGGCAGGATAATGTGCGACAAGAAGCCTGTCGATGGTGCTGTCATTAGAGGCTGGAATTTATGGTGGGGCGTCGGGATGAACACCTATTCCGATAAAAATGGTCGTTTCACGCTTTACAGCAACGATAAAAACGTGCATTTTGAGATTTCGGCGCCGGGTTACAATAATGTGAAGTTCGACAACGAAAGGTTGCAATACAGCAGCGTTGACGGCGGCGAGTGCGACTTCTCGACTTTGCAGAACGTTGATTTGGAATATCATAAGATTTCATATTTCCCGTTTTTGGCAAACGACACCATGCTATTTGAATTCAAACCAGGAATGTTCGACAAGGCAAAATTCAAAGCCGACTTAGGTGATATCGAGTTGAAAAAAATCAGATAGATTTCGTTTTAGTCATAAACTCGTAGAGTTTCATTGCAGGAATTGCGAGTATCAAAACTTCTATGAGGAAAACAACTGCTAACACTATTGTTATCAGGGCGTTGTTGTATTGGTCGGCCAAAACCACATACTGCCAGCGGAAAAGTCCGTGGGTGGCAAACAAAACCATAGAGTATTTCCCGAAAACTGAGATTACGGTTTTGATGTGCTTCGTCTTTAAATCCTTGTTAATCAATGTGATTGAAAGATAAACAAAAATGTATGTTATGCTGATGAAAGTCAATGGATAGAACGCTAGGTAGAAATTTCCAAGAGAAAATGCGGTGACGGCAAGGATAAAACACCAGATATTTCCTGTTAAAGTTTTGTTTTTTGCGAGTAGGATGCCGAGGCAGAACTCAGGAAAGTGGCCGATGGCGTTTTGCATTAGATAAATATCTTTAGGCATCTTGAAGGCATATAAACTCGCGTAAATCGTTGCGTAGGAGATGAGCGAAACTGTAAAAAATGCCTTGAAACCATGTTTTTCGATGCATTTGTAGAGTAAAGGAAAGAAAACATACAGTTGGACGATGAGCCCGAAGAACCACCAAGGGCCGTCGAGGCTCATTCCTTCTTTCGGAATGAAGGTGTGAATGAACAACAGTTTGTAAATCATGCTCTTAATCTCATCCCATTTCGGCAAGGTGTTGTAGATGGAAATCCTTGTAAAAAAGAAATAAAGAAAGGCAATAATCAGGAGTGGGTAGATTTTTTTGAGTCGATGAGCCATGAATCTGCCCCATGGTTTTGGCGATTTGCTGAATGATTTAGCTAGTCCGTAGCCGCTGATGAAGATAAAAATCTCAACGCCATAATGGCCAAGATAGCTGAAGATGATGTTTATGAACTCCCAGGGAGTGCTGGCTAAACTGTCGAAGAAACTGAAGATATGACTGCTGTCGAAACTGAACTCGTTTTCAAGGGCGTTCATTGGGCTCATCCAGTGGAACAAATTATGAAGCATGATGTATAAAATCGCAATTCCCTTGATGATTTGCGTTTGGTTCAATGAAAACGAATCGGTAAAAACAGAGTTTTTCATATAATTAAAGTTGATATTAGTGCAAAAATAACTAAAAAAGGGAAACATTTTGAAATTTTTTGTAATTTTGTAAATAAAAATGATTCGATGAGTAAGAAAGTCGGGATATTAAGGTGGTTTCAGCCTTTTCTAGTGTGCGCGATGGCTTTTGTGTGCCTTATGGTTCTGCTTAAGGCGGTTTTTGGAGCTGTTCAGCACGATGTGGAGGGGATAACGTTGCAGGCAGTGCTGATTTCCATTGCTGACACGGTTGTTGCTGTAGGGTTGATGTCGCTGCTGATTTTGCTGGTTTATGCATTGCTGAGGTTGCTGTCCGACAAGGTTGCAGTGATTGTAGCGGCGTTCTTATTCGCATTTTTGCTGCTTTTGGAGGTCTCGCTCACCATTTTTACGATGAAAAGCGGAGCCTTGATGGACAATGAGATTTTTTTGAGGCCGTTTGGCGAGGTTGTTGAGACAATGAAAAACGGCGTTGACAATCTTTGGCTTATCCTCGGCGGGTTCATCGTTTTTATAGTGTTTTACTGCTGGCTGATGTGCATTGTCGTCAACAAAATCAAGCTTGGAAAACTCTCTGCGATTATTGTATCCGCATTTTTGGTGTCGGCGTCTTCGTTATTCTGGCTTGTCCCGATATTGGAAGACACAACAAATCCCAATGTCAGAAATTTCGTTACAAACAAGACCTGGTATCTGCTAAGGTCGTTGTCGTCGGATGATATAAAAGCCGTGAATGTTGCGTTTGACGGAGCGATTGCTGAAGAATACATCGGCATGCATTCCGACAGGGTTTATCCTGATTGTCATTATCCGATGGAGTTTGTTGATGATACAAAAGACAATCTTTCGCAGTTTTTTAATGATTCCAATGTGAGTCCAAATATTGTGATTGTTGTTGTGGAGTCGCTGGGCAGCGAGTGGATGGGCACAAACCGCGCCGATGTTCCGATAATGCCGTTTGTTGACTCGTTGTCGAGGCAGTCGCTTTACTGGGAAAACTGCCTTTCGACTACGCCGCGCAGCTTTGGTGTTGTGCCGTCGCTGACTGGTTCAGTGCCTTGTGGAGTAAGAGGTTATCAGTTTGGAAACATGCCCCAAACAAACTCGCTTATAAGTATTTTAAAATCAAATGGTTATGAAACAAACGCTTTTTATGCCGGACAGTTTTATTTCGACTGTGTAGCCGAGTATCTTATTTCTCAGGAAATCGATTTCATGTCGGATTTTTACAGTGATTTCGATGCTGAAAACGATAACAACAAAGGCGGTTTTTGGGGATATCATGACGGGATAATGTTCGACAAGTCAATGCAGGTGCTGGAAGGCAAAAACTCGCCTATGATGAATCTTTTTGTCACGATTTCAACGCATGATGACGTGAAAGAAGACAATCCGATTTTCGCTGATGCGATTAAAAAAGTGGATGAAATAGGTAACCTAGACCGCAAAAAGGCGGCGATGTATGTGTATGCCGACGACTGTCTGAGGAAGTTTTTTGCCGATTATTCGAGGCGCGATGACTATGAAAATACCATTTTTGTCGTTACAGGTGACCATTCAAGCGGTTTTTACCTGAAATCAGACCTTTCGAGATACCATGTGCCGCTTATTATTTATTCGCCCTTGCTTAAAGAACCGAAAAAGTTTAAAAATATCGTCACTCATAACGATTTGGTGCCTTCGTTTGTGACGCTGATGAGAAACAAATATCATCTCGAAACTCCTGAAAAGGCTGGCTGGGCAGGGAATTTCCTTGGCATTGACGAGGGAGAGTCTCAGTCGGAGATGCTTTTTGTGGAATATGCCAAAGGCATCACAAAGATGCTGTCAAACGGGTATCTTTATGTGAAAAACGACGATAAGACATATAAAATTAATGAGGATATGACCCTTAAAGACGCGTCGGGGGACCTATATCACAAGGTTATTAGAAGAAAATTCGATGTTTACAAATATGTGAACGATTATGTTTACCTTAACGATATGCTAGTTTCCGACAAGTCTAGGGCAGAGGAATACGAAAAAATAAATAAATACAGCAGTTCAAAGACAATTGAATGCCAAACTGGCGAATGGAAGTCTTTCAGCCTAATGCCTCAAGTGGAAATTCCTGGCGATTGGGAAAAAATAAAAATCAGTTTGTCGGCAGACGTGTCTTTCCTTGATGAAGTGCCAGCTGACCAGTATATTGACCTTTATTTTTATTGTGTCGGGGAAAATCAGCAATATCCGAGTTTTTATACAGATAAGATTATAAAATTCTTGACTGTTGACAAAGTTGAGATAGGCAAATGGTATAAGCTTGATATCGAAAAGGAATTCGTGGTTAGGGACGCTACTGATTTGAAATGTTCTGTTTACACTTATTATTCCCGACGGACCGAAAGCAACAGAGTGCTGTTTAAGAATATTGACGTTAAAATTTCTGGCGTGTCAGAAAAGTAATATTTTATTTTACTATTTTTGCAAAAAATATGATAAAAAACAGTTTGTTTAAAATAAAAAATTTGGCTGTTTGGTTGTCGCTGCTGATAACCTTGATATACTCATGCCATGTGCTTTACAAAAACGAACTTTTCACCCCGAAATATGTCATTGCGTGGGATGTCAATCATTATTATGATTATCTGCCGGCAGCGTTTATCCTTCATGATTTGAAAACGATGGAGTCGAATGACCCAAGCGTGATTTATTGGGCATTATGGCTGCCTAATGGCAACTCTGTGAGTAAGACTACCATGGGCGTGGCGTTCTGCTACGCTCCGTTTTTCTTGGTGGCTAACGCGTTGGCCGAGCCTTTAGGGTATGTGAAAAACGGCTTCACTGAACCGTATGCGTGGGCTTTGGTGTTCAGCTCCATCTTCTATCTTTTCTGGGGCTTTTATTTTCTGTTTAAAACCTTGAAAAAGCTGGGTTTCAGCGATTTGGTGACATCGATTGTGGTCTCGGTGATAGGGCTTTGCACCAATTTATATTGGTATGCCACCTTCTCCGCGCCATATTCGCATTCCTACAGTTTTACTGCGATAACGCTGTTCTTGTATCTGATACTGTTGTGGCACGATAATCCAAGTGTTAAAAACAGCATTTTTGTCGGATTAACGGCAGGATTGTTGTCGCTTATGCGGCCTTCAAATGCCATTGTCGCTCTGGTTTTCATCTTTTATAATGTCAAAAAATTTGCTGATATTAAAGAAAAATTCCTGTTTTTCCTGAAAGAATACAAGCAAATACTGATAATCATAGTGTGCGCGCTCTTGGTGTGGGTGCCTCAACTGATTTATTGGAAAGTGGTTACTGGCAGCTGGTTTTTCTATTCTTATGGCGACGATGAGAAATTTTTCTTCAACGACCCGAAGATTATCGAAGTGCTGTTCGGCTGGAGGAAAGGTTGGCTCATCTACACACCCGCAATGGTGTTTTCTGTAGTTGGATTGTTTATTATGCCATGGAAAAGAAAAGATTTTGCCATCGGTGTTATCGTTTTCTTCGTCTTGCAGATTTACATCATCTCATCATGGTGGTGCTGGTGGTATGGCGGCAGCTTCGGTATGCGCCCGATGATTGATGTTTATGGCATCATGGCGATACCGTTTGCGGTATTTTTACAATGGCTGTTCGAAAACAAGAAACTTATAGTTAAAATTCCAATATTGTTAATCTTTATTTGGCTTGCTTTCCGTTCGACATTCAACACCTATCGTTATTATACGGGAGCCATTCATTACGAAAGCATGTCAGAGAAGGCATATTTATATTCTTATTGGGGAGATAAAGGCGATGAATTTGATAATTTGCTGAAGAATCCCGACTATGAAGGCGCTAAACTAGGAAAAAGATGATAAAAAATAAAACAGTAGCGGTTGTTATACCTTGTTACAAGGTCGAGTCACATATTAAAGATGTCATTGATATGATACCTGAATATGTCGATTTTATTTTTGCTGTCAACGACTGCTCTCCTGATGGTACGCAGGCGGTGCTTGATGATGTGACCAAGTCAAATCAGAAGCTGGTGATTCTTCAACACGATGTGAATCAAGGAGTTGGTGGAGCGATGATAACTGGATTCAAGGCTTGCATAGAGAAAAATATCGACATAGTGATAAAAATCGACGGCGATGGTCAGATGGATGTGAGCTTCATGCCGCAGCTGATAGATGCTGTTATCGACGGCAAATACGATTATGCGAAAGGCGACCGTGTGAAAAACCGTAAGATGCTGGAAAAGATGCCTGCCATAAGGCGTTTCGGCAACCTCGGACTTACATTTCTCGCAAGAATTGCATCAGGATATTGGAAAATTTCAGACCCCACAAACGGTTATCTGTGCATCACACTTCTTACACTGAAAAAGCTTGATTTGACAAGGCTTTCCAAGAGATTCTTCTTCGAGAGCTCACTGCTTGCCGAATTGTATTTCACCGGCGCGAAAATAAAAGACGTGCAGATGCCGTCGATTTATGGTAACGAGAAAAGCAACCTTTCGATATGGAAGGCTTTGTTCTCTTTCCCGGCAAAACTCGTGAGAGCGCATCTGAGAAGACTAAGAATGCAATATTTTGTTAACGACTTCAATATCAGCTCGGTATATCTCGCCTTTGGCGTCCCGATGTTCCTGTTTGGCGTCATTTTCGGATTCGTGAAATGGATTCATTACGCCAAAATAGGGATTTCTGCCCCGACAGGCACCATCATCATCAGCCTGATAACGATTATTATGGGATTCCAGCTCATCCTTTCGTTCATTCAGAACGATATGAGCAACGGCAACCCGTTTGAAGGCGATGAATAGCATCATTTTTAATTGAAAAATTATTATTATTTGCTCAAAAATAACTATTTTTGCAAACTAAATTTAACAACAATCATTCGATGAAGGAAGATTTCGTAGAAGAATTGCGCTGGCGCGGAATGCTCAACAACATGACACCAGGCACAGAAGAACAGTTAAAGAAAGAGATGACAACGGCTTACCTCGGTATTGACCCGACCGCCGACTCACTGCATATCGGACACCTTTGCGGCATCATGATGCTGCGTCATTTCCAGGCTGCCGGACATAAACCTCTGGCATTGCTTGGAGGCGCTACAGGTATGATTGGCGACCCGTCAGGCAAGTCGGCTGAGCGTAACCTGTTGAACGATGAGACTTTACAACATAATCAAGCTTGCATCAAGAAGCAGCTCGCCAAGTTCCTCGATTTCGATAGCGACGCTCCGAACCGTGCAGAGCTTGTCAACAACTACGACTGGATGAAGGACTACACTTTCCTGCATTTCATCCGCGACATCGGCAAGCACATCACCGTCAACTACATGATGGCGAAGGACTCGGTGAAGAAACGTTTCAACGGCGAAGGCGACGGCATGTCGTTCACTGAGTTCAGCTACCAGCTCGTGCAGGGCTACGATTTCCTGTATCTCTTCGAACACAAGAACTGCAAGCTTCAGATGGGCGGCAGCGACCAGTGGGGCAACATTACCACAGGTACAGAGCTCATCCGCCGCAAACTCGGCGCCGACAAAGAGGCGTTCGCTCTCACATGCAACCTCATCACCAAGGCCGACGGCGGCAAATTCGGCAAGACCGAGAAAGGCAACATCTGGCTCGACCCGGAGAAGACCTCGCCATACGCCTTCTATCAGTTCTGGATGAACTGCACCGACGAAGACGCTGCACGTTACATCAAGATATTCACCTTGCTGAGCAAGGAAGAAATCGACGCTTTGATTGCTAGACATACAGCAGAGCCGCATCTCCGCGAGCTGCAGCGCACACTGGCACGCGAGCTGACATTGGTGGTTCACTCTAAAGAAGATCTCGAGATGGCCGAAGAAGCCACACAGATCCTCTTCGGCAAAGGTACAGCCGAGGCATTGCATAAATTCGACGAAGCCACATTGTTGAGCATCTTCGACGGCGTGCCCCAGGCTAATTTCTCGAAAGACGCTCTCAGCGCAGGCGTCGGCATCGTCGACTTCCTCGTGCAGACAGGAGTGTTCCCGTCGAAGGGCGAGGCTCGTAAGATGGTGCAGGGCAACGGCGTGTCGGTCAACAAAGACAAAGTGACCGAGCAAAAGACCGTCAACTCCGACGACCTCCTCAACGGCAAATACATCCTCGTGCAGAAAGGTAAGAAAAACTATTATTTAATAGTTTGCGAATAATGTATTGGATTTTCCTGATTCCTACGCTGTTTCTCGTCCTCCTTTCGATTGCCGCGATAGGAATCAAGGCTCTTGTTAAAAAAGACGGAAAATTCGAGCGAAAATGCGCTCATTCACTGGATCCCGATGCAAAATGCGTCTGCGGAGGTGATGGTGAATGCCCAAATAAAAAATAAATATTTTTATTATTATTTGTTTTTTATTTTATAAATGTTTATATTTGCAGGGTAAATTTAATACTTAAAGCCGACGAGTTCGATGGTTTATAACCGAACACACACATTATGAAGAGAAATTTTACTCTGTTTTTTAGTGCGGTTCTGTGTATTTGTCTATACATGACCTCATGTGTTAAAAAGCCAAACGCGTCTTTTAGTGTTTCAAACAGTAATCCTAAAGTTGGAGAATATGTCTCTTTTTCCAACACCTCAAGTGATGCAAAATCCTATTCATGGAATTTCGGTGACGGACAGTCATCAATGGATGCTTCACCATCACATGTTTATTACCGTCGTGGCACGTATACCGTGACACTGACAGCTTATTCAAAGAATGAAAAGAAAAATGATGTCGCAACATCTACAATTACCGTTAAAGCTGTTGGTGACGCTATGTTCTGGACAGATTATACCACTGAGTATATTATAACTGTCACATTAAATAACGTCAATAAGAATATTACAAGTTATTACTACAGCGTACCTTCAAATTGTGGTGCCAGTGGTTGCGCGACTTTCTCGAATCTTGAACCGGGTGTGTATTACTACTATGCCGAGAACTATCTTTACTGGTGGTCGGGCTACATCACAGTTATCGATAACGAATGCTCAAAGATGTTGCTTTATGCATCCAAAGGTAACAGAAAGACAGATACAGACGGGATGTCATCAGAAATGTTGATTCCTGGTGTTGACGAGTAATAATTAATATTGGTGTTCGACGCGAATCTTTCCGTCGTCGTCAACAAAAATAAAGTAAGCCTCGACACCGTCTTGGTTCTCAAGCAGTTTCGAGGCTTTTTCTTTTCCAACAAGCATGCAGATGGTGGCCAGACAGTCGGCCCAGGCCGCGTTGTCAGCGATGACGGTGGCGCTCAACAGGTTGTGCTCAACAGGATATCCTGTCTTCGGGTCGATGCTGTGTGAATAGCGGATCCCGTCTTTTTCGATATATTTTCTGTAGTTTCCGGAAGTGACAACTCCCTTGTTCCTGACTTCTATCTTGGTCTGAACCGAACGTTCCGAGTCGAACTTCTCCGCCGGTTTTTCAATGCCTATGGTCCACATTTTACCGTTCGGTTTGGTGCCTTTTGTCATGATTTCGCCTCCGATATCGACCAGATAGCTGCGTACGCCCTTGAAATCTAGCATTCTGGCAATTAAATCGGCAGTATAGCCCTGTGCTACAGCGTTGAAGTCGAGGGTGATATTCGGGTTTTCTTTTACGACTTTGTTGTCGACGATCTTAACTTTATGATAACCAACATATTGGCGAATGGAATCGACCATTTGGGGTGTCATGTTGAGCTCTTTTTTGTAATGAAAACCCCAAGCCGATACCAGCGGGCCAATAGTTGCGTCGAAAGCGCCGTCGGAAAACTCCGAAGCCTTCTGCGCAAGCTCGAAATTGTCTTTGAAAATCTTGTTGATGGTGACGTCTTCGTTGCGGTTCACCTTGCTGATGATCGAGTTTTCGTTCCAAAGCGACACCGATTTGTCGACCATAGTCAAATAAAAGTCGATGTCATCCCTAAAATCCCGACCGTTTTCATCATAATAGATAATCGAAAAATAAGAGCCCTGCGTAACGCCCGAATACTCTATTCTAGGAGTCTTGTCACTACAAGAAACAAAAAAAACAATACTTATTAAAACAAAAAATAACTTTTTCATAACTTCTAACTCCAAACTAATGAGCCTTAATGGTTTTATATCCTATAAGTTTGTCATAATTCTGAATCGGGTCGAACAGATACACAAAGATGTGATAAATGTTGTTTGTTTCCCAGAAATCGCCGTTCACTGGCGCTAGCGATGTGATGCCGCTGGCGTTGTCTTTGACGGCATACATGTAATCGTAATATCCTTGTTTCAAAAACAGACTTTTTTTGTAGCCGCGACGCTCGGGGTCGTATTCCATCTTCGCATTCTCGTCGAGCCGCCAGTCGGTGATGGCTCCCATGATGTAAACGTCTTTATCGATCATGTATTGAGGCCATTTCAAGAAGAAATCAACTTGAGCGTAGTCGCCTTCCCGTGTGGCATCGAGGTTGTTGCGCTCGAGGTAGATGTATTTTTCGCCAAACAAATCTTCATCTTCTATGTAATTATGTGTGCTGCGTTTGCTGTCGTCGAAAAGCGTCACCACATAATAGTTGTCTTCACGATATACCGACTTTGTTTTTTCGGGACGGTTGTTGAAATTACTTGTGTTGATTCTAAGATATTGATTGCCAGATTCAAACACTGTTTTTTCATTGTTGATGTAAGAAAGTTTTTCAGGATAGACGTAGGTCGGTTTCAAGCCGAAAACAGCGTTGTCCCAACGCCCGTTTTGCTGAATAGTGACGTTGGAATACTGGTCGGCGCGGCTGTTAAACACGTCGGGATAAACGATTTCGAGGTCGACTTCCTGCTTGTTGATGCCGAGGTTGAGGTCGAAAGGATAACGTGGCATGGTGGCGGCGATGCGCGCTTTGTCTTCAACAACATAAAACCTTCTGGTGAAATAAATGTCTTTCTGGTCTTCGCCAGTAACTACCAAAAGATAGTTGCCAGAAATCTTAGGCATCAGGTTTTCATTTGGAAAAACGAGGTCGTAATGCACATAGTTGACGAAGGTATTCAACGAGAACGTGAAGTTGTCGATTTCATCCTGAAAGAAGCCTGCAATGTACTCATTCTTCTGTAAATCAGAGGGTTGCCACTTGTTGTCGCAGTGAATGATGGTGTAATACAAATATGGTGCGTTGTCGGCAAGGATGTCGAACTGCAGATGCAGCTGATTTCGCATATTGTCGAGGTAAATCACGGGCTTGTCGAGGTCCAAACCCGTCGGATGCAGCAACACTGTCTGTACGTCGTCCCTGTAATTCATGTCGGAACACGCCAGGTATTTTTGCGCCGAGACATTTATTGTAAATGCTAACAATATGATTGTCAATAACTTAAATTTCATGATACGAAATTTTTTTTATTTGTAAAATTAATAAAAATTTTTGGAATAAAATATTAATTTTGCATTATGGAAAGAAAGACATACTTTGTTAACGTCATCCTGCCGCTGCCTGTACCTGGCACGTTCACCTATCGTGTCCCGATGGAACTTAACGACAGCGTGCGTGTCGGACAGCGTGCCGTGGTGCAGTTCGGCAAAACGAAGATTATGTCTGGATTGATAAGCGAGATAACTGAGCAAGTTCCTGATTACGAACAAGTTAAATATATTCTTGGTATACTCGACGAGAATCCTGTAGTCAACGCGATACAGTTGAAATTCTGGCAGTGGATTTGCGATTATTACCTCTGCTACGAAGGCGATGTGATGCAGGCGGCTCTGCCTTCGGCTATGAAACTGTCGAGTGAGTCGAAGATAAAACTTTCGGAGGAGTTTGAACTAGATACCATGGCGCTCAGCGATTTCGAATATCTCATCGTGGAGGCGCTTCAGGTGCAGCCCAAGCTCACGATAAGCGAGGTGAGCAAGATTATCGGCTATAAAAAGGTGATGCCACTCATCAAAACAATGATCGACCATAAAATCGTCGTGATGGAGGAGGAGCTCGACGCGAAATTCAAGGCGAAATATGAGCGTTTCGTGGCACTTGCGGATGAATATCATAGCGATGAGAAGATGCACGAGCTCATGGATGAGCTCACGCGTCGTGCCTACAAGCAGCTCGAGGTGGTGATGTCGTTCTTCGTCCTCGGCGGAAGTGCCGAAACCGATGTTCTCGCGTCGGATTTGCTGGCAAAGTCGAACGCCAACAGCACAATTCTGAAGGCTCTTATTAATAAAGGTGTGTTTAAAGCTTACGAAAAACGTGTCAGCCGTCTCAAGAGCTTCAAGGCTCTGACTGATGTCTCTTCAATACAACTCACTGATAAACAACAAGTTGCCTTTGATGAGATACATCGTGGCTTCGCCGACAGCAAGCCTGTGCTTCTGCATGGTGTCACGTCGTCGGGCAAGACCGAAATCTATATCAAGCTGATTCAGGAGGCGCTCGACAAAGGCCGTCAGGTGCTGTATCTGCTGCCTGAGATTGCTCTTACCGAACAGATTATCAATCGATTAAAGAAATATTTCGGCGACAGGGTAGGTGTGTATCATTCGCGTTACAGCGACATGGAACGCGTCGAGATCTGGGAGCAGGTTCTCGCCTTCGAGAAGACGCAAAGCCCTAAGTATCAGGTGATTATAGGCTCACGTTCCTCTATCTTGCTTCCGTTCTCCAACCTCGGCCTCATCATCGTCGACGAGGAACACGACACCTCGTTCAAGCAGATCGATCCGGCTCCACGTTACAACGCCCGCGACCTCAGCATGATTCTGGCTCGCTACCATGGCGCCGATGTCGTCTTAGGCTCGGCCACACCTTCGTTTGAGAGCTACTACAACGCCCGCCAAGGCCGTTATCATCTTGTTGAGCTCATTGAGCGTTATGGCGGCGTCGAGATGCCTGAAATAATCGTCGACGACATGCGTGTCGAGCGACGTCGTAAGCTCATGCAGGCCAACTTCGGCAGCGTACTCGTCGATGCGATGCGTAATACGTTGCACGACAAAAACCAAATAATACTTTTCCAAAACCGTCGCGGATTCTCGCTGCGTCTCGAATGTGGCGTCTGCCACTGGGTGCCGCAGTGCGTCAACTGCGACGTGTCGATGACGTATCACAAGGCGCAGAACGTAATGAAATGCCATTACTGCGGCTATACCATGTCGGTGCCTTCCGAATGCCCGTTGTGTCATAGCACCGACCTTAAGATGCACGGTTTCGGTACCGAGCGTGTTGAGGAAGACCTGTCGGCCGTCATTCCCGAGGCTCGCTGCGCTCGCCTCGACCTCGACACCACGCGCTCGAAAAACAGCTACCAAAACATCCTCGACCAGTTCAAAAACCGCGAGACCGACGTCCTCGTCGGCACTCAGATGGTCACCAAAGGCCTCGACTTCGACTGCGTGAAGACCGTGGGCATACTCGACGCCGACAATATGCTCTCGTTCCCCGATTTCCGCGCGTTCGAACGTAGCTTCCAGCTCATGGAGCAGGTGAGCGGTCGCGCCGGACGAAAAGGGGAGAAGGGCAAGGTCATCATTCAGACCTACCAGCCGACGCATCCTGTCATCCTCAACGTCGTCAACCACGACTACGTACGTTTCTTCGAGGAACAGATGCCGATACGCCGTCAGTTCTGCTATCCGCCGTATTATCGTCTGATAATGATAAAGTTACGTCATGTTGACTACGAAAAGCTCAACAACGCGGCGGAATATTTCGCCAAGACCTTGCGTCCTGTCTTCAAACACAACCTCCTCGGCCCTGAATATCCTGTCGTCTCGAGGGTGAAAAACCAATACATCAAACAAATCCTCATCAAATTCGACCGCAACGACAACTCCAATAAAATCAAGGAATTGTTAAAATCCGAAATCGAATCGTTCAAACGTAACAACGATTATAAATCGGTTAACGTTTCCATAGACATAGACCCTATATAAAAATGTAGAGACGCACTGCCGTGCGTCTCTACTAAAGTCTAACGTCTAAAGACTAAAGTCTTAATTCCCACCCTTACGAGTTGAGTAATTGATACGGAATGCACCGCATTTACGCAATTCCTGCTTAACGTCGGTGACCAGACCCATTCTCACTTCCTCATGAATCTTGAGTGATGTTGTGAGGAGCGGACGGTCGGCCTCGGCGCGGTCGAGACGTTCCTGTTCGATGAACGGGATGATGTCGTCAACGCGAGCGTACTGGTCGTTGAGCTGGATACGTGATTCTGTACCATAAAGCTTAGTATTTGTAGGAGGTCCGATGTAGATGAAGCTCACGAGTGACTTCTTCTCCAGTTTCTGGACTTCTGTTGCTTCTGGTAATTTCATCTTGACTTTCAATGTGGTCTCACGCATAGAGGTTGTAACCATGAAGAAGAAAATCAACATGAAGATAATGTCAGGCATTGATCCGGTTGAAATAGCCGGAACTTCTTTTGATCCACCTTTTCTAAACTTTGCCATAATTTTCTCTCCTATTATTTGATTTCTTCAGGTTCGGCCTCACTGACGCGCACCGGCACTGCCTTGTTAACCGCATCAATCTTGTCTTTGTCGGTCATGTCGGCGTAATGCTGTTGGAAATAGCGCCATGCGACTTCCTCTCTGAGTTCATTGAAAGCTTTTGCTAACTCATTCTGAACTGCGATATACATCTGATATGAAGTACCGCGGTCATTTTTAAGTGATACGACTCCCTTGTTGGTCATGAAGCTACCGATCATCTCGATATCTTTCATCTCGATCTCAGGCGATCTCTCATCGTTAGGGTTAGGAGTGATGAACACTTTTGTCTTATCCTTCAACTCCGAGATGTCGCATGGTTTACCGTTAACCATCAACTTATCGTATTTGTTAATCATGACGTTCAAAATGTTTCTTTCTTTCACTTTGACATCCATGTCTGGGTTTTCTACTGGTGGGGGCAGACGACGGGTGATACCGCTGTCAGTGTCCATCGTAGTGGTAACGAGGAAGAATATCAACAGCAAGAAAGAGATATCAGCCATTGAACTGGCGTTGATTTCCGGTACTTTCTTTTTCTTACGAGCCATGATAATTTCCTTCCTTATTATTTATTAATGAGTTTCGATACTGCTGAATAGATAACAGCTGCGATTGTAGCACCAACGACAATGTATGTGAATACCATGAAGAAGTCAACAAATGCTTCTGTTCCTGTTGAAACACCCATTGATTCGAGATATTCTGCTGGAAGTGTTGAACCTTTGGCAAACAGCCATGCAATAAGTGCGACTACTGCCACGATTACAATCACAAATCCAATTGTCTTTACGCTTTTTGGATTGATTATAATACCATAGATAGGTGCAAACAAAATCGCAACCACAGTCAGTCCAAGCATGCAATATGCGAATATCATGAATGTTCCGACGCTTTCTTTACCATGGGCAATGCCAAGGATTAAGAAAAGAACGTTGAGAACCATCAGGATAACCAGCAAATATTTGCAATATTTTGTTAATTTCTCGACCATGATTTTTCTTTTGTTAGATTAGTTTTTCTTTGAATAAGCGTGGAGTATGTCCATGAATGTGATTGATGAATCTTCCATATCGTTGACGATACCTTCGATCTTGTTAAGGATGAAGTTGTAGCAGATCTGGAGGATAACAGCTGTGATAAGACCGAACACTGTTGTCAACAAAGCGACCTTCATACCGCCTGCAACAACTGTTGGGCTGATATCACCTGCTGCTGCGATAGCGTCGAATGCCTCGATCATACCGATAACAGTACCCATAAATCCCAACATAGGTCCTAATGCGATGAACAATGAAATCCAGCTTGCGCCGCTTTCAAGGTTACCTGTCATAACTGAACCATATGAAACAAGTGATTTCTCAACTTCATCAAGACCGTCGTTGTAACGCATCAAACCCTGGTAGAAGATGCTGGCGACTGGACCGCGTGTGTCACGGCAAAGGTCTTTAGCTTTCTCAATACCACCCTTGTTCAATGTTTCCTCTAACTGAGCAAGAAGTTTCTTTGTGTTTGTTGTGCTTAATGTCAAATAGATGATTCTCTCGATTGACACTGCAAGACCGAGAACCAAAACTAACAAAACGACGCTCATGAAGCCCCAGCCACCATCGATGAACTGTTTCTTCAAAACCTCATGGAATGTAGGAGCTGCAGCTTCTTCTGTTTCCATTGCTGCGGTTGCGACTGTTTCTTCTACTGCTGGAGCTGCGACCTGTTCTGTCTGAGCCTCAGTTGGTTGTGCATTTTCTTCTTGTGCAAGAAGTGAGTTGCTGATTCCAAATGTCAAAAATCCTGCAACTGTCAGTAAAGCAATTAATTTTTTCATGATTTGAATTTTGAATTACTACTTTTTAATTTGTTAATATTTAATTTGATTCTATTTAAACTTTCAACTTTAAACTACTCTAAACTCTACACTCTAAACTCTACACTTTAACTGCGGAGAGAGCGGGATTCGAACCCGCGGTACCCTTTTGAAGTACACACACTTTCCAGGCGTGCTCCTTAAACCACTCGGACATCTCTCCCAGGGATTTTTCTACTCCACAAAAATTCGTGTCAAAATTACAAATTTTTTCTTTTCACTAAACAATATTTTTCAAACTTTATTTCACTTTTTTTGAAAAACCCCAGCGGTCTCGTTGTAATCAATTTATTATCAATGCCTTGTCATTCCGAGTGAAACGAGGAGCCCCATCAACTCTCAACTCTCAACTCTACGCTCTAAACTATTATCACACCGTCATCTCCCCTCTCAACGGCGTCTGCAGCCATTTCTCAATCTCTTTGCGGCTCAACCCCGCTCCAAGCAGATACATCATCTTCGCCAATGCCGATTCCGTAGTGATGTCGTAACCACTGATAACACCAATCCTGTCAAGGTTTAGGCTCGTTTCATAACGCCCCATCTCCACCGAGCCCGACTTGCATTGTGTTACATTATAAATGATGAGACCTCGTTTTATAGCCTCGCTTAAATCGTTGATAAACCACTCCGTCGTAGGCGCGTTGCCCGAGCCGAATGTCTCCATGATGATGCCTTTCAAACCTGGTGTTTCCAGCGCATGCTTAACGTAATCGTGAGTGATTCCCGGGAAAAGCTTCAAAATACCGACATTTCTGTCAAAATCTTTGTGCACTATGAGCTTCTCGCCTGTCGGGCGCGCGATGTATTCTCTGTTGTATTTTATTTTTATGCCTACATCAGCCAGAGTAGGGTAGTTGCCCGATGAAAACGCGTTGAAGTTCTCGGCATTGAACTTGGTCGCTCTGTTGCCTCTAAGTAATTGATTTTCAAAGAATATGCAGACTTCTGGCGCACAAGGCTCACCGTTGATCTTCGATGCCGCAATCTCAATAGCAGTGATGAAATTTTCGCGTCCGTCGCTTCTCACCATGCCCATCGGGAGCTGCGAACCGGTGAATACAACCGGTTTGGCGAGGTTCTCGAGCATGAAACTCAGAGCCGAAGCGCTGTAAGCCATGGTGTCGGAGCCGTGAAGCACCACGAAACCCTCGTATTTGTTGTATTCCTCCTCGATTTGCTCTGCTAACTCAATCCAAAACTCAGGCGTCATGTTCGACGAGTCGATGAGGTTCTTGAAAGCATAGAAATCAATGGTGTAATCGAGGTTGCGGAGCACCGGCAGATGCTCGTAAATATTACCGAAGTCGAACGGCACCAGACTGCCTGTCTTCGGGTCTTTCATCATTCCAATCGTGCCTCCGGTGTAAAGCACTAAAATCGAAGATTTTTTCATATTTTATCTGTCTTTCCGAGCTTGTCGAGGAATCTCATCATAACTTGAACAAACTCTTTGCATTATTACTTGTTATTTTACAAATTTCTTCCGTTGTCACATTGTAGATTTCAGCCACTCTTTCCGCCGTTTTCACTATATACGCCGGCTCATTTCTTTGCCCGCGGTACGGAACAGGCGGCAAATACGGGTCGTCGGTCTCGAGAACGATTCTCTCCATCGGGATCTCTGCCAAAAACTCCTTCACGCCGCAGTTTTTGTATGTTATCACGCCGCCGAGCCCCAAGTGGAAACCATAGGAGAGGACTGTTTTCGCCTCATCGAACGTGCCGTTGAAACAATGCATCACCCCGGCGAGGCGGCCGTCTTGCTCGTGGTCCAAAACCTTGAACATATCATGAAAAGCGTTTCTGGTGTGAATGGAAACAGGTAAGTCCAACTCCTTCGCCCAATGCAACTGCTCCGTCAACACCTCGATCTGTTCTTTTTTAAATGTGTCATCCCAATAAAAATCGAGTCCAATCTCGCCAATGCCCACCAAAGGATTGTGTGTGCCAAACGAAACACCGCTGTCATTCCGAGCCGTCAGGCGAGGAACCTCATCCTCAATCAACGATAACTTTGTTTTGTACGTTTCCTTCACCTCCTCTGGATGCAATCCCATCATAACTCTCACATTATCAGGATGTTTTTTGTAAAAATCCATCATAGGTTTGATGGTTTTTTCATCGCAGTTCGGTAACAACAGCATCTCCACACCAGCCTCAATCGCACGTTGAAACACTTCTTCTCTGTCAGCGTCGAAGGCCTCGTCGTAAATGTGGCTATGTGTATTGATAATCATAGTGTTACGTCTTAATAAAGGAAGTTGTCGTAAGGGTATCTTATGGCGTGCATGTCGCGAATCTCCTTGTAAAGCAGGTCTCTAAACTCCTGATAATGTGTCTTCTCGGCCGCCGAGATGAAGATGCATGGCTTGCCCTTCGCCATCCATGTCTTCTTCCAATCGTCCAAAGTGTAGTTTTTCTTTGTGATAGGCGTCAGATCGTCGGCGTCTTTCTCCTCATAATGATATGCGTCAATCTTGTTGAACACCATTATGACTTTCTTGTCACCGGCTCCGATGTCTACCAAAGTCTGATTCACAGTCTCGATCTGCGACTCGAAATCAGGATGCGAAATGTCCACAACATGCAGCAAAATATCCGATTCTCTCACCTCGTCGAGGGTCGACTTGAACGACTCCACCAGCTGTGTTGGCAGTTTTCTGATGAAACCTACTGTATCTGACAGCAAAAACGGCAGGTTTTCAATCACAACTTTCCTCACGGTGGTGTCCAAAGTGGCAAAAAGCTTGTTCTCGGCAAACACGTCGCTCTTGCTTAACATGTTCATTATCGTTGACTTACCCACGTTGGTGTATCCGACCAATGCCACGCGCACCATCTGTTGGCGGTTCTTGCGTTGCACCGACTTCTGCATGTCAATCTCCTCGAGTTTCTCTTTCAGAGAAGCAATTTTGTTACGGATAATCTTACGGTCGGTCTCGATCTGCGTCTCACCAGGACCTCTCATTCCGATACCTCCTCGCTGACGCTCCAAGTGGGTCCACATTCGTGTTAAACGAGGTAACATGTATTGATACTGAGCGAGTTCCACCTGCGTCTTGGCGTAGGCAGTCTTCGCGTTTTTGGCGAAAATATCGAGAATCAGGTTGGTTCTGTCGAGGATGCGGCACTCCAGTTCGTTTTCAAGATTTCTGATCTGTGTGGCGCTCAACTCGTCGTCGAAAATCGCCATATCGATCTCTTCCGCCTTGATGTATTGCTTCAGCTCTTCGAGCTTGCCTGTTCCCAGATATGTCACGCTGTTCGGGCGTTCCAACGGCTGCACGAAACGTCCCACGGCAATGCCTCCTGCTGTCTCCAAAAGGAACTCCAGCTCGTCGAGGTATTCCTCCGTGCGCTCGCGGTTCTGCTCATAGGTGCTTACTGCCACCAAAACCGCTCTTTCCTGCTTCTTCTCGTGCTCAATCATTAAAACGGCTTAAACCCTATAATTTCCCTAACCTCTTTGATAGTTTTACGTGCGCTCTCGCGTGCTTTCTCAGCTCCCATTCTCGCCACCTTATTAATATACTCGTCGTTGGCGTCAATTTCACGAATCTTTTCGCGGATTGGCGTGACAAACTGAATCATGTCTTCTGCGAGCTGTTTCTTCATGTCGCCGTAGCGGATAGTCATGTTGTTGTATGCGTCGTCGAAGAACTGCACCGTCTCTGGTTTCGACACTATGCTCATCAGCTGGAAGAGGTTTGCGATAGGCTCCGGCTTCTCCTGGTTCATCTCGGTCGGACCGCTGTCTGTCTTGGCGCGCATCACTTTTTTACGGATCGAGGCGTCGTCTTCGGCCAAGAAGATGGCGTTGCCTTCGCCCTCGCTCTTGCCCATCTTGCCGTTGCCGTCCAATCCTGGCACCTTAACTAATTGATTACCAAAGTTAAACGCCTGTGGAATCGGGAAATATTCAACGCCGTAGATGTTGTTGAAACGTGCGGCGAAGTCGCGGGCTTTCTCAAGATTCTGTTCCTGGTCTTTGCCCACCGGCACATACTGTGACTTATGAATCAAGATGTCGGCTGCCATCAAAGTCGGGTAGGTGAGGAGACCTGCGTTGACATTGTCAGGCTGCTTGCGCACCTTCTCCTTGAAGGTTGTAACACGCTCGAGTTCGCCGATGTATGCGTTCATGTTCAGGAAAAGATACAGTTCAACCACCTCTGGCACGTCGCTCTGCACATACAATGTCGCTTTCTCTGGATCGACGCCGGCAGCGAGATATTCCACCAAAATCTGACGCACTCTTCCGTGGAGGTCGTCGGGATGCGGATGTGTCGTAAGTGAATGATAATCAGCTATAAAGAAATAGCAGTTGTAGTTATCCTGAAGGCGGATGAAGTTTTTCACCGCGCCGAAATAATTGCCTAAATGTAAGTTTCCTGTCGGTCTGATGCCGCTAAGTACGATTTCTTTCATAAAAGAATATTTAAACTTGCAAATATACAAAAAAATGTTGGGATGCGCATCGCGCATCCCAACATTTTTTTAAAACGTAATATCATCACCGTTTTTATTCAGGAAATTGTACTGCAGTACGTGGAACGACTTGACTTCCTGCACGCGGATCTTCTTGTGGTATTTCCATCTCCATTTTCTTGCGATGGAGAAGAATCCCTTGGTGAGATAGGCGAAGATGAAAGGATGAACCTGCAGCGTCACCTCTCTCTCGTTTTGGTCGAGGAGCAGGTATTTGAGGCTGTTTTCTATCTCGTCGATGTAAACAAGCGACGGCTTGATCTTGCCTGTTCCGTCGCAAACAGGACATTTTTCCTGGACGATGACTTCCGTTGCCGGGCGCACACGCTGACGTGTGATTTGGATGAGCCCGAATTTTGTAGCCGGGAGGATGGTGTGCTTGGCGCGGTCTTTCGACATCTCTTCCTGCAGCTTCTCGAACAGCAACTTGCGGTTTTTAGCCTCGTGCATGTCGATGAAGTCGACGATGATGATGCCGCCCATGTCGCGTAATCGCAGTTGTCGCGCTATCTCCACGGCCGATTCCAAATTGACAGCCAACGCATTCTCTTCTTGAGATGCTTCTTTGTTCAACCGATGACCGCTGTTGACGTCGATGACGTGCATGGCCTCGGTGTGTTCAATGATGAGGTAAACACCATTTCTGATTGTGACAATCCTACCGAACGACCCCTTCACCTGCCGTGCCACTCCGTAATGCTCAAAGATAGGCTCTTTGCCTTTGTAAAGCTTCACGATGTCGGCTTTCTGAGGGGCGATGGTGGCGATGTAGCTCTTGACTTCGTCAAAAAGCGGTTGATTGTCAACGGTAATCGTGTTAAAAGACTCATTGAGAAGGTCTCTCAGCATCACTGAGGTTCGGTCAAGTTCGCTCACAAGCTTAGCTGGAGCCTTGCTTCCATATAACGACTCGGTGATTTGTTCCCATTTGCCGACCAGATACTTCATGTCAGCGTCAAGGTCTTCAACCTTCTTGCCCTCCGCCACTGTGCGGATGATGACGCCGAAATTGTTGGGTCTGATGCTCTGGATGAGTTTTTTAAGACGACTGCGTTCTTCGCCGCTGCGAATCTTCTGCGACACCGAGACACGGTTCGAGAAAGGCACCAACACTATGTAACGTCCCGCGAATGATATCTCTGCCGAGATGCGCGGACCTTTAGTGTTTATTGGCTCTTTCGCTATCTGCACCGGAATCTGGTCGCCAGCTTGGATAAAGTCGGAAATCTTTCCCGTCTTGTCGATGTCGGGACAAAGCTTGAACTTGCTCATCACCGTCTGCGCCGTCTTGCCCTCGTGCGCCAGCTTCGAATACTGCAGCAACGAGTTGATCTGCGGACCTAAATCCAGATAGTGGAGAAACGCGTCTTTCTGATTCCCGATGTCGACGAAAGCGGCGTTCAAACCCGGCAAAATCTTCTTGACCCTGCCGAAATATACGTCGCCCACAGCGAAGTTACTGTTGACCTGCTCTTTGTGGAGTTCAACGAGCTGCTTGTCTTCCAACAAAACAATATTAACCTCTGAAACATCAGAACTGATAACAAGCTCTCTGTTGACTGTCGGAACTGTGGTTGTGTTGTCCATAATATTACAAAGGTTTTAATTTCATTTTAAAAACAATAACACAACATCGTTTTTTCGCAATGCTGTGTTATGTTTACATAAGAAACTAATCTTAAAGATTATTTCTTTTTATGTCTATCCTTTCTGAGACGTTTTTTACGCTTGTGGGTAGACATTTTGTGTCTTTTGTGTTTTTTACCGTTTGGCATAATACAAAAATTATAAGACTAGATTACTTAAGGTCGTTGATGAATGATTTAGCTGGTTTGAATGCAGGAATGTTGTGCTCCGGAATTACGATAGGTGCACCTGCGCCACCGTTAGCGCGGATATTTCTACCAACTTTAGCTGCTCTTTTCTTGCTCTTGAAGCTACCAAAGCCTCTGAGATACACATCCTCATTCTTCTTTACTGCTTCTTTCACGATCTCCATGAAAGACTCAACTACTGCCTGGGCGTTTCCTTTTTCAACACCAGTTTTTTCAGCGATTTTTGCTACGATTTCAGCTTTTGTCATGATATTATAATTTTAATTGTTGATATTACTTTTTTTCGCCTGCAAAAATAATAAGATTTTTTATATCATGCACAAAAAAATTAATTTTTTTCATTCATTTTCTTATAGATACGAATTTTTTGGTATTTTTGCATTATTAATTATGTGTAAAATTTTCGTGCTATGGCAAGTTTAAACAAAGTTATCTTAATTGGAAATTTGGGTAAGGATCCGGAAGTGATTTCTTTCGACAACGGAACAAAAAAAATGACTGTATCTCTCGCTACTACAGAGCGTTACCGCGACCGCGACGGCAACTGGCAGGAACAGACCGAATGGCATAACCTCGTCAGTTGGGGCATGCTCGCACAGGATATAGCCGACAAACGCCGCAACTACGTGAAGGGCGACCAGATGTATGTGGAAGGCAGAATAAAATCACGTCAATTTGTTGACAATCAAAATGTTACACGTCATATAACGGAGATAGTCGTCGATAAGATGATGAGCCTCAGCGGTAACAACCGCCAGCAACAGCAAAACCCTAACGCTTCGTATAACGCCTACGCCGGCCAACCTCAACAGCCACAACAACAATATCAGCAACCTGTTGAAAATCAAGTGCCAAGTCAGGATTATAATGGCGACGACCTCCCGTTCTAAACTATGATAGAAACTCCGTTTTTCCTAGGCATCACATGGGTGACAGTGGTTTGCCTCGTCATCCTTTTAGTGCTTCTTCTCTTCTCAGCGCTCGCTTCAGCAAGCGAGACAGCGTTTTTCTCACTCCTGCCGAGCGATATCAACGAGATGGAGAACTCCGACAAACGTTCCGATAAATTGGCTCTCGAACTGCGCGATAAACCAAAGGTTTTTCTTGCTACAATATTGATAACCAATAATTTGGTCAACGTAACAATCACCATCTTCTCCACCTATATCATGGCTAGGATGTTCAACCTCGCCGCCAACCCGGTGTGGGCATTTATTATTAATGTGGTGGTGGTGACATCGCTGCTGCTTATCTTCGGCGAGATGATACCGAAAATCACTGCGGCAAAGAAAGCACGCGCACTCGCCACATTCCTCGCGCCTTCAATAAACGTGCTGGTGGTGATCTTCAAACCTCTGAGCTCTCTGCTGATAAAATCGACGGCGATAATCGATAAAAAACTGGCGAAAAAGAACGTCAACCCACTGTCGATCAGCGATTTGACTACAGCGGTCGACATTACTACAGCAGAAGAGACACCTAGCGAGGAACGTTCCATGCTTCAAGGCATAGCCACCTTCGGCGAGAAAGAGGTGAGCGACATCATGCAGCCACGCGTACAGCTGTTCGCTGTGAAATTCACCACAAAATTCGACCATCTCATCGAACTGATCATCGAAAACGGATTCTCGAGAATACCAGTATATGAAGATACTCTCGACGAGATAAAAGGCATTCTTTATGTGAAAGACCTGCTGCCTCATCTCGAAGATCCCGATTTTCAATGGCAAGACCTGCTCCGCCCTGCGTTCTTCGTGCCGGAAAACAAGAAAATCAACGATCTGTTCCAGGATTTCCGCGCCAAAAAGATTCATATCGCCATAGTCGTCGATGAATATGGCGGCACCTCAGGACTGGTAACCATGGAGGACGTTCTCGAAGAGATAGTGGGCGACATCAGCGACGAGTTCGATGCCGTGGCAGAGAATAAGAATTACAAGAAGGTTGACGACAAAACATATATCTTCCAAGCCCAGACAAGTCTTGTTGACTTCTGTAAGGTATTCGAAATCAACGAGTTCTACTTTGAAGATATAAAAGGCGAATCCGACACGCTCGCAGGCCTCATTCTCGAAATGGAAGGTCGTATCCCGCAGGCAGGCTTCTCAACATCATACAAGGAATTCGTGTTCCAGATAGAAAAAGCCGACAAACGCAGAATCATCGAAATCAAAGTCGTTTACAATGAGAAAACTGACGAATAGTTTGGCCGTGCTGCTCATCCTGCTGATGACAGCGTCGTGCGGTGGTAAACATCCGCAACCCAAACCTCGTGGCTATTTTCGTATCGATATGCCTGAAAAACAATATGTTAAGCTCGATACCATGCCTCGTTACAGCTTCGAATATCCCGTTTATTCGACCATAACGCCCGATTATTTCTCGTTGGATGAGAAAGACTGGGTCAATGTGCAATTTCCTCGCTTCAAAGGCACAATTCACATCTCATATAAAAATGTGGACAACAACCTTGCAGCATATCTCGAGGATGCCTATAACATGATGGCAAAGCATATAACAAAGGCGACAGGTATTCGCGACAGCGTCATCATCGACCCTGACAGAGATGTCTATGGCTTGGTTTATTCCGTTGAGGGTGAAGGAGTTGCATCGCCTTTGCAGTTTTATCTCACCGACAGCACCGAGCATTTTCTGCGCGGCTCACTTTATTTTAACCTATACCCTAACAACGACTCAATGCAGCCCGTTATCGACTTTATTACCGACGATGTGCGGCATCTTATAAAAACTTTGGAATGGAAATAATAAAAATTAATGTTATGAAAAGATTCTTTATCTTGTTGTTTGTTTGTACATTATTGACAATCAACGTGTTGGCGCAAAATCAGAATTACGGTGGAATGATTTCGCAAAATGCCGACGGCACCTATTTCTATATGCGCAGCTCACTCGAAATGGTGTATGTTGAATCTGATTATTTTCCAAACAAAGAGCTTGTCGACAGATGCTGGAACAGCTACATGGATCCTCAGAAGAACTTCCCTAACCAATATAACAAACACGATGCCGGCATAGGCACTGCGAATCTGGGTAATGTCAACGATATCAGCGATGAGGTGATGGCAAAAAGGATTTCGAACTATATCGAGACGAATAAGATTGCTAACAAGCTGATAATGAAATGGTTCAACTATAATAGAGAAGGCAACATAAACTATGATATCGATTATCCGGAGAACCCTGAGGCGATGATTAATATGCAGACTATCTTCGAAAGAGGTTATTATACTGTGAACGCTGGCGACGAAAACGTGTCGATGTCGGCATTGAAACGCGACCGCGACGTTCAGATAAAGGAACTCTCGATGAAGCTTCTGCCATTTACTTTCATGACATTCACAAAGCTTGATTTTTATGAAAACGAGCCTGTCGCGAGAGCTGTGAGAGAGGCTGCGGTTTTGGCTGCTAACCTTACTTACGATAATGCTGTTAAGAATGGCTCCGACCCACTCATGGCAGGTCTGTTGAGAGACGGCGCAATCGTCGCTGCCAACAGTGTTTATGCTGCGACAAAAGACGGCTACACCCTGAAATCGAGAACATGGCTATACAAACTCGTTTGGGATTCAAAAACTGAGAATTACTTCATGAATGAAGTGTTGGAAAACCCAAGAATGCTTGAGACAAGCAACAAATTCAGGATGGAATACGTCGACTGCCAGTCGAACACCAGCACGGTGATCATCTCGGCTACGAGGTCGTTTGAAGACATCATCAACCTCACTATGGTGCGTAATTTAAATAAGGTGTTCACCATGTTGCAAAACCGTAACGATGTCTTTAAGGTGTGGACTCCGCTTCTCGACTTCTACAGTCTTGTCAGCCCGAGCCTGACTGCTCCTATCAAGGTTGAAGGTAAAGTCATCACTGCGGAGATCGGCACAAAAGAAGGCCTTCGCGGAGGCGAGAAGTTCGCTGTCGTTGACGACTTCGGCAACTTTTACGGTTATGTCGTGGCACAAAAAGGTATGATTTGGGATAACGACGAAGGCTTTGGCGACGACGCGGCGAGCTTGTATGTGAAACAAGTTGATAAAAAAGGCAATCCGGTTACGGCGACCACGTTCAAAGGCAAGAAACTCAAAAAAGCATACACCGGCTTGATGCTCGTCAACCCTACACCGCCGAAGAAACTGCGTGTTGCGGCAAGAATAGGCACTAAAGAAGGCGTTGACGACGGCGATAGATACGATGTTTATCAATACGATGCAAGTACTAATAAACTCGACAAGAAAGGCAGCGTGAAAGTGGTGAAAGGCAAGGTGTGGGATAACATCTACTACAACAACATGACGGTGTCGTCGCGCGAGAAAAACGCCAACCAGCAGCTGAAACAGCGTGATAAAGAAGGACTTCGCACTACCGAGACACTGTTTAAAGGCAAATGCAAAGTCCAGCCTGGAATGTTCTTGAGAAAGTCGAAGTAATTAGAACCACCACTTACGGTGTCTGAACAAGAGAGTCAATCCGACTCCCATAACCGCCATCACCCCGACAATAATCCATATTGCAGAAGTGGAGCCTTCTGGGATGAACGGAAACACCACATTCATGCCGAAGATACCGGTAATAAACGTCAGAGGGAGGATAATAGACGAAATCAGAGTGAGAATCTTCATGATCTCGTTCGTCTTGTTTGTCTGCATCGAGTCGAATGTCTTCGAAAGACCTTCAATCAAATCTTCATAGTCCTCCGTCATATCCCATACCTTCTGGTAGTAGTCGAGGATGTTGCCCCAGTAGTCTTCCATGTACTCCAAATCGCCGAATCCTCGGATCTGACCTGTTTCGAATGAATGGAACACTCGCAGCTGAGGTTTGAATAAGGTGTTTATTGTGATGATATTCTTTCTTGTGACGCTGATTCTCTCGATAATCTTGACTTGTTTCGTGCCGAAAAGCTCGCGGTTTATCAATTCAAGATCCAATCCCACCTTTTTTAATAAATAGAGTGACTCCATCATCAACTTTTCGAAGATGCGATACAGCAAAATATCGGAGGTCTTGAGATTTTTCTCGAGCTCATCCATGTCGCGCTCCTGATATTCGTTGAAAAGCTGGCTCACATACCAAGGCGATTTCTCGATGGTGATGATATAATCCTTGCCCCAGAAAAATTTCACCTCTTTTGTCTTGATGAACTTATTCTGACGGTCGAAGTTAGGATACTGAAGAATCAGGAAGTAATAATCGTCGTAGATATCTATTTTCGGGCGTTGGTTGACCGACTTGCAGTCTTCAATGTCCAAGGGGTGGAAATGGAATTTCTCTTTTAAAAATTTAAAGTCTTCATCCGCCGGATTCGTCACATGACGCCATTTCAGCGAGCCGATTGTCAATGTCTCAATCATGCTGTCCCCCTTTCTTTTATGATAAAAATTCTACATTCGAGTATTTTTCTGTTAAAACGTGCAAAAATACGGTGTTTTTGTAAAAAATGCAAGAAAAAACGTAAAAAAATGTAGAGACGCCATATTATGACGTCTCTACCAATGTTTAAAATCTAACGATTTATGTCTTACTTCACAATGACTTTAGTTGTCTTGCTGAAGCCGTTAGCATTGACTGTGCAGAAGTAGATTCCGCTTTCGAGGTCGATGCTGATTGTGTTTTCACCTGTTGTGAGGTTCTTGTTGATGCTCTTCACTGTCTGGCCTGCGAGGTTGACGAATGTGATAGTTGCGTTAGCATCTGATGATGAGCTTACAACAACATAGTCTGTTGCAGGGTTAGGATAGATGCTGTAAACAACATCCTGAGCTTCTGTCTCTTCTACGCCTAATCTCTTAATGACTTTAGTAACGTGGATTACGTTTTCTGTTGCATTTGCCTGTGAAGCGTTGCTGCCCCAGTAGAAACCAATCTGATCGTCAACCTGATATGAGAACCAGAATTCACCGAGATTAACTGTGTTTTGAACTGCATTTGTGAACACGCCTTCTGAGAACATAAGCATAACGTCGTCCATGAGGTCGTCTTCAACCTGCATCCAGTAACCGTCAGCAGCTGAGCGATAGCTTACATAGATAGATCTGTAGTAGTAAGGAGTTGTAGTCTGGCTGATACGTTTTGTGCAAGGTGCTGAGAATGCGCAAGCGAGGTTGCCGGCTGGGTCGCATGAGAGTGCCGGGTGACCTGAAGCACCGTAGAACTTGCTGACATACTCTGACTGAGACATGTAGTACAAATCGTTGCTCCAATCAACACCTTCGTACATTGGGATGAAGCCAATCCATCTTGTTGAATCTGCATCCATGTGGACATAGCCCGGATTCTCCGGATCTGGCCACCAGAGACGTGCTGCATGGTGTGGGTTGCCGTCAGGTGACTGAATAGGAGCAACCTGAGTGTCGTTCCAGTAGAGGATACCGTCGACTGCGCGACCGCTGTAGTATGTGTAGTAACCTGGGTCGTTTTCAAGTGTGTGAGCCATCTCAAATGTGTTGAGAGCTACGTGGACAACGTTGTTGTTGTCGATAACGATTGAACCGTTCATAGGCATGAAGAGGGTGTCTTCCATACCCCAAGCTGGTTCTTCGTCGAATTCTCTACCTTCGTATGGGTTTTCCCAAACTTTTGTTGATGTCCATGTTGCACCGCAGTCTGTTGATTTGAACATCCAAACGCTGTTTGTCAAGCAGCCTGAGTACATAAGGGCTACTGTGTTGCCGTTAGCTGCCATGCAGTAGTCGTCAGCTGAGAACTGGTTGTGATCCCAACCTGTCTCGTGAAGAGGACCGTAGCTAACTGTCCAGCTGTCGATGTTTGCCGGGTCTTCTGAACGCCACATAACAGTCTGAAGGTCTGTCTCGTCTGAGCTGATTGAGTGCTGAAGAACAGCGACTGCAACAGCGATGTTGTGGTGGTCGCCGCATGTGACGATTCTTGGCCATGTCGGGTATTCTGATGTGTAAGCATATCCTTCTGGATAGTCCGGAAGAGCGCCAACATATGTCCAGTCATCTTCACCTGCTGTCTCTCTTACGAAGCACTGCATGTGACCATCGCCATGAGCGAGGAGGATTTCGCCGTTGTCGCCAAACTGTGCGATTGAAGGCCAACCTGTCTTGAAAGGCTCGACGCGTGCTTCTGGTTCATCTGCCCAGTCGCTGCCATCGTAGAAGTTGTAACCTGTACCACGGTCTGAAGCGGTCTGGTTATCTTCGTGTGACCAAGTGGCTGTAACTGCTACGCTACCGTCAGGTAACTGATACATACGGTTAGCTACATACTGGTTTGACTGGAGGTCATAGTATGTCCACATTGTCTCGCCATCTTCCATGTCGTCGTATCTGTTGACGACAACGCTCTTTGTTGCCTGAGGAGCGTAGGTAGAAGCTTCTGTAGTCATTTCGTTACCAACAGCAACTGTTTTTGCTTTAGCAACGCCTTCTTTCACGTCATTCTTAATGACTTGTCTCTGTGCGAATGCACTTAAGCCCATTACAAGGCCTAAAGAAAGTAAAAATGCTTTTTTCATTTTGTTGTTAATTTAGTTAGTTAATAATTGTATTCATATTAATTAGCTTGCAAAGATACTGTTTTTTTTTGAAATACAGCCAAAAAAGTATTTTTTTTATTTTTTTAATAAGGTAATGAAAATTAGAGTAATTTTATGGCTTGAAAAATTTAGTCAAATGAAAAGGATACCTTTATTAATTTCTATCGTTTTGCTTTTAGCGTCATGCTCAACAAAATCAACACAAGACAACGCATCTTACGTTGACACTTTTATTGGAACCGGCGGTCACGGACACACTTATCCGGGTGCCACGGCGCCTTTCGGAATGGTTCAACTCAGTCCCGACACCAGGATGGACGACTGGGACGGCTGCTCGGGCTATCATATCTCTGACAACCACATACTTGGATTCAGCCACACCCATCTCAGCGGTACGGGCTGCAACGATTACGGAGACTTCCGTTTCATGCCGATTGTAGGCGAAAAGCATTATAAATCAGAGGATTACCGTTCGGCTTTCCGTCATGAGACTGAGGTGGCGCGTCCGGGTTTCTATAGTGTGGTTTTGGACGACTATAATATTAAGGTGGATCTTGCGGCTGGCGTGCGTGCCGCCATGCACCGTTACACCTTCCCTGAAGGCGGGAACGCCACCGTGATCTTGGATTTGAAGGAGTCGACGTTGTCGGCCGAGAAGATCTACGAGGCTTGGGCGAGAATCGAAAACGACAACGCCATCAGTGGATTCCGTCGCTCTGGCTACTGGGCTCGCGACCAATACCTATATTTCTATGCTGAGTTCTCGAAACCGATAAAATCATTTGAAAACAACGATAAAGGTCTTGTCTATGCCTTTGATTTTGAGAACGATGGCGAACCTTTGCTCATGCGCATCGGTATCTCGGCAGTTGATGTCGAGGGTGCGAAGAAGAACCTCGAGTCGGAGATCACCGACTTTGACCTGGAGGCTTTAGCGGCTAAGACATATAAATCGTGGAGCGAGGAACTGGGCAGAATCAACGTGGAAAGCGTGCTCGAGAGAGACAAAACCATATTCTACACCGCTCTGTATCATTCGTTTATAGTGCCTAACCTCTATTCAGATGTCGACGGACGCTATCGCGGTCACGACCTGAAGGTGCATCAGTCGGACAGCCCTCGTTACACTGTTTTCTCGCAGTGGGACACGTTTCGTACTGAGAACCCGTTGCTCGACATGATTCAGACGAAGCGCGCGGTGGATATCATCAACACCTTCATCGATAATTATGAGACAGGCGGACTGCTTCCTACATGGGAACTCGCCGCCAACGAGACACACTGCATGATAGGCTACCATTCAATTCCTGTCATCGCCGACGCCTACATCAACGGGATCACGGGTTTCGATGCTGAAAAAGCTCTCGCCGCTATGGTTGACCGCGCGAATAAAGACTTCTTCGGTCTCGACTACTACAAAAAATACGGTTATATCGCCGCTGACGCCGCTGGTGAGTCGGTGTCGACGACACTCGAATATGCTTACGACGACTGGTGCATCGCGCGTATGGCCGACAAGATGGGCAAGAAAGAAATCGCTGATGAGTTCTACAAACGCGCTCAATATTACAAAAACCTCTACGATCCGTCTACGAAGTTCTTCCGTGGCAGGAAAAACGGCGGTTTCGTGTCGCCATTCGACCCTCGTCAGGTTAATTTCATGCTCACCGAGGCAAACACCTGGCAGTATAACTTCTTTGTGCCGCAGGATGTTAATGGTCATATCGAGCTTATGGGCGGCAAGGACAACTATGAGAACATGCTGAGCCAGCTGTTTAACACTTCGTCAGGATTTACAGGCCGTCAGCAGGCCGATATCACCGGAATGATTGGCCAGTACGCGCACGGCAACGAGCCGTCGCACCACATGGCATACCTCTTCAATTTCGTTGGAAAACCTGCAAAAACACAGAAGGTGTTGTTCCAGATCATGAACGAGCTTTACACCGACCAGCCTGACGGATTGTGCGGCAACGAGGACTGCGGCCAGATGTCGGCATGGTATGTGATGAGCGCCATGGGATTCTATCCGGTGACACCTGCAAGCGGATATTTCGTAATCGGTGTGCCTCATTTCGAGAAGATGACGGTGAACTTCGAAAATGGCAAGAAATTCACTATCATCGCTAAAAATCTGTCGCATGAAAACAGATATATCGAATCGGTGAAGCTGAATGGTAAGCCGTTGAACCGCAGCTACTTATACTACGATGAGGTTGTTAATGGCGGCAAAATCGAGTTCCAGATGACCGACAAGCGCAACAGCACTTGGGCTACCGACGAGAAAGACTGCCCTGTGATGCGCATCGAGTCGGAACAGATCATCATTACACCTATTATTAATGTGACGAAATATGTGTTCTACGACACTTTGAACGTCAGCATCACACATCCTGACAAGAATGTCAAGATATTTTACTCTCTGAATGATGGCGATGATATTGAATATACGGGTCCGTTTACAATCGACAAGACCACTGATATCAAGGCATATGCCACGGTTGACGGTCGCAAGTCGACGGTGTCGTTGGGCTCGTTCAAGAAAATCGAAGCAGGACGCAACATCAAGATAAAATATCCTTACAGCAACCAGTATGAGGCTGGTGGCGACATCGCGCTCATTGATCTGCAGCGCGGTAACGATAACTTCCGTGTCGGGATGTGGCAGGGCTATTACGGTGTCGACCTCGATGCCACCGTCAATTTGGGTGAGATGACCGACATCCACCGTCTTGCCGGAAGCTTCCTGCAGGATCAGAAATCGTGGATCTTCATGCCTACGCAGGTTGAGTTCTTCGTGTCGAACGACGGCAAGAACTTCAAATCGGTTGGCGTTGTTGAGAACGAAATCGAGCCTGAAGAGGAAGACGCTATCATCCAGGAGTTGGATATTCGCAAGGACTTGAAGGCACGTTACGTGAGGATGGTCGCCACCACAATCGGACTATGCCCCGACTGGCATGTCGGAGCAGGTGAGAAGGCGTGGATCTTCTGCGATGAAATAGTTATTGAATAGTTAGTCGTCGTATCCTCCTCCGTCGCTATCGTAGGCGTCGTTGCCACCATCGTCGCCTCCGCGTTGTTTCTTCGGCTGCTGGTTGATGCGGTAGTTGAAGTTGAGTGTCACCGTGGTCTTGCTCCACGATCCTTTGCTGTATTGCCAGAAGTTTGAGCCCCACGACTCACCTGCGTGTGAGCGTGAGCCGAACACGTCTCTGACGTTCAGTGATAAGGTGCCTTTTCCGTTGAACACGTCGCGTGATGCCGCAAAGTCGAGCCAGTAGTTGGCTTCGCGGAATCCGAGAGGCTCGTCACGGGGTCCCATGAAGTGACCTGTGAACTGGATGTTGCATATTTTCTTGAAGTCGAACTTCGAGACGAGACGACCGAAGAGGTTGTACGAGTCGGTTGTGTAGTGTTTGGTGATGCCTGTCGTGGTCGAGGTGTAGTCGCCAACCGTCGACGACCTGAAGAAGTTGACGTTTCCGTTGATGTTCCACCATTTGAAGATTCTCACCGACGCCACCGCCTCGATGCCGTAGTCGTCGCTGATGCCGAAGTTTTGCGGCATGCTGACGGAGATGTCGTTTTCTATCTCGGTGAAATGACGGATCACGTCGGTGCTGTGACGGTAATAGCCTGTGATGTTGAAGTTGCCGCCTTCCCAGAATTTAAGATATGAAAACTCGTAACTGTCAGTGTATACTGGCTTTAACGCTGGGTTGCCTATGCGGAAGTTGCGGTCGTCGTTAAACGAGCGGTAAGGTGCCATCTGCCAGTAGCCCGGACGGCGTATGCGGCGTGTGTAGCTCACTTGCAACTGGTCTTTGTCGGTGAGCTTGAAGTTGACGTGGCCGCTCGGGAAGATGTCGTGATAGCTTTGGGTATATTTCTCGCCGACTTTATCCTTGTAGTTGGCCATGGTGTAGGTGTATTCGTAACGTGCTCCGGCGAGGAAGGAGAAGAGGCCGACTTCGGTGCCGTAGCTTGCGTAGAGAGCCATCACCTGCTGGTTGTAATCGAATTCATGACAATAGTCGGTCAGTTCTTCGCCGTTTTGTGTCACAATGGCGTTGTTGCTCGGCATGCCGTTGTTATATTTAGCTCCCGCCTCGATGGTGCTGAGTCCGATATGATAGGCGAAATCGAGCGTTCCCTGGAAGCGGCGGTGCGTCTCTGTGGTGTTGGTGTATTGCCTGATGACGGATGTGTCGATGACCACGTCGTTATCCATGTCTTCGCGTGTGGCATAATGGCGGTCGTAGATGTCGGACCATTCCTGGTTCTGGTTTTGAAAATAACGGAACGATGCCTTGAGGTAGTTGTCTTTTGTGTTGAAAAACTTGTCGTAGTCGAGGGTAAACTCGGTCATCGGGCGGCTGTTGTGCCAGTCTTCGGAACGTTTTTTGTATTTTGCTGTGCCGTCGAACGGAAACTCGTCGATGTAGGTTACCGTTGGGGTGTTATGGCCTGTTCCTTGGCGGTACATCGCTGAGAACGAGATGATGTCGTTGTCGGTGATGTAGTAGTCGAGGCCGCCGCGGATGTTGTGTCCTTGTGAGTGGCGTCCGCGTTCGGTGGTCTGTTCCGACACTTGTGTCGCGTCGCCATGGTTTTTCAGGTCGGGGTCGTATGGTGTGCCGCCGTTGAAATATTCCGTCTTGGTGTAGCCGTCGCTGATGTCGTCGCGGTAGTTGTAGTTATAGCTCGCGAAGAAGTTGAAACGTTTGAGCCGGTAGTTGAGGCTTGTGCCTATGCCTGCCTGGAACGGGAACGGCTCGGGCTGTGCTTTGCCCCATTCGAAGGGGAATCCGCCGCGCACGTCGACGCTGCCGTTGAAGCCTTTACGTTTGTCTTTTTTCAACACTATATTGATGATTCCGGCTGTTCCTTCGGCATCGTAGCGCACCGAAGGGTTGGTCACAACCTCGATACGTTCTATCATGTCGGCTTGCAGGCTGCGCAAGGCGTCTTGGGTGCTGAGGCCCACGAGTCCTGATGTCTTTCCGTCGACGAGGATCTGCACTCCGTCGTCGCCGCGCAGGCTCACGTTGCCTTCCACGTCGACGGTCACGGACGGAATGTTTTCGAGCACTTCGATGGCGTTGCCTGCGGTGCTGGCTATATCTTTACCCACATTGAAAACACGTTTGTCGAGAGTCATCGACATGGTGCTCTTCTCGGCCACAACCTCCACCTCGTCGAGAAGCTCGCTGTCCTGTTGCAGGAAAATCTTGCCAAGATGCATGTCGTTGCTGTCTTTTTTCACAGTGATGTTGATGTTGCGTGTGACATATCCCATGAACTGCACCGCGATGAAGTATTTTCCTTCAGTTGCCTGCAGCGTGAAGTTTCCGTTAGCCTCGGTGATGACACCGGTCACGAGGGTGGAGTCGGGGAGGCGGAAAAGACTGACGGTGGCGTACTCAAGGGCTTCGCCGTTGTCTTTGTCGAGGACTTTACCTTTAATATTAATAGTCCTTGCTGGATTAGCTAACGCATTGAATGACAATAATATAACAATGGCAAATGCTAATGCTGTAATGATTTTCTTCATTAATTACTCGTTTTCAAGACGCAAAGATAATAAAAATATCGAAATAAAAAAATAATTTTTTTTGAGGGCTTTGGCGTAAAAATTTGCCATAATAAAATGAATTACTGCATAAAAAATTGTCTTTAAAAAATAATTTTATTTTTATAAATGATTGATAATCAATTGTTAAAAAAATATTTTAATTTTTTTTGAAAAAAATGTCGAAGTATGAAAAATAATTTATACTTTTGCACCCCGAAAACGATAGGGTAAAAACATTAAAAAATGGCAAGCTTTAAACAAATTATGAGTTATGTTGCAACCAAGAAGTTCTGGGTTGAATTTCTCATTATGACGTTTGGAATGGTGTTGACAGCAATCTGTGTTCACTATTTCTTAGTGCCAAGCAAGCTTATCATCGGTACGATTTCCGGTCTTTCCATCGTTTTGGCGGAAGTTTCGAAGTCGTTGTTCGGTGTGCATCTTGAGGTGTCAGTGATGATTTTCGTCATCAACGCCATCTTGCTTGTTCTTGCTTATTTTTTAATTGGTAAAGAGTTCGGTATTAAGACGGTTTACACCGCTTTGATATTAGGACCTTTCACAGCCTTGTTTGAGAAGTACTTACCATATCAGATGGTTATCACCAAGTTCTATGGTGAGAAGAGTGCTTTCTTCGACGCGGCGACGGGCGGCTGGTCACCGGTTGCGCTTCATGACGGTATCTCATCGTTGATGGGCGACCCGTGGTTCGACTTGGTCTGCTTCGTGCTTATCCTGAGTTTCGCACAGGCTACCTTGTTTAAGATTAATGCTTCGACAGGTGGTCTCGATATCCTTGCAAAGATTGTCAACAAGTATTTGCATTTCGATATCGGAGCATCAGTGACGGTGGCAGGCACAGCAATCTGTTTGACAGCTTTTGCTATCAACCCGTTCAACATCGTGGTAATCGGTTTGATTGGTACATGGATCAATGGTATTGTGGTCGATTACTTCACGGCGGGTTTGAACAACAGAAAGCGTGTCTGCATCATCAGTCCACAGTACAAACACATCCAGGAGTTCATCATCAGTGATCTTCAGCGTGGTGTTACAATGTACGATGTTACTGGTGGTTACAGCAATCAGAAGAAGGTTGAGATTGAGGCCCTTCTGACCAAAGACGAGTTCTCCAAGTTGATGAATCACATCAACGAAAACGGCATAAACGCATTCATAACAGCTGGTAATGTCAGCGAGGTTTATGGCTTGTGGGCGAGTAACAAGAAAAAAACAAAGCAAGAGAGAGTAAAGCTTTGATTTTCATAGGATTAAGTTTTAAATGGTTAATTTGGAAACGGCTTCCCTCCCCAGGAAGCTGTTTCTTTTTTAAGTAATCGCCTGAGAATGTCATTTCGACTGAAGTGGAATGAAATGGAACGGAATGGAGAAATCTCGAGATTCTTCGACTTCACTTCGTTACGCTCAGAATGACATCTAGAATAAACTACCTTGATCGGTGCCTTTGAAAAGTCCTAAGTGTTTGTAAGCCAGGTCGGTGGCCACTCTACCTCGTGGGGTGCGCATGAGGTAGCCTTCCTGGATGAGGAACGGCTCGCACACCTCTTCTATTGTGCCAGCCTCTTCGCCTACTGCGGTGGCGATGGTGTTGACGCCTACTGGTCCGCCCTTGAATTTCTCGATGATGGTGAGAAGTATGCGGTTGTCCATGTCGTCGAGGCCGTGCTGGTCGACGTTGAGCGCTTTCAGTCCTATCTTCGCGATGTCGATGGTGATGCGGCCGTCGCCTTTTATCTGGGCGAAGTCGCGTACACGGCGCAGCAGCAGGTTGGCGATACGCGGGGTGCCGCGGCTGCGGCGTGCTATCTCGAATGCCGCCTCGTCGTCGATAGGGACGCGAAGTATTGACGCTGAGCGTTTTATGATGTTGGAGAGTGTTTTTGAGTCGTAGTATTCGAGGCGCATGTTGATTCCGAAACGTGAGCGCAGCGGCGCTGTGAGCAGTCCGGAACGTGTGGTGGCTCCGATGAGAGTGAACGGGTTGAGCTGAATCTGCACGCTGCGGGCGTTAGGACCAGTCTCAATCATGATATCGATACGAAAATCCTCCATCGCGGAGTAGAGATATTCCTCCACGACGGGACTCAGACGGTGAATCTCGTCGATAAACAAGACGTCGTTTTTCTCTAGACTGGTGAGCAGTCCGGCGAGGTTGCCCGGCTTGTCGAGCACCGGACCCGATGTCATCTTCATGTTCACGCCGAGTTCGTTGGCGATGATGTGCGACAAGGTGGTCTTGCCCAGTCCGGGAGGCCCGTGAAGCAAAACATGGTCGAGCGACTCGCCTCGTTGAGCGGCGGCCTGCACAAAAACCCTAAGATTTGCAACGACCTGCTCCTGTCCGGCGAAGCTGGCGAAGGCGTCAGGACGTAAAACCTGCTCGAGTTCCTTCTCAGCCTTGCTCATCGAGGTGCCGTATGCGTCGAGATTTTCATTCATATCTAAAAATTATTTACAAAATTACAAAAAATCACATACTAATTTGAAAAGTTTTGCGTAATTTTACAAAAAATTTTGCGTTTTGAGGAGTAAAATAGTATTTTTGGTCTTAATGTGCTTATTATCAATAAGTTGCGTCGCGCAGAGAGGTGTTTTGATTTTAAACCAAGATGCGAGAATCGACAAATTGGTGATGAAACAACGTCAGATTCATGCCAACGACAGCACTATTGACGGCTTCAGAGTGCAGATTTTCATGGAACTTGGCAACGAAGCGTTGAGGCATGCCGACAGTGTGAAGACGGCATTCTCGAAGAAATATCCTGATGTGCCGATTTATCTTGTGTTCGGACAGCCTTATTACCGCCTGCGTATAGGCGATTTCCGCACACGTCTGGAGGCTGAGAATATGTATCAGCAGGTGAAAAAGGAATATCGCAACGCTTTCGTGACGGCCGACCGCATAGAGTTGCCGTATATAGCGCTTTGCTCGGGTGACTTTGTGTTCGACACGGTGTTGCTTGACACCACGAAGCGCGTTTTCATTGAGGAAGAAGAGTTTGTCATTGATACTCTGTTACTTGACAGTCTATATATGAATGACACCATATATGATTTTAACGAGGGGATTTTTTATGATGATTAAAAAATTTTGGAATGGAAAATGACGATTTGAAAAAACAGATAGACGAGCTTTTCAGGCTTTTTAAGAAGGTGATGGAGAAATATCCGCCCGACGACGTGCCTGGCATGGACAAGGCGCAGCTTGAGCAGTTGAAAGCGTATCTTACTCAGTATGAGAGTGTTAAGGATAATTTCTCTGTTGAGATGTTCAGCATGATGGACAACGATATGGCGAAACATTTTGTGGGGATGCTGATCAAGAAACTCCGTGAGCAGCTTGGCGAGGACACTGACATTGATTTTGAGCCAGAAGATCATATTAAAGAGGTGGAAATCAAGGAGAAAGCTTTCGAATCGTTGCAGTCTGGCGAGAACTATCAGAGTCTCATCGACGCTATCGACACACAGCTCAAAAATCCTGACCTCTCGGATGAGGAGATGGACACTTTGCTCGACAAACGTCAGAATCTGATAAATAAAATGAATAATAAATAGTTGGATATAAATAAGTTATAGACATGAAGAAACATTTTTTCCTGCTTTCGGCATTGCTTTTTGTTTCATTTATTGCTAATGCCCAGCTCATCAAAGACCGCTTCAGTGGTAAGGTTACCATGGGATTTGATTTATATACCGACATCAACACTGGCGACAAATATGAGAATTTCAATTTGCGAAACATCAACCAGGGTTTTGGCACATATCTGACATATAATTTCCCTATGGGTGAGTCGAAACACACCGTTTCGCTTGGCGCTGGAGCTTCTTTTCATAATTATTACATGAAAAAGGCTTGGTTGGCGTCACCTCATGACTATGCTATAACATTTGAGGAGGCTGAGACTAAGAGAAGCAAGCTGGCTTTGGCTTATTTTGACATCCCTTTGGAGGTGAATTTCAGAATTGCCGACAAGTTTAAGATTTCGTTTGGCGCCAAGGTGAGTTTCCTGATGGGCAGCAGCTCGAAAGTCATTGGTTATGTTTACGGTGACGGTGATAAATGGAATGTCAGATACAACAATATTAATGCTCTTGAAAGCATTACATATTCGACTTTTGCCAGAGTCGGCTACAGATGCGTGAATTTGTTCGTCGGTTATCAGTTCAACAACTCGTTTAAGAAGGACAGAGGTCCGCAGATTATGCCATTCTCAATAGGTATCGGCATCAGACCATTCTAAATCAGGAAGATAAAATACATTATAATCACTGTAGCGAATCCCATGGCGAAGCCTGAGTAAATCTGGGCGTTGCTGTGGGATTTGAGTTTCAGGCGCGCTGCGGCTACTATTCCGGCGAGGATGATGCTTGCTATGAAGTAAATCAGATACATGCGCATCGAGGCGGTGGTCATGACGAAGAGGCATGCCACCAAGTTGCCCCAGCCGATGGAGTGGAGGCTTATTTTCCAGAAAAATGTGATGATAAACGCCAGAATCGTGACGACGATGGCTGTCGTGAGATAGAAGCTGAACACCGAAAACAGCTGTATTTTGTTGAAAAACCTCAGTGTGGCGTAGAGAAACAGCACCATGATGAACAGTGGTCCGAGGCGGTCTTCACGCTCCTCCATCTCGAACGACTGAATGAGTTTCCATCGTTTCATCATGGTGATGAGGAGGGCCGGTATGAGGCAAGTCATTGAGAATGTGACGCCTAAGAATGTCCAGTCGTGGCCGGGTGTGAAGCGAGTGATGCCTGAAAGCAGCATTATTATCATCATCCAGGTGGGGTGGAAGATCGGGTGACCTATTATTGAGATTATTCTTGCTGTTTTCATAACACTTTACGGAGTCGTGCCACCGGGATGCCCAGTTGTTCGCGGTATTTGGCCACGGTACGGCGTGCTATGGTGTAGCCTTTTTCCTTCAGGATGGCTGTCAACTCGTCGTCGTTGAGCGGGTTGGCTTTGTCTTCATTCTCGACGCTGTCGCGGACTATTTTCTTGACTTCGCGTGTCGAGACCTCTTCGCCTTCGTCGTTGACCATACCTTCGCTGAAGAAATATTTGAGTTGGAAGGTGCCGTAAGCCGTTTGCACGTATTTACTGTTGGCGACGCGTGATATTGTGGATACGTCAAGACCTACCATCTCAGATATATCTTTGAGTATCATTGGCTTAAGCTTGCCTTCGTCGCCAGTGAGGAAGAAGTCGCGCTGGTATTCCATGATGGCTTGCATGGTGACATAGAGAGTGTTTTGGCGTTGTTTCACCGCGTCGATGAACCAGTTGGCGGAGTCGATTTTGTTTTTTATGAAGTTGACGGCTTCGCGTTTCTCTTTGCTGTCTTTGCCTGCGGAATATTCCTTGAGCATGCTCAGGAAGTCTTTGCTGACGTGGAGTTCCGGCGTGTTGCGGCTGTTGAGTTGCAGTTCTAGCTCGCCTCCGTTATTGATGACGGTGAAGTCGGGAATGATGTAGTTGTTGTTTTGACTTGAAGATCCCATCGAGCCGCCTGGTTTCGGGTTGAGCGATAGTATGATGTCGAGCGCGTGTTTGAAATCGTCATCGGCAATGCCGCTGCGTGACACTATCTTGTCGTAGTGCTTCTTGGTGAATTCATCGAAATGATTCTCGATTATCTCGATGGCGTTCTCGTAGTCTTTGCTCGGGTTTTCCTCGTTAAGACGGCGCAGTTGAATCAGCAGGCATTCCTGGAGGTTTGTAGCGCCGACGCCTGCGGGGTCGAAGTCTTGGATGATGCTTAAGACTTCACTGATCTCGTCTTCGGTGGCGTCGATGTTTTGTGTGAACAGCAGGTCGTCGGCGATGCCAGGTATCGGTCGTGAGAGGTATCCGGCATCGTCGAGGTTGCCTATGATGTAAGCCCCGATTTTACGTTTTTTCTCGTCAAGTTTGCGAAAGCCGAGCTGTTCCATGAGCGAGTCTTGGAACGTGGCTTCGTTGGAGATAGGCGCCTCGTAGTGTTTGTCGTCGGGACTGCTGTTGTTGATTGAATATTTATACGCCGCGTCGTCTTCGTCGTCGTCTTTCAGATAGTCGTCGAAGTCGTCGAGCGGGTCGTAGTGGTCGTCGTCGCTTTGGTTGTCTTCAAAGGTGTCGACGTCGTCGTTTTCGTTTAAGCTTTCTTCGTTGATGTCGTCCTCGTAGTCATGGCTTTCGCCTTCTTCGAGGGCTGGGTTCTGCATGATTTCCTCTTTGATGCGTGAGCTGAGCTCCATGGTCGGAATCTGCAGCAGTTTCATGATGAGAATCTGCTGTGGCGACAGCTTCTGGAGCAGCTTTTGCGTTTGAGTAAGTCTCTGCGAGCCCATTTTTTACTAGTACAAGCAGTTTTTAGGTGTTCTCGGGAACGGGATGACGTCGCGGATGTTGCTCATTCCTGTCACGAACAACAAGAGACGTTCGAAGCCGAGGCCGTAGCCTGAGTGAGGCACTGAGCCGAAGCGGCGTGAGTCGAGGTACCAGTCCATGGATTCCTCAGGAATTCCTACTTCATGCATACGTTTGAGCAGCTTGTCCATGTCGGTCTCACGTTCTGAGCCGCCGATGATCTCGCCTATGCCAGGGAAGAGCACGTCCATAGCGCGCACTGTCTTGCCATCTTCGTTCTGTTTCATGTAGAAAGCCTTAATCTCCATCGGGTAGTCGGTGAGGATGACAGGTTTCTTGAAGTGTTTCTCGACGAGGTAACGCTCGTGTTCCGACTGCAGGTCGACGCCCCAGCCTGTGATAGGATACTGGAACTTGCCTTTCTTGTTGTAGTTGCAGTTCTTGAGAATGTCGATAGCCTCGGTGTATGTCAGAACTTGGAATGGATGTTCGAGAACGAAATGCAGTTTCTCGATGAGTTCCATCGATTTTTCTTCTTCTTTCTTGTTCTTTTCTTCTTCCTGGAGACGTTTGCTGAGGAAGAGGAGGTCGTCCATGCAGTTGTCTAAAGCATACTGAATCAAATACTTAAGCATCTCTTCGGCGAGCTCCATATTGTCGTGGATGTCGTAGAATGCCATCTCAGGCTCGATCATCCAGAACTCGGCGAGGTGACGTGTTGTATTTGAGTTTTCGGCACGGAAGGTTGGTCCGAAAGTATAAATCTTCGACAATGCTGTCGCTGCAAGTTCTCCTTCGAGCTGACCTGACACTGTGAGGTTTGTCGACTTTCCGAAGAAATCCTGGCTGTAGTCGATGCGGCCGTCTTCGGTCTTAGGCAGGTTCTTGAGGTCGAGGGTTGTCACCTGAAACATCTCGCCGGCGCCTTCAGCGTCGGAAGCTGTGATGAGCGGGGTGTGAATGTTGTAGAAACCCTTGCTGTTGAAGAAGTTGTGGATAGCGAACACCATGGCGTGACGGATGCGGAACACAGCTCCGAAGGTGTTGGTGCGGAAACGCAGATGTGAGATGTCGCGGAGGAACTCCAGTGAGTGTTTCTTAGGCTGCAGCGGGTAGAAATCCGGATTGGCAGGTCCGAGCAGTTCGATGCTGCTGACGGCGAGTTCCACGTTCTGGCCGCTACCGGCTGATTTCACGAGTTTTCCGATGGCTGAAACCGAGGCGCCGGCGTGCATGAGGGCGAGGTTTTCCTCAGGAATTTTCTCCAAATCGATGACCAATTGCAGGTTGTTGATGGTCGAACCGTCGTTAAGCGCGATGAAAGCGACGTTCTTGCTGCCGCGTTTGTTACGCACCCAGCCTTTCACATTTATCTCATTTTCAAGCTCTTGCATTGCGAGAGCGGCTTTAATCTCTGTACGTTTCACGATTTTTTACTTTTAAAATTTCAAACTACAAAAATAACAAAAAATTGCTGAATTGACGCATTTTATTTTTATATTTGCAAAAAAATATGAGATGAGCGAAAGCTTTGACATAAGAAAATGGTTTAAGAATCCCGAGGAATTGCTGGTTATCAGCGGTCCGTGCAGCGTTGAGAGTCGCGAGCAGCTTCTTGAGACGGCGGAAGGGCTGAGTAAGATACAGAAAGTCAAGGTGTTGCGTGGAGGCATCTGGAAGCCGCGCACACGTCCGGAGGCATTTGAAGGGATAGGCGAGGAAGGACTGAAGTGGATGCGTGAGGCGAAGGAGAAATTCGGCTTTCTCACGATGACGGAAGTCGCTGTGCCTGAACACGTTGAGCTCGCTTTGAAGTACGGCATCGATGTTTTATGGCTTGGCGCGCGTACGGTGGTGAACCCGTTCTCGGTGCAGGAGCTCGCCGACTGTCTGAAAGGCTGCGACGTGCCTGTCTTTGTGAAAAACCCTATTGCTCCCGACCTGAAGCTGTGGCTCGGCGCGTTTGAACGTCTCGACGGCGCTGGATTGAAGTGTCTTGGTGGCATTCATCGTGGATTTTCATCGTACGATGAGACGCCTTACCGTAACACTCCTGTTTGGGAGATTCCAATTGAATTGAAACGCTTACGTCCTGATATTCAAATAATTACAGATGTAAGTCATATCTGCGGACGACGCGATCTGTTGCAAGAAGTGGCGCAACACGCTCTCGATTTCGGCACTATCGGTTTTATGATTGAGTCGCATTGCAATCCTGAAAAAGCCTTGACCGACGCCAACCAGCAGATTACGCCAGAAAGTCTGAAAAATGCACTTAATACATTGATTGTCAGGAAGACATCTGTTGATGTTGACGACAGGATTCTTAAAAATCTTCGCGGAGAGATAGATGTTATAGACGAAGAGATTCTGAATCTTATAGCGAAGAGAATGAATGTATCCGAGAAAATTGGTGAGTTTAAGAAAGAACACAAGGTGACGGTGCTTCAGATGGATCGTTGGAAAAAGGTTTTGGAAGACCATATTAATAAAGGTGTGAATTTAGGCTTGAGTGAGGATCTGGTGAAGGTTATTTTTGAGATGATTCATAAAGAATCTATTGGCAGACAATTATAATTTTTAAATAAAATGAAGAAATTTTTAGTTTTTTGTGTGTTTTTGATGAGTTTTGGCACGGTTTTTGCCCAATCTCACAGGGTTATTGTCGTGATGAACGACAAGTATGACAATGCACAAGTGGCGAGAAAGACCGAGCATATGACGAAGGCGCAGCGTCGTGATTTTGTGATTCAGGAAAGGAAGGCGTTCTGCATGGCATCGCAGCAGGATGTTATTGATTTTCTTGATGGTTTTAAAGGAGAGGTGAGTGGTGTTGAACAGTATTGGATGTTTAATGGCTTCCGTTGTGACGCCACCGATGAGGTTATAGCACAACTTGAAAAGCGTGCTGATGTCGCATACGTTTATCGTGACCAGATGCGTAAGATGGTGCCGGATATGGTTGAGACACAGGCAGTTGAGACAAGAGATATAGCTTGGCATGTAAGTAAGGTCAATGCGCCGGCTGTGTGGAGCTACAACGGCTCGACTGGCTATAATGGCACCGGCGTTGTGGTGGCTGTCGTCGACTCAGGTGTCGATTACAACCATGTCGACATAGCTGGAAGCATGTGGGATGGCGGCGCGAACTATTCGCATCACGGATACGACATTTGCCACGATGATTATGACCCTATGGATGACTACTGCCATGGAACTCATGTGGCTGGCATCGTGGCCGGACAAGGCAATGCAGGTACACAAACTGGTATAGCTCCAGGTGCTAAGATTATGGCTGTCAAGGTGTTGGATGAGACAGGATACGGCTCCGATTCCGATTTGATCTCAGGTGTTCATTTTGCCATGTATCATGGTGCCGACATCATCAATTTGTCGTTGGGTGATCCGGAGATGGGCCCTTCGGCGGTGTATCGTGACCTCTTCAACACTGTAAAAGATGCCGGTATGGTGGCTGCAGTGGCTGCAGGCAATGTAGGCGATACGCAATACACCTACCATGTGCCTTTCAATGTTGAGTGTCCGGGCAACTGCCCTCCACCATGGCTGCATCCTGATCAGGTGAACCTCATCGCGGGCGGCACATCAGGCGTGATTTGCGTGGGAGCGACAGATGCCAACGATTCGCATTGCAGCTTCTCTTCTGTCGGTCCTGTGACATGGGCATCAGGCGCAAATGTTGGCGATTATAACGACTATCCTTATCAAAACGGTGACGCCTCACAACCCGGTTTGATTCGTCCTGACATCTCGGCACCGGGCGCGAATGTCACTTCGCTGAATTATCAGACGGTGACGGGTTATGTGGCATACGACGGCACTTCGATGGCAACGCCTTGTGTGGCTGGTGTTTTGGCATTGCTGCTTGACGCCGATCCGGAGCTTTCGCCAGCCGAGCTTGACTCTATCATTGAGATGACGGCCACGAATGCAGGCAACACCATGAAAAACAACATAACCGGTTCGGGTCGTATCGATGCTTTGGCAGCTGTAAACGCGCTGTTCCATCATGGCCCGACCAACCTCACCGCCGATCTGAGTGGCTACTATGTCGATTTGCACTGGACAGCAGCGGCAAATGCCGATTATTACACTGTTTATCGTGATGGCATGTCGATTGCAAATAATTTAACATCAACGACTTACACCGACCATCTGACATATGCTGGCAAATACACCTATTATGTTAAGGCTCATCTGAGCAACGACATGATGACGCTTCCGTCGAACTATGTCAATATTGACAAAATGCTTAATATTCAGACAGAAGTGATAAATCAGATGAAGGTTGCCTTGATGTGGGATATGCCGAATTGCATTTTTGAAGATTTTGAGTCGGGAAATTTGTATCAGAACATGTGGATTAACGATGGCACCAATCCTTGGGAGGTGACTACGGGTGATGCTCACGGCGGCGCATATTTTGTGAAGTCGACAAACAAGACGATGTTCTCGACAAGTAAGATTTCACTCGCTGTGAATGTCGCAACCACTTGTGTTGTAAGCTATTACGCAAAAGTCGACTGCTTCCCGTTGAATGGTGGAGGATTCTTCATCGACAACGTGCAGCAAGGTGAGACCTTGAAGGATATTGTTCCGTGGACGCGTTATACTGTGTCGTTAAGTCCTGGTAATCATTTACTTGAGTGGAAATACGGCAACCAGCTCACTGAGGGCGATTACGCCAACGAGTTTTATGTCGACGATATCACTGTAGGCAACGCTTACAACATTTACCGCGCCAACTGTGACGGCAGCAATGCTGTTTTGATAGCTGCTGATGTTATCAATGCGCAATTTGTTGATAATGATTGGGTTACCTTACCAATCGGACAATATAAATATGGTGTGAGCATCGATGGCGGACACAACATTTATTGGTCGGATTGCATTGATAAGGATTATCAGGGCGTTGATGAAAATTTTGTTGATGACATTGCCGTTTACCCGAATCCTGCAAATAATTATATCATCGTAGAGACGACGTTCACATTGTCTTTACAACGTGTTGATTTATATGATGTTACAGGACAATTGATGATATCATCAACCGACCATGAAATCAATGTTTCGGAATTGGAATCGGGAATTTATTTTGTCAATATCTTGACAGAAAAAGGTGTTGTGACGAAGAAAATCTCTGTTGTGAGATAATCAGAATCGGTAGTAGAGCACGAGTTCGACCACGTCGTTGAACGCTCCAAAAAATCCGAAACGGTGTGTGCCGTAATTGCTGAAGTTACCCGCGTAAGCTGAGTCTATCGAGGTTATTACGCGGGTTCCTAATTGTAGTTTTTTCTTGTCGAGATTTATTTTAACGCCAAGTATTCCATTGACACACAATCCTTTCCATCGACTTGACGGCTCGTTTCCGCCGAGGGTTCTCTGGCTGGAATGAATAAGAATATCGACGCTGGCACCAGCTTCAAGTGCGAGCCAGTCGAGCTTGCGGCCATTGACGTTGACAAAGCCGAGGTTGGCTGATGCTACGAGCGGAAGTTCCACGTATTCAAGGTGAATCCTGAATTGATCGATGTCTTCGACGCTTGATTTAGCACCTTTTTCGATATATTTGATTTCAAATTGAGTTTCTAAGATATCGGATAGCTCCAGTCCGACGAAAAAACCGCCGGTGAAACCTAATTTGTGGAAGCCGTTGTTGTTGTCGCCGTCAATCTGAGAAGTAGTGCCGCCGAGGGCGATGCCGCCGAAGAAAGATTGGGAGTGGGCTGCCAATCCTATTGTGAGGAACAGTAACATTATAATGAGATTCCTCGCACTACGTGCTCGGAATGACAACGGTGCTGTTGATGTACCTGTTGTCATTCCGAACGAAGTGAGGAATCTCGTTTTATTATACGATTTCATTTTCATCAATGGTTGCGTTTTACACAGTAATACATCAATGCTTTTAATGTTTCTTTCGCTTTGCAATCTTTTATATTAACCAATTGGTTTTCAGCCTGTTGTATAAAGAAATTCATTTTCTCTTCGCAATACTGGAGGCTGTTTTTTTCGTTTGCTTTTCCGATGATTTCGTTGATGGTTTTATTGCGTTTCCCGCTGAGACGTATCTTGTTGATTATCAGTGTTCTTTCGATTACTGAGCTGTTTTTCAGCAGATGTATGAGCGGCAGAGTCATTTTATGCTCACGGATATCATTGCCGTAGCCTTTGCCTGATTTGTTATCAGGTTGATAATCAAAGATATCGTCGCGAATTTGGAATGCTTTGCCGGCGTTGATGCCGAATTGGCGCATCATTTCCACCTGTTCGGGAGTGGCGCCTGCTGAAACGGCGCCGATGGCGCAGCAAGAAGCGATAAGCGCGGCGGTTTTTTTCTCGATGATTTGGTAATAATCGTCTTCCGAGATATCGAATTTCTTTGCTTTCTCAAGTTGGAAAATCTCGCCTTCGCTCATATTTTTCACCGTTTCCGAAATCATGTCAAGCATCTGATAATCACGGTTTTCGAGGGCTATCATCATGCCTTTAGAGAGGAGATAGTCGCCTGCGAGGACTGCGATTTTGTTTTTATACATCGCGTTGATGGATGCGAAGCCGCGGCGTTCGGCTGCATCGTCGACCACATCGTCGTGAATCAAAGTCGCAGAATGCAAAAGTTCGATGAAAGTGGCTGCTCGGAAGGTGCTCTCGTTGACTTCGCCAAAGCATTTCGCAGAGAGGAAAACGAAGAGCGGACGCAGCTGTTTTCCCTTGTGTTTCAAGGTATAACGACCAATTCTGTCCAACAGGAAGTTGTCGGAATGGAGCGCGTCTTTGTAAAAATCCTCAAACTGCTTAAGCTCGTCGGAAACCGCTGATTTTATGTCGTCGAGAGTCATCATTTCTGAAATAAAACGCAAAATTAATTAAAAAATTTGTTGTTTGAATAAAAATTTGTAATTTTGAAGTTTGAAATAAAATCATTAGAAATTTTTAAGTAATTGAATATCAACTAAATAAGTTTTTAACATGAAAAAAGACACAAAGGTTTTTAACCTTATCCGTAAGGAAAAACAGCGCCAGATGGGCGGAATCGAGCTTATCGCTTCAGAAAACTTCGTCAGCGACCAGGTGTTGAAAGCCATGGGCTCGGTGATGACAAACAAATACGCTGAGGGTTACCCGGGCAAACGTTACTACGGCGGTTGCCAGATTGTTGACCAGACCGAGCAGATCGCTATCGACCGCGCTGGTGAACTCTTCCAGGCAAAATTCGTGAACGTGCAGCCACACTCAGGCGCACAGGCTAACATGGCAGTGTTGATGGCTTGCTTACAGCCAGGTGACACATTCATGGGTCTCGACCTTTCACACGGCGGACACCTTTCACACGGTTCACCGGTTAACTCATCAGGTATCCTCTACAAACCAGTCGCATACGAAGTGAACAGAGAGACTGGTAGAGTGGACTATGACGACATGGAGAAGAAAGTCGCACAGTACAAGCCGAAACTCATCATTGCCGGTGCTTCAGCATATTCACGTGACTGGGACTATGCACGTATGCGTAAGGCTGCTGACTCGGTCGGCGCTATCTTGATGGCTGATATTTCACACCCGGCAGGTTTGATCGCTCGCGGCATCCTCAACGACCCGTTGGAGTACTGCCATATCGTGACAACAACCACACACAAGACCCTCCGTGGACCACGTGGCGGTATGATCATGATGCGTGAAGACTTCCCGAACCCATGGGGTTTGACAACACCTAAGGGCGAGATTAAGATGATGTCGGCATTGCTCAACAGCGCAGTGTTCCCAGGCGTCCAGGGCGGACCACTCGAGCACGTCATCGCATCAAAGGCAGTCGCATTCGGCGAGGCTTTGTCAGATGAATACTTCGAGTACATCCTCCAGGTGAAGAAGAATGCAGCAGCAATGGCAAAGGCATTCACCGACAGAGGTTACAACATCATCAGCGGTGGCACAGACAACCACTTGATGCTCATCGACCTCCGTTCTAAGTTCCCGGAGATCACTGGTAAGATGGTTGAGAACACCCTCGTTCAGGCTGACATCACAGTCAACAAGAACATGGTGCCGTTCGACAGCCGTTCACCATTCCAGACCTCAGGTCTGCGCGTCGGTACTCCAGCTATCACAACACGTGGTTTGAAGGAAGACATGATGGAGCCAATCGTTGACATGATTGACGACGTCATCAGCCACATCGACGACACCAAGAAGCTCGAGGCAGTGAAAGAAAAGGTTAATGCAATGATGGCAGAATATCCATTGTTTGCTTGGTAATCAGACCTTAGACTTTAGACCTTAGACTTTAGTCTAGACAACCACAAGAGCTGCGATCTCGCAGCTCTTTTTATTGTAACATTGCTAATGTCTAATGTCTAAAGTCTAAGGTCTTACAACGAAATCACCTCATCCATTTTTATATCATTCGGCTCTGTTGGGACCTTATCGACGAGTTGGAAGTCGAAGCAGATGCCGATGCGCTTGACATTCAGGTGTTTGCAGAGAAATCTGTCGTAATAGCCTCTGCCGCGGCCGATGCGGTTGCCGTTGCGGTCGAAGGCGACACCTGGGACAACGATGAGGTCGTAGTCGCCGGTGTAAGGCTCGTTTTGAGGCTCAAGGATGTTAAAATCGCCAACGGCAAAGCCAGTGTTTTCGGCAAGTTCCACGGGGATAATATCATCGCCGACAACTGTTGGAAGGATGATTTTCTTTTTATGACGCCATTTCTCGAGAAAAGCTTGAGTTTGCACTTCATCAGGTAAAGCGCTGTAAATCATCACAATATGCGCTTTCTGGAAATCAGGATGCTGCTCAAGCTTGGATAAAATAATCTCCGACTGCTCAAGAAGTTGCTCTTTAGTGTGCTGTTTCTTGAGAGTTTTGATGGCCGAGCGCAGTTCTTTTTTATCCATAATTAATTAAACCATCTTGTGAGGTTTCCTCTCAAAATAAGATAATAAATCGCGATTCCGACCCAGCTGGTGATGAGGACGAATGCGATTATGAGAATTCTGTTGAACAGGCTTATCGGTTGGTTGAGAATTTCCAAAACCGCTAAAACGCCAAGAATGACGCCGACTATATAAAGAATTCTGAATGCCATAATTTTAAATTTTTGCAAATTTACAAAATATTTTATTATCTTTGCAAAAAAGAAATGCTATGAAAAAGTTATTGATTTTCGTTATTTTGCTTGCCATTTTGGCTTTGTTCATGAAAGTTACGGTGCCTTCGCCGGAGAAGCATCGTGAGGTGGCAAAAGAGAAACTCACCGCGCTTATCAAGGATAAGCTTTCCACTTGGAAGGGTGTGGTTGAGATGGTTGAAGGCGACAGGATGCAAGAGAGCATGTATGCTGAATTCATGCTGAAAGGTCTTGAAATGAAGGATTATTTCGTCTGCAATGCCGGATATCTCGAATATGACGGCACACAGATAATGATTACCCTCGGAATGTTCAACCACGTCTTCGTGACGACGGATTACATCGACGAGATAAAGGAAATCAGCGAGAAAGCAGAGGAACTAAAAGAAAAATTCAATTAGTTTGCCAGGACTTTAATAAAGTTCATAAACAGCGGGTGCGGATGCAGCACTGTTGAGGAATACTCAGGGTGGAACTGCGTGCCGATGTACCAGCGTTTGCTAGGGATTTCGACTATCTCCACAAGATTGGCGGCCGGGTTTACGCCCACGCATTGCATGCCGTTTTTCTCGTATTCATCAAGATATTTGTTGTTGAACTCATAGCGGTGACGGTGTCGCTCTTTGATGAGTGTCTGTTCGCCGTAGGCTTCCCATGTGCGGCTGCCCTTTCGTATCTCGCAGTCGTAGGCGCCGAGTCGCATGGTGCCGCCCATCTGCGTGATACTTTTCTGTTCTTCCATGATATCGATCACGTTGTGAGGCGTCTCGGGATCCATCTCACGGCTGTTGGCATCTTTGTATCCCAGCACGTTACGGGCAAACTCGATGACCATCATCTGCATGCCAAGACAGATGCCGAAGGTAGGGATGTCGTGGGTGCGGGTGTATTCGGCGGCTATGATTTTCCCTTCGATGCCGCGTGTGCCGAAGCCGGGGCATATGACTATACCTTGCATGCCTTTTAGTTGTTCGCCTACGTTCTCGCTGGTGATGTGCTCGCTGTTGATGAAATGAGTCTTCACCTTTCTGTTGTTATAGGTGCCGGCGTGGGCGAGGCTCTCGAGTATGCTCTTGTAAGCATCCTGCAGGTCGTATTTGCCGACGAGACCGACATGTATCTCTTCGGTGGCTTTCTTCCTGAGCTCCAGGAAGTTGCGCCAAGCACCTAGTTCCGGTGCCTCGCCGGGCTCGATACCCATTTTTTTCAGGATAATGGCGTCGAGGCCCTGACGCTGCATATTGACAGGCACCTCGTAGATGCTTGGCAGATCCTGACTTTGAATCACAGCCTGCACGTCGACGTTGCAGAAGTGAGCTACCTTTGCGCGGATGTCGTCGCTAAGGTCGTGTTCTGTTCTTAAGACAAGAACCTCCGGCTGAATTCCCAGTCCCTGCAGCTGTTTCACGCTGGTTTGGGTTGGTTTTGTCTTCAGTTCGCCGGCGGCTGCCAGGTAGGGGACGTAGGTTAGATGCACGTTAAGAGCGCGTTGTGAGCCAAGTTCCCAGCGCAGCTGACGTATGGCTTCGAGGAAAGGCTGTCCCTCGATGTCGCCTATGGTGCCACCGATCTCGGTGATGACGAAGTCGAAATGCTGTTTTGTGGCGTTGAGCAGTATGCGGCGTTTAATTTCGTCGGTGATATGCGGCACCACCTGAATAGTCTTGCCGAGGTAGTCGCCACGGCGTTCGCGTTCGATGACGCTGAGGTAGATGCGGCCTGTCGTGACGCTGTTGTCGCGTGTGGTCTCAATGCCTGTAAAACGTTCGTAGTGTCCCAGGTCGAGGTCGGTCTCCATTCCGTCGGCGGTGACATAGCATTCGCCGTGTTCGTATGGGTTGAGTGTGCCCGGGTCTATATTGATATATGGGTCAAATTTCTGGATTGTGATTTTGTAACCTCTTGCCTGTAAAAGCTTTCCTAATGAGGCGGAGATGATGCCTTTGCCTAGCGATGAGGCAACGCCACCAGTGATGAAGATATATTTTGTTTCCATAAAACTAATGTGCTTTATGGACTGCAAAAATAATAAATTTTATTTAACCATCATATCAGCTTCCCAAAAAAGTTTATCATTTGTGGTGACGATATAGCCCTCTTCGTAGTAGAATGGCTCAAATCCTGATGGAATCAAGTTGACGTAGCTGTTGCGGTCGACACCTTCCACTTTATAATCTTCCTGGTAATACGACAGTGTTCCCCAGCAGGCGAACCAATAGGTGTTTTTCGCCATGTAGGAGTAATAATCGTTGTCTCTTTGAGCCTTGCCGAATGCAGGATGCATCAGCATTTTCTCGCCAGAAATGTAATTCTCGCGCATCTCTTTGAGTGATAGGGGAGTGCCGTTTTTATCCGTGACATAATGCCCGCCCATGTCGGTATCGACCATAGCCCATTTGTTGAGTTCAGGCAGCCAAACCTCGTTGACGACATGGCAATCCGGGTCGTCTTTGTCTTGCGGCAGGCAGGTGATATATCTTGCTTGGATATCTGCCGAAAGGAATAATTCAAAAGCAAAAATACTGTGCAGTCGGCAGTTAAAGGCCGGTTCGACCTCCTTGATATATTCCCATAATCCGATGGCGTTCACGTTTTTAGGCCATTTCTTCTGGTTGGCGTGAGGGATGTTTGATGACACAAATTTCCCGATGGCGACTGCTTTTTCCCAAGTGGTGGCGTTTTCAGGATAAAGAGTGTCAAGTTGGAAATAATCGCGAATCTCTTGCGCTCTTGCTTCGTTTTGAACGATTTTCATCTCAAAAACATTGGTATCGGCTGCATATTCGCCTGAGGTGCGCAGCAATTCGACATGTTCGTCATACAATCCGACATTGTTTTTCTCGATATAGTAATCATAATTTGGAGAGATTATCCAAACGATAATTGCAGCAATAATGGTGATTCCGCCAATAATGGCGAGGATGTTTCTGATAACGGAGTAAGTTTGTTTCATGGTTAAGAAAAGTTAGTTTATTTGAGAACGCAAAGATAGGGATTTTGCTGCATGGTTTTACTATCTTAATGCTTCACATTTAATAATCTCATTGTGCAGCCACCAATGTTGTTTTCCACAATTTTTGTGACAATAGTTTGCTCAAGATATATCATGTAACAATGATGCAGGCTTAAAATCATATCTTGCAAATGCTGGTCGTCTTCCATGTCAATAATGTTCAGACCGACCGATTTGCATTTTTCTTTTGAGATATGTCTGCTGTGGACTTTTGTTGTGGTGTTATTATTAAATGCTTTTAAAATCTCTTTCCTTTTGGTTTTGTCAGAAAATGTTTTAGAAAGGATTTCATCTGCTAAATCATCCGAAAGTTCAATTGCTTGCTCACATGTTACCAAAAATGTAGGATTGTATTTTGCAAACATAACTTGCCATAAACCGAGAGCATGTGGGTTTTGTTTAATATCTTCCTTTGCTTGTTCAAACTCTTTCAATACTGATTGACAAGCTACACCACCAATCTGGGGGTCGAATGGCCCCAAACATGACTGCTTGCCCATCATTATTTCTTTGCAAGAGACCGCTATCATTGAACCAGCGGACATTGCCATTTGTGGAACGATGGCTCGGATGTCACCTTTAAAAATAGAGTGTAGATAGTCGATGATTTTTTCCGTCGCTGCGATATCACCACCAGGTGTATGAAGTATTAAATCAACACCTTTTGATTTGTCGAGTTTATACACAGCTTCCATGAAAGCATTAATGTCCTTGTCGTTGATAGACACATCGGCAGCTGTCGGTTTCTGCATCCAACCGGAATAGTAGGTGATAACATTACGACCTGTGCATCTTGATATTTCATCAAGATATTGCTTTTTTTCTTTAACTAGGTAAGAGATTCTTTCGTTTCCTTGTCTTTTGTTAAAATTATTAAAGATTTCACTCCAACTTGGCATGGTTTTAATTATTTTAATTGAGAATTCCACTTACAGTGACGGCATTCTCATCATACACGGAATATTGTTCGTAATAATCGCCTTTTTTATTCCATGTTTGATTAAGAATAGGATTGTTGTTTTGATAGTCTTGCATAATCATATTAAAATCCTCCGTCAGATTACTTTTTTTGTTGTTATTTGATTCTTTTTTCATTTTGCATGAATACTTAATCGCTGCAAAGATAATAAAAATTTTGGAGATTGCAGCCTCCTCTTTGAAATTTTTCTTTAACCTCCACAAAATTGTTTGCGTTCGCTTATGGAAAAATTGAAAATCTTGGGAGTTTTTTGTTGAAAAATTTGAGGAATTTCGAATATGTTTGGACACTATCCAGTGTGCGCAATTACCATGTCATTTTCTTCAAATTCATGACAAGTGAGATATGGAACGGCAACTTTATCCTTGAAAGCAATTAAGGATTTACCTATTTCAATACACCGTTTATATGTAATTGTGTCAACAATGTTATCTGTTGTTTTAATAATAGCTTCAACAATGGCTTTTTCTTCAGGAATCACAAGATATCCATCAATCACTTGAGCATTAATGTCGGGCATTTTGTTTTTCGCTATCTTTACAGCCTCGGTGTTATGCATTAGTTTATTCCTCGTTGTAATAAGGAATAATAGATTTTGTATATTCACATGATGTTTGTCAATTTGGTAGTGGCCTTTGGTAATATCCTTTACAATTCCTAGGAGTTTGTCACTAACACATTTGTACTCTAATCTAATCCATCTTTCGGTTTTCTTAAACACATTAAGGCTATAACATGATGCCATCAAATTTAATGTGTACTCTAATGTTGCTGCAGCTAAAGCAATAAAAGCAAATGCTAAATACGATGATTCCTCTTTTTTATCTTTTCCAATATCTGAAATAGCGTCGTTAATACGAATATAATACCTTTCAATATCGTTTGTTAAAACATATGCTGATTTTCCTGTGATATTCCACAAGATTTCAAAATTTGGATATTGTGGACGATTTATCATTTGATTGTTATTTCAACGTTTCAATTATTGCTGCAACATCTTCTTCGTTAAGATTAAACCATTCGCCACGAAGTCGTTGCTGGCTATATGCTGCGTGCAAAGCGGATTCGATAGCTTCTGCAATTTTGCGTGTTGGGAATTTCTTGCATGCAAGCAGTTCTATTGTTGGCTTTTCACTTTGCAATGTCTTTTCTCGATACTCAGGTTTGTTAGATATTCCAATTTTGTAATAATCATTAGAAAGATCCTTCATCAAATACACATAACATCCAGGGAATTTATAATCTATTGTAGACTTTTCAATTTTTCGACTAGGTATTTTATAATCTGGAACTAATTGCAAGATTGTATGCAAACGATTTTTAACATAAACGTGAACAGCTTCATCTATATAAAAGTCTCTGTATGTATAATTCAAAGAGCCCCAAAACCTTTCAAGTTCGTGCATATTGTCGACTGTCTCGGGGCGTTTTAGTTCTTCTTTATATGTAATACGATACGAAACTATAGTTGAAGGCAACAGTGTTTCGATATCTTCTAGGTAGAGAACAAAAGTTGTTTTATAGATGCGATGGCTATCTTTTACTGGTTTTTTCGTGATTGGAAAATCTAATAATTCTCCGTTGTCAAATAATAATGAGATACAATCTCCAACTTGGAGTTTTTTCTTTGTGTCAAAACATATTAGTATCTTATCTTCGTAGAAATCAATACCCAACCACAAATCATAATGCATGTGAATTAGATTTGGATTTGCCTCCCATTTTATTCTACGGAGTCCGGTGTATGGATCAATTTCTAATGTTGAACCTTCACAAGAAAAAAAGTTGTCAATAATGTTATTGTCCATATAGATGTTTTTGTTTTTACCAACGAACTTATCATTATGGCATGATAGCCAAATATATAACGCAAATATAAACATTTTTTTTAATACCAAATAAAAAATTGACGCATCTTTTTATCAACGCGCCGGATAATAAAAAAATAGAGACGCCACAATTATGGCGTCTCTACAGTGTTGTTAATCAGGAAATCTTATTTCCCTTCACTCAATTTCTTATATCCTTCATATCTCAGTTTAGCAAACTGCTCGGTCTTGGCGAACAATTCTTTTGCCTCTTCTGGGAAGGTCTTGAGAAGTGAGTTGTAACGGACTTCGCCCATGATGAAGTTCTGGAACTTGCTCCAGTCAGGCTCTTTTGAGTCGAGGTGGAAGCCGTTCTGACCTGCTTCTTCCTCAGCTGGGTTGAAGCGCCAGAGGTGCCAGTAACCGCAGTCGACGGCGAGCTTCTCTTCTTGCTGTGAGTGGCCCATACCAATCTTAATGCCGTGGTTGATACATGGAGCGTAGCAGATGACCAATGATGGTCCCGGATAAGCTTCAGCTTCCTTGATTGCCTTGAAATACTGGGCTTGTGATGAACCCATTGCCACCTGTGCCACATAGACGTAGCCGTAGCTCTTGGCAATCATGCCGAGGTCTTTCTTGCGAACCTTCTTACCTGATGCAGCGAACTTGGCGACAGCGCCGGCTGGTGTAGCCTTTGATGACTGACCGCCTGTGTTAGAGTAAACCTCAGTGTCGAGGACGAGGACGTTGACGTCTTCGCCTGATGCCAAAACGTGGTCTAAGCCGCCGAATCCGATATCGTATGCCCAACCGTCACCACCGAAGATCCACTGTGACTTCTTCACGAGGTGGTCTTTGAGGTCGATAATCTGCATGCATTTGTCGCAGCCGCACTTCTCGCAACCGGCAACGATCTTGTCGGCCAACTCAGCTGTCTTGATGCCGTCTTCACGGTTGTCGATCCAAGCCTGGAACAGTTTCTTGAGGTCGTCGCTGCAGCACTTGCAGTTGGCGATAGCGTCTTTCATGATGAGCTCGATGCGGTCGCGGAGCTTACGTGTGGCTGTTGCCATACCGAGACCGAACTCAGCGTTGTCTTCGAACAATGAGTTGGCCCATGCCACGCCCTTGCCTGAACGGTTGTTCTTGCAGTAAGGTGTCGCAGGTGCCGAACCGCCGTAGATTGACGAGCAACCTGTTGCGTTGGCGACGAGCATTCTCTCACCGAAGAGCTGTGTGATGGTCTTGATATAAGGTGTCTCACCGCAGCCTGCGCAGGCGCCCGAGAACTCGAACAATGGCTGTGCGAACTGGCTGTTCTTGGTGTTGGCGTATTTGTCGATGAGGTTGTCTTTGTAGGTGACTTTCTTCTGGCCATACTCCCAGTTCTTGGCTTCGTCGAGCTGGCTTTCGAACGGTTTCATCACCAATGCTTTCTCCTTAGCAGGGCAGACGTCGGCGCAGTTGCCGCAGCCTGTGCAGTCCATGACTGAAACCTGCATTCTGAAGTGCATGCCTGCCAATTCCTTCGGCATCTTGACGTCGATGGCGTTCATGCCCTTTGGAGCTTTCTTCATCTCTGCATCTGTCATGACGACCGGGCGGATTGCCGCGTGAGGGCAGACCAAAGCGCACTGGTTGCACTGGATACAGTTGGCTGGGTTCCATTCAGGAACGACGGTGGCGACGCCACGTTTCTCGTAAGCTGTTGTACCTGCCGGGAATGTACCGTCGACGATGTCTTTGAATGCGCTCACTGGGAGGTCGTTACCGCACTGGGCGACCATCGGACGCATCACCTTGTTGATGAACTCAGGATCGTCGGCGTTGTGCTCGAACACGAAGTCGGTTGTGCAGTCGAGTTTTGCCCATTCGGCCGGGATTTCAACCTTTGTGATCTCACCGCCGCGGTCGACAGCTGCGTAGTTCATGTTGACGATGTCTTCACCCTTCTTACCGTAGCTCTTCACGATGAACTTCTTCATCTGCTGAACTGCGAGGTCGTAAGGGATAACGCCTGAAATCTTGAAGAATGCGCTCTGGAGGATGGTGTTGGTACGGTTGCCGAGGCCAATCTCGTTAGCGATCTTAGTAGCGTCGATGATGTACATGTTGATGTTGTTGAGAGCGAGATACTTCTTCACATAGTCAGGAAGATGTTTCTTTGTCTCAGCAACGCTCCATGGTGAGTTGTAGAGGAATGTTCCGTTCTTCTTCAAGCCACGGAGGCAGTCGTATTTCTTAAGATATGACGGGACGTGCACTGCCACGAAGTCAGGTGTGCCGACGAGATAAGGAGCCAAGATTGGCTGGTCGCCGAAACGGAGGTGTGAGCAGGTGTAACCGCCTGATTTCTTTGAGTCGTAGTCGAAGTAAGCCTGGCTGTACTTGTTGGTGTTGTCGCCGATGATCTTGATAGAGTTCTTGTTAGCACCCACAGTACCGTCAGCGCCGAGGCCGTAGAACTTGGCTTCGAATGTGCCCTTTGGAAGGATAGAGATCTCTTTACCGACCTTGAGTGAACGGTGTGTCACGTCGTCGTTGATACCGACGGTGAACTGGTTCATTGGCTTGTTAGAAGCGAGGTTCTTGTAAACTGCCAAAATCTGAGCCGGTGTGGTGTCTTTTGATGACAAACCGTAGCGGCCGCCGATGATGAGAGGCTTGCATTCTGCCGGGATATCTTTGCAATTTGCAAATGCTTCGACGACATCGAGGTACAGAGGATCGCCGTTTGCGCCCGGTTCTTTAGTTCTGTCAAGGACGCAGATGCGCTTCACTGTTTCAGGAAGGACAGCACCGAGGTACTTCACGCTGAATGGACGATAGAGGTGAACTGTTACGAGACCGAGTTTCTTGCCTGCTTTGTTCTCCTTGTCGATGACGGTCTTGATGACGTCGTTGACTGAACCCATTGCGATGATGACGTCTGTTGCGTCTTTTGCGCCGTAGTATACGAATGGAGCATATTCACGACCAGTGATCTTGCTCAGCTGTTTCATATATTTTGCTACGATGTCAGGAAGAGCGTCGTAGTATTTGTTCTGCAACTCTCTTGTCTGGAAGTAGATGTCAGGGTTCTGTGCTGTACCGCGTGTCACAGGGTGCTCTGGGTTAAGAGCTCTGTCGCGATAAGCCTTCAAAGCCTTGTAGTTGACGAGCTTGCGGAGTTTCTCCATGTCGGCTGCTTCAACCTTCTGGATCTCGTGTGATGTACGGAATCCGTCGAAGAAGTGGAGGAACGGGACGCGGCCTTCGATTGCTGCGAGGTGAGCAACAGGGGCGAGGTCCATGATTTCCTGCACTGAGCTTGTTGCCAACATTGCGAAACCTGTCTGGCGGGCGCTCATCACGTCGGCGTGGTCGCCGAAGATTGACAATGCCTGTGCTGCGAGAGCACGTGCTGAGACGTGGAATACGCCTGGGAGCAACTCACCGGCGATTTTGTACATGTTAGGGATCATCAGCAATAAGCCCTGTGATGCTGTGTAGGTGGTGGTCAAAGCACCAGCCTGCAATGAGCCGTGCACTGCGCCTGCAGCACCAGCTTCTGACTGCATCTCAACGACTTTCACTGTGTCGCCGAAAATATTTTTCTGACCTTTTGCTGCCCATTCGTCGATATACTCTGCCATCGGTGATGACGGGGTGATAGGATAAATGGCGGCAACTTCGCTGAACATGTAGGCAACATGGGCCGCAGCCTGGTTACCGTCGCATGTCATAAACTTTTTTTCTGCCATATTTCTTATTATAGTTTAAGATTATTTATCTTGATGATGTTCGCAATTTTCATGCTGATGTTTGCAACCTTCATGTTTGCCGTCACATTTGTGACCTTCTTCGTGTTTGCAGCCACCTTCGTGGTTTTTGCAGCCTTCATGGTTTTTGCAACCTTCATGTTTCTCGCATTTTCCCTCGCATTTTCCCTCGTGTTTGCACTCAGGTTTACCTTCTTTGCAGCACTCATGTTTTGGCATGTTGGCCTTCATTTCTTCCATTTTCTTTGCCATGTCGATAGCCTCTGCTCTCTGTTCCTCATCGAGGTCTTCCCAGTTGGCGAGAGCCTTCACCATGATGTCCATCTGAGCCATCATCTCTGGGCATGGAGCCTGCTGATGATTGCATTCATGATGTTTGTCACACTGCTCTTTCTTGTCTTTGCAGCACTCTTTTTGTTCACAATTTTCTTTGTTTTCCTGTTTGTCGCAGCATGATGTCATTAAAAATGCCACGAGACCGATTGCTAATAAATACTTTTTCATTTTTTTAAAGCTTTAAAATTATTTAACGTTAAAATTTTTCTAAAATTATTCCTTTTTATCCAAAATATAAATCACCTCGTCGTCGCGTTTCATCATATGTTGCTCGCGCGCGACTTTCTCAAGCAATGCCGAGTCTTTCTTCAAATCGTGAAGCGTCTGCTCCTGCTTCTCAATCTCGCTGTCGTAGTATTCCACCTGCTTTTTCACCTTGCGGAGCTTCCTGTAGCTCTTGCCCTGCTCGAAAATATTATACTGGTCAAAAAACACTATAATCGCTGCAAAGATGAGCGTAGCAATGATATATTTGTTAGTGAGTTTGTTTAAAAAACCTTTAAAATTCATTAATTTTTAATTTTTGCAAAGATACTGCTTTTTCTGAAATTTTTTATTATTTTTGCAAAATAAATATAACAAGAATATGAAAAAACTCTTTTTTGCGATATTTTTAATCTCGTTGACATTTGTCTCATTTTCGCAAGACGATGAATATCAGAAGTATTTGCAGCAGCAAAGCCAGAAAATGAAGGAGCAGAAAGATAAATACAACAAGGGGCTGGCCGACAAAAATAAAGAATATCAGGATTTTGTGGATAAACAGAATAAGGAGTTTGCCGATTTCGTGGCAAAACAATGGGAGCTTTTCAATGATTTCAAGAAAGACAGGCTGGAGATGGCAAAGCCGAAGATAGAGAAGGCGCCTGTTGCTGAAAATACTGGCGAAAACACGAATATCAAGTCGTCGGTGATCTCTTATGTCAATAATGAAGAGGAACTCCCGAAAGTGACGCATTCCATAGCGGTGGCTTTCGAGAATAACGACGATAACAACTACGAGCTAAGGAACCGTATCGGTCAGGACGGTGCCGTTGAGCTGCCGACGAAGGATTTCGACAATTCGAAGCGATTCAAAATCGACAACAGCACCAATATTTTGCTGAATTTCTACGGCAGGGAGGTTGTGCTTCATGTCGACCCGAAACTCAAGATCAAAAGCTCAGGAGTGGAGGAGAAGAAGGTGGCCGAGTATTTCTCGAAGATAGCGCAATGTCAGGACGAGACGAAGGCTCTGTGGAACGAGCTCGATCACGTTGTCAACGAGTTCGGACTCAACGAGTGGGGTTACTTCTGTCTGCTGCGCACACTGTCGGAGAAGATGTTTGAAAACGTCAACGACCGCGTGCTTTTCTGCTTCTACATGCTGCGTAACGAAGGCGGCTTCAAGGCGCGTCTGGCACGTGGCAAGGAATCGGGCAACCTCACGCTTCTGGTGGCTCTCGACAACAGCAAACAGGTGTATTCCTACACTTATTTCCGTTTCGCTGAGGACTCCACAGGTAAAAACAAGGTGAAATATTACTGCATCTATGGCGGCGGCAAGGCGAAAGAGCCGGTGTATTCGTATAATTTCTGCGAACAGGACGCCTCCAAGAAACAGATGCAGCTCGACTTCAACAAAAACCTGAACATGGGCGCCTGCGACGTCACCAGGACGCTCCAACTCACGAAAGACAAGACCATCACGCTGCCTTACAACAAATCGCACATGGCGTATCTCGACGACGTTCCGATGACAGTGTTCCCGATCTATTTCGCGACGCCGGTATCCATTGAGGCTCAACAGGTTCTGCATAAAAACTTCGTCGAGATGAAGTCACAATACACCCCTACACAGTTTATCAGCATGCTGCTGCATTTCGTGCAGACAGGCTTCGACTACAAAACCGACGAGGAACAGTTCGGCTACGAGAAATATTTCTATCCTGAAGAGGTAATCGGATATCCTTATTGCGACTGCGAAGACCGCTCGGCTATGTTCGCCTGGCTGGTGCAGAAATATACCAACGCCAAAGTCATCGGTCTGCAATACGAAGGCCATGTCGCCACAGCCGTTTATTTCGGCGACAACGCCGACGTGAAAGGCGACGGATTCATGTACGGCGGCAAGAAATACTACGTCTGCGACCCGACCTATATCAACGCGTCGATAGGAATGACAATGCCGCAGTACAAAGGAGTGACACCGAAAGTCATTAAAGTTAAAACGAAATAACTAAACAACTTAATAACTATGAAAAAAAAGCTTTGGATAACAATTTTGATTATTTTGGCGGCTGTTGGTGTCGCCATAGCGGCATATTTCATCTGGTTTCACAAGGAATACGTTCAACCTGAGGTCGACGAGCCTGAGGTGTTTCACGATATCGAGTTCGACGCCGACCTGCTGATAGGTGTGTGGAAGGAAGACGAGGTTTATTACCGCTACAACGACGACGGCACGGCTGTGACATGGGATATGGCCGACGACGTTCAGGAAGACGAAGGCACGCAGATGACGTGGACACTCGAAGGCGACACATTCACGCATTATTATGTTATGGAGATCGGTGGCATCATCCCTAAGGTGTTCAATATGAAGGTATTAGAGTTCGATTTGATGGAGTATGACGACGATTTCGGTGTCAACCACACTTTCACAAAAGTGGAGGAACTTCAGCTGCTTAACTGATTATTCGGTAAACCTCTTCATCACCACGTAAGCTTCTTTTATACCAAGCTCACCTGCTTTGCTTAAGTCCTTGATAGCCTGCGACTTATTGTTAAGGAATATCAGGGTGAGAGCTCTGTTGTAATAGGCCTCAGCCAGGTTTCTCTCATATTGAATGGCCTTGGTGTAGTCGTCGACGGCCTTGTCGTATTCCTGCATCTGCAGGTGTATGTTGCCGAGGTTATACCAGATATAAGGATTTCTCTTGTTTTTGTTCAACACATTGGTGATTGTGACGAGCGACTGCTGATAATCGGGTTTTTCCTGTGTTTGCGTGAAGCTCTCGTTGGCTTTTTTCGTGATGTAGATGGAGTTGTCGTAGTTTTTGTCGATGACAACCAGCTCGGCCTTGGCATTCTGCAGAACCGCAAGGTTGATTCCGGCGTAAACACCCAAGACAGGGTCGTTGACCAGCTCTTTAAAAATGGTCTCGCCTCGCTGATAATTGAAAATCTCGAAGTTGTACATTCCGTTGAGGAAAGTCTTAAGATTCTGATTATCAATGTTGTTTATTAGTAAATCGTTGATATACGACTTGTGCGTGTCGTCGAAGATGTCGTTCACCACGTAGGCCAGTTTTCCCTTCAGGTTGTTGCTTTGCGATATCTGGCTGAGCGTAGCGTCGATGTAATATCTCTCGTCGTCGGTGATGCTAACGATGAAGCTGCCGCGCGGCCTTATGTTGATGTCGGAAAACTGTATGAGGCTGCTTTGGCGGTTTCCGTTGACGAAGTCCGACTCGAAGTTGATGATTTTGTTGTAGTCCATCTTCGAATATTGGGCGTAGAGCGAGTCGACGTTGGCTTTGTCCTCGTTCACGAATGCCATGATTTGCTTGGCGTGCCACTGGTCTTGTTCAGCCCCGCGGATGTCGTTTTTCTCAAACTTCACTACCGCTCTGTTTATCCATGCGTCGATGAAATCAGGAAACAGCTCGATGCATCTGCTGAAGTCGGCCTCGGCGTTGTCCCAGTCTTTCATCCTGTAGAAGAGTATGCCTCGGTTGAAATATCCGTAGATGTTGCGTGGGTTTATCTCTATCACCTTATTATATAATGCGAGCGCCACGTCGTAGTCTTTCCTGATTGAGTAGATGATGGCTCGGTTGAAGTAGGTGAGGGCGTTACGTTGGTCGAGGTTGTTCACTTTCTCGTAGTCGCGCAATGCCGCTGTGGTGTCGCCGAGGTTCAGATACGCCACCGCTCTGTTGAAATAGATGAGCGGGTTGTCTTTGTCCATCTTCAGCGCGCTATTGAAGTCGTTCATCGCGGCCTCGTAATCCTCGCGTTCGAGTTCTATCATGCCGCGGCGCACTATCGCCTCGATGTTGAAGAAGTCGTTGTAGACGGCGCTGTTCATGTCGCTCAAGGCTCCGTCGAGGTCGTCGAGATAACGTTTGGCTATGCCTCGCGAGATGTAAGCGTTTGCGTTTTCCGGGTTTATGATGAGTGCGGTGTCGAATTCGGCAACGGCATTTTTGTAGTCGTTGAGATGCATCAGGGTGGAACCCGAGGCTATGTGCAGCTCCTCGCTGAACGGGTCGAGGCTGATGGCGCGTTTGTAGTCGGCCATGGCGTCGGCGTAGTTTGAGAGCCTGTCGTTGGAGACGCCACGATAATGGTAAGCCCTCACGTAAAGCGGATGAATCTCAAGCGTCCGCGTGAAGTCGTCGATGGCACCGCTGTAGTCGCTCAAGCTGTATTTCGCTATCCCGCGAAGAAAATAAGCCTCGAAATCGTTGGGCTTGGCAATGATGGCGACGTTGAAATTCTGTATGGCATCGAGATAATTCTCCTTCGACAAATCGAGTTTTCCCATCAAAACATAATGCTTGTGGTTGATTTGCGCATCGGTTTCCGCAAAGGGAATGATGGCAAGGAAAAGCAGTATGACGAAAAATTTTCTCAATTATTTCTGGTATTTCATGAACGCGTCCATGATGGCTTCCTGATAGGTCTTCGACACCGTGATGTCTTTGATGCTGGTGGTGTCGAACTGTATGATAAACTCCGTCTGGTCTTTTTTCAACGACGTGACGTGAAGCAGGTTGATCATAAACGAGCGGTGGCAGCGCTGTATAGGTGTGTCGCGCAGGTCGTCGGAGAGTTTCTTGAGGTTGGTGCGGAGGAAGAAATCGACTATGCTTTCATTGTTTATATATTTGATAATCACATAGTTGTCTGCCGACTCGGCATAGAGTACGTTCTCGATGTTGATTGAGAGGCGGATCTCGCCTTTTTCGTCTTTGAAATGCACTATATTGCTGTCGGAGCTTTTCACGCCTATTTCTTTGATTTTATTTTTAAGATATTGATTATCAAGGAAAAGCAGTGAGACGGTGTAAGGGATGAGGAGCATCCACACTGTGTTGGCTGTCGATTTCCAGAATATGGAGAAGATGGCTTCCCATGTCGTCATCTCGGGGTTGTCGTTGAGGAAGTTGTCGACGAATCCCACTTTATAGGCTACGAAGGTATAGAAAACAGAGAGTATCACGGCGTCGCTGACCATCCAGATGACGTAGTCGGGGTAGGTGATTGACACTTTTTTCACCACGAATCCCATGATGACGCGGCTTAGCGACACCACCACCATGCCGATGAGCACCATCAGCGACGAGTACATGAAGTAGTTGGTGCTGTTGTTGTTGGGGATCCACGTCTCCGAGTTGAACGGGCGGAAGATGTTTATGAACACCAAAGAATAAACTGTGGTGAAGAGTATCATCCTCACCACATTATTTTTTTCAAGGAGGTAGCTTGGCAGCTCCTTGTTACCGAAAATCTTAAGTTTATACTTCCGAGTATCCACTACTGGAGTTTGAACACGATAGGCACCATGTACTGAACACGTACAGGAGCGCCACGTTGTTTACCTGGTTTGAACTTAGGCATGCTCTGCACGACGCGGACAGCTTCTTCGTCGCAGCCACCGCCGATACCACGGAGCACCACCACATTTGAAATCGAACCGTCAGGTTCAACGACGAACTGAACGTAAACCTTGCCCTGGATGTCGCTTTCACGAGCCATCATAGGGTATTTCATGTTCTTCTGGATGTATTCGAGAAGTTTTGCTGTTCCGCCAGGGAACTCAGGCATCTCTTCCACTACCTTGAACACTTCGGCTTCTTGAATCTCTTCCTCTTCAATTTCAGGAGCTTCGTAAACGTATTCTTCAATCTGTTCGTTCTGGTCAACTTCAGCGTTGATATCGATATCTTCCACTTCAACGTCGTCTTCCACCACCTGGATCTGTGTCACTTGTGGTTTTGGAGCCTGCACCTGAGGTTTTGGCTGCTCTTGCTTTGTGATTTCAACCATTTCCTCTTCGATAACTTCCACTTGTCTCTGGAAGGTGTCGAGTGTCTGCTTGTCGTAGCTCTTGTATTCGAAAACACGCCAGACGATGAATAAGGTAACGACTAATCCGATGAGTGTAAAGGTTAATCTTTTGTCATCGAGGTTCGCTTTAGGTGATTTTTTTATTTCCATAATTCTTAAATTTATTCTGATATAAATAACGCTGCGAAGTTAGCAAAAATTATTGAATGTGGAGTTAATTTTTTATCATTTTTTTTCGAAAAATGATTTTAAAGATGAAAATGCCTAATACACAGCCGATTACGTCGGCGATAAAGTCGTAATAGCTTCCATATCTGCCTCTGAACAGATGCACTTGCAGGAATTCTGTCAGGGCGCCGTAACAGACCGACGCTAAAAGTGTAATCCATTGAAGCTTAATGCGATACGACTTTTCTCGTTCGCAAAATTCTTTCCTATAGCCCCAAATAACCATGAAGGCGAAGACGGCGAACATCAGTGTATGCACTATTTTGTCCGGTCCCAGCCACTCCCAGAAAGTTCTGACTTTCGGAAAATAAGACCCCGGCAGACCGCATAATATCATGATGATGATACCGCAGAACAAGCCGGGGTAGATATGTCTTGTCAGACGTTCCAATGATTATCCGATGAGGGCTTTGTAACCTTCTGCGTCGAGGAGGTTGTCCATTTCGGCTGCATTGGTGACTTCAACTTTGATGATCCAGCCTTCGCCGTATGGGTCGCTGTTGACTTTCTCTGGAGCGTCGGCGAGTTCCTCGTTGAATTCGATGACTTTACCGCCAACTGGCATGAACATTTCTGAAGATGTCTTCACAGCTTCGATTGTTCCGAATGTCTCTTCTGCCTCGAGTGTCTCATCAAGTGTGTCGACGTCGACGAAAACGATGTCGCCAAGTTCGTGTTGTGCATAGTCGGTGATACCGATGTAAGCGTTGTCTCCTTCTAAACGGATCCATTCGTGATCCTTAGTGTACTTTAAGTTTGTAGGAATATTCATATTTTTTAATTATAGTTTGATATTCAATTATTTGAGATTTCTCGACTTCACTTCGTTCCGCTCGAAATGACACGGGAACGACACTGCAAAAATACAATTTATTTTATCATGATTAACATTTCTAAAAATATTTTTTATTGCGACAAGCTGAAGCGCGCCGTGAGGCCGGCGAAGACGTTTGTCGTCTTGTAGGCATTGGCGATGAACGGGTTGGTCATGTCGTATTTGAAGAAAATCTGAACGCCCAGACGCTGGCTGAGGTTGTAGTCGCCGGTGAAGTAGACGTTGATTTTGTCTTGTCCCGATGAGATCTGGCTGTGTTTCTCGTCGATGCTTCGCAAGGTGGTCTTGTCGCGTCTGAATCCGATGTCGAGCTTCAGCTTCAGGTCATTGCTCACTTTTCTGGCGTTGTTGCCGTCGAACATCGAGACGTTGAATCCAAGGTCTTTGAAGGTGTAGCCGAGACCGACCACTATTTCTCTGCCGTTCACCTCGGTGATCTGGTTGTTGCTGAATCCGAGGGTTACGGTTCTCGACTTCTTGTATTCCACCGAAGGGGTAAGCGAGTTGTTGAACGCGAGGGTGACTCCGAGAAGCGGCGCATACTGCTCGCTGAGGAGTATCTGCGTGATGTCGTATTCAGGTATCTTGGTGTTGGTGCCTGTGAACACCGCCATCTGGTTGCTTGCGTCGTAGTTGATGTTATTGCTCCATGATGAGATGGCGAACGACGATTTGTACGAATGTGTCAAGCTGATGGTCTTGAAGACTTTCTTCAAGGCAGGAATCTTGGTGAGACCAGTGAAGTTGACGCTCCAGTTAGGCAACGCGAACTTTCTGAACAACGAGAGTGACACGTGATCAGGACTTTGACCGCTGTAGGCGGCGAGGAAGGCGTAGGTCAAAACTTCTTGCGATGAGGCCGAGTAACCATAAGGATACTGTGCCTTTCCAATCTCATCGTAGACGTAAGGCTGTCCCATGTTGTTCCATGCCGCATTGCCGCGCGCGAGACGTTCGGCCACCTCGAGACGGTAGCTACAAAGGTTATCGAAGAGCTTGTCGCCGTCGACGAATGAGGTGCTTGTCATCATGTAGGAGATGCTGTAGTTGCCGCCTGTCGTCGGGGTGTAGAACTGGAAGATGCCCATGTCGTCGGCACGGAAATATTCGGAGAAGTTCTTGGCATAGTTGCGTGTTCCGGTGATCTCAATCTTCAGGTCGGTGAACGGCTCCATCTGCACCTTATAATTATATGCGTCGGTGTATCGTTCGGTGTAAGGCCTGTTGAAGGTCGAGTCGTTGGTGAGCCATCCGTTGTTGATGGAGTTCTCAAGCACGTTGTCTTTCTGTCCGACCACGAAGCCCCATCCCGGCGCCATGCTGTTGCTCATGCCGAGCATGTTTGGCGTGTGCATGAAACCTGGCAGGCTCACGCCGTTGTTTTGCGTGTAGCTGAACGACACCTTCTTGACGCTTATGAGTATGCGCACGGCGTTGTCGACGATGAATTTACCGATCTCGATGTCGTTGCCTTTCTTCACCACGCTGTCCTGCTTCTTTTCGTCGCCTCGTTCTCTGTTTCTGTTGTTATTGTTACGTTTCGGCGTCGTGAGACCTTTGAGGTAGCTCGACTTGTTATACAGCTTGGTGAGGTCGGCTGTCGCTGAGATCTGGATGCTGTTGTCGTTTTCAATGGTGTTGCCGAGACGTGCCTGCGTCGAGCGGGTGTTGGCCAGCCAGCGGTAGTTGCCGGTGTAGCTCGCTGTGGAGCCGAGCCAGTCGCAGAACGGCAGTTTATTAATAGGTAAGGTGTAGCTTAGCTTCACCGTCTGGTTGAATCGAGAGATGGAACCCAGCTTCTTGATCTCGTCGCGGATGGTGTCTCTGTTGGCCTTCCATTCGTCGCTGTTACGCTCAGGGTTGCCTTGAGGCTCGTAGATGTAGGCGATGGCGGCGGCGTTATACGTGAAGTTGAGATTCTTCGTGATGTCGTAGCGGAAGTCGTAGTTTCTTGTCCAGTCCCAGCTCTTTGCCGTGGTCTCTTTTATGATGATGTCGCCCGACGATTTGTTACGCATCTTCTGTTGATGAATCTGGCGGTACATCTCGGTGTTGAACGAGAAGCTCTTCGGCAGATAGTAAAGGTTGAAGTCTTTGAATATCTGCATGTATTTCGACGACGCCCATTGCTTCTTCGCGAACGGCGTCCATGGCTTGGCGCTGGTGGTGTAGGAATATCCTATGCCTCCGCGGTAGGTCTTCTGTGTGTTGTATTCCATGTCAGGATTCGACTGCTCCTGGCTGGTGTATGCGTATGACGCGTTGAGGTTCTCGACATCCCATACGTGAGGTTTCTTAGAGCCTACGCGGTTTTTACGCATGTTGGTGATGTTGAAGTTGGTCTGTGTGGTGACGTCTCTTGCGAGGGCGTTGAGCGAGTCTTTGCCGGCTTGGTCGAGGTTTTCAAGCGCTCTCTTGTACTTGATGTCTGGGTCGAGAGGGTTGTATTCCGGCGTGATGATGGTTTTGTTGTGGTCGATGTGGACCGGTACCGTCATGCCGCTCTTCTCAGGTGCCATGAACTTACCGAAATCGATATCGGCGGCCACGTTATAGTATTTGTTCGACACCATCTCGTTGTCGGTGATTTTCGTCTCGAGTGATCCGAATCCTGCTGATTTGTAGGATCCTGCCACCGATACACGGCCGAGGTCGGCGAGTGTCGCCTCGACGCGTCCTGTGGCGGCATAGCCTCCCTTGCTGGTGAGGTCGGTCATTCTTAACTCGTTGACCCACACCACCACGCTCTTGTCTTGTGCCACCTCGTTGTCATGTTTCGGGTTTCTGATACCTATCATCATGGCGCGCACCTCGCTGATGGTCGGGTTACCTAACACCTTGATGGTGTTCTTACCGTCTTTTTCGCTATATATCCTGTTGATTTTGATATTCTTATTGCCATTGGCTATAGCCGCGTTACGGTTAGCTTTAACGTCGACGACCCTGTCGAATTCGATGTCGAAGTTGTTCGACTCCGGCCAGATGGTGTATTCGTCGGTGACCGATGTGCCCCAAGGTGTCATCTTCAGTGGCACCTCGTATTCGTAGTAGTTGTCGGTGAGATCGGAACCGAAACGCAGGAACATCGTCACTTCATTGTCGTACACAGGATCCGACTCGTACATGCTCTCGGCGTGTACGAACATCTTGAGTTTCTTGTAGAAACGGAAGTCGAACTCCGTCGTCTTATACACGCCTCGGGCGTCGCCGTCGACGAGGTTCTTGACCGCGAGTTGCAGTGACTGTTCGTTCTGACGTACCGTCGAGGTGGCGCCGGTGTACACTTCCTGCTCGATTCCCGGAGGGATGCAGTAAGGAACAGGGTAGCGGCCGCTGTTTTCCTCAAGGTTGACAGCCGACATCTCAAACACGGTGTGGTTTGTCTGGTCGCCTGGCTGATATTCGCCTGGAGCCAGGATGGAGTTGGTGTAGGTTCTCCATTCTCCTCTCACGAGGTCCATGGTGGCGAAACGCAACACTATGTCATCTTTAAATCCTTTGAGGAACATACGGAGGAACCTGATGGAGCTGAAACCTTCGATGTTTCCGACCACTTTGTCAGGCTCGCGGATAGGGATGCGGAACTGGTACCATTTTATTGATTGTGTAGTTCCGTTGGCGAGCTGCACATGTGTCTCGTGGATGTCGGAGATGAAGTTCTGACCTGAGGTGCGCAACTTGGCAGGGTCGAGCTCGACCACGTACTGATAGTAGTTCTCCGACTCGCTGAGCGTGTTGTCACCGTTGATGTCCTCCTGATCAGGGAGAGTGCTGTTGTTGGTGGTATATTCTTCGGTATATTGCGTCTCAGAAGGTGAGTTGCCTTCGTTGCCGTTGTATTTCTTATAGCGTTCGAGGATGCTGCTGTAGACAGGGTCGTTGTCGTAGTCGGAGCCTCTGAAGTAGTGATAGTTATCGGATGACGGGTCATCGTAGAGCTTCATGAGTGCCTGGCTGTTGAGCTTCGTCCTCATGGTGTTGATGAAGCTGGCGAAGAACGAACGCTCGTCGTTGTCGTTCAAGCCGTCATAACCGATATCCTGATACTGTCGTGAGTTGGGGTCGGAGTCGAATGCGTTGACGAGAGCCTGCAACGACGGCACACGTCCCCAGACGGTGGTGTCGACGTTCTCTACCGTCGCCGTGGTAGGGAGTCCGTGCTCGTAAGCCTTGCGACCGTCACGGAGAATGTCTTCGGAGACATCACCGAGGTTGAAGTACAGCTGACCGACGTTGGTCTGGTCTTGTCCTTCAAAGAACGGGTCCATCATCCAGAACTCGATATACTCGACGTTGGTGGAGTTGAAGTCCGACGACTCGATGGCGCGCATGATACCGCCCCAACGGTCTTCAGGGTTGCTGAACGTTCCGTCGTTGTTGACGTTGTCGGTGTCGTAGTTGTAAGGACCACGTTCCTTAGGGTAATATGCGAGGTTGAGCACCGACATGTTGGTCGAGGTGCCGGCCTGTATGTCTTTGTTAGGATAGAGCTCTTGCATAAGCACCTGACGCACACGATGGTCGGATAGCTCGTCGTTGTTGATGTTTGAAGGCAAGAGGTTGCCGTATCTGTCGTAGAACACCGACTGGTCGATAGTGTACCAGGCGAGTTTGGCGCGGTTTTTGCCGTTGGCCAGACCCACTGCGCTACCTTCAGGGAAGAGGTTGCTTTGGCTCTGCGGAGTGCTGGCTAGATGCCAGAAATTCCATTGGTGCAGGTCGATGGTCGACTTGGCACCCTCAAAGTCGTCGATATACGACGATCCCGTCTGTCCTCCGCTTTTGTTGATGCCTTGGATGAAACGAGCGAACTCTCCCGAAACGGTGATTCTCGATTTTGTCTTCGCTTCGTAAAGAGGCAGCTTATCCAAAACATCGGTAAGCCATTGAGAATCAGTTTGATAGTTGATATCAAAGCCATAGATGGTGTTGGCGATAGGCTCGTCGTTGTAGTTTACCTTGGTGGTGTAGGCTCTCTCTCTGAGGTGCAAAACGGTACCTCCCACTATGAATGTAGGATTGATCTCATGCTCGACACGCGCTCCAAGGAATGTCTTCCTGATGGTTGACATGGCGGTGTTGTTTTCGAGCGAGACGTTGATTGTCGTTCCTGAGTTAAGCAGTGCCTCGTTGAGGATGGTGACACGGCCGAGGGTATAGTCGACGGTGTAATCGACGTTCTCCACCAACGGGATTCCGCCTGCCGTAACTGTAACAGAGCCTGGCTGCACGTTGAGAGCGTTGAGGTTGATCTCGCTGCCCGACGAGGAGGTGTAACGTCCTTCCAAACGGTATTTGTTCTTGTCGGTGTATTGCTGCGCCATCACCTTCGTCAAAGAATACAACGAATCGAAGGCGTATTTGTCGGCCAGAGCCGGATGGTCTTTGAAGATCTTATCTCTGATCTGGCTTCCGAAAGGCTCCAGCACGGTGAAGAAGATTCGTCCGTTCGCTGCGTTGATGGTACCTCCGTTAGTTGCCGCGCCGTTGATGAAGTCGAACATACCATCACCGCCTTCGATAGGGTTGTTCTGGCTGTTCAAACGGTCAAGTCCCATGAGGTTCAACAACGAATTGCCTCTTATATCTTCCGGGGCATCGGCGAAATAACCTGTCGCCACTCCGTTGCTGTTGCCGAGGTAAAGGATGTTCAAGGTAAAGTTGGTCGCCGCCACCTGATATGCCTTGATGTTATAAACATTCTTCATCATAAGGTTCCACATCGGCATCTTGGTGTTGATGGTGGTGCTTTTTAACATCTTGGTAACCAAGAGGTTAGGCTCTCTGATGCCTTGATCTGAGAACTCACCGACTTGGAACACTCCCTCCTTGCCGATGACGGTGTATTGGTAGGCCACGGCGAGGGTCTGGTTTGAGTTGAGCGTCACGTTAAGTGAGATGAAACCCAGCTTTCTGTTGACGGTATATTCGTTTGCGTTAAGTTTTCTTGCTTTCTGAATCTTCTCGAAGTCGCGGCCCGACACGTAGCCTTGTCCAGTGAGGTAAGATGTCACGGTGTTGAGGTTACGGATCTGCGTCATATCCATATTATACAAGAGGTCGTTGGCTAAGCTGTCATCAGGGTATGCAGGGTCTGAATAATAGTTTGGATGAACTTTATTCTGGTTGTAAATCCACTCTTCCTTGCCTTCGCCTAAGTCGGTGAATGCCACGATGTTACGGCAGTTTTCGTAGTTCGAGTTGGTGTTTGTCACCCACACTTCAATCTTAGTGATGTTGATGTCGGATGTCACTGTCGGGAGTGTGGCGAGGGCTTCTTCATAATGGTCGCGGAAATACTGGCTGAGGAAGAAGTGTCGGTTCTCTTCATAGTCAATACATTCGAGTTCAAAATCCTGCATCATCGCGCCGCCTTTCACCGCTACGTTCTGTGTCTCGCTCTCCTGATAAGAGGCGATGGCTGTGACAGTGGTCTTGCCGAATTTCAACTTGGTCTTAAAACCGAAAAGCGACTGAGTACCGGTGATTAAGGAGCTGCGGAGAGGCATGCTCACGTTACCAGCTTCGAGAAGTTGGAGGATGTCGTCTTCGCCGCCTTCATATTTCAACGAGAATTTATTTTCGAATGAGAATTGTGTCTTGGTGTTGTAGTTCATCTTGAACTGAATTCTCTCGCCGATTTTCGCCGAAGCGCTGAGTTGTATGTTCTCGTCGAAGTCGAAGTTGGTGGTTCTCTGCTGTGCCACGGTGAGCGAAGGGTCGCGGCGGCGCTGGTATTTCACGCCAAACGTCACGTCGGCCGAACCCTGCAGCTTGATGTCGATGGTGTTGCTTCCGAAGATCTTGTCGAACACCTTGCCGCCAACGTAGATCTGAGGTATCAGAGAGTTGCCGTTGCTGTTGCCCATCGTCGTCTCGCGACGGTCTTTCCAGTAGTTTTTGATGGCGTTTTTCGTGACGTAGTCGGAATACTGCTCCTGCGTCATGATGTAAGGCTCCTGGTAGGTGAAGTCACCGATTTTGCTCACGAAGACGTACTGTCCGGTGACTGGGTCGTACTCTATGGTGCGGGTGATATTCGACGGCTCTTGGAGTGAGATGCCCTCTTGCGACCAGAGGTTTATCCCAAGGCAAAGCAGCGATAACGTTATGATGTATTTTAACTCTCTAAAAATCATAATTTACAACAATCTCAATGATTCTTTAATAAGATCCTCGACCGACGGGTTCTCCATCTGTTTCAACAGTTTATCCAATGTCTTCTCGATGCTAGTCTTGTTGAAGCCTAAGACCATTAATGCTGATAACGCTTCTTCTTTCAATGTATTGTATCCGACAGGTGATTTTTCGTCGCTGCCGAAGCCCGTTTTTCCTACTTTGTCGTGAAGGTCGACTACTATTCGTTGGGCTGTCTTGGCACCTATGCCTTTCACTCCCTGAATCATGCGGACGTTATTGGTGGCGATGGCTTCGATGGCCTCGCTTACCGTCATCGACGAGAGGATGAGGCGGGCGGTGTTGCAGCCTACACCCGACACTGTGATGAGTTGAAGGAATAGCTCGCGTTCATTTTCGGTGTAAAAACCGTAGAGGGTATGGGCGTCTTCGCGGATGGCGAGGTGCACGAAAAGCTTCACGTGCTGCTGTTCGCCAATAGCCGTAAAGGTGTTCAAAGTGATATTGATGAAATACCCAATGCCTTGATTATCAATCACAACGAAGCTTGGATTCTTCTCAACGACGGTTCCCGAAATGAAGCTATACATATCAAAAATGTGTGTTATCTTTAAACTTGCAAAAATAATAAAAAAATTGGTACGAAAAAGGAATATTTTTTGTTTGTTTTAAAAACTATTTTTGTATATTTGCAGTCTAGCTCCCGTCATTTCGACTGAAGCGAAGCGGAATGGAGAAATCTCCTGCATTTGAATGAGATTTCTCGACTACACTGCGTTTCGCTCGAAATGACGTTTTGAATGAATTAAAGTTTAATATTAGTGATATGAAATCAATAGTTATTCTCGCCGGCGGCGGTCCGGCACCAGGCATCAACACGGTGGTGAGCACTGTGGCAAAGACATTTTTAAACGACGGTTTCCGCGTGATCGGACTCCACGAAGGATATAAAAACCTGTTCAAACCTAACCCGAGGACTGTCGACATCGACTTCCTCTATGCCGACCAGATCATGAAGATGGGAGGCTCGGCGCTGCAGATGAGCCGTTACAAACCGAAAGACGAGGAGTTTAACGTTGATTTCTTTGTGAAAAACGATGTCAATTTGCTCGTGACAATCGGTGGCGACGATACCGCTTCGACAGCGAACCGCATCTCTAAGTTCTTGATGAAGAACAATGTACACGTTCAGAACATCCACGTGCCTAAGACCATCGACAACGACCTTCCGTTGCCTGAAGGCAGCCCGACATTCGGCTATTATTCAGCCAAAGAAGCGGGTGTGAAGATCCTGCAGACCGTTTACGAAGACGCGCGTACTAGCGGCAACTGGTTTGTGGTGTCGGCGATGGGTCGTGAGGCAGGTCACCTTGCATTCGGCATGGGCTATGCCTGCCATTACCCGATGATCATCATCCCGGAGATGTTCTACAAAACAGAGGTCACTTTCGACAAGATTTTGAAACTCATCATCAGCTCGATGATCAAACGTAAGATGTTGGGTATCAACTACGGTGTGGCGAGCGTTTCTGAGGGTGTGTTCCACTTCATGACAGATGAGGAGATTCACAACTCGGGCGTGAACTTTACCTACGACGAGCACGGTCATCCGGAGCTTGGAAACGTTAGTAAGGCTCACATTTTCAATATGTTACTGCAACAGCGTTTGAAGATGTTAGGCTTGAACATCAAGAGCCGTCCGGTAGAAGTCGGTTATGAGATTCGTTGCGTCGATCCTTGCGCTTTCGATTTGCAATATTGCTCAATCCTCGGCTACGGCGTGAAGAAGCTGTTCGACATGGGCATCACGGGCGCCATGGTCACTGCCGACCCGAAAGGCCAGGTCAGTCCGCTGTATCTGAAGGATGTGGAGGACGAAAATGGCAAGGTGAAACCGCGTTTGGTGAACATGCAGGGTGAGAAGGCGAAACTGGTGTTCAACCACTGCATGCAGTACATCACTCCAGCCGACTACGAAGGCGCTAAGAAATTCGTTGAAAATCCTGCGGAATATGATTTCCGAAAGATTCTGAACTGGGCTGAGTAGTTTAGAGTTGAGAGTGTAGAGTTTAGAGTAGGGGCGAAAGATTTTTCGCCCCATTTTTTATGATATTACTAACTGTAAAGTGCTTCGGCTTCTTTGTTCCACAAAAACCTCTTTTCCTTTGATGAATTCTTTTTCGATGCCGTTTTTGTAATGGCGGATGGTGAAGAGCTGCAGGCCGTTGTTGTAGCGGATGATGAACGACTGCTCGAGGGAGGCGATGAGCTGTGTGAGTTTGCGTTCGTTCTCGTCGAAGCAGATGGAGAGGTTCAAGGCCGACGTCTGAATCATGTTGGCGTGGATGTTGAGCTCGTTGAGCATGCCGAAGAGGATGCCGAGGTTCTGCTCGTTCATGAAGGAATAGTCGCGTGGACGAATGGTCACAAGCGTTTGATTATCTTTTACTATGAACGACGGGATGTATTTTATGAACTCGTCGCTGCCGTCAACGATGGTTGGCTCAAGTGAGGCATCGAGGAAGCAGCGTACTTTCAATGGAATGTTCTTGTTTTGCAGAGGTTTGGTAGTCTTCGGGTGCAAGACTGTAGCTCCGTAAAACGTCAGCTCAGTGGCTTCGGAGTAGGAGAGATGCGGGATCTTCTCGGTGTGCTCGAAACGTTTCGGGTCGGCGTTGCGCACTCCGTCAACGTCTTTCCAAACCGATAACTCTTTGGCATCCAAAAGGTTGGCGAAGATAGCTCCAGTGTAGTCGGAACCTTCGCGACCGAGGGTGGTCGTCACCACAGGCTTGGTAGATGAGCCGATGAAACCTTGTGTGATGTGCATCGTGCCGTCGTGTTCTTCCTGCAGTTTCTGAATCCTCAGTCGGCTCTCGTCGAAATCGACATTCGCCGAACGGAAAGTATGGTCGGTGATGATATATTGACGCGCGTCGAGGAGTTTGTTGGCAATGCCGTTGTCGTTAAGATATGCTGATATTATCGTCGTTGACAGCATCTCGCCGAAGCTGATGGTTTGATCGTACTGATAATCGTAGTCGTAGCCTGTCTCCTGCAGATTGAGGTATAAATCCAAAAACAAATTTGTAACTGATTCAAACACAGGGTGTTCGGAGTTGCCGTTAAAAAGTTCGAGCATGATTTTCTCGTGGTATTCCATGAGGTCTTTTAAGGCGCCAATCGGCAGATGACCGTCAGCATCACGGAACTCCTTGAGCGCTTTTTCGATGCCGTTTGTCGTTTTCCCCATTGCAGAGATGACGAGCATCAGGTCGCTACGATCCTCATTTTCAAGGATATGCTTGAGGTTTCTCACTGCATCAGCGTCTTTCACTGATGCGCCACCGAACTTAAAAACACGCTTAATCATGACGAAACAACGTTTTCTAAAACAACGTTGCAAATATAATAATTATTTTTGGAAAAGATCATGAAAAATGAGATTTCTCCACTTCGCTTCGCTACGGTCGAAATGACAATTGATTATTATAAAAACGTTAAAAAGTCTTCGTAATTCTTTTGCAGAAGTGTCGGTGTGTCGAGGCCGTAAGGGCATTTCTTCTTGCACTGACCGCAGTGGAGGCAGCCTTTTACCTTCTCCATTTTGGCTTTATATTCGTCGCCGAGATAGACGCTCAATGGGGCGCGACGCAGATAGAGGCTCATTCGGGCGCAGTCGGGGATGTAGATGCCGGCAGGGCAGGGCAGACAGTAGCCGCAGCCACGGCAGAAGTCGCCCGACAGATCTTCCTTGTCTTTCTTGACCTTCGCCCAGCGCTCGTCGGTCATCGCAGGCGGGTTGGTCTGATATGAGATAAACTCGTCGAGCTCCGCCTCTTTTTGTATGCCCCAGATCGGCAACACGTGCTTATATTGGTTCAAAAATGCATACGCCGTAGCTGAATCGGTAATCAAGCCGCCGGAGAGAGCCTTCATGCAGATGAATCCCATGTTGGCTTGTTTGCACATCTCCACAATCTCCATATCTTTATCTGAAGCGAGATACGAAAACGGAAACTGCATCGTCTCGTAAAGTCCAGTTTCTATCGCCTCTTTCGCGATTTTCAGTCTGTGGTTTGTGATGCCGATATGTCTGATTTTTCCTTGTTTTTTCGCTTCGAGCATCGCCTCGTAGAGTCCGGTTCCGTCGCCTGGTTTCGGACAGAAAGCGAGGTTGTGAAACTGATAAAGGTCGATGTAGTCTGTCTTAAGCAGTCCGAGGCTTGTTTCTAGGTCTTTCCAAAAATTTTCGACGGTGGTGGCACCAGTTTTTGTCGCGATGATGATCTTGTCGCGCATGCCTTGGAAGGCGTATCCCATCTTCTCCTCGCTGTCGGTGTAGAAACGCGCGGTATCGAAGTAGGTGATGCCGTTGTCGTAAGCCTTGCGGAGCAGATATGCCGCCTCGTCCTTCGAGATACGTTGTATAGGCAACGCCCCGAAGCCGTTTTTGTTTACGACGAAACCTGTCTTGCCAAGGACTACCTTATCCATTTTCAGAAATTTAGAAAATGAATGCTAACAAAACGTAAATCCAGTGTGCCGAGATGCCTGCCACGAGTCCGCCGATGGTGTGGGCGCCGATGGCTTTAGGGATGAGCTCGCGGTGTCCGAGTGAGTCGAGCATGGCGGTGTGTGTGCTGAGGAATCCGCTCCAGCACATTCCGATAGCCGTGCAAACAGCGATGGCGTTGTTGTTGATGATGCCTTCGGCGATGAATTTCGGCAAGAGACCGAGCGCGGCGCCTACGGCGCCGAGCGAGGTGATCGGGAACGCCACCAACTCAGGATTCTTGAATCCGAAGAGCCAGTCGAAAACAAAGTCGATTTTGCTTGCGAGGTAAGGCAATACAGGCACGCCTTCGTATGCCACGCCACTGTATTCAGCGCCGGTGGCCGGACCGAATGTCATCATCATGACAACTGTTGAGATGATGAGCACGCCCGGGATGATAGCCAGACCTATTGCAACGCCTTCTTTGCCGCCATCGAGGATGGCATCGAGGAAACGCAGGAACACGTTGCCTTGCGACTTGAACGAGATTTTCTGCTCGTCGCCGCCTTCAGGCTCTTCTTCAGCGTCAAGCTCAGGGTACGCCTTGAGCGTGAACTTCTGCATCAGCCTTGTGGAGACAATACTTCCGATGATGGCGCCAAGCAAGCCGACCAAGGCTCCTTTGAGGAAGCCGAGACCGAGCATGTAGAAAATCACCACCAATCCCATGCCGAACGCTGTGCCGAAATTGGTCAACGAAGCGAGTTGATATTTTTTGAAATAATGCGAGAAATGCTTGTCTTTCGAAAGGGTGATGATGGCTGGGTTATCCGACAAAAACGTGAGGATTCCGCCGAGAGCCGCCACGCCCGGGAGGTTGTAGATAGGCTTCATCAAGGGGCGGAGTACATATTCGATGAGTCGCACCACGCCGAACTCCACCAGAAGTTTGCCGAGAGCGCCCGACACCACGCACACCGCCATGAGGAAGAAGACAGTCTCCAAAAGAAGATGATAGGAGGTCTGCATGATGGTGTTGAGCATGTTGGCTGCACCCATACGTGTACCTAAAAATCCAAAGAAAAGCGCGAAAATGAGGAGGAAGATACCGGCCTCAAGACGTCTCTTACTTAAAAATTGCCATTGTCTTATTTTCATAATGAAAGATTTTATTTGTCGATGAAGTTAAGTCGCCAGGTGACGCCGACGTTGCCTTGATAAAGCAGCTCTTTGCCTTTGGTGTCGTTGACAGCGAAGAAGGCATGGATGCGGATGTTGTTTTTATCTTTGATAGGATAGAACTCAACACCGCCACCGTAAGCTTTCATGTCGGTGCCTGGCAGCACGTATACGCCATAAGCATAGGTCGAAGGCTCCTCACCGAGGTCCATCTCGTTGACATCGTATGTGGCTTTTGCATAGATGTGAAGCCTGTTTTGTATGACATTCACGCCGACCTGACCAACCAATGAGATGTCGTCGCCAAAGAATTGATTGTGTTTTTCGGAGGTACGGTTGAAGAAGTCGAGATGACCGTCGACAGGTCCGAAATTAAACGACGTGCCGAGAGCCACAACGTTGAGAAAAGCGCCTTTTTGATACTCGTACATGTTAACGGAGCAAACCGGACCGAAGTGCTTGAAGTTGCCACGCCAATGCGCGCTGTAGTTATACATGCCGCTGTATAGATGCTCGCCGAATGGCGAGTTTGTGAACTGCAATGTGAAGGTGTTGCTGCCGTCGTCAGTGGTGTATTGAAGATCTGTTCCGAACTGATAACAGCTGAGACCCCATGAAAGAGAAGCGAAATACACATCGATAGGAGCGAGGTCGTATTCAATGCCGCCCATCGCCACCACTTCCTTACCTGCTGTCCAAGAGATGTTTTTCGTTATCCTCCATCCAATATAGAGATAATCGGTGGCGTCGAAGAAGCTGTTCTCGCTGTTGACTTTGTTAAGGCGCTGACGGTAAGCGTAGTAAAAATCATCGTTGATGTCGCCTTTCAAAATGACGTTGAGATACTTCCCAGAGAAACCTGTCCAGGTGCTGTCGTTCTGGTTGAAGCAGTCGAAATCGGTTCTCACTTCAAACTTCAAAGTCTTGATTCCGAAGTCGTTTTCCTTTGTCATCGTTTGAGCGAAAACATTAGTTACGAACAATGACAAAGCGATTATTAAAAGATATTTTTTCATATAAATAATTTTCATGTTTGTCATTTCGAGCGAAGTCGAGACCTGAGCTTGCGAAAGCATTCGCCGCAGGCGGATAAATCCTCAAAGATTTCTCCATTCCGCTTCGCTTCAGTCGAAATGACGGAATTAATAAATTTCGCTGCAAAATTATGAAATTTTTTCCTATCTTTGCATGTTGTTAAAAATATTAAAATCATGAATTTCAAATCTTACAATTATACCGAGGAGCAGCTTCAGGCGAGAATCGCACAAATTATTGAGAAACAAAGCAAAAACAGCGACCGCCGCGAGGCTTTGAAGACCATCTTCCAGAGCATCGACTTCACCACTTTGGAGGCGTTTGATAATGCTAAGAAAATCGAAGAATTCTGCGCTAAAGCCATTGATTTTCAGAAAAATGACATGGGTATCTCGGTTCCTGCTATCTGCATCTACAGTCCGTTTGTGAAGCAGGCAAAGGGCTTGCTGAAAGGCAGCGGAATCAAGGTGGCGACGGTGGCTTGCTGCTTCCCTTCAGGTCAGATGCCGTTCGATTTGAAGAAAAAAGAGGTGCAATATTGCGTTGAGCAGGGTGCTGACGAGGTCGACATGGTCATCTCAAGAGGCACTTTCCTCGCAGGAAATTACGATGAAGTTTATAACGAAATTCAGGCAATCCGTGAAATCTGCAAGGCTCCGGTTCATCTGAAAGTTATCCTTGAGACAGGCGAACTGAAGACCCCAGCTAACATCCGCAAAGCCAGTGAGTTGGCAATTCTCGCAGGGGCTGATTTTATCAAGACTTCGACAGGAAAAATCGCTGTCAATGCCACCCCGATGGCGGCTCTCGTGATGTGCGACACCATCAAGGAATACTTTGAGGCGACTGGACAAATGGTCGGCTTCAAACCTGCTGGCGGCATGTCGACAATCGAAGACGCACTCACCTATTATTATATAGTGAAAGATGTCCTCGGCGAGAAATGGCTCAACAAGAATTATTTCCGCGTCGGAACCAGCAGACTAGCTGGAAAGGTAATGGAGGAACTGACTAAATAACGATAATTCGTTCCATTATTCCATCTATATTAATAAGGTACATACCTTTGTTCAGATCCCTTACGTCAATAACGTTGGCGTTTCCAACCTTTTTTACCAATTTTCCGTCAAGGGAATAAATGGTAACTGACTGAGGCTCAATATTTTCTATAAATATGAAATCTGATGTCGGGTTAGGGTAGATGCAAATATCTGAATTTGACATTTCTGAAATTCCAGTGTTGTCGAGTGTCATGAACCAGTATGGACTAAATCCTACGAAACCGCCGTCGGAATATTCTGCGCTCATGGAAAACATGTAGGCGGTGTTTGGCTCAAGATTTTCAATAATGGCTTCCACATAGCCTTCGGTGCCGATTTCAACCTCATGATAATCGGTGCTTGCTTCGTTATCATAGAAAAAGTAAGCCCTTGAGAATGAAGCATTTCCTGGATGTAGATCGGCCGACAGCGTTGCTGTATGTGCTGTGATATCTTTGGCTGCGTAAATTATGAAACCAGTGAGAGCATGGATAGGGTAGCCGTTGTTTGTGCCGTTGTCCATCACGAAAGAATGCGAACTCATGTCAATCTGGTTCTTAAACTGCTCGGTTTGCATCTCTGCTGATGTTTTCGAAGTTCCATAGTTGGTGGTTCCGCCGCAGGTGTTTAGGTAGAAACAGTTGCTAACTTGTATATCAGCCTCGTCTTTTGTCGGGTTTATCGGGCTTACCATGCCGAAGATGCCTCCTTTCGTTCCTGCGTTCACGGTGCCAACGTTGTAGCAGCTGTAAATGCTCACGTTATTCTCCTGCAATGTGGCGCCTACTATGCCTGCTGCCACACTTAACATGAATGCGCTGCCTGTGATGGTGCCAGTGTTATAGCATTGGCTTATTGATGCATTGTCCATTGCTATTCCAACTATGCCGCCTGCGCCTGCCGCTCCAGTGAAACCTCCGTTGTTGGTTGCAGTGATGCTGCCATGAAACGAACATTCGTCGATGCTTGCATTTTCGGCTAATGCTGCTGTAATTCCTCCCGCTCCGCAGTAAGAACCGCTATTACTCACGCTGATAGTGCCCGAAAAACTGCATTGATATACCGTCGCTTCGCCGGCGATAGCTCCAATGATGCCGCCGACACCTGTGCCTGTCGATGTGATGTCGCCGTTTGTTACTGAAAGATGCTTAATTACCCCAGTTCCAGATCCTCCTGGCGCGCCTTGTTCTCCACCCAATCCGCAGAATAATCCACAGACATCGGCACTCGACTGAATCTTAAGATGGTCGATATTATGATACCAACCGTCGAAAATGCCGGCAAAATAATAGCCTTGCATGTTCATGTTGACATTTCCAATAGGTGTCCAGTTGATGTTGTTGAGGTCCAAATCGTCGGTCAACAGAAAATAGGTGTATCTGAAGACCGCCATGCCTTGTGCCTGGTATCCCTCGTTGACTTTCTCGGCGAGATATGCTAGGTTTTCGGCCGTCTCAATGAGATAAGGGTTGCTTGAAGTACCGCTGCCCTGTGTCCAAGGTGAAGCTGTCCCGTCCCAAATATCAATTGCAAAAGCATTGATTGTCAATATGATGGCATAAATCGTAATAATAACTTTCTTCATAACTCTAGTATTTGTTATCTATTATCTGTAATCTGTTCTCTTGTAAGATTACATCAATTTTTTATATCTGAACTTCTTAGGCTGCTGAGTGCCGAGTCGTTTTATCTTGTTTTCCTCGTATTCCGAATAACTTCCCTCAAAGAAATAAACCTGCGAGTCGCCTTCAAACGCCAAGATATGCGTTGCAATACGGTCGAGGAACCAGCGGTCGTGCGAGATGATGACAGCGCAGCCTGCGAAGTTTTCCAGACCTTCCTCCAAAGCACGTAAGGTGTTGACGTCGATGTCGTTAGTCGGCTCGTCGAGGAGCAGTACGTTGGCTTCTTGTTTCAAAGTCAATGCCAGGTGCATGCGGTTACGTTCACCGCCTGAAAGCACTCCCGCTTTTTTCTGCTGAGCGTCGCCACCGAAGTTGAATCTCGAGACGTAGGCTCTCGAAGGCATGGTGCGCTTGCCGAGCTGGATGAGCTCATTTCCGCCGGAGATGACTTCCCAAACGGTCTTCTCCGGGTCGATATCGGCATGTTGCTGGTCGACATAACCGATTTTCACTGTCTCACCGACCTCAAACGTACCTGAATCCGGTTTTTCAAGTCCCATAATCATGCGGAAGAGCGTCGTTTTACCGGCTCCGTTTGGTCCGATGACACCCACAATGCCCGCAGGCGGCAGACTGAAGCTGAGATTCTCAAACAAAACCTTGTCGCCGAATGCTTTCGTAACGTTCTTAGCCTCAATGACTTTGTTGCCGAGACGGTCTCCGTTCGGGATATAAATCTCGAGTTTTTCTTCTTTCTCTTTCACGTCCTCGTTGAGCATCTTCTCATACGACTCAAGACGTGCCTTGCCTTTGGCGTGACGTGCCTTCGGCGCCATGCGCACCCACTCCAACTCACGCTCGAGGGTCTTACGGCGCTTGCTCTCGGTCTTTTCCTCCATCGCCATGCGAGCGGTCTTCTGGTCGAGCCACGATGAGTAGTTGCCTTTCCACGGTATGCCTTCGCCGCGGTCGAGTTCCAAAATCCAGCCGGCAACGTGGTCGAGGAAGTAACGGTCGTGGGTGACAGCAATCACTGTGCCTTTGTATTGCTGCAAGTGGCTTTCGAGCCATTGAATCGCCTCAGCGTCGAGGTGGTTGGTAGGCTCGTCGAGGAGCAAAATATCTGGTTCTTGCAAAAGCAATCTCACCAACGCCACGCGGCGTCTTTCTCCTCCCGACAAATTTTTAACTGGCGTGTCGCCATCCGGACAGTTCAATGCGTCCATGGCGCGCTCGAGCTTGCTGTCGAGGTTCCAGCCGTCGTGTTGTTCGATGAGTTCGGTGAGTTCGCCTTGTCGCTCGATAAGCTTGTCGAAATCGGCATCAGGTTCAGCGAATTTATTGCTTATCTCTTCGTATTCCTTAAGCAAATCAACGACTTCCTGGGCTCCTTCCTCCACCACCTGGCGTACGGTCTTGTTGTCATCAAGCTGCGGCTCCTGGTCGAGCATGCCTACTGAATAGCCTGGCGAGAACACCACCTCGCCGTTGTACGACTTCTCTTTGCCTGCGATGATGCGCAGCAATGTCGATTTTCCGGCGCCGTTCAAACCGATGATGCCGATTTTCGCTCCGTAATAGAACGAAAGATAAATATCTTTCAAAATCTGTCGTGACGGCGGGATGATCTTGCTCACTCCAACCATCGAGAAAATTATCTTTTTATCGTCGTTTTGTGCCATAATTATTTGTTTAAAACGGTTATCATCGCGTCTTCCATTATCTTTGTCGCCGCTCCCCAGTCGTAGACGCGGTTCACGAAGTTGAAGCCTTCTTCGGCTATCTCCGCCGCCTTGTCGGGACGTTTCAACAGGAATACGATGTCGGCGGCGAGTTCCGATGAGCTGTTGTCAACTAAAATTTCTTTTCCGTTCACTGCGTGCAACGAGCTGTTTGCCAACGATGTGGTGATGCAAGGAATCTTCATCGACATGGCCTCGAGGAGCTTGTTTTGCAATCCTGTGCCGATGCGCATCGGGGCGATGAAGATACGGCTCTGGGCGTAGGCGTCGCGCATGTCGTCGATCCATCCGCTCACTATGATGTTGTCGCAAGCCACCTTCTTTACACGCAGATCAGGCTGAGCGCCTGCGATATACAGCTTTGCGTTCGGTATCTTCTCCCAAACCTTCGGCATGATTTCATAAGCCAAAAACTCCACCGCGTTGACGTTTGGAGCATAGCCCATGTTGCCGGTAAACACTATGTCGTATTTCTTCTCGCGCTCCTGCGGCTTGTAGTATTCATGGTCGACGCCGTTTGGCACGATGAGGATTTTTTTTCTGTCGGGATGGTCGATGTTTGCTCTGTCAGGCTCGCTGATGATGGTCTTAACGTCGAACTCGTCGAAGATCTTGTTCTCATATCGCTTCAGACGGTTGTATTCCATCTCGAAAAACGGCTTCATGACGATGCCGGCAATCTCGGCGCGACGTTTCATTCCCATCGAGAAGACATCCTGATAGTCAATGGTTTTAGGGATTTTTACCTTATGAAGATATGGTGCCACACGCAGCAGCTGGCCGAAGAGCATGTCGGGCTTATGGTGTCTGATGAGCTCATGCACTTTATGTTTTGCCCTCGAGCTGTAAAAATATCCGCATTGTATCGGCAAACCGAGCAGGTACGACCTGAAAACATTGAATAAAATGCCTATCTTAGGCAGGTCGATGAAGTTCACTGAGGCGCAATAAGGCTGCATCGCCTGAAAAGCGGCTTGCTTGTCGACTTTCTTATCGTCGTTGAGCGCGCAAAGCACAATCTCGTTGTTCTTCGCCAGCTGCTTTATCTGGTTGTAAGCCCTCAGCTTGTCGCCTTTCTCAAGTGGCCACGGTATTCTTGGCAGTAATACGAATATCTTCATTTAGTCTAAAATCGTTATTTCTCTTTTTGATCTTATCTCATTGTAGAAAATGAGTAATCTGTTGATAATCTTTTTGTTATCGTAGACTTCCTCTATGAGCCGGCGCGCGTTCAAACCTATCGCCTCCGCTTCTTCAGGATGTTTGTAAAGTCTACAGATGTTCTCTATCATCTTCGGCTCGTTGTCGGCTATGATGATGTTGTCGAACTCCGAGTATAAAATGCCCTCGGCGCCCACCATGGTGGTGATGACGGTCTTGCCCAACGCCATCGACTCGATGATTTTGATGCGCATGCCGCTACCCGAGAACAAAGGCACTATCGCCACGTTGTTCTGATTCACAAACTCATGGGCGTCGGCGACCTCACCAACGACGAAAACGTTCTTTTTCTTCGTCTTCTTCAGCCATTTCGGCATGTTTCTTCCGGCAAGATACAGCTTCGCGTCGGGCGTGCGCTTCAACACCTCGTCCCACACGTTCTTGAGAAACCATTTGATACCTTCCTCGTTTGGCATCCAGTTCATCGAGCCTATGTGATAGAATGTCGGGGCGTCGCCGACCTCAAAAACGGGGTCGAACTTGTCGATGTCGACGCCGAAAGGAAGGTCGATCACCGGTGTGGACGTCACACGACGGAAGAAGCTGGCGTCGGTGGTGGTTATAGCCGCTATGCCGTCGACTTTGTCGAGTACACTCATCTCATAATTCCGTAAGGTGCGCACCAAGTGGTTGATATACCATCGTTTAGCGAAGAAAATAGTCTTTTTTGCCATGCGCTCCCAAATCTTGTGTTCCACGTTGTGCGCGCGCAGCACTATCTTGGCGTTGGAATGCTCCCTGATGGTCTCGATGTACGGCGCCATGTAGATCATCTCAAGCTGTACGATGTCGAATTTTTCTTTTTTCAAGACCTTGATGAGCCTTTTCTTGAATTCTTCCGAAACAAACCTCTTCACATGATACGACTCATCGGAAAACAAGTTTTTAAATGCTTCTTTTATCTCGATTTTCAAATCGATATCGATAAATTCTATCCTTGTCTTCTTGCGATAATCTTGCGGTATATCGTTGATGTCGACATGATATTTGTTGCTGTTGAAAGCCATCACTTTCACGCTGTGACCCGCTTCGAGCAGACCCGTCACGACGCTGTTCATCGCCATCGGACCGCCTTCGCCCGGAGGAAACGGTGATTTGTTGCATAACAGTAAAATATTCATATCGTCTTGTCTTTTTTATCTTTTCTTGTAAATAATTTCTTCCACGACTCGGCGTCGAGCAATGCTGCGTCGGTGGTGGCCTTGAAGGTGAGGAAAATGCCGATAGGGAAGAGCACTATCGACGATATCCATGCGCCGAGGAACACCGACATGTCGCCTTGCACCGCCACTCGCTCGCCAATGATGGTGATGACATAATAAATCACGAAGAATACCACACTGACGACCACCGGCATGCCCAGTCCGCCCTTGCGGATGATGGCTCCCAGTGGCGCACCGATGAAGAAAAACAGCAGACACGCGATGCTCAACGTGAACTTCTGATTCAACACCTGCTCGTGTTTCCTGATGTTGACTCTCTGGTTGTCCATCTCCTTGCCGATGCTGACGAGGCTCTCCTTGATGTTGGAGGTGTTGGCCAAAGCTATACCCACTATCGGCTGACGTTCTTTCTCCGGCAGATTGCTCAACAATGGCCAGTTGAATACGCTGATGGTGTCGTTGAGCGTGCTCTCGTCTTGCCTCTTTTTGAGACGTTTGTCTGATTTTATGAAACTGGTCTTGTCGGTGTTCATATACTGAAACCTGCTGAGCAACGACCGGTTGTTCGATTCAAGACGCTCCTCGTAAAGCACGTTCAATGAGTCTATCGCCACATTCAACTGCTTGATGTTCAGCATAGTTTGATGCTTCTTGAAAGCGTCCTCGTCCATGTGCTGCATGTCGAACTGCGACATGTCGAAGGTCACGAGCTGGCGTTTGAATGCCATCTTCTGGAAAGGACGACGGGTGTGATAGTCTTTGTCGTCGATTATCTCGCTGTAGTTGTAGCCGTCGTAAAGCGTGAAAATCATGTTACGCTGGCTCGGTGTCATCGCCATATATCCCGAGTCGGCGACGGTGACGTTCACGTTACCTTTGCCTTCGGTGTGGTCGTAAATCATGACGTCGTACATCCAGTTGCCGTCCTTGCTTTTCTTCGCCACCCTGATGACGTATTTGTCGAGCCCGCGGTAAAACACTCCCTCCGGAATCTCCAAAGTCATTTTTTTATGACTCACATCGTAAAGCATCGACTGCATCTTGAGGTTGGCATATGGCATCACGTTGTTGGAGAAGAAAAATCCTAACACGCTCATTACCAATGAGAAATACAGAAGCGGACGCATCACCTTCCAGGTGGAGATGCCGCTGGCTTTCATCGCGACAAGCTCGTAATATTCGCCGAGGTTGCCGAAACACATCAGCGACGAGAGCAGGATCGCCAAGGGCAATGCCATCGGAACGAAGGTGACAGAGGTGTAGAACAAAAGCTTGAACATCACGCCGAATTCGACACCCTTTCCGATGAACTCATCGACCCAAGTCCACAAAAACTGCATCAAAAGAATGAAAATGGCAACGAAAAACGTGAAAATGAACGTGCCAATGTATTGTCTGATAATATATATGCCTAACTTTTTCAAAACATCTAAATAAACTGCAAATATAACGTTTTATTCAAAATAATGGTATAAATTTTAAATTTTTATTATAAAATATGTAAATTTGCAGAAAAATTTAAACTTGACAATATGAATTTTGACTTTTTCAAAGAAGTGAATCTGGCTGTCACGGTGAGTGACACTGAAGGTAATGTGGTTTATCAGAATAACAGCTCCGTCGACGTGAACGGTGACGTGTGCGGCAAAAACATGATGGGCTGCCACAATGAGCGCTCGCAACAAATCATAAAACACCTGTTGAACGACGCTGCCACCAACGTCTACACGATTTCTAAAAAAGGTAAGAAAAAATTGATTTACCAGACGCCTTGGTATGAAGATGGCATCGTAAAAGGTCTCGTTGAATTATCGATAATTATACCTGAAGAGATGCCGCATTACGACCGCGGATAAAAATTGTAGAGACGCACGGCCGTGCGTCTCTACAATGTTATTAAAAACGCTTTCGTTATTTGACGAGGTCAAATGTGTCTTTAGCAATCATATATTCCTCATCTGTAGGATATACAACCACTTTCACCTTTGAGTCAGGTG
>CAMZJA010000003.1 GCA_947307415.1 uncultured Bacteroidales bacterium | reverse complement strand
CGATGAAAGGAAAACCTCCAAACACTGCAACGGTTTCTGCTGTTCCGTTTTCGATATCGATTTTCTTGATAGTGGTGATTGCGTCTTCCTCGAAAGTGGTGTAGAACACTCCGCAAGCCTCGTCGAGAATCACTTTTTTGTTCCATTTGCTGATAACTTTCATCTTGCCACTCCAATGTTTGTATTTGTGAAATGTCAATGGATATTCGTTGACGATTTCTCCTAAATTATTGAAAACAAACAGTTTATTTTCATCAAAAGCAAAGAGATAAAGTCTGTTGTCATAGGCGAAAACAGGGTCGTAAGTCGGTTTGAAAAAAAGATTGCCAGCTCGATAAAGATTGCCATATCGCATGACATTGAAATACAAATCCCTTCCTTCTTGATTTACTACATGATGCAGCAGGACCGGTGACTGGTCACCATTGATTTTGAAATAATAATAGTAAATTTCCTGGTCGGAAAAGAAATAACGGCCGCTCACAATGACGCTATCGGTGGCGCATGCAACATTTTTGAAGGCTTTCAAGAAATTGTTGAGTGGCGTGCGGTACATCAGTTCCATCTCAAAAAAGCGGTTTTTGAAAGTTTTATGCCCGATTTGCCATACGTCCTTGTCGGAAACGATGTGCATTTCACCAAAACAATCTTTGAAAATATTATAATAGTTTGGACTGATTTTCAATTCTTTAAGTGTATCACAGTTTAAATTTAGATGCAGAATTGCGTTGTTACGACGACGTTGAGCGAGAAGATAAATTCCTTTGTCGTTGATTTCAAAATCCTTAATGCTGACGACCTTGTTGTTGTAGGCGATATGGGGAATGTTTTGGGCGGTGATAGTGGCTTCGGGGAGCTCAACTTTAAACGCGATGTTTTCTTGTGCGGAAGCAGTAATAGCGGATAGGACGAATAGGGCTAATGGGACGAATAGGATGAATAGATTTTTCATTTTATTGTTGTTCTTTGGATGAAACTATATTGTTTTTCGGCATTGAAATAGGCGCAATAGGCAATATTATTGTTGATTTTCAATACGTTGGGATAAATAAAGTTTGATACCTTTGTAAGATGTTCAAACTTGGCGGTTTCCAAATCGAGCGAAGCAAGAAAACTGATTCCGTCTTTTACAAAAACTCCGTAAATATCAGCGGTAGCACAATCTTCAATTATTGTATTTGTAAAATATTTGGCATTAACGCCAAGTTCAATATCTTTTTCACTTAAAAGATTGAAATTATCGTCGAAAGACAGGAGTTTCATTTCATCCAAATAAACAAAATATAAGATATTGTCTTTATCGAAAACACTGATGTTCAATGGTTTGGCATCGAGTTTAATATATTGGTTTATGTATACGAAACAGCGAGTTCGCCAGCCGCAAGGAGCTTCGACAGCGAACGAGCATTCAGGTTCAGGCAAGATGCGCATAAGGTTGCCATCCCATAAGCCGAGCTTTATCAAGTCATCGTTTTCATCAGTAAACGCATGGTAAAGCGAGATTATCTCCGCATAAAGTGCAGCAGCAGCCTTATAACCTTCTTCATCAATAAAACGATGAATCTGATGACGCTCTACAACCGAATCATTAGGATTTATATAGAAATATCCGATGCTTTTGTTATGATCACGACGAGCATAAATATTGTTGACAATCAATGGCTTGTCTTTAAAAACAAAGCAGTCATTGAACTTTCTCACTCCTACTCGCAGTTTCTCTTCAAAGTCTTTTCTTGAAAAATTAGCCACTTTCCCGATGGAATAGTCATCGTCGAACTGAATTTGCTGGCAATAATGCTCGCCTACAAGAATATAATTGTTGAAAAAATCCACAAAAATCTCATTATAGAGGCTGTCAAACTTGATGTTAGCTACATTATTTCCTTCATTATCAATAACTTTAAGTTCTGATTTTGATTTTTTGTTTTCAAGGATTAGAGTTTTATCATCTATGAACGAAATATCCACGATAGAAACGCCAAATTTGCTGCGATAGAAGTATTTGGAAGCAGATATTTCTGCCGACGGCAAGTCGTAGCTGATTTGTCGCATTTTGAATATTATCGATGCTTCCCTATTATGGAAATCATTGGAATTCAATGATATAATCGTATCAGCATATCCGACACAAGTAAAACGCAACGTTGCATCTTCAGAGAAAACTTTTAGTTGGAAATTGCCGTTTTTGTCGGATGAGGTGCCGATGAAAGTGGTGTTTTCTGTGATATTGACATCTTTAATTCCGACATTACCAGAGACTAAAAAATTTTGAGCAGAAACGCGAGATGGGGATAGGACGAATAGGGCGAATAAGGCTAATAGGATGAATAGGAGTAATATGAGCGATGACTTTTTCATAAGACTTTAATAAAGCTTTGTTTTTTCGATAAATGATATTTCGGCGTTGCCTGAATCTCTGCGCTTTTTCAGAGAATAGAGATTTCCTTTATAGATGATCATCTTTTGACTGAGATAGTTGTTGGCGTTGATTTTGGGGATTGTTCTGCCGGTTTTGATGTCGATTTCGTTCAAAGTGGTGCCGAAGATGGTGTAGAAAGTGCCCCAGGCGCGATCTTGATAGATAGTGTGACGCCAATAGTTTTGTTTTTCAGGATAAGATATTTCGCAACTATTAAGCAGATTCATAGTCTCATCATAAGCCTCAATTCTGCAGTTAAGATGATCGAAATAGTAAAGAGTATCAGCCACTTTCGCAAGATAACAGTTTTTTGTGTGATACCACGCATTTTTTATAAAAACTTCCCAATCCTCGACAGACGGGCTGTGACAAATATTATCAACAACATGCATATGTGCTTCATGCCACTTAAGTTCTCGCTGAACTTCACGAAACGATTTTGAGTCGTCACTAAAAAACAAATCCTCCTTTTTCTTGGTTGACAAGTTGATCCTGTAAAACCTCGACACATATCCATCAAGTTTTAACTCATTGAGATACAAATATTTATCGGTAATGAAAAGGACATTGTCCATGACTGTTTTGTAATATTGTTTTTCATTTGGAAAGTCGATAATAAAATCATTTTCAATTTCAACGATCTGATAAACCGAGTCCTGGCCCATTATCTGGCAGTGATTCATGCAATCGAGGATAATATGCTCTGGCTCAATATGTTGAGGTAAAAATATAGTGTCGATTGGCTCATAAAACAAATCTGTAATCAGAACACGATAATCGGTGTTTATGCCAAATTTCTTTTGCAGGATAAAGAATTTATCATCCACAATCTCAAAGTCGAGCATCACGAAATTTGGTTTGCTACGGAAATAGGTTACTTTTTCGGCAGTGACATAAACGGCGTCAAGCGTGATAGATTTTGCACAAGTGTCCTGCTGCGCGGACATTGTTATGCCGCACAGCAGGGAAAAAATGAGAGTTAAAATTGAGTGTTTCATTTCTCAAAAATATATGAAAAATCAGCTTGAAAAGAAATGGGGAACCGCAAATACAGATTTTTGTTGGCGGCAAATTACATCAACTTAATGATAATCAATATTTTAACAAAATAAGATATACAGATTTTTTATCTAATTTGGGACGAAATCTGGTTGAAATCGACTTTCTTTTTGAGGTTTGAGCGGTATTTCATCACAGTGTTTTCGCTCAAATTCAGGATTATGGCTTCTTCTTTGATGCGGAAGTTTAACAAAGTCAAAATCAGAATATTCTTTTCGGTTTCGGTAAGATTTGGATACTCTTTAGAGATATTATTCAGAACATCAGGATAAACTGATTTGAATTCATTTATAATCAATGGCAATGAATTATTTTTCTTCTCATCGAAAAGCGATTTCACTCGTTTCCGCAAAGCTTCAAACTGCTGATGTTTGCTGTCTTCAAAACCTTTTAGCAAACGTTCTTTTTCCTCTTGAAGCTTTTGATTTTCAATTACCTTCTTCTTGTTTCTCAATTTAACAATTACAAAAACCATCAATAAAACAATTGCAAAAGCTATTGAAACATAGATAATTGCCCTTTTTCTGCTTTGATGTTGCAGTCTTTCCTGATGGCGAGCCTGATAATCCTGAAACATTGAGTTGAGCGTAGAGACGCGAGCCATGCTGACACGCTCGTTTGACGGTTTTTCGATGAGATATTTAGCAAATTCGGCCATTTTGAGGGTGTCGTCTTGGCTTTCATAAATATCATAAATAAACTCTGCCACATAAGATTTCACAGCATCATTGATGCCATAGTCGAAAGCTTTTTGAAGATAAACCAGCGCAGAATCGACAGGTCCGGCTTCCTGATAAATCAACCCAATGTTGACATATCGCCAATCGCGATTCGACTCCGAACATTGCGAAGCCAGTCGTTTCAATTCAACTATTCCGTGTTCAAAGTCAGAGCCTGATGTGCAGTCAAGCATCGCAAGATAAAATAGTACTTTGGGGTATAACACATCTGTCGTGTCAGGCAAAAAACGTAGGGCTTCATTATAATAATATCGGGCGGTGTCAAACTTTTGCAGTTTGTCGTATTGAAAACCAATATCCTGAAGCAAATAAGAACGAGTCAATGGGTTGGTTTCGCCATAATCATTGTATCTTAATGCATTTTCATAACACACGATAGCCGGTTCCTGCATATACTGGTCAGAAAACAAGTCACCCAAACGGCAATGAATCAGCATCATGAAACGGGGATGTGGCGGTGTTGGAATATGCTCGTCCACGATATCCAGAACGTGCAGATATTCATACAAAGCCTCGACAACACTGTCGTCTGCCTTAAATCCCACGCCGTTCATGTAATGAGCACGAGCGGAAAGCCAATAATCGGTGGTGTCGAAATAATCGACCGCCTTCAGCAAACGCTTTCTGTTTGATTGCGGATATCCACCCTTAAACAACGCTTCAGATACAAGCAAATTGAAATAATGTTTGTTAAACGCATCGGTGCTGTCAATGTTGTAGTTTGCCCAAAATCTCGACAACTCACGGGTCGCGCTGTCGGGTTGAAGCCACATCAGGCTGTCAATGTGAAGGAGCTCCGGAGAAATGTTATAAGGTTTGTCGGCATACCATAGTTTTGGGGTGCTTGTGCAGTGTGCGAGGACAAGCAAGGAAAACGAGATTGATAGTATAAGATAAAGTTTCTTCACATGGCAAAGGTATAAAATTTTTCAACGCATCAAACGGCTAATTTTTATAATTTTGTGCCATCAAAAAGACGACTTTCAATGAAAAAACGCTATACTTTTTCTTCAGGTGATTCTTTTGAAGCTGATTTGGACGATTTGAAACGGTTGCTTGCCGAAAATCAACAATATGTTGAAAACTATGAAGATATTTTAGGCTCGCTTTACGACGACGAATACGTCGCCCGCGGAAATGGTTTCTGCGACCGCAAATACAGCGATGATTTCGTTGAAAGCCAGCTGGAAAAATACCAGAAACGCGTTGAAGAACTCGAAAACTGGATAAAAGAAGGTTTTCCATTGAAATAAAGTCGACTTGTTATTGAAAATCAACGAAATTTTTTTTCATTACAATTAAAAATATTTCTAATTTTGAAGCGTAGAGTTAATTTAAGTTCAATTACAAAAAACCATCATTATGTTATTATCAATTTTAATCATTGTTGCTTTGATTGGCGCACCGACATTGGCTTTTTTCGCAGTTTTCAAAAGAATTAAAAACAAAAATGCCGACACCGCAGGATATGTTTACAACGGAAAGGTTTGGGTCGCGTGGCTGCTGGTGTTCTGTGTCATTGCGTCATTATTCATAGCTTTCTTCATGCCATTATTTGACGGCACCGAAGGATATCACCCGGAATGGGGCGTCTTGGTACTGACTTTATTGTCTATTCTATTTTACATTTGCTACGCAATTATCGCCTTCGTTCCGGCTACTGCCGAAGAATTAGCTGCAAGTAAAGAGGCCGGTAACACCGTTTTGGGCAGCGTCAGCGATTCAGCAGCTTCGATTTTCACCATCATCTTGGGCGTGATCGGCGCTACTCTTATCGCCCTTCCGGCTATGATTGGTGAGGCTTTGAATCCAACACTGGCAATTAAAAATATAGGCGGAACGCTGTACAAAGTCGTCGGAACAGGCTTCGGCTACACCGTCAGCGGAATTATTATGTTTGCCTTTATTGCAATTATGATATTTGTGCTGATTTACTTGGCCGCACTGCTTTTCGCAATTCTCGGAACTTTTGCCATCGGCATCATTGCAATAATAAAATTTGTGAAAAACAATCAAAATCTATTAAAGACTAAAGAAGTGGAAATCAAAGAATAGTTTCCGGAGCTGTATCAATGAGCTTCTGCTTCAGTTCCATTAAATCCCAGGCGTCTTTCACATCAAAGGCGCCTATTTTTGTGCGACGAAGCGATATCAAACAGGCTCCGTTACCCAATGCTTGACCGAAATCGTTGACCAACGAGCGGATGTAGGTGCCCTTGGAGCATTTCACCATGAAATCGACTTTCGGAAAATTGGTGGTGTCGATTTGAAAATCGTCGATATGAACGAGACGTTCTTTCAGCTCTAGCTCCTCATCAGATCGGGCATAGTCGAAAGCGCGTTTTCCTTGAATCTTTATTGCCGAAAACTTAGGAGGACGCTGCATAATATCGCCGATGAATTTTTTACGCGCCTCGTCTAATAATTCCTGTGTGATGTTATCAGTCGGAAAGAACTTATTAGGCTCGCTTTCAAGGTCGAAAGTCGGGGTAGTCTGTCCCAACAGCATTGTACCTGTATAAACCTTCTCCTGCGCCTGGAAATTGTCGATTTGCTTGGTCATGCGACCAGTGCAGAGTATCAACAAACCCGTCGCCAAAGGATCCAAAGTGCCTGCATGCCCGACTTTCAGTTTCCGAATCTGATGGTATTTCTTGATGACAGCACGAATCAGATTGACAACGTCGAACGACGTCCAATCTAAGGGCTTGTCTATCAAAAAGACTTCGCCTTCCTCGAATGTAAAGACGCACGGCCGTGCGTTATCGTTAACGTTCTCAGGCATCATGCAAAACAAATGGCCAAAACACCAACAATCACGCAGTAGATTGCGAAATAAATGAGTTTGCCTTTTTTCACTATGCTAATCATCCATTTGCAGGCCAAACATCCTGTAATGAATGCTGCCATAAATCCGATGATGAGCGCAAACGGTGAAATTCCGGCCATTGCTGCACTCCAACCCACCTCAAGAACATCCTTGAAATCGAGCAAGGCCTCTCCTAAAATCGGAGGGATGACCATTAAAAACGAGAACTGTGCGAGTTTCTCTTTTTTGTTTCCAAGCAAAAGTCCAGTAGCGATGGTCGTTCCAGAACGCGACAATCCCGGCATAGTGGCACAAGCCTGACCGATACCTATAATAAACGCGTGCCAACCTGAAATCTCCTCACGCTGACGTGGCTTCGCCAAGTGTGCGAAAGTCAACAACGTCGCGGTAACCAACAACATGATTCCAACTATCAACAAGCCAGAACCGAATATAGCCTCAATGGTGTCTTTAAAAAACAGACCGACAATACCAACAGGAATCATCGAAATAATAATATTGATGGCATATTTGGTGCCGCCGTTGAGGTTTTTATATGAACACCACTGCTGTTTTGTGAACAGATCTTTGAAAATCCACACCACTTCGTTCCACAAAACAACCAAGGTAGCGCAAACTGTCGCAACGTGCAGAACCACATTAAACGTGAGGTTTTCCTCGCCGCTCATCCCAAAGATGTTCGATAAAATTGTGAGGTGTCCACTGCTCGACACCGGAAGGAACTCTGTCAAACCCTGAAGAATTCCTAATAATAACGCTTGTAACCAATCCATTTTTAAGGTTATTCTTTAGGTTTTTTCATTATTGCATAAAACTGGATTCCGAATCCAATCAGAATTAAAATCGGAGATAAAGTCAGTCTTCTGAAGCTGAAAATGCTCTCGTTGAACACATCAGGATTGTCAGATCCTCCACCTATCATTAAAATAAATCCCACAAGAAGAAACGCCAACCCGATGAGCACCCATTTGTAGTTGTCACGACCGAAAGGCATCTGTTTCTTCTCTTTTTCGTTCACTTCTTTTTTTATTGCCATATCTGTAAATTTTAATTATTCGTAAAGTTCATCGACATCAGCGCGGAGATATTTTCTGATCGAGAAAAATGTCGATAAAGTTGTGAGTAAAACTCCTAAAATCATCACCGAGACATAAATCATCGCCACGTTGCCGAAGTTAATCAAAGCTGCGAGCTCAGGAACTCTTTTCATAGTCGTCGCTAAGAAAATTGTTAACAATAACAATGATAATAGTGAACCTATAACTCCTTGAATTACAAAGTATTTCATAAATGGTTTGATGATAAAATTCTCTGTAGCACCCACCAACTGCATACTCCTGACAGTAAATCTTTTCGAGTAAACCGAAAGCCTCACCGTGTGACTGATAAGCGTCACCGCCATGATGAGAAGCACTATTCCGATAAGCAGAATCAAAGCAGCTATCTTATTGACATTCTTATCAATAGAGTGAATCAACGACTTCTGAACATAAACTTCTTTCACATTTTTATTCTTCAAAACCCATTGCTCAATCTTCGCTATACTGTCGTTGTTGGCATATTCCGACTTAAACCTAACGTCGATCGATGGTAAAAGCGGGTTTTCAACATCGCCAAGCCATTCCAAAATATCCTCTCCAAGATCTTCAGTTAAACGACGTGTGGCTTCTTGATGCGAGATGTATTCTGTCGATTTTACATATTCTTTTTTATTCAAAATATGTTGAAAATCAACAATATCCTTCTCCTGAACACCTTTCTTCATCACTATCTCGAAGCCGATATTTTCTTTTATATATTCTGAAATTCTGTTTGCGAAAAGCACCAGCGACGAAAATAAGCTCAATACAAACAAAACAAGCATAATACTCATCAATGAGATGAGATATGAACCTCTAAGACGGCGTTTTGTGGATGAATTCTCGCTCTTCATAACAATATTAACTTGCAAAAATAAATAAAATTATCGTAAATTTGCAAAAAATTTATAAACATGAAAAAGCTATTATTCATATTTTTATCAACAATCATAAGCTTTTCAACCTTTAAAGTAAAAGCTCAAGTGGAATATGATAATTATTTTACAGATAACCAGTTACGAATAGATTATTACCTTTTCGGAAACGCCGACACAGTAATGTATTCTCTTGATAAACTTGTAAAAGAGCCAAAATGGGGCGGTCCGCGTGCCCAGCTGGTCGATAATATGAATTATGGAATGTATAGCATAGAAGTTATGCCTACTGATTCATATGAAGTGATTTATTCACACGGCTACTGCCTGCTTTTCGGTGAATGGCAGACTACCGATGAGGCTAAAAAAATAAGTAAAGGTTTTCATGAATCTGTCGTTATTCCTTTCCCAAAAGAACCGGTAGATGTTGTTTTTTACGCTAAAACTGATGACTTAGAGCTTGTTGAAAAAATGAAAATAACTGTCAATCCGAACGATTATTTCATCAAGCCGGCACCACAGCTTCCTTATGCCATTTATAATGTTTATGGCGATTATCCCGTTGATAAAGCTGTTGATATTGTACTGCTTCCTGATGGTTACACCGAACAGGAAATGGGAAAATTTGTTCAAGACTGTCAATTTTTTGTGAAAAGTCTGTTCAGCTACGATCCTTATACTCATTATAAAGACCGTTTCAATATCCGTGCTGTTATGGTGCCTTCGCAGGATTCCGACATCACCATGCCTGGCGACAGTCTTTATCGCAACACAGCTTTAAGCTGCAGTTTCTGGACTTTCAACAGTGAGCGTTATTGTATGACTTATGATAACGAAACTATGAAAAATCTTGCCGGACAAGTGCCTTACGATCAAATTTATATTCTTGCGAATACTAAGAAATACGGTGGAGGCGGTATTTTTAACTCATATTGCGTAAGTACCACCGGTAATTCTTATTCTTCTGATGTCATAATTCATGAGTTTGGACATGGTTTTGCGGGATTAGCCGACGAATATGCTTATGACGGCACTGATAATTATAAATTAGAAGTGGAACCTTGGGAGCCTAACATCACCACTTTGGTTAATTTTGAAAGCAAGTGGAAAGATATGCTGAATAAGAAAACACCTGTTCCAACACCTGTTGAAAGAAAAAATATATACACAGTCGGAGTGTATGAGGGCGCAGGTTATCAATTACACGGCATATACCGTCCGATGATGGATTGTTTGATGAATACTTTTAATGGCAATAAATTCTGTCCGGTATGCGAACGCGCCATCGAACGAATGATAAAATATTACACTGAGTAATATGAGCTTTTTAACAATTTTAAGTTTGGCAGTCGCCCTTTCAATGGATGCTTTTTCAGTATCAATTTGTAAAGGGTTGACAACTAAAATTTTTTCACTTAAAACCGCTTTTTTATGCGGAATTTGGTTTGGATTTTTTCAAGCCTTAATGCCTTTAATAGGTTATTTTTTAGGCGAGCAATTTGAAAGTTTAATTACCAACATAGATCATTGGATTGCTTTCGGACTTCTGTTTTTGATTGGCGCAAACATGATTTATGAAGCTTTTAAATATGAAGAAAATGAAAATTCAAACAAAAATGATGCTAAAACAATGTTTTTACTGGCAATTGCAACTAGCATCGACGCTCTTGCTGTCGGCGTGACATTCTCTTTTCTGCAAGTCAACATCTTGACATCTATATTAATAATAGGAGTGACTACTTTTATTTTTAGTTTCGCCGGCGTCGCAATCGGAAACTTTTTCGGTTCAAAATATTCGAAGCCAGCCAACATCATAGGAGGCTTAATTCTTATTTTAATTGGAACAAAAATTTTACTCGAACATCTAGGTGTTTTATAACTTTCTCCTGTCATTCCAACTGACTTTTTTTTATTGTCATTCCGACCGACCGAAGGGAGCGTAGAAATCTCATTCTGTCTACTTACTTTTTGATTAATATTAATGAAAAAAATTAATAAAAAATTAGATAGATAACTCTCTGTTGATAACTCTTTAAGTTATTAAAAACCAAACTTATAAAGTGTTGAAATCTGTTGATTTTTCTGTTAAATTCAAATAAATAACTATTAAAAAATTTTCAATTTTTAAGGTTATTAACAACCGTAAAATTTTATCATTTTTTATCAAAATTTTATTAACACTTTTAACTAAAAATTTGTTGATAATTTTTTAAAAATTGATAATCAAAGAGATAAAAATTTGGTTAAAATTTTACATTTTTATAACTTGTTCAAAATTAACAAAAAAGCAGTTTAACATTCCAAAATTTTTTTTATTTTTGTAAAAATTTTTCAACATTTGTGATATGAATAAAATTATTCCTATAGCATCAGACCACGGCGGATTTGCCATGAAACAGTATCTTATTGATAAACTGAAAGATAGTGGTTATGAAATAAAAGATTACGGTTGTTTTTCAGAGGAAAGTGTCGATTATCCTGATATGATACATCCTTTAGCTCAAGATATTCAAGATGGAAAATATCCGCTCGGAATTATTTTATGTGGCAGCGGTAATGGAGCTCAGATGACTGCCAACCATCATCCGCATGTGCGTGCCGCTCTTTGCTGGAATGTTGAACTTGGAAAACTGGCTCGCCAACATAACGACGCAAATATTTTAGCATTGCCTGGCAGATTTATCAGCAACGAAATGGCATGGGATATCGTTAAAGCTTATCTGACAACTGATTTTGAAGGTGGTCGCCATGCAAAAAGAATAGCAAAAATTGATATATAAATGACAGAAAAAGGTATAGTTTTTAACCAGAACGTGAAGCATATAGCTTTCGACGAGGAACATCAAAAAAAGATGCTCGCCCGCTATATTTTTTTCATGTGCGTGGCTGAAGATTATGCCAATCATTACGCAAATATTGAGCTTGAGAAAAATCGCGCATTTAATATAAGAAACAAAGCTTTTAAGTATTACGACAAATATCTTGTTGACTTTGAGACTAATGTTATCAACAATGGCGGTATTGTTAAATGGGCTCGTGATGCTGAAGAAGCCAAATACATGATTTATGACATATTAAATGCTGAAAAAGCTAAAAATGTCATAAAAACAAAAAGTATCTTGGCTGAAGAAATTGGCTTGATGCCGTTTCTTGAGATGAAAAAAGTCAACATTACCGAAACCGACACAGGCGATTTTATTTGCTATCAATATAACGAACGCCCTTCTGATCCGAAACATTCGGCGGCACACAGAACAAAAGAAGATATTTCTGAGACTTTTACCGAGAAATTCGGTGTAAAAGAAAATCTTTCAACAAAACAGCTTATTACAGTCACTCGTAAAGTGTTGAGTGATAAATATTTAAATGCCGACACCGCTATCACGAGCGCTGATTTCTTCGTTGCTGATACTGGAGATATCATCCTTTCAGAAAACGAAGGAAATGTCTTGAAATCGATGGCAAATGCCGATGTTCATATAGTTTTGGTGGGGATTGATAAGCTTATCCCGTCTATCGACGACGTGAGCGTACTGCTTCCACTTTCATCGCTTTATGAGGTTACAAAAAATAAAGTGAAATCGCTTTACACCATTTTAAGCAAACCGGCAAAAGACGAGTTCAGAAATCAGAAGCTATATGTGGTTTTAGTCGACAATAACCGCTCGAAGATGCTCGAGAAGGAACAGCAGCGCCGTATCCTGACATGTATTGAATGCGGGGCGTGCCACAGCGTTTGTCCGATTTTCAACACCATTGGCGGTCACGTTTACGATAACGCTTTTCCTGGACCCGTTGGTGTAATACAATCAATATCTGATAATTACGAAAATTCAGCTCATCTTGCGACACTGTGTTTATCATGCCATCAGTGCGAGGAATATTGCCCGATGAAGATTAAAATCAGCGACCTGATTTTGAGAAACAGAATGGAAATCACAAAGGAAGACAGCTCCTTGATGGGTGAGAAACGCGTATTCAACTTTATCTTGAAAAGAGTATTAAACCGCAAAGAAATGGATAAGACCAAAGAGTTTTTCAATAGAGTTGAGTTGAAACAGATGATAAAAAAGACCTGGGGCGCTCATCGTGAGATACCGATGTTTGCCGAAAAGAGTTTTTCGGAGATGTATCGAGAAATTAATAATTTCGACCAATAGATACTATTTTGTGACGAAATTCGTCTATTTGTGACGAAATTTGAAAAAATTCGACTTTTTGACATATTTAAATAAACTTAAAATTAATATTTAAAATTAAAACTATGAAAAAAACCATTACCTTATTAACATTATTGTTGATTGCGACATTGGGTTTCGCACAAAGTTTTGTGATGATAAACACCGATAATCAACAGGAAACAGAAAATCTGTTTAACAATTCAAACTTAATGATTCATTACTACAACGACAATTTCGTGCTTGCGACAGCCAAAACTGTTGATGAAAGCATGAAAGTGTTGGATCCTCAGGCATTTTCCGACAATGACGTTTATACATTGGTTTATTGTCCTCAAGCAGAACAGCAAAACTATCTCGGTGATGGAGAAGCATTGTTACAAACATCTAACTTTTTGATTGTTAAAGGCATAGCCATACCATACAAGAACGATGGCGCTATAGCTATTTTCAATAAAGAGGCAAAATTACCTGTCGCAACTCGTGATTTCCCTGTTGTTACTGAGGAAAACGCCATTATCCGTGAGATGATGAATAAGGTTAATATGGACTCACTTGAGGCTACAGTTCAGCACTTGCAGGATTATCAGAGCCGTATGTGGAATTCACAAAACGCGTTTGATGCCTCCGACTGGATTGCCGGTCAAATGGAGGCTCTCGGTCTTGAGGTTGAGCAACAGCCATTTTATGCCAGCACTTGGACAGGCAGTGGGGAAGCGGCACCAAATGTTATTGGTATTCAACGCGGTACGCTTTATCCTGATGTTTATGTCGTTTGTGGCAGTCACTTCGATTCATTCTCATATGAGGCGATGTATGGATCTGGTAACTGTCCTGGCGCCGACGACAACGCCACAGGTGTGGCCAGCGTGCTTGAAAGCGCAAGAATCATGACACAGTATGAGTTTGAATATTCTATTATTTACTGCGCTTATGGCTGCGAGGAGATGGGTCTCTACGGCAGTGCGGCCTATGCTTCACGTTGCCATCAGCAAGAAATGCAGATTTTGGGATATTTCAACAACGATATGAATGGCTATCTCTATGGAGATCAGATACATATCGACTGTATTTATCCTAATTCAGTGGCACAAATCGGCGATTATTATATGAATGTGGCCAATGTTTATTTCACTGAAATGCCAGTGCGTCATGTCAGTTTGTCGGGTGGCGACAGTGACCATACATCATTCAACAACAATGGTTATATGGGAATATATCCTTTCGAAGATGTCGATCATTATAGTCCATATATCCACACCCCAAACGATATGATAGGACAGAGTGTCAATAGTTTCGAAATGGGTCAGCGTTACTGCCAGATGAATATCGGATGCTTGGCGGAGATAGCTACTGTTGTCGATCACACCAATGTTTCCGAAATCAATAACATTGATGACGAAGTGGTTCGTTATGATGTTTATGACCTGATGGGACGTCCGGTTTATAGCGAAAAAACAGTATCGACAAATATCGACAAAATCTCTGTAAATAACTTAAAATCAGGAGTTTACATGATTCGTTTTGTGATGAAAAACGGTAATGTTGTGACAAAGAAATTTGTGAAGGAATAAAATTATGGCAAAGACAAAAACGGTATTTTTCTGCAAGGAATGTGGCAATGAGTCACCGAAATGGATGGGTCATTGCCCTGCATGTGGAGCGTGGAACAGCTATGTGGAAGAGACGGTGGTGACGGGAAAAGACAGCAAAACCGTTTCAAAAGATATTGATTTTCAGAACTTTAAAAGTAAGCCAACTCCAATTCGAGAGGTCACAAGCGCTCAAGAGGAACGTATCGATATGGGTTACGAGGAGCTGAACCGCGTGCTCGGCGGCGGACTCGTTCCAGGATCGTTGGTTCTTCTCGGTGGCGAGCCAGGCATTGGAAAATCGACGTTACTGCTGCAGATGGCGTTGAGAATCAATAACAAAAAGGTTCTTTACGTATCGGGTGAGGAGAGCCAGCAACAGATAAAAATGCGAGCCGACAGAATCGGTATCAAAAACGATAACTGCTTGATACTAAACGAGACTGATACTCAAAACATCTTAAAACACTTTAAAGATGTGATGCCCGACATTATGATTATCGACTCGATCCAGACGTTGGAGTCGCCGTCGGTGGAGGCAACAGCAGGCAGCATCAGTCAGATTCGTGAAACGGCGGCCGAAATGAATAAAATCGCCAAGACGTTTCATGTTCCAGTGTTTTTGATAGGTCACATCACCAAAGACGGCACCATCGCAGGACCAAAGATTTTGGAACATATCGTCGACACTGTGTTGCAGTTTGAAGGCGACCGCCATTATGGATTCCGTATTTTAAGAACGGTGAAAAACCGTTTCGGCTCGTCGTCGGAACTCGGCATTTTCGAGATGAATGCTGAAGGTTTGCGAGAAGTTAAAAACCCGAGCGAAATATTGCTTTCACAGCGTGAGACGGCTGTCAGTGGCATCGCAATAGCGGCTATGGTCGAAGGTCTACGCCCCATGCTTGTGGAGACGCAGGCGTTGGTGAGCTCTGCGGCTTACGGAACACCGCAGAGGTCGAGCACAGGCTTCGACATCAGAAGATTGAATATGCTTCTGGCGGTGCTTGAAAAACGTGCCGGCTTCCGTCTCGGTGCCAAAGATGTGTTTCTGAACATCGCAGGCGGCTTGCGTGTCGATGACCCTGCAATGGATCTAGCAGTAGTGGCTGCGGTTTTGTCGTCGAGCGAAGATGTCGCTATTGATGGCAGGTGCGCTTTTGCAGCTGAGGTCGGACTTTCAGGCGAGGTTCGTGCTGTCAACCGTGTTGAAGCTCGTATCGCCGAGGCCGACAAACTCGGTTTCGATAAGATTTTCGTCTCGAAATATAGCGTAAAAGGCCTCGACACCAGCAAATACAAGATAAAAGTGGTGCCGATTGCAACGATAGGGCAACTCTTTAAAGAACTGTTTTAGTTAATTGATTATGAATGAATGGCTTGTTTGCGTTGAAAACAACAACCCGATTTTACATGTAAAAGGTGAATGCCGTTTTGCGAATGATTGCATACTTGCCGAAACGTATACAGAATTGGTTGTATTAGACGGACTTATTCTTAACAAAAAAGAACTTTTTGAAAAATATCAGACCGAAAATTTGATCGAGTTGGTTCTGAAAATGCGTCAAATGAACCCCAATGACTTCTTTACCGCCTTCAGAGGACCTTTTACGGGCATGTTTTTTGACAAGAAAAGCTGTCAATCGGTGGTTTTCACTAATCAGACTGGAGAATCGGCGGTTTTTTATTATATTTCTGAGAAAATTCAAATATTTTCATCGAATTTTACAATATTATTGGATTTTCTTAAAGAACAGAAAATTTCAGTTTTATATGATGAAAAGGCGGCACATTGGATGCTTACATTCGGATATCTCATCGACGGTACCACTTTTGCCAAAGAAATAAAGCGTTTATGTGCAGGAAAAGCTTTGTATTTGAATAATGGCGAATGGATAGAAAAACGTTATCATAGTTTCAAAAAAGATACAATTCAGTTGTCGGACGACGAAGCCATTGAAACAATAGATAAGCTTTTCAAACAAGCAGTGCGCCGTTGTTTTGACAAAGATTTGGAATACGGTTTTACACAGCATTTAGTCGACATGAGTGCGGGACTCGATTCGAGGATGGTGAACTGTGTCGCTAAAAAGCTGGGTTATTCAAATTTTACAAATATAAGTTATAGTCAATCGGGTAGCGAAGAGGAATTGCTTGCCAAGGCAGCTGCAAAATTTTTCGGAAATAAGTTTATTTTTGAGCCTTTGGATGACCATAAATTTGTTTTCGACATCAAGGAACTGCTTCGTGGAAATTATGGCACATATTTATTTACCGGAATTACTGGAGGAGCGCGTTTGCTTTCGAAAATTGATTTTAGTCGGTATGGAACCGAACAAACAGGCCTGATGGGTGATGGTGTGATAGGTGGTTCTTACATCAAACACGATGATTTTGATGAAAACGTTGAATCGCTGCGTCTTGCGCATATCCTACCTTTGCGGTATAATCCTAACTCAGAGAACCACGACAACGGCGTTTATGGCTTGTACACACGTGGATTCATGGGTATTATGGCATCTTGGTTTAACAGGAAACAATATACTTTTGCATTGTCGCCATTTCTCGATGTAGATCTTATAGAGTTTTGTTTTTCATTGCCGTCAGGCATGCGCCGCCATCACAATTTGTATTGGGAATGGGTCAGAAAATATCATCCTGAAGCGTTGGAAGTGCCTACAAGCCGCCATCGCGAACCCGTCACAACCTTCGAAAAAACCATGGATTTAGTATCGTACGTTTTTCATAAAGGTTTGAGAGTCATAAGGAAAACATTATTTAAACTAGGATTTGTAAAGTCACGATCAAGGTCAGATTCCTCAATGAATCCATATGAATATTGGTACGACACCGACTCGGAAATGAGAGCGTTTATTAATGATTATTACGATCAAAAAATATCTCTGATTGCAGAAAATAAAATACTGACTAAAGAGGTTGAAACCTTGTTCAACAGTCGTATTGTGCTTGAAAAACTTATGGCACTGACCGTTTTAGGTATGGCCGATGAAGTGTTAAATTAGTTTAGCCTAAAACTATAGCTCTGTTATCGTCAATATGTCCCGCCGGGTAATCCCAAATAACCGGATATCCGTATTCTTTCACTTTCTCGAAAATTATCTCCTTGGCAGTCATGCCAAACGGAATAGTATTGTCGTGCATGTCGCTGAACGCCCCGACCATTAAAGCCTTGATATTTGCCAGTTTTCCCGCGCGTTTCAGCCCCATCATCATGCGGTCGATATGATAAAGATATTCATCTAAATCCTCGATAAACAATATCTTTCCATCCGTTTCCGGAAACAGGTCGGAACCCAACATCGAATATAAAACAGAGAGGTTTCCGCCGACGATTGGTGTGCCATCGAACGATTGTAGAGACGTGCCATGGCGCGTCTCTACGGTGTGCCATTTTCCTGTTAATGCATTATACAACGATTCCAACGCTTCTGGTGTATTAGTTGGAAAATTTATTGCCATCGTCCCATGAATGCTCTGATAACCAAGCTGTTGCATCTTGGCATGAAGCACTGTCACGTCGCTGTATCCGACAATCCATTTCGGATGTTTTGCAAATTTTGTGAAGTCGAGTTTATCAACAATTCTAATAGTTCCATAGCCGCCTCGCACACAAAAAATCGCGTCGATATCATCTCTGTCGAGATAATCTTGCAACACGCTCGCACGGAAGTCGTCATCACCTGCAAGTTGGTGATACTCAGCGAATAAGCGGTCGTCGTAAATGGCCAGAAAGTCTTTTTCTTCGATCCATTTCACAGCCGCCGCAATCTCATCGCGCCCAATCTTCCTTGCCGGCGCCACGAGAGCGATTTTCGAGCCTTTTTTCAGATAATTAGGAGTTTTCATAGATGCAAAGATACTACTTTTATCTCACAGATTACACAGATATAAATTACATGTTGAAATATTTTCAAAAAATTACCAATATTTAATAATAACTAGTAATTTTGCAACGTGAATTTATGATGGAATCAGACCTTGACACAGTTCAGATTACACTACCTCAAAGTTCGGTAAATAAAAAAACCGTTTCCAGGGTTTTTCCAGAAAGCGGTTTAAAACAAGTTTTTATGTCTTTAGAAATTCAAACAAACGCCCAAACCATTACCAGTGACGCTCATGCTTAACTTGGCAGACTGTGCGCAATGCTTGTTGTATTCTTTATATGCAGATCTCTTTTGGTTATTACCAATGATAAAAGATGGTATAGCAATAGCAGATCCAACACACAAACCTCCAATAGCAAGATTAAAATGGCGTTTACGGTCATTTAAATACCCCTGCTCGTCATAATAAAAATTCCTCCTATAGTCTTCTCTGTTCATATTGTTTCTTTTACCCATTTCAATAGCAAAAATAGTAGCACCTATTCCCAATGATGCAAATCCGACTATATTCCAGGTTTTCCCTTTTTTATATTTAGCCCAAGCTTCAGGACAAGTCATAATTACATTTTTATATTGTTCTTTTGTTAACGGTTTATTACCCATGTGATAAGAGTTGCCTCTTTTTGTAATCTTTTCCTGTTCATATTGTTGCATCTGCCATTCATCAATATGGTTTAACATATTTTCATACACTTTTTGCGTGTTGTCTTCAAAAACGAACGTATTTTCATCGCCATATGGCTTTAGTACAATGTCTTTATATTTCCATCCGTTCGGCTCAATTATCATAATATATTGAGCATCCTCCGACAATCTGTCAAAAAACAGCGAATATTCCCAAATGCCTTTGCCCACATTCTTGCTCAAAGTATTGTTTTGGTCAATAATACTGATATTCACAGCATCTGCCAGATTATATTTTTGATGTGTTGTAATGTCTTCAATATATGTAGCTCTATTTATGCCAAGTTTTTGTTGAGGATCTAATGATAGATATTTCAATGTAACTTTAGTAAAATTTCCTCTGTTTTCTATTTTCACTATATAACTATTATTATCGACATTGTCGCCGTGGGCATAAGTTGAAAATTCTTTGAGATTTCCAAATAGTTCATTAGCCAATGCTTCTGAGATCTCAACGAGTTCTCTTAGTGATTTCAGAGTTGAATACTTTTTAGCTGTTTTCCAAACTTTCGATGTTTTTATGTCCAAAAGCCTTGCAACAATGTAATACTCATCGCCGAATTTGGTCACATCAGCCACACAAACGTTGCTTGCACCAAATTTGCGACCCAAATCATACAGAGCAGCATCATCAATTTCATAGTTGCCTTGTTCTTTTGCCACCTGCGCCATAAAGTCGGTGGTTCGTTCAACGGCAATGTAATCAGCTGTTTTTGTAATGGCAGCAACAAGTTCGCTACCTAAAACTCTTTTTGTTTCTTGTGTAACTCCTTCACTGGCTGTAACATAAACAGCTACTGTCTTTTGGGCAAATGCAGTCATAGTCAGCATCAATCCCACGATAAGTGTAAAAACTTTCTTCATTTTACTAATATTTGATATTAAACTATTTTGTCAATTTTTGACAATAAAAAAACCGCGAACTTTTTGTCAAACTCGAGGTCCTAGGAGTACCTGTAACATCAACAAGAAAGCCCACGGTAAAAACCGCGAGCGTTTCACTTTCTTTTGATGTTACTTGCCGAAATTTCCTAGGTTTCGAGTTTTCAAAGAAAAGCGAAAACGCCTTTTTATATGTCTTTAAATTCTTTTAACTGTTTCTTTTTGCAATTTTAATGATTTAACGATGCAAAGATATGCGATTTTTCGAAGAATTCCAAAAATTTTTGAAAAAAACAGTCAGTTAGGGCAAAATTTTCAACAATACCTTATATAAAAGAAATTTTTTGTATTTTTGCAGATTAATTAAACGAATAAAAATTAAAAACTTCATATTATGTCAAAAAATGAGAAATTTGTCGAAGAAGGCTTGACTTACGACGACGTTTTATTGATCCCAGCTTACAGCAATATTATCCCTCGCGATGCTGATTTGAGAACGAAATTCTCACGCCACATCGGTCTTAACATCCCTATCGTGACAGCCGGTATGGACACCGTCACCGAGGCCCCGATGGCTATCGCTATCGCACAGGAAGGCGGCATAGGCGTGCTCCACAAAAACATGACAATAGAGCAGCAGGCTGCCGAGGTGACGAAGGTGAAACGTGCTGAAAACGGCATGATCATCAACCCGGTGACCATCAAAGAAGGCGCTCTCGTTCGCGACGCTCTCAAAATCATGAACGAATATCATATCGGCGGTATCCCGGTAGTTAACGACGACAACGTGCTTGTGGGTATAGTCACAAATCGTGACCTCCGCTTCGAACGTAAGACAGACCGTCCTATTTCGGAAGTGATGACAAAAGACAACCTCATCACCACCACCGAGTTTACCGATTTCGCTACAGCTGAAGACATCCTCCAAGAGCATAAAATCGAGAAACTGCCTGTCGTCGACAAGCATAACCACCTCATCGGACTTATCACTTACAAAGATATCATCAAAATCAAAGCCCGTCCTAACGCTTCGAAAGACGAACACGGCCGTTTGAGAGTAGCTGCCGCCGTTGGTATCACATACAATACCATGGAGCGCGCTCAAGCCCTTGTAAATGCTGGCGTTGACGCTATCGTTGTCGACACAGCGCACGGTCATTCACAGAACGTTTTCAACGTGACGAAAGAGCTCCGTAAGGCATTCCCTAACATCGATCTCGTCATCGGTAACATCGCGACAGCCGAAGCTGCTAAAGACCTTGCAAAACTCGACGTCGACGCTATCAAAGTCGGTATCGGACCAGGCTCAATATGTACCACACGTATCATCGCAGGTATCGGAGTTCCTCAGCTGACAGCTGTTTACAATGTCTCGGAAGCTCTTAAAGGCACTGGCATCCCAGTCATCGCTGACGGCGGCATCCGTTACACTGGCGATATCGTGAAAGCTATCGCGGCAGGCGCTTCGTCGATCATGGCCGGCTCACTTTTCGCTGGCGTCAACGAGTCACCGGGCGACACCATCATCTTCGAAGGCCGTAAATACAAGACATACCGCGGCATGGGCTCACTCGAGGCTATGCAGCACGGCTCAAAAGACCGTTACTTCCAGGATATGGAAGACGACATCAAGAAACTCGTTCCGGAAGGTATCGTCGGCCGCGTTCCTTATAAAGGAAGCCTCTCAGAGGTGGTCTATCAGATGGTCGGCGGACTCCGCGCAGGTATGGGCTACACTGGCTCACACACCATCGAGGAGCTGCATAACGCACGCTTCATCAAGATCACAGCATCGGGTATGAACGAGAGCCATCCGCACGACATTACAATCACGCAGGAATCACCGAATTATAGCAGAAAAGCGTAATAAAACAGAAAAAGTAACGTTAATCAGAAGGAGATTCCTCATCCCTACGGGATTCGGAATGACAGCGGACATATCAGAACGAAGAATTGTCATTCCGAGCACGAAGTGCGAGGAAACTATAAAAGATAAAAAAAGAAATTATATGAAAAAACTATTAGTTCTATTAGCATTAATGATGCCAGCTATGCTTTTCGCACAGGGTTGGAAATCAAAGACTTTAATAACTCTAGGCGATAAAAACATCTCTGCCAAGGAGTTTATGGAGGTTTATGAGAAAAACAACGTGAAAAGCGATGTCATCGATAAGAAAAGCGTCGATGATTATCTTGACATGTATATCAACTTCAAGCTGAAAGTCACTGAGGCTGAAGCACGTAGAATGGATACATTGCCAAAGTTCGTCAAGGAATATGACGGCTATCGCAAACAACTTGCAAAGCCATATTTTTCAAACGATGCTGCAACAGAGCAACTTGTTGAAGAAGCTTACGAGCGCATGCTGTGGGATATCAACGCATCGCATATCCTTATCAAATGCGACCCTCACGCTGTGCCTGCCGATACCCTTAAGGCTTACAACAGAGCCATGGAGCTTCGCAAACGTGTCATGAACGGCGAAAACTTCGGCGATGTGGCTTTTGAAGCCTCAAACGACCCGTCGGCACGCGACACTGTGGTGAACAAACGCGCTTACAAGGGAAATCGTGGAAACCTTGGTTATTTCACGGTTTTCGACATGGTTTATCCTTTTGAGAGCGGTGCTTATAACACCAAAGAAGGTGAAGTTTCAATGCCTGTGCGTTCAGATTTCGGCTATCATATCATCAAAGTCAACACAAAAACTCCGGCTTGTGGCATGATAAAAGCGGCTCATATCTTCCTTGCCGTCGACGACAAAGACCCGATGAAGACTGATTCTGTCGTAAAAGCTAAGATTTATAACATCTATAATGAAATCGATAAAGATGGTAAAAACTGGGATGTCATCGTTAAGAAATATTCAGATGACAAAGGCAGCGCATCTCATGGCGGCGCACTCACACCTTTCAAGGTGAGCCAGATAGTTCCTGAGTTTATTGATGAAGTTAAGAGATTGAACGACAATGAGTTTTCAGAGCCTATCAAGACCAACTACGGTTATCATATCGTTAAGCTTATCTCAAAGTCAGGTGTGAAAAGCCTTGAAGATGAGAAAGAAAACATCACAAAACGTGTTGAAAAAGATATGCGCGCCAAGTTAAGCGACGAGATGGTGTTGAAACGTATCTTGAAAGAAAATAAATTTAAGGAATACACCAAGGTAAAAGACGCTTTCATCGCTACAATCGACAGCACTTTGAAACAAGGCGATTACGTCGTGGCGGAAGGTGTTGATATGAATAAAGTTCTCTTCAAATTCAACAAAGACACATATAAGATTTCCGATTTTGTTGAATATATCAAAAAACATCAGTCGGCAAAACCATTCATATCGTCGGCATCATATGCTTACCAGCTTTATGATGAATTCTTGAAAGAGTCAGCATTTGCTTATGAAGACGCTCATCTTGAAGAGAAATATCCTGACTTTAAACTCCTTGTTCAGGAATATCACGACGGCATTCTTCTTTTCGACTTGATGGATAAAGAAGTTTGGAAAAAAGCTGAACACGACACTGCCGGCATAAAATCATTCTATGAAGAAAACAAAAACGACTTCATGTGGGCTAAACGTGTCAAAACCATCCTGATTACGGTGAATAACGAGGAAAGTCTTGCCAGAGCAGAGGAACTCATAAAAGAGGATATCTCTGCAGATAGCATCAAATCAATCGTTAAAGCCGAGTCTTTGAAGGGTGTGACAGTGAAATCTCCATATTTCCAATTGGGCGATAATGTCGACATCGACGAGACAAAATGGGAGGTCGGAACAATAAGAGTAGTTCCTTCAACAGTCGATAACACAACGAAGATTATCAAGATTTTGGAAGTTCGCGAGCCGGAACCTAAGACTTACAAAGAGGCAAAAGGCGTTATCATTTCAGCATATCAGACAAAACTTGAAGCCGATTGGCTCAATGAGTTAAAAGCGAAATATCCTGTGACGATTAATGAAAAAATATTAGAGAAAGTCAGGAAAAACTATGAAAAATAAATTTGTGATCGGACTGATATGTTTTCTGGCATTGGTCTCATGTCAGAATTCAAAAAACGGTAATGGCGATAAAATTGTCGCGACAGTTTATGACAAAGTGTTGTATCGGTCTGATTTACAAAGCGTTCTGTATGATGGCATCAGTGTAAATGACAGCCTTGTCAGGACGAAAGCTTTCATTGATAACTGGATTCGTCGTCAGCTGCTCATTCATCAAGCTGAAAATAATATTGATAAATCGGAACTTGATTTCTCGAAACAGTTGGAAGATTATCATAACTCATTGATAATCTATAAATATGAATCGATGCTGATAGAGCAAAACCTCGACACTGTTGTTTCTGAAAAAGAGATCGCTGATTATATCGAGGACAACTCTTCTGTTGATATGGATAGAGACGCTGTTAGATGTATCATATTGAATATCAGGAAGAAAGAGCTTATTGAGAATGTGAATAACAGTCTTTATAGCAAGGCTGTTAAAGATAGGATTTTTGAAATTTATTAATTATGAAGCTAAGAAGAATAATTGCTTTAGTTGCTTTTGTAACTACTTGTGTTTCAACGATATACGCACAGCAACCGCAAGTTATCGACAAGATTGTGGCTGTTGTTGGCAAGAATATCATCATGCAGTCGGATATTGAAGAGCAATATATGCAATTCAGGCTTCAAGGTGGTATCAAGGGAAGCGCTTCATCCATTCGTTGTGAGATTCTTGAAGACCAGCTTTTCCGTAAGCTTATGCTTAACCAAGCCGAGCTTGATAGTATCGAAGTTACTGATTCTCAAATAGATGCAGAATTAGAGCGTTATATCCGTTATTATATCAATCAGCTTGGATCGCAAGAAAAATTAGAGAAATATTACGATAAACCAATCAAGGAAATCAAGGCGGAGCTTCGTGAGTCGTTGAAAGAAAAACAGCTTATGGAAGAGGTCCAGCGTAAGATTGTTGAGGGTGTGAATGCCACACCAAGCGATGTTCGTGACTTTTTCAACAGCATTCCTAGCGATTCCATTCCGACGGTGAGCGCACAATACGAGATTGCACAGCTGGTAAAGAAACCGCCAATCACCCTTGACGAGAAACTTGCTGTGAAAGACAGACTTTACGGATTGCGTAACCGTATTTTGAAAGGCGAGCGTTTCTCGACAATGGCGTTGTTGTATTCCGAAGACCCCGGTTCAGCCAAGAAAGGCGGTGAACTTGGTTTTCTGGGCAGAGGTGAGCTGGTGCCTGAATTTGAAGCCGCGGCTTTTGCTTTAAAAGATGGTGAGATTTCGGAAGTCGTTGAAACAGAATACGGTTATCATATCATACAGCTCATCGAGCGCCGTGGCGACTACGTCAACGTGCGTCATATACTGCTCACTGTGAAAGTGTCGCCAGAGGCTTTACAGTATGCTTATAATGAGTTGGATTCTATAGCAAATCTTATCAGAAACGACAGTCTTACCTTCGACGAGGCTGTGATGAAATTCAGCGATGAAGACGATAAAGTGAACGGAGGTTATCTTGTTAATCCTAATACCGGAAGCACATTGTTCTCGGCTGAAGATCTCGATCAGCAGGTTTCGGTGGTTGTCAACAGACTGCAGGTGGGCGAGGTGAGCAATCCTGTGCCAATGAAGACAAAAAATGATAAAGACGCATATAGATTATTGATAATCAAGAAGAAAACAGCTCCGCATAAGGCAAATCTAAAAGACGATTATGCTTTGATTCAACAATGGACGATGCAAAAAATGCGTCAAGATGCGATCAACAAATGGATTGAATCGAAATCAACCAAGGCGTATATCAAGATTGTTGACGATTATTGCGGCTGTGATTTTCAATTTGACTGGAAGATAGAGGAGTAAATTATGTACAGTTCGGATGTTGAAGGCGCGAAAGCCCTTGTAAATAAATACGAAGCACTGAAAAAGGAAATCGGTAAAGTCATCGTCGGACAAAACGAGGTGATTCACGATACCATTTTGTCGATTTTCTGTCAGGGACATGTGCTTTTGGTAGGTGTTCCTGGTCTTGCTAAAACATTGTTAATCAACACTATAGGACAAGCATTAGGTTTAAGTTTCAACCGTATACAGTTTACTCCTGACCTGATGCCGTCGGACATTGTCGGAACTGAAATTTTGGACGAGTCGCGTCAGTTCAAATTCGTGAAAGGCCCTGTGTTTGCTAACATTATCCTCGCTGATGAGATCAACCGTACACCACCAAAGACTCAGGCTGCTTTGCTTGAGGCTATGCAGGAGAAGAACGTGACGGTTTCAGGTAAGACATACAAGCTGAGCGAGCCGTTTTTCGTGCTTGCCACGCAGAACCCAATCGAGCAGGAGGGAACGTATCCGCTTCCTGAGGCGCAGCTCGACCGTTTTATGTTCAACTTGATGCTCGATTATCCTTTATACGAAGATGAAATCGCTGTTGTGAAAAACACCACTGCCGCCAATAATAATAAGGTAGATGCTGTGATGAGCGCTGAAGAGATCCTCTATTTCCAGCAGTTGGTACGTCGCGTGCCGGTGCCTGACAATGTTTACGAATACGCAGTAAATCTCGTTTCCAAAACTCGTCCTAACACTGAGCGCGCTCACGAGTTTGCAAATAAATATCTCAGCTGGGGCGCAGGTCCGCGTGCTTCGCAATATCTCATTATCGGTGCTAAAGCCAACGCTTTGATGAGCGGCAAGTTCTCGCCCGACATCGAAGACGTGAAAAAAGTAGCGGTGCCGGTTCTCCGCCACCGCCTTGTTCGTAACTATACCGCTCAAGCTGAAGGAATCAACATTGAGACGATTATTTTTAAGATGTTATAAGAATAACATATTTTTAAAAAACCAAACGACAATAAAACAGGCCTTGTGGTGAGCGAAGCTTATTCAGACTGGTTTATGTCGTTTGGTTTTTATTAATCATTAATAAGCTTTCAGCTTATCACCTGTTTCTTTAATGATAGCTCTGTAGAACTCTTCGCTGTATTTCGGCTGTTCAACTTTAGGTGCATAGTATTTGTAACCTTCAGGAACTTCGCGCGCTGTCTTCACGTTGCCGTCCATGTATTTCACAAAGAGCTGCTGATAGAACGCTTTCCATTCGTTGCAGAGTGTTGTAGCCTCGTCGTTTGAGTATTTTGTGAGGAATTCCACTGCACTTGCCGGGTCTTGGGCATAAAGTTCAGCGGCTTTCGCGTTGACGTTTTGCACTGATTTTACCCAACCTTCTTCATATTCTGCTTGTTTTTTAGCTATTTCCGGATGGATGTAGTCATATTTTGTGTAAGCCCAGTTCGACATCTGGTTGAAAATCCAGAATCCTGATGTCTCGGAAAATTCCATCATCGAGCCGTTACCTTCACGATAGCAGAGCGGAATTTCTGTCATGCAGGTGTACATCGGGCAGTATACTGTGCTTGCCGCGTCGTCGACACCCCACCAGATGATACCGCCGATTTCAGGGATGCTGTTGGCATTGCTCTGTGAAACGAATGAGAAGCCTGTTTGCTGTGTGGCTGTTGTTCTCTCGTGCACATAACCTACGCCGTCGATTTCCCAACCCATTGGACGCCAACGATATGGGCAGTGGAATGGACCTGCGCCGAGGTCTTTGCTCATGTCGAGTTCTGTGCCCTCGAGATGGTCGCGCATGAAGCTCATCATATCGAGAACCGACACTTTTTTGCTAGGTTTCACCCAAAGAGGCATTCTGTTGCTCGGGAAGTTCTCAACTGTCTGAGGCTCACCAACAACGTATGGTTTTACGCGTTGGATGTTGCGGCCAGTGGCATAGTCCCAATAAGCGTCCATGCCTTCTGCAACCTGGTTGAACATAGCCCACACGCGGATTTCACAGCCACGTGCCGCGCCGAAGTCAACGGGAGCGTAAACATCTGAGAACGAGAAGTCTTCGTCTTTACCAACGTAAAGATTGTTCTTCTTTGCGAACGAAATAACATCTTCTGAATAAATGCAGTCAATGCTCATGTCTTTCATGAATTTCTTGAAATCCTTTGACGTGACAGATGTCTTGTTTTTCTTTGCGAGAGGGAATTTTGTGATACGTGCCTGGTTGGCGTGACCGCATACATATCCGTCAGGGATGCGGCGTGCCACCCACACCATGCCTTTTTCAAACTTTCCTTTTCCAATCACTTCCATGATCCAAACTTCTTCGGTGTCGGCAATTGAGAACGACTCGCCTTCGCTGATATAACCATATTTTGCTGTAAGTTCGGCGATATTTTTGATGGCCTCGCGAGCTGTCTTGCAGCGCTGTAACGAGATGTAAATCAAGGTGCCATAATCCATCAATCCTTCACCTTCCCAGAGGCACTCAAGTCCGCCGTAAGTGGTCTCACCGATAGCTAGTTGATATTCGTTCATGTTGCCTACGACATTATAGGTGTGGCGCACTTCCGGAATCTGACCGAGGTAACGGCCACTGTCCCAATCGTAAAGGTCACGCATTGCGCCTTCCGGATAATCAGCTGCCGGATAATGATATAATTCACCGTAAAGTACATGAGAATCAGCGGCATACGAAATCATAGTCGAGCCGTCGACTGATGCTCCCTTGGTGACAAGGAAGTTGGTGCATGCACTCGCCTTCGTCATCCCGAGAAGGCAGATAATTGCAAATAATGTTAGGAATTTCTTCATAGTATTTAATTTAAAATGTTTATAATATTTAATTTATCTTTTTCTATTTGATTTTTCAAAGCCTCTGTATCATCAAATTTTATGTCGTCACGCACAAAATCAACAAATCTCACCTTGATTTCCTTGCCATAAATGTCTTCATCGAAGTTTATGATGTTGCTTTCGATGCTTTGTGGACGGTTGTCGTGCAATGTCGGACGTTTGCCTATATATGTCATTGCCGGATATGATTTGCCGCCGACATCAACAAAAGTTGCATAAACACCTTGTTTTTCAATAAGTTGAAATTCTTTTGCAACTTCAATATTAGCTGTTGGGAAACCTATTTTATGGCCAACCTGTTGACCTTTTATGACTTTTCCGGTATATGAAAACTCGTATCCGAGCAGCATATTCGCATGTTTTATGTCGCCGTTTTCCAAAAAATGACGGATTTTTGTGGAGCTGACAGCTACATTTTCAATGTCTTGTTCCTGAATCTTCTCAACTTTGAAACGATATTGATTTCCAAGATCATAGAGCATGCTGAAGTCACCGGTTCTGCCACTTCCGAAATGATGGTCGTAGCCTATAATCAACACAGCCGGTGCGATATTTTTTACTATGTAGTTTTTAATGAAATCTTCGGATGAGGTGTTTGCAAACCCTTTTGTGAATTTTATAATGATAAGATTATCAATACCTAATGCTTCAAGATGATGGATTTTTTCTTCTTGAGTCGATATGAAACGAATGTTTGAGTCGCCATTGAGAACCTGTCTAGGGTGCGGATAAAACGTCACAACAACACTTTCGCCGCCGATTTCCTTAGCCCGATTCACCAGATTTCTCAAAATCTCCTGATGTCCAACGTGCACCCCGTCGAATGTCCCGATGGTAACGACAGCATTTGATACTTTTTTAAAATTTTCTATGTCGTAATATATCTTCATTTATATCTTTTGGTCGAATTTTTTCTTATTTCGTCACAAATAGAGAAATTTCATCACAAAATAGTATCTAAAGGTCGAAAAAACGCTTAATCAAATATTCTGCGATTTGAACTGCATTTGTCGCCGCTCCTTTTCTGATGTTATCTGAAACAACCCAGAAATTGAAACCATTTGCGATGCTGTTGTCGCGTCTCATTCTGCCAACAAACACCTCGTCTTTGTCGTATGCAATCAATGGTGTCGGATAAAGATTTTCGCTAGGGTTGTCGGCTACGATAATGCCGGGAGTTTTTTCTAAAATAGACCTAATTTCTTGTAAATCATAAGGTTGTGAAAACTCCACATTCACCGATTCTGAATGTCCGCCAAAAACAGGAACACGTGCCACTGTTGCCGAGACGGCTATCTTTGAATGTAAGATCTTATTCGTCTCGAAAATAAGTTTTTCCTCTTCAGTGGTGTTTCCGTCTTCGAGGAAATTGCCTCCGTGAGGGATAATGTTTTCGTGTATCTGGTGAGGATATGCAGGATTTTCTGATTTCTCTCCGCGTTGCTCCAAATGCAGCTGGTTTAACCCTTTGATGCCGCTGCCGCTCACCGACTGATATGTCGACACAACAATGCGTTTGATGCCGTAACGGCGGTGCATTGGTGCAAGAGCCATTACAAGCTCGATGGTCGAGCAGTTTGGATTTGCAATGATATGAGTATCAGTAGTTATGTCGCTGGCGTTTATTTCTGGAACCACCAACGGGAACCCTTCTTTTTTGCGCCAGGCGGAGCTGTTGTCGACGACATAAGTGCCTTTTGCCGCAAAAAGAGGAGCGTATTTTAGTGAAGCATCGGCTCCTGCTGAGAAAATCGCGATATCGGGACGTTTTTCTATAGCGTCTTCAACGGAAATCAGAGTATATGGTTTGCCTTTGAAATTTGTAGTTTTTCCAATAGAACGCTCCGATGCCGCCACAATCAACTCATCGATTGGCAGGTTGCGTTCCGCCAAAACCTGAAGCATTTTTTGTCCGACGAGCCCAGTGGCTCCAATGACCGCAATTTTCATTTTTTTCTCCTTCCGAAATGTTAAAATTTTTTAACAATTATGCCTGAATATTACATGTTTTATTAAGATTTCCGCCATTTTTCCGCAGCTTATGTTAAAAATTGTTAAAAACGAAAAACCTTAAAAAAATATGTTATAGTTTTGCGCAAAAGTAAGAAAAAAACTCCAATAATTAATGCTATGGATGCAAAAATGTTAAAGATATTGACCTACCTTATATTAATAATGCCGTTTTACGGTTTCGGACAGGTTTTGGACGACTTCTCCGACGGAGATTTCACTGATAATCCTGCATGGATCGGGACGGAAGCTTTTTTTGTGATAAATGACAATCTTCAGTTGCAGCTGAATGCTGAAACTGCCGGGGAAGCGTATTTATTTTGCGATGCTGACGTGGCAAATGGTGTTTCTGACGGCGAATTTGAATGGCGTTTCTGGCTTCGCGAAGCGTTCTCACCTTCAACGAAGAACTACAGTGACATTTATCTTTGTGATAAGTATTTTGTTAGGTTTGGAGAAGCGGGGAGCAATGATGTCGTTGATTTACAACGTGTTGAAGGTGAGACAAGCGTTAGCGTCTGTCGTGGAACCGACACGTTCATCGCGACGTCGTTCTCCGCTTTCTTCAAGATTACGCGAGACGCGGAAGGACAGTGGAAGATATATGTAGATAAAACAGGATCAGACGACTATATTCTTGAAGCTCAAGGTGTTGATAACACATATGAGCCATCAGGACAGTTTGGAATTAAAGTAACATATAGTGCCAGCAACGCTAAAAAAGTTTATCTCGACGATGTTTATGCCGGCCCGTTTATTGTGGATTCGGAGCAGCCGCAATTACATAGTCTTATAGTATTGAAATATAACAAGATCCAATTGGATTTTAGTGAGCCTGTTGACAATGTTTTTGCTCTTGATGCGGATAATTATCAGCTTGATAACAATATTGGAACACCAATGTATGCTGAATACAACGGAAGCAACCATGCTTCTTTAATCCTGTCGTTTTCAAAAACCATTGAAGAAGGAATATATTACACCTTGACTATCAATAAGATACAGGATTTTTCCGGAAACATTAGCGAAAACATTCATCACACATTTAATTATTATAATGTGCATGAAAATGATATCGTGATAAACGAGATAATGGTTGATCCCGAGCCGAGTGTTGGGCTGCCTTCGTGTGAGTATATTGAATTATACAACACCACAAATCACACCATTAATTTAAAAGATTGGGTTCTGGTTATTGGCAATACCGAGAAGAAGATAACACAAGATATTGATATTCAATCAGATGGATATGTTATTTTATGTAAGGACGATTGTATTGAATTTTTGTCTGAATACGGTGAATGTGTGGGTTTTTCATCGTTTTCGATACCAAATACTGGTTCTTTGATTTATTTAGAGTTTCATAAAACTTTTATTTTTGAATTATTTTTTGATAAAACTTGGTATCGTGACAACGGAAAATCTGAAGGTGGATGGTCGTTGGAACAGATAGACCCACACTCTCCGTGTTTGGCGGCTGAAAACTGGCGTGCCAGCTGTGATCATAAAGGCGGAACTCCAGGCGCGAAGAATTCTGTCGACGGAATTGTTTACATAACACCGGCAATAGATTATATCGATGTGCTTTCAGAAAATAGCATAAAAGTGTTTTTTAATCAGAAAATGGATTCGCAATCATTAGGAAACGCTGATAATTATACTATTGTTGAATTTAATACCCATCCATATTATGTTGTTCCATCACAAGATGCTAAAAGCATAACCCTGTATTTCCCGCAGGCTTTCTTGGTTCATTCTTTTTATAAAATATCAGTTTTTGGTTTAACAAATTGCTCGGGAGCACCCATCTTGGATGGTTGTAGTTATGCTTTCGGTCTCCCGAGCGATGCGTTAGTGGGCGATGTGGTCATCAATGAGATTCTTTTTAACCCGATCAATCCCGCCTCGGATTATGTCGAGATATTTAATAAATCTGATAAAGTATTGAATATCAGTGATTTAAAACTTGGAATGATAAAACAAATATTTCCAAATCCTCCTGATACAACAATAAAGGAAATTTGTGCTGAAAACCGTCAACTTTTACCGAATTCGTATCTTTTGTTAACGACGACACCTGAAGAAATAGGCTATCAATACGAATGTTCGACGGAAAATTTCATCACAATGAAAAGTTTTCCTTCATATCCCAACAGTGGAGCCGCCGCCGTATTATATTTTGGCAAACACATCATAGATTTCATGAGTTATTCCGAAGATTCACATTATCCCCTGCTGACGGAAACAAAAGGCGTCTCGCTTGAAAGAGTGAGTCCGTACATTTGTTTCGACGATTCTGAAAATTGGCACTCGGCGGCGGCTCCTTTGTATGGAACGCCTGGTTACCAAAACTCGGTTTTTGTTGAAAACGAGGGCGAAAAAGCCGGTGTTAAAATAAATCCACCAGTTTTTTCTCCCGACGGCGATGGTTTTGATGACGTAACTACAATAAATTTAGCTGATTTCGAAAGCGGATATACAGCTAAAATCATGATTTTCGATCATAATGGACGACTCGTCAGGAACCTCGTAAACTGCCAGAATATAGCGAATCAAAGCAGTTTTGTGTGGAATGGCTTAGATGAGAACGGTGGAATTAGCCCTGTTGGAATCTATGTGGTTTTTGTAGAAGTGTTTGATATTCAAGGAGATATAAAAAGATTTAAAAAGGCAGTCGTTGTGGCGAGCAAATAATTGCGAAGAAAAAAGCGCTGGATATTAAAAAATATTCGTACCTTTGTCTCTTTGAAAAGTACGAGTAAATATGGTTTTCTTTCATGGCGCATTGATGGGTTTGACCTTGGCTACAATCTTTGGAGTTGGGCCGGCATTCTTTTTGCTGATCCAAACCAGTATTAGCAAAGGCTTCAAAACGGCGCTGTTGTTTGACTCCGGAGTGTTGTTGAGCGATATTTTTGTCGTCGTGCTTATGATGATGACATCGATACAGCTTACCCTTGACGACAGCGGGAACATGGTTCTTGCAGGTGTCACAGCAGGATTGATAATCATAGGATTCGGAGTTTTTACTTTTTATAGTAAACCTGAAAAAATAGTGGCTCGGTCTGAGAAAAAAAGCGCTCAGCTTGCCGAGATGGAGAAAAAATTTGAAAAAATAGACCAACAACTTGATAAAATCGACGAAAAACTTGATATCAAACGTGATGCCAAAGACGGCCCGAGGTGGTACGTGTATCTATCAAAAGGTTTCGTGATGAACATCTTCAACCCGTTCATCTGGGTGTTCTGGACAGCTACAGTCGCAACAGTCTCAGGATCAGAGATTTACAACGGCAATGAATACTATGTGATGCTGTTTTTCGTGGGCACTTTCGCCACAGTTTTTGCGATAGATATCTTGAAAATCGTTGGATCCTATTCTCTAAAACGTTTCTTCACCGAACGGCGCATGAAACTCCTCAACCAAGGAACGGGTATCGTCCTTGCTCTCTGTGGAATAGCATTAATTATCAGGGTGATTTTCTTCAGATAATCCCGTCATTTCTAGCGGAATGAAATGGAGTCGAGAAATCTTTTTTAGAATAAGTTTTTGCGAAAAGAGGATTAGAATTTGATGTCTTTAACGTTGAGTTGAAGAGTGGTCTTTCCTTGCCAGAAGTTCTCTTCGATGTAATAGCACATTGTGAAAGGTTCTTTTTCATGAATGCGCTCGTATAAATCGCCTTTTTGGAATGCTATGCCCGAGAAAACAAAATCGGTGTTGCCCTGCTGCATAACGCTAAGTTTCAAGTGTTTACGATTTCCAACGGCACGTGAAAAACCTGCGTCGACGACATTTTTGGTTAAGAACACCGGCGAGAGGTTGCCTGGTCCGAACGGAGCGAACTGCTTGAGTATGCGCACAAACTTAGGCGTGATGTTGGTGAAATCCATCTGGATGTCGACGTTGAGTTCAGGCGTGAGGTCTTCCTCCTCGAGGTGTTCCGACACGTATTTCTCGAATCTTTCGGAGAATTCTTTAAGATTTTCAGGTTTCAGTGACAATCCCGCCGCATATTTGTGTCCGCCGAAATGCTCGAGTAAATCGGAGCAGTCGTCGATGGCGTCGTAGATGTCGAAATTCTTTATTGAACGCGCTGAACCTGTGATGAGGTTGCCTGAGCGTGTCAGCACTATAGTCGGGCGGTAGTATGAGTCGGTGAGTCGTGACGCCACGATACCGATAACGCCTTTATGCCAGTTTTCATTGAAGATCACGGTGCTCTTGGCGTTACGCAGCTTCTCGTCGGCGTCGATCATCTGGAGTGCTTCTTCGGTGATGGCGTTGTCGAACTCACGACGTTTCGAGTTGAGGTCGTTGATGCTGGCAGCGAGTTTCTCGGCGTGGTCGTAGTTGGTTGCGAGCAGCAGTCGCACCGAGTCGCTTGCCTTCTCGAGACGACCGGCCGCATTGATACGTGGTCCGATAAGGAACACCAAGTCGCTAATTGTCATCTCTCTTTCGAGAGCGCTGGCCGGTTCGCCTTCGGTTATAGGGACATCCTTTCTGCGTCCGATATTAGCTTGACGCAACACCGCTTCTATGCCCGGACGAGGGTTTTTGTTGAGACGTTTCAGTCCGAAATATGCCAAAACTCTGTTCTCGCCAGTGATAGGAACGATATCGGCGGCGATGCTAACTGCAACATAATCAAGGAGTTCGTAGACTTCTTCAATTGGTCTGCCGAGACGCATCGACAATGCTGTGATGAGCTTGAAACCAACACCACAACCTGAGAGTTCCTTGTAAGGATACTGGCAATCGGGACGTTTTGAGTCGAGCACCGCTACGGCGTTTGGAATCACTTCATCCGGACGATGATGGTCGCAGATGATGAAGTCGACGCCTCGTTCGTTGGCATATTCAATCTTTTCAACAGCCTTGATGCCGCAATCAAGCACAATGACGAGACCGAAGCCGTTTTCAGCGGCGTAGTCGATGCCTTTATATGAAATTCCGTATCCCTCGTCGTAACGGTCAGGGATGTAGAACTCTATTTTCTTTTTGTTGACGAAATTCTTTAAGTAAGTATAAATCAAGGCGACAGCCGTTGTTCCGTCGACGTCATAATCGCCGTAAATCAAGATTTTCTCACCGTCGTTCATCGCTTTTTGAAGACGGTCGACCGCTTTGTCCATATCCTTCATCAGGAATGGGTCATGAAGATGCTCGAGAGAAGGACGGAAGAAGTTTTTCGCCTCATCGTAATTGGTAATACCACGCTGAACCAACAAAGTAGTTAAAATCTCATCGATGCCAAGCGACTCCGACAAGCCCTTAACTAATTGTTTATCTACATCTTTTGCTATAATCCAACGTGTTTCCACTCAAAAACAAAATTTAACTTGCAAAATTACAAAAAACATTTCTTTTTTCCAAGAAAAAATTCATAAAAAATTAAATAATTTTATAAAATACTAATACACAAAAAGTTATAAAACTTCAAAAAAACTTTTAGCTTTTCCTTCTTATTTTTTAACTTTTTATTATATTTGCAATTTAAAACATATACGAAAAATGTCATCCAAAAAAATCACAAGTGCTTTAATATCAGTATTTTACAAGACTGACCTTGACAAAATCGTCGCTCTTTTGAAAAAGAACGGCGTCCAAATTTATGCTACCGGCGGAACACTTGATTTCATCAAGAAAATCGACGACAGCGTGCGTTCGGTGGAGTCGCTGACCGGCTATCCTTCGATTCTTGGCGGCAGAGTAAAAACCCTGCATCCAAAGGTGTTTGGCGGAATTCTCGGGCGTCTCGATAACGACACCGACCTCGCTGAGATGAAACAGTATGAGATTCCGGCTCTCGACCTCGTTATCGTCGACCTTTATCCTTTCGAGGAGACAGTGAGAAACACCAATGATGAGGTTCAAATCATCGAAAAGATTGACATCGGCGGCATCTCGCTCATCCGTGCCGGGGCGAAAAACTTTAAAGACTGCCTCATAGTGCCATCTTCAAATTATTATCAGGAATTTATGGAGATGTACGAAAAACAAGGCGGTTGCACAACTTTGGACGACAGAAAACGTTTCGCGAAATATGCTTTCGCAACAAGCTCGCACTACGACACTGCTATCTTTAACTGGTTCTCAGGTGAGAAAGAGACTCCTTTGAGATACGGCGAAAACCCTCATCAACAGGCTGTGTTTAAAGGCGATTTGGATGATGTTTTTGAAAAATTGCACGGTAAAGACTTGTCGTACAACAACTTACTCGACCTCGAAGCAGGTTTGAACCTCATTCGCGAGTTTGATGAGCCGACATTTGCGATTTTGAAACATAACAACCCTTGCGGGATAGCCTCAAGACCATCAATATCAGAGGCTTACGATGCTGCTTTGGCTGGCGATCCGGTATCAGCCTTTGGCGGAGTGTTCGTCAGCAACCGCGTCATCGACGTGAAGACGGCCGAAGAGATGAACAAGATGTTTTTTGAGGTGTGCGTGGCGCCAGGCTATGAAGATGGCGTGCTCGACATCCTCTTCTCGAAGAAAAACCGCATCGTGCTTAAGCTGAAATCAAACAAATTCCCTGAAAAGGTTTATAAATCGGCACTCAATGGCATTTTGGAACAGGATCGTGACCTTCACATAGAGACAAAAGACGATTTCAAACCCGTAACAGAGAAACTTATTGATAATCAAGATGTTGATGATTTGATTTTTGCAAATAAGATAGTGAAGCACAGTCGTTCAAACGCTATCGTTCTTGCAAAAAACAAACAGCTTTACGCTTCAGGCATAGGTCAGACCTCACGTGTCGACTCGTTGCGTCAGGCGATAGCAAAAGCTAAGAGTTTCAATTTCGACCTCAATGGCGCTGTGTTGGCTTCCGACGCTTTCTTCCCATTCTCCGACTGTGTGGAGATTGCAAGCGAGGCCGGCATCAAATCGATAATTCAACCTGGCGGCTCGGTGCGCGACCAAGAGTCGATCGACGCATGCAACAAGCTCGGAATCGCTATGGTTTTCACAGGATACAGACATTTCAAACACTAAAAAAATAATATCATGGGATTATTTTCATTCTTCGATAAAGAATTGGCAATCGACCTTGGCACAGCCAACACCATCATCATGTACAACGACAAAGTTGTGGTCGACGAGCCTTCAATCGTCGCTATAAAACGTGACACCAACCAGATTATGGCGGTGGGAAAACGCGCCATGATGATGCATGGTAAAACTCACGAAAATATCAGAACCATCAGGCCTTTGCGTGATGGCGTCATCGCCGACTTCCAAGCTGCGGAATACATGTTGAGAGAAATGATCAAGATGATAAACTTCCACAACTCTCTGTTCCCGCCCGCGTTGAAGATGGTTATCTGCATCCCTTCAGGTATCACCGAGGTGGAGGAGAGAGCCGTTAAAGACAGTGCTGAGCAGGCTGGCGCAAAAGAAGTACGACTCATTCACGAGCCTATGGCCGCCGCTATCGGTATCGGCATCGACGTGCTTGAGCCAATGGGTAACATGATTGTCGACATCGGAGGAGGAACCTCTGAAATCGCCGTCATCGCACTCGGTGGCATTGTCACAAACAAGTCAATCCGTATCGCCGGCGACGACTTCACCGACGAAATCGTTGAATACATGCGTAAAGAGCACAACCTCAACGTTGGAGAACGCACAGCTGAGCTTATCAAGATAGAAGTTGGAGCGGCTATCCAAGACCTCGACAACCCACCAGAGGACTATGCTGTGCACGGACGCGACATGCTCACCGGTATTCCGAAGGAAATCCAAGTAAACTATAAGGAAATAGCACATTGCTTAGATAAGAGCGTTTCGAAAATCGAGACCGCGGTGCTTAACACTCTTGAGACAACACCACCTGAGCTTTCAGCCGATATCTACAGAACGGGTATCTATCTGACTGGCGGCGGTGCTTTGCTGAGAGGTCTCGACAAACGTCTGCACGACAGGACACAGCTTCCTATCCACGTGGCTGAAGACCCGCTTCGCGCAGTGGCACGCGGTACAGGCATAGCTCTGAAGAACTTCGACGGTTTCCCGTTCCTGATAAAATAATCGGGGATGTATAACTTATTCATTTTCATAAAGAAATATAGTGCAGCAATAGTTTTTATTCTGCTGGAGATATTGTGCATCATACTAGTTGTGCAGAGCCTTCCTTATCATAACAGAAAAATGGTAAGCGTGTCGAACAGCATCTCAGGCGGAATTCATAAGACGACGTCAAACTGGAACGATTATCTGCATCTTAAAAGTGAAAATGAATTACTCGCCGAACAAAACGCATTGTTACTGAGTAGGTTAGGATGTGATGAGGTGGAAGCCGACACTGCCTATTACGATGATAAATTCACCTACATTCCGGCACATGTGGTTGATAACAACATCTATGAAACAAACAATTATATTGTTATCGACAAAGGCAGCATCGACGGTATAGAACCAGATATGGGTGTGATTTGCGGCGAAGGTGTCGTGGGCAAGGTGCTCAACGTAAGCAAACATTACGCTTCGATAATGAGCATGCTTAACACCAAGACCATTGTAAGTTGTAGATTTGTTGATAATCAATATGTTGCGAATGTTGTTTGGGATAATGAATATTATCGTTACGGTTTGGTGAAGGACATCCCGTCGCATCTTGTAATAAATGTGGGCGACACCTTGGTGACCAGCGGTTTCTCAAATTCATTTCCTGCCGACATAATGGTTGGGACAATTGAGGAAAATCTCGACGATGAAAACGGCATTTTCAGTACGGCAAAACTGAAGTTTTCGACAAATTTCAGTACATTGCGGCATGTTTATGTTGTTAAAAACAATTTTAAGGCAGAAATAGATTCGTTATGTATAACACGTTGATACGCAATATAATACGATTCATTGCCCTGGTTGTCATGCAGGTGTTGGTTTTCGATAACATTCGTCTCGGAAACTATATCCATCCTTATATTTATGTACTTTTTATCATGCTTTTGCCTTTCGACACTCCGAAATGGCGTTTGCTGGTTGAGGGTTTTGTCATAGGAATGTTGGTGGATCTGTTCAACGGAACGCCTGGATTGAATGCAGCGGCGACTGTTTTCATGGCCTACATGCGTCCGTATATCATAGGAATCACTACAAGAAAAAGCGATATAGAAGATAAAACGGCACCTTCGGTTTCAGAAATGGGACTGCAGTGGTTTTTGCTTTACGGCTTGTTGCTTCTGTTGTTGCACAATCTGCTCCTATTTTGGCTTGAAGCATTCAGTATCAGACTGTTAGGAACGGTTTTACTTCAGGTTTTGCTGAGCGCTCCGTTCTCGTTATTTGTGATAATTTTAATAATATACGTATTTAAACCATTAAAGAAATAATCATATGAAAAAATTATTCATTGCAGCTTTAGTTATGATCAGCATGGTGTCATGCACCAAGTCATTCAAAATCAATGTGAATCTTGAAAATTCAACAGGTAAAACCGTTTATCTTCAGAGATACGACGGCAGCGTTATGAACAACCTGGATTCTGTTGTGGCAACAGACAATACAGCTGTGTTTAAAGTGAAACAAAGTGAAAATCTCGACGCCTATAGTGTAATGATTAAAGGTTGGAGGCGCCCGTTGACGTTCTTCGCTGATAATCAAGATGTTACAATCACAGGTGACTATCAAAAATATAACGGAATCAATGTTTTGGCTTCAGAGAGTCAGGAGAAACTTAACAAGTTTATGCAAGAAGTAAATGAAATTGAAGACGAGCAGGAAATTTACTACTTTGTTCTTGATTTTGTGAAGCAAAACATTGATAATCCGATTAGCGCATACGCATTGTACCGTTATAAATGGGCTTTTCAAATTGAAGATCTCGACAAGCTTAGCGAGACTATGCCACAAGAAATGCAAAGCGCTTATAAAAACCTCGTCATTGAATACATGGAAGGTCTCAAACTGACACAGCCGGGTATGCCATATATCGATTTTACACAAAAAGATGTTGATGGCAATGATTTCAGAATGTCGAGCTTCATCGGCTCAGCTAAAATCATAATCCTCGATTTCTGGGCTTCATGGTGCCCCGACTGCCGTAAGGAGAATCCTAATCTTGTGAAAATATATAACGAATTCAAAGACAAAGGTTTAGATATAGTGAGTATCTCTCTCGACACCGACGAAGCCGCATGGAAAAAAGCTATCGCCGATGACAACCTCACATGGAAAAACCATGTCTCAGACTTGCAAGGCTGGAGAAACGCTGTCGCGGAACAGTATACCATTGCGTTTATTCCGCAAAACTTAATTCTTGACTCCAATGGCATTATTTTGGAGAAAAACCTGTCGGGCGACAAGATGAAAGATTTCATTTCATCTTATTTGAAATAAAATTTTGCTGTTTGTGCAGCAAAATTAGCAGTGTTAACGTTTATTAATACGAGATTCCTCGCATAATATGTTCGGAATCCTCAAAAAATGAAATTTTTTTCATTTTTTTCTTGCATGTAAAAAAATTTTACTATTTTTGCAGTGTCTTAGATACGTAGTACACTATGATAAAACTTGAAAATATAAACAAAACCTACTTCGGAGCGCAGCCGTTGCATGTGTTGAAGGGCATCAACCTCAATGTGGAAGAGGGCGAGCTGGTGTCGATTATGGGAGCTTCCGGTTCGGGTAAGTCCACCTTATTAAATATAATAGGTATACTCGACAACTACGACGATGGTGACTATTACCTTGCCGGAAAGCTAGTGAAAAATCTATCGGAGAATCAGGCGGCGGAGTTCAGAAACAAACTCATAGGGTTTATTTTCCAGTCGTTTAACCTGATTCCATTCAAAACGGCGCTCGAAAACGTGGCTTTGCCTTTGTTTTATCAGGGTGTGAACCGCAAGAAACGCAACATGATGGCGATGGAATATCTTGAGCGTTTCGGCTTGAAAAACTGGGCTGACCATTATCCAAACGAACTCTCCGGAGGTCAAAAACAGCGCGTCTCCATTGCGAGAGCCCTTGTCACCTCTCCGAAACTGATTCTTGCTGACGAGCCTACGGGCGCGTTGGACAGCAAGACATCGGCCGAAGTTATGCAGATTTTGCGTGAGGTCAACGCTACGGGAATCACCATGGTGGTTGTTACTCACGAACGCGGAATAGCCAACCTGACAAGGAAAATCGTGCATCTGAAAGACGGTTTGATCGAGTCGATTGAGGAAAACGATCCTGATAAAATGGATTTCACAAAAGAGATAAAGTAATGTTTAACAGAGATTTTTGGTCGGAGATTTTCATGGCGCTCAGACGCAACAAGCTGAGAACCATACTTACCGGATTCGCCATCTCGTGGGGTATCTTCATGCTGATAATCCTGCTCTCAGCCGGCAACGGACTGAAAAACGGTGTCAACAGCAACTTCGCTGACCGAATCAATAACACATATACGATATGGTCGAGTTCGACCGAACTGCCTTACAAAGGACACAAGGCAGGACGCTATATCATGTTGAATAACAAAGACATACAACTCCTTGAATCGTTATACCAGGTCGAAGAGGTGTCGCCGGTACTGTCGAAAGGCGGCACTCTCGTCTTCGGCGAGAAATCACGAAACGTCAACATGGAGGGCGTGAAGCCTATCTTTAAAAATATAGAAGGAATAAAGATTGTCGAAGGCCGTTTTATCAACGAAAACGACATGAAAAACAAACTTAAGGTGGTGGTAATTGACAAAAACACTAGCGAAGAGCTTATGCGCGTTTCCGGAGAAACATCAATGATTGGTAAAACGGTGTATATCAATGATTTAAGCTTTATTGTTGTCGGCGTTTCAAAAGGAATGGCTTTCGGTGAAATGGGTCAGTGTTTTGCTCCATACAGCACCATACGTGCACTTTACAATGTTAATGAATATTATCAGCTTACTTTTACTACAAAAGGTCTTGATACAAAAGAAGAAAACGAGGTTTTCGCAAAAGAATTAAAAAAGAAAATCGCAACGTTGCACGAGTTTTCACCTGACGACCAACGTGGTGTATGGATCGAAAGTCAGATGATTAACTCATTGGAAACCATGAAGATTTTCAATACAATCAACATTTTCATATGGATTATCGGCATTGCGATGTTAATTTCCGGAGTGGTCGGAGTGAGCAACATCATGCGAATCACGGTGAAGGAAAGAACCAACGAGATTGGAATCCGCAAGGCTTTAGGTGCAAAACCTCGTTCGATATTGCTTTCGATAGTTATGGAATCATTGGTAATCACTACTATTTTCGGATATATCGGAATGATTTGCGGTGTTGGTGTGATGGAGATTGTGAACTCTATCATGGAAGCGAGCGGAGCGGGCACAAATGCAGAAATGGGCATGTCGGTGTTTGTCAACCCGACAGTGGATATTAGCATAGTTATTTCAGCCACATTGGTGCTTATTGTAAGCGGTGTGGCGGCAGGATTCGCACCAGCATGGAACTCAGTGAAAGTAAAACCAATAGAGGCAATGAACTATAGATAATGTTTGATATAGATAACATAAACGAAATTTGGCAGACAATCGCCCGCAACAAAACACGCAGTTTGTTGACAGCCTTCGGTGTGTTCTGGGGCATCTTCATACTGGTGATTTTGCTGGCGTGCGGAAACGGTTTCAACAACGGTCTGCAAAGCCAGATCGAAGGTTTTGCCACCAATTCATCATTCATGATTCCGAACAACACAACCGTGGCATATAAAGGCTATCAGAAAGACCGTGTATGGCACTTGGATATGTCGGACATGGAGGCGATTAAGACGAAAATCAAGGGAATCGACGATTTGTCTCCAATATCGAGCCAATGGACGTTTAATGGCGAAAACAATGTGTTTTACGGTATAAAAGGTGGTAATTTCAGTATGAAGGGTGTGCTTCCTAATTACAATGAAATTGACCGCTGCAAGGTGCTTTACGGACGTTTCATCAACGAGACTGATATAGCTGAAGCCCGAAAAGTGTGCGTCTTGGGAAAGAAGGTTTACGAGGATGTTATCGGCGCCGACAAAAATCCTCTGGGCTTGATGATTAAGGCAAATGGCATTTATTATCAGGTAGTTGGAGTGGTTGAGGCTTATAACGGCAATGTTAGCATTATGGGCACGATTAACGAAACCGTGGTTTTGCCTTTGACAACGATGCAAATAGCTTATCACACCGGCAATAAGTTTGATTTCTTTATGTTTACCACCGCCAGAGGTTACAACACCAAAGAAGTGCAGGTGGAGGTGAAGACTTTACTGCGCGAGCGTCACGATATTGCTCCTGACGACGAGGGTGCTTTCATGTGCTTTGATCTGGAGGACGTTTTCACCATGTTTGATTATTTGTTCCTAGGAATAAAGATATTAATATGGATTGTCGGTATAGGCACTCTGCTTTCTGGCGTAGTCGGCGTGAGCAACATCATGCTGGTGACAATCAAAGAGAGAACTCGTGAAATCGGCGTCAGACGCGCGCTTGGCGCAAAACCATCGGTTATTATCCGTCAGGTGATGGCCGAAAGTCTGTTGCTGACAATTTTAGCAGGTATCGTGGGACTTGTCATCGGTGTGGCGATAATGGCGGTAGTGTCAGGATTTGTTGGCAATACGCCATCTAAAGATGTGATGTTTCTCGACCCGCAGATTGGCTTGGGTGCGGCAGTGGCGGCGACGATAATAATTGTGCTGTCGGGATTGCTTGCAGGAGTGCTTCCGGCAATTAGGGCGATACAGATTAAAGCAATAGATGCGATAAGAGAAGAGTAACCATCGTCATTTCGACTGAAGCGAAGCGGAATGGAGAAATATTTAGGATTTCTCGACAAGCTCGAAATGACAACAAAAAATGAATTTTGAATATTAAATAATTAAATCAAGTGATATGAAAAAAGTATTTAAAACATTGTTTTTCATTGCGTTAATCGCAGGAGTGTTGTGGACGTTCTCTTATCTTTTCAAGAAGTCGAAGCCACAGGAAAAGGTTTATGAAACGGTGGAAGCAACAATAGGAACGATAGAGAAAAAGACAGTTGTTACAGGACAAATCAATCCGCGTGACGAGGTATCGATAAAACCCCAAGTGTCGGGAATCATCTCTAAAATATACAAAGAAGCAGGCCAGATGGTGAAAAAAGACGAGGTCATAGCGATGGTGAAAATCATCCCCGACGTGGCCAACCTCGCCGCCACCGAGTCGCAGGTGAAACTAGCAAAACTCAACCTCGACAATGTGGAGAAAGTGTTTGAGCGTCAGAAGACACTGAAAGACAAAGGTTTGATTGCCGCCGAGGAATTCGAGAAATCGCAGCTGGAATACGAGCAGGCGAAGGAAAACTACAACAACGCCCTCGACCAGCTCAACATCGTGAAGGAAGGCATCTCGAAAAACGCCTCAGAATACACTAATACCTCAATAAAATCAACTATTGACGGTATGATTCTCGACATTCCGGTGAAGGTCGGAAACAGCGTCATCAACTCGAACACATTCAACGATGGCACCACCATAGCCACCGTTGCCGACATGCACGATATGATTTTTGTGGGAAAAATGGACGAGACAGAAGTAGGACGCATCAGCGAAGGAATGCCGATGATCATAACAATAGGAGCTATGAACGACAAAAAGTTTGACGCAGTCCTGGAATATATAGCACCTAAAGGAACGTCGGAAAACGGCGCGGTGTTCTTCCAGATGAAAGCCCGATTGATAATACCCGATGGCGTTTATCTGCGCGCGGGATACAGCGCAAACGGCGAGATTGTGATCGAACAGGCCGTCGATGCCGTCACAGTGCCAGAGAGCTGTATAATTTACAGCAACGACAGCACATTCGTGTATAAAGACAATGTGAAAACACCTGTAAAAACAGGATTGTCGGATGGAGTTAACATAGTGATAACAGAAGGATTGCAAGAAGGTGACCAAATAAGAGGAAATGAAATATTTAAATAATATTATATTATGAAAAAAATAATATTTATTATTGCAATAATAACGACGGCGTTTTCGTTGCATGCTCAGAAGGTTTGGACCCTCGACGAGTGCGTTGACTACGCCATGGAGCATAACCTGACGATATTGCAGAGCGTGGTGAGCCAAAACAGCGCCTCATTCCAATATAAAATGTCGAAAAACGCCTGGCTGCCGACGGTGAACGCCGAGGCGTCGCAGAGTTTGGGATTCGGACAATCGCCTTCTGCCAATGGTGTTTACGTGCAAAACAACTCCGCCTCGACGTCGTTCGGAATATCACTTGGCATGCCGCTTTTCAACGGTTTGAACCTTTATTATCAGACAAAAGCGAGCAATTTGGGACTCGAGGCCTCGAAGAAAGATCTTGAAGCGGCGAAATACGACCTGAAACTACTCATCATGGCATATTACATGCAAGTGGTTTATAATAAGGAACTTAAGGCTGTTGCCGAGAAACAGCTCTCCCTCACCGAGGAGCAGTATGCCAAGACACAGCAGATGTTCGAACTCGGAAAAGTAGCCGAATCGAATGTTTACGAGAGCGCGGCACAGGTGGCGACAGCGAAATCGACCTTGGTGCAGGCTGATAACACATTGATGCTCAGTATTTTAGACCTTGTGCAAACCCTTGAGCTCGAATCGGTTGACGACTTCGACGTGGTATCGCCTGAAGACTTCAACGGCATGACCTCGCCCTCGTTGCCGTCGCAAGAAACGACATACGAGTTCGCGTTGCAACACCAACCCAAAATAGAGGCGGCAAACATGCGTTTAGAGAAGGCTTATTCTGATGTAAAGTCAAGAAAATCAGCGTGGTATCCGTCGCTGAGCCTCTATGCCGGCTACTCCACAGGTTATTATAACTACTTCTCACAAGGATACGTCAACGACCCATTTGAAGACCAGCTGAGCAATAACGGCAGAACACAGGTGGGAGTGAGGCTGAGCATACCTATTTTCAATGCGATGCAGACAAAATACAATGTAAATATTTCAAAGTTATCGATTGAAAATCAAGAAATTGCAATAAACACAGCAAAGAAGGAACTGAGAAAAGAGATACAGCAGGCTTTCTACAATGCCGTCGCGTCGGAACAGAAATACAAGGCTGCCGAGGAAACATACAACGCCGCCGAGATAGCCTACAGGTACTCGAGCGAGAGTTATGACGCCGGTAAAGCGAATCTCCTCGAACTCAACGAAAGCAAAAACCGCCTGTTTAAGTCGGAGAGCGAGATGCTGCAAGCCAAATATGAATATATTTATAGGGTGAAAGTATTGGATTTTTACAATCAATAATGTTATAGTATTTGATTATTAAATTTTAACGCAAAAAAATTTTAGGTTGGATGCAGCAAAATTTGTATTTTTGCGTTTTGAGAAAAAAGATAAAATTATAAACTCATGAAAAAATTGACACTTTTAGCGGCTTTCATGCTGCTTGCGACGGCAGGTCTTGTCGCACAGGAAAAAACAACAGTCATTATTAAGGAAACCAACGAAGGCAAAGAAACAACAACCATCGTTGAGAAGGTTTTCAGAAGCAAGCTTCATCAGACATTACCTGATTTGTATTACGGTTATCTTGACTTGTACACCGGACCATTCGGCCCTGAGGCACATATCCCGATCCGCTCGTCATCATTTGAGTGGGGCACCTACAACCAGCACACCATTTTCTGCACAAAAGGAGGTCATTTCGGCATGACATGGGGTCTCGGTATCAGCAACAGCTATAACTATTTCTCACACGATATGGTTTTGAGAACCGACAGTGACGACGACAATAAGGCAAAGTTCATGTCGCTTTGGGATTATTCAAGACCAACAGATGAAGACGGTTTCGGAAACGGTCCTGAAAACCACTATGCACACCGTAGCTTCCTGCGTTACTGGAGCTTGCGTCTCCCATTGATGCTTCAGGTGCAGTGCGATGTCAACGACACACCATTGGCTCTGGCAGCCGGTGTTGAGGCAGAGTGGCGTTTCGGAGTGCGCTCATATGCAAGATATGGAGGCTCCAAACACTTGATTTCCAATAATTTAGACTACAATCCGTTTGGTTTGAACGCCATCGTTTCACTGGCTGGTGACGACGGAGTCCTCTTCGCAAGAATGGGTCTCACCGACTTCTTCCAAGCCTATGATAATGACGGCAACTTCAAAGATATGTACCAAATTACAATTGGTTTCGGATTTAATTTTGACTAAAAATATTTTATGATGAAAAAAATGTTTATTTTTGCCACATGGTAGAAAATGAACATTTTGAAAATCAGAAACACGAATGGGAATCTGCACTGCAGGTTACTGGCGGCGACCAGAATGCGGTGCAGGTTAACCCTAACGCGTTGGAAAGGCTGATGTCGAGTCGGCAGAAGCTGCTCCCTTTGAAAGACTACGTCGACGGCATACTTGCCGGCGACATCACCATATTGAGCAAGGCCATAACCCTTGTCGAGAGTTCTTTGCCCGCTCATCAGAAGCTTGCGCAGGAAATCATAGCTGAATGCATTCCGCATAGCGGAAAAGCGTTACGTTTAGGTATCACTGGCGTTCCCGGAGCCGGAAAGAGCACCTTCATCGAGGCGCTCGGCATGGAGCTCTGCAAGCAAAACAAACGCATCGCAGTGCTCGCCATCGACCCGAGCTCACAGCGTTCAAAAGGCAGTATTTTGGGCGACAAAACCCGTATGGAGATGCTCTCGCAGCAACGCAACGCCTACATCCGACCGTCAGCATCCGCCGGCACTTTGGGTGGCGTGGCGCGTAAAACGCGTGAGGCTATCATTTTGTGCGAGGCGGCGGGATTCGACACCATCATAGTGGAGACGGTGGGCGTCGGACAGAGCGAAACAGCCGTCTATTCCATGGTCGATTACTTCCTCTTGGTACTCATCGGAGGTGCCGGCGACGAGTTGCAAGGCATCAAACGCGGCATCATGGAAATGGCCGACGGCATTGTGGTTAACAAAGCCGATGGCGACAACGTGCATCGTGCCGACCGCGCCGCCGCCGAGATACGCAACGCCGTGCATCTGTTCCCGCCGTCGGAGTCGGGACAGGAGGTGAAGGTGACGACGTGCTCCGCTCTCACGCACTTCAACGTTCCTGAGGTTTGGAACATGGTGCTCGAACACGTCGAAAACATAAGAAAATCAGGGTATCTTGACGAAAAACGCGCCCGCCAGGACGTGCAGATGATGCTCGATACCATAGAGAACACTCTGAAGAGCAATTTCTACGAAAACGAAAAAATCAAAAACTGGCTTGGTGTCGTTGAAAAGAATGTCGAAGACAAGAAAATAAGCGCCTATGAGGGAGCAAGGAGGTTGTTAGAGATATATTCAGTTTAATGATCGCTGGATTCCTCCACTCCGCTGCGCTCCGGTCGGAATGACATGGGGGTGAGGAGTGTTTTTATTCTGGCGCGGCAAAACGTTACGCGATAATCATAAAAAACCGTTAAGCCGCGCCACGACGTTAACAAAAATCAAAAATATGAGACAAAGACACAAGTATTACATCTACATTATGACAAACAAATCCCGAAAGGTTTTGTACGTCGGTGTTACAGGAGATTTGGAAAACAGAATCTGGCAACACAAAACACATCGGTTTAAGAAATCGTTTACAGACAAATACAATTGCGAATATTGCATTTATTACGAAGAGTTTACATACATCAACGATGCTATTGACAGGGAAACTCAACTGAAAAAATGGACACGAAAAAAGAAAGAAACACTAATAAACGCAATAAATCCAGAATGGCGTGAAATTGTGAATGAGAGAGGGTATATCAGATGACGTTAACGTTCAATGAATGCGAGATTCCTCCACTCCGCTGCGCTCCGGTCGGAATGACATGGAGGGACGCATTGGTCGGAATGACATGGAGTGCTGTTAGCGGTAACGTTGTGACGCGGCATGACGGGGACAAATTGATAAGTATGAACAAACAAGCCGCGCCTGATTTTACATGAAGTGAATTGTCATTCTGAGCCGAGAGGCGAGGAATCTCAGAATGGTTAGCGTTCAATGAATGCGAGATTCCTCCACTCCGCTGCGCTTCGGTCGGAATGACATGGAGGGACGCATTGGTCGGAAGGAGTGGGCTTTGTTGAAAAAATGTTGAAAAAATTGTCGAACGTATAATTTTTTGCCGTATCTTTGCAAGTCCAACTACATTGTAAGATTTTTAAAAATTATATATTGTAATGGACGCAAGAATTCAAATGAATCCAAACTCGCTGGTGAGCTATCTTCAGAAACCGGCGGCAGAATTTACAAAGCTGGATATTATCCGCTATTGTGAAGAAAATCAAGTGGAATTTATCAATTTCCATTATTGCGGATGGGACGGCCGACTCAAAACCCTTAATTTCGTAATCCACAGCTATGAACACCTCGACAACATCCTCTCGGCAGGAGAGCGCGTCGACGGCTCAAGCCTCTTCCCGTTTATCGAAGCAGGAAAGAGCGACCTCTATGTGATGCCGAAGTTCAGAACGGCTTTCCGTAACCCGTTTACCGAGATCCCGACGGTCGACATCCTTTGTTCGTTCTACAACCGCGACGGAGAACCGTTTGAGAGCTCACCGGAGTACATCCTCCACAAGGCTCATCAGGTGTTCCAGAAGAGCACCGGCCTTAAGATGGAGACAATGGGCGAACTCGAATACTACATCATAGCCGACGATGAGGAAACCTACGAAGTGCCCGACCAGAAAGGCTATCACGAGAGCGCTCCGTTCAACAAGTTCACCGACTACCGTGTGGAAGCCATGCGCCTCATAGCACAAGCCGGCGGCCTCATCAAATACGGCCATTCGGAGGTTGGAAACTTCACCAAAGACGGCAAGATTTATGAGCAGAACGAGATAGAATTTCTGCCTACAAATATCGAAGACGCAGCCGACCAACTCGTTGTGGCCAAATGGATTATGCGTCAGTTGGCATACCAGTACGGAGTGACCATCACCTTCGCTCCGAAGATCACTGTGGGCAAGGCCGGAAGCGGATTGCACGTGCACTGCAAATTCACCAAGAACGGCAAGAGCGTGATGGTGAAAAACGGTGAGCTTACCGACTACGCCAAGAAAGCCATTGCAGGCTACATGATGGCAGGTACTTCACTGCCGGCGTTCGGAAATCCTAACCCGTTGTCGTTCATGCGTTTAGTGCCTCATCAGGAGGCTCCTACATCGTTGTGCTGGTCGTTCTCAAACAGAAGCGCTTTGGTGCGTGTTCCACTCGGCTGGATCAACAACGGAAAAGACATGCTCGCCGACGCGAATCCTGTTGAGAAGCCTTCAAACCGCGACTTCAGCGACAAGCAGACTTTCGAGTGGCGCGCTTCGGACGGTTGCGCCGACCTCTATCTGCTTATGGCAGCATTGTGCGCGGCGGCACGCTACGGCATGGAGAGCCCAGAAGCCCTCAAGGTGGCAGAGAAGACATACGTGGGTCTTGGCGTGAATATTCACGACGACAAGAACAAGGCTGTGGCAGAGGCGCTTGAACAGCTCCCTGACTCATGCGTGAAGGCGGCCGACGAACTCGAAAAAGACAGGGCCATCTACACGGCAAAGGGCGTATTTTCTGATAGTATCATCGATTACCTCATCAAATATCTGAGGAATTTTAACGATGCAAATCTGCGTGCCGAACTCGGAAATGACGAGGAAAAAATCATGAAACTTGTGAAAGAAAATATCCACGTCGGATAAAAAATTTGCAGGTCTGTTGAAAAAAAAATGAAAAAATCGCATGCGCGTATTTAAAAAGTGCGTATATTTGCGAGTTAAAAACTTTAAAAATAAGAATACAATTAACAATTTTATTAACAAAATCATTCAAATTATGAGTAAAAAACTTATTCTCTTTTTGATGGTGCTCTTGTTCGGAAGCACAAGCTTCTTGAGAGCAGATGAGGTAACAATTGGTGACCCTACATCAACGGTAACCGATAGTTACCTGCCAACGTACTCATTGTACAACTACTCATTCACACAGCAGATCTACACTGCTGACGAAATTGGAATGGGTGGTACCATCAATGAATTTACGATGTGGCTTAAGAACACATCAAGCTATGCTCGTAACCTAAACGTCTACATGAAGGAAGTGAGCGAAACCGCTTTCGCCGACGGTAACGCATGGGTGAGCATGACAGCAGGCGACTTGGTTGGTACATTAACTTTGGCCAATGGTATCACAGATCCTGTCGCGACAACAATCACTCTCAGCACACCATTTAGCTACAGTGGTGAAAATAACTTGGTGATTTGCTTCCAGGATGTTACGGGTTCATGGAGCGGCGGTGCAGCAAGCGTCGTTATGACAACCAACGAAACCCAAGCTATCTATGCTTATCGCGACGCTGCATTGTATGACCCGACCACTCCAGGTGTGGCAGGTAGTACTCTTGCAAAAAAGAGCGTTGTAATGTTGGACATCACTCCAGGTTCAGGTCCAACACCAACACCAACAGGTAGCCTTGCTGTTACCCCAGCAGACGTTTGGGCTTTGGGTGAAAGACCAACTAACGGTTGGATGGAACCATTCACAGCAAGAATTGAAAACAATGGCGCAACAGCAAATGTTCAAGGTTCAATGAGTAACACATCAGGTGCTACACCATTCGCTTTGAGCGAAGAAATCAACCAGACACTTGAAACAGGTGACATGATCGATTTCGAAGTTGAATGGAATCATAATGCAGCTCCCGGTAATTATGCAGAAGAATTCACACTCTTCTATGCACAAACCAGAGACATCGTCACAATCCCTGTGACAGCTACACTCTACGAAGCTGGTGAAGCTGATATCGTTGAGACAGCAAAGACACTCCAATTGTCATACACAGCAGGTGTCGCTAACTTCTCACACGAGCCAGCAAACCTCCACGCTAACTACTATGGCGCTCAGGGTAATATTGCTGCTGACGCTGTTTACCAATTCACACTTGCAAAAGACGCTTTGTTCTCAGTAAACGCAGGTACAGGTAATTTCATCGGTATCTACAACAAGGTTTTGGATTTCCACCCAACATTGGCAGTCGAACCAGTTGCTTATGCAATGGCTGAAATGCAGGATCAGATCCTCCTCAAAGGTACATACTACATGATCGTTGCAGGCGATGCAATCACAACAGTTGAAGGTACAGTCGAACAGATGCCAGCTCCAACAGCTATCACCAACCTCGCTCCAGCAAACGGCGCAACAGGTCTTGAAGGCGACATCGTCCTTTCATGGGAAGGTGGTGAAAATGCATCACAGTATCAGGTGTTGTTCGGCACATCACCAGTCAACATGACAGTTGCTCAGGACTGGACAGTGGTCGACGCAGCTTATGGTACATTCAATGTTACAAGCCTCGTTTCAGCTAACACACAGTACTTCTGGCAGATCAAAGTAAAGAACTCAAACGGCACCGTTACAGGTCAACGTTGGGGCTTCACAACAGCTTTGATTACTCCAAGCAATGTTACAGCTTCAGAAGAAAATATCTTCGTTGACGAGACTACATTAATTAAATGGAAACTCGCCGGCACAGGTGGCTTCACAGGTGAACTCACAGTGGCTGACGGTACAGAAACCAACTCATACGTTCCTGTTTACGGTCTCTGGGCAGACTACTACACAAGAAGCGAGATGATTTATCCAGCTGAAATGCTTGAAGAGATGGCAGGTGGTGCAATCACATCATTGACATTCTACCTCAGCTCACCAGCAACAGCAACATGGGCACCAGACGTGTTCCAGGTTTACTTCCAGGAAGTTGACGCTACAACATTGTCATCATACTACACAGCAACAAACGCTCAGATCAGCTACACTGGTTACCTCGATGGTACAGGCACAACAATGGTTATCAACCTTGACGAGCCTTACACATACGGCGGTGGCAACCTCCTCGTCGGTATCCAGGAGACAGTGAACGGCACATACAAATCAGCATCATTCTATGGTGTTACAGCAACAGGTGCATCAGCATCAGGTTACAACAGCTCAGCTTTGTCAGGCGTTACATTCAACCAGCGTAACTTCTTACCAAAAGTGACCTTCACTTGCGGTGACAAGAAGGGCGGCCGTGCTATCCAGGGCTTCAACGTTTACTATGGCGATGTGAAAGCTAACACTTCACTCATCACAGAGAACAAGTACAACCTCGGTAACCTCCCATACAACGTAACACCAGGTCACAATGTGACAGTTACAGCTGTTTACGATGAGGGTGAATCAGAGAAATCAGATCCAGTCGTGGTGAAGGTTTCAGGTTATGGCACATTGACAGGTACTGTTAAAGAACTCATCAGCAACACAGGAATCGCCGGCGTTACAGTTAAATACAACGGTACAGACGAATTTGGCAACGTTACAGCTTACCAAGGCACAACAAATGCAAGCGGTGTTTACACAATTGCAAACGTGAAAGCCGGTATTTATAATATAGGTAAGGCAGAAAAAGAAGGCATGGAAACAGCCTACATGGAAAATCCTGTAACTCTTGCTTACCAGGGCACAGAAACAATCAACTTCACAATGCACGAGGTTTACAACCCAGTTATGAGCGTTGTAGCAGAAGAAATGGATGCAGATTTGTCAAGAGTGAAATGGTCTATGACAGAGGTTATCCCTGTTCCTAACCCAGGTGGCAACACACCAGGCGGTACAACTCCAGTTGCAGACGAAACATTCAACTTCGACGACAACACAATGATGGGTTGGACATCAATCGACGGTGACGGTGACGGCAACGGTTGGGTATCAAGCGCTAACCCAGGCATCTACCACAACTCAGGCGTCAGCTTGTCAGGTACAGGTCACAACGCATCAGAAGCATACGTGATTTCAGGTTCATATGCTAACCAGACAGGTCAAGCATTGACACCAAACAACTTCCTCGTATCACCTACAAAGGCTGCTTGGACATCAATTTCATTCTTCGCATGCGCACAGGATGCAAGCTACGCAGCTGAGCACTTCGGCGTTGCAGTTTCAACAACAGGCAACACATCAGCAGCTGACTTCACAACAGTCGCTGAATGGACATTGACAGCTAAAGATCAGGGTGCAACATCAGTCGGTCGTAACGGCCAGACAAGAGCACAGGGTAACTGGTATGAGAAGACAGTTGACCTCAGCGCATACGCAGGCCAGGAAATCTGGGTTGCTATCCGCCACTTCAACTGCACAGACATGTTCATCTTGAACGTTGACGATATCACATTGCATGGTTCATCAAAGGGCCGCAGCGTTCAGGAATATGCAGTCTACAGAAAAGCTATCCTCAAAGAAAACGCTCTCGTAGCAGCTGACTCAGTATACTTAGGCAACGTAACAGATACATTATATGCTGACTTCGGATGGGCCAACATGGAACCAGGTCTCTATCAGTATGGTGTATCAGCTATCTATCCTTCACCAGCTAAGGGTGGTAACCGCGCAGAAACCGTTATCGACTTCGAAACAGGCGACTTCAGCCAGTTCCCGAATGGCGTAACACAAGGTACATATCCTTGGACAGTTGTTGACGGTGGTCACACAGGCAAAGCAATGAAGACAAGCAACGCCGGTGTTTCAAGCTCAACATCACAGATCGACGCTACAGTGACATTGCCAACAGACGGTAACATCTCATTCTGGGCATTGTGCATGGGCGAAGGTACTTCATCAATTTGGGATAAGTGCATCTTCGAACTCGACGGTACACAGATGTTCTGCTATGGCGCTAACCAGTCAGGTTGGAACGAATACAGCTACGACGTTGAAGCAGGTGAACACACACTTACTTGGAAATACAGCAAGGACAGCAGTGTTAACCCAACAGGCGACTACATGATGGTTGACGACATCACTCTCACATACGAAGGTGGTGGCACAAGCAACGACGATCCTGAGACACCTATCGTTTGGTCAAATGTCCTTCCAAAGGATATCAAGACAACAGTTATTGTTAACGCAGTTCTTCCGGATGCAACAGCAGAAGGTGTGACAGTGAGATTCGACAACACATTCGAGAACACAACATTCACTGTTACTCTCGATGAGACCGGTACAGACACTATTACAGACTTCCGCAAGGGTGAATACGTAGTGACATTCCTCCACCAAGACTATCAGTCGAACTTCGTAAGCGTTCCAGTAAGCATTTGGGATGAAACAGTATTGTCAGCAACATTTGAAGAAGTATTCAAGCCAGTTGGTTATCTTTCAGTTTCAAGATCAGGTTACGCATCATGGGATGCTATGATTCCGGTCAACGACAGAGTTGCTCAGTACTACATGATCAAGTTCAACAATCAATACTATGGTGAAACAACAGACAACTTCATCCAGTTTGACGAAGACCAACTTACAGTCGGTACAACATACACAGTTGGTGTGGCAGTTGTTTACACAACAGGTATGAGCCCTTATGTAACAGCAGACTTCACATACACAGACTGCTCTGGCGCAGCTCACCAGATTGACACAGTCATGGCAGCTAACACTCCAGGCAACACCAATGTGACAATCGCATGGGACGGCACAACACCTAACCCGAATCCAAACCCGAACCCGAATCCAAACCCAGGTCAGGGCACATCATTCAACTTCGATGACAACACAATGATGGGTTGGACATCAATCGACGGTGACGGTGACGGCAACGGTTGGGTATCAAGCGCTAACCCAGGTATCTACCACAACTCAGGCGTCAACCTCTCAGGTACAGGCCACAACGGATCAGAGGCATACGTGATCTCAGGTTCATATGCTAACCAGACAGGTCAAGCTTTGACACCAAACAACTTCCTCGTATCACCATCTAAGGGTGAGTACACACAGATTAAGTTCTATGCATGCGCACAGGATGCAAGCTACGCAGCTGAGCACTATGGCGTTGCAGTTTCAACAACAGGCAACACATCAGCATCAGACTTCACAACAGTCGCTGAATGGACATTGACAGCTAAGGGTGAAGGTGCAGCATCTGTCGGTCGCAACGGCCAGACAAGAGCACAGGGTGCATGGTATGAGAAGACAGTTGACCTCAGCGCATACGCAGGCCAGGAAATCTGGGTTGCTATTCGCCACTTCAACTGCACAGACATGTTCATCTTGAACATTGACGATATCGAATTGACAGCTCCAGCCAAGGCATTGGAAGCAGGTACACTTGCTAACGTAGGTACAGGCTTCGGCGCTATCAACTACGACCGCGACGGTAACTGGTACTACTATGACAATGGTACAAACTACGACGCTATCGGTTTGTCAGCAGGTGGTGGCTTCTACTGGGGCATCATGTTCCCTGCAGGAACAATCGAGGGCAACAGACTCACCAAGATTTCATACTTCGATCACACAGCAAGTTCAGGTACAGTGACTATCTACCAAGGCGGCACATCAGCTCCTGGCACACAGCTCTACTCACAGCCATACACCACAACAGGTATTACAGCTAACGTTGAAATCGAAATGGGCGAACCAGTCGAAATCGACGCTGAACAGAACATCTGGGTCATCATGCACAACACAAGCGGTCAGTATGTAGCATCATACGACGGTGCATCACCAGGCCAGACAAATGGTTCATGGCTCTCAACAGACGGTGCTACATGGTATGAATCACTCTACTCAGCAACAAGCGGCTCATACGGCGGCAACTGGAACATCCGCGCTTACGTTGAAGCAGGTAGCGGTCCAGCACCTTCAGGTCTCGTAGCTAACAAGTACAACATCTTCTTCGACGGTGAACTCGTTGGCGCAACAGCAAGCACAAGCTTCACATATGATGCAGGCGACTTCGCAGAGCATACATATAGAGTTGTTTGGGTTGACAGCGACTACCTCCAGTCATGCGACGGACACAACACTATCGTCTACGCTGCACAGCCATTGAGCATCGGCGAGAACGAAGTCATCAACTCAATCTATCCTAACCCAACAAGCGGCGACCTCCGCATCGAGGCTACAGCAATGAAGCACATCAGCATTGTCAACGCAATGGGTCAGGTGGTTTACGACATGGATGTGAACGCTGACGAAAAGGTCATCAACATGGCTCAGTTCGAAGCAGGTGTTTACATGGTCAACATCATTACTGAGAACGGTACAAGTGTCAAACGCATTACTGTTACCAAGTAATTGAACACCTATTAATATAATAAGGAACGTCACCCTAAAAAGTGACGCTCCTTATTGGAGTTAAAAATGAAAAATTGAAGAAAATTAACATAATTATTAACTAAATTTTTCTGTTATGAAAAAAGCATTTCTATTTTTAACGATGCTCTTGTTTGCCTTCATGGGTACAATGAGAGCTGACGAAGTGACAGTCTGCGACGGGACAGTTACAAACGGTTACATCCCGGTGTATGGCTATTATGCCGATACGCAAGGCTGTCAAAGTGAGTTTGTCATTCCGGCAAGTGAAATTGGAATTCTGCCAGGCGGTCAGATTTCAAAACTGACATTCTACTTAAGTACTCCAGCTACATCCGCTTGGACAGCTACATTCCAAGTTTACATGACTGAGATTGAGGGAACAACTTTAAGTGCTTTTGTTGGACCAAGCGGATGCACCCAAGTTTATCAAGGTGCTTTAAACGGAACCGGTTCAACAATGGAAGTTGTGTTTGACAACAACTACACTTACAATGGTGGAAACCTTCTCATTGGTACATTTGTATCAACAGCAGGTGATTATAAAAGCGCTTATTTCTATGGTGTAACAGCAGCAGGTGCTTCCATTCAAAGAAATTCATCTGGTGCTTCTACGTCTCAGAGGAACTTCCTGCCTAAAACCACTTTCGAATTTGTGCAAGGAGACCTTCCGGCAACAACCATCGTGCCGAGTGAAAACCCTGTGCAGTTAGGCGTTCGCCCTATAGGCGCATGGATGAAACCGTATGAGTTAGCTATCACCAACCAGGGTACTCCTACCACTGTGACAGGTGTTGACGGTACAGCCAACTTCGCCGTTGAGGCCGAGGTTCCATACGCTCTTGGTTACAATGGTACAATGCCTATCAGTGTAACAACGACAGGTACTCCTGCCGCTGGCACACTGAACGGTCAGGTTCTTGTTTCTTACAGCGACAGAACATTCACCACAATTGACGCTACAGCCGAGATGTACGAGCCGGTTGACGGCGACGTGTGGGAAATGGCTGAAGAAGTTACAGCAATGCCATTCCAGGGCAACGCCCCTACAGGCATCTACAGAAACTACGAGCTCGGTCAGGCTGACGACGCTGCCGACGCGGTTTATAAAGTGACCTTCGACAACGACGTTTTGTTCAGCGCAGGTACTAACGGTGCAGGTGCAAAGACAAGACTTTACACCGAAGACTTCAACGGTGTTGGCGGTCCTGATGCTGACAACAACTATGTTTACAACGGTCCTACAGTAAATCCTGGCCCGATGCAAATGTGGTTTGCATACGCTTATTCAGGCACCAACACATGGTACGGCCTCTCGGCTGGCGGCGGTTACTACTATGGCTACCAGATCCCTGCCTCATACATTGAGGAGTTGGGTCTTGCAGGCACCTCAATCACAACAGTTGAGGCAGCAGCACGCGAGTCGTACGACTATGAGTGCTATATCATTAAAGGTGGTGCAACCCCATTCGACGGTGAGCTCGTGAGCTTTGGCGTTGCTGAAAACCCACAGGCTCTGTATTTCTTCGACATCAACCTCGAAGAGCCGGTTCTTGTCAATGAAGGTGAAGACATCTGGGTTATCTTCTATTCAGACAGCCCATACGCTTCCTACTGCGGCAGAATCCCTGTTGACGCCACAAACGGTAAGATTTGGACATACAATCCGAACGCAACATCACCGGCATGGAGCAGCAACACAGCCTACACTCCTGTTATCTACACCCGTTTCCTCGAGCTTCCTACAGGTCGCGAGGTTACTGTTGACCTTGGCACAATGACTGTCAAGAGCAACCCTAACGCTGTTGAAAGCGAAATAGCGGCAGTTGACGGCACAGCAATGGGCGTTTCTAAAGCCCAGATGTACAACGAGGCCAAAGCACAGAACACACGCGGCAACCGCGACACTCAGACCCTCATTGAAGAAGGTTGGGAAGACGGCATCGGCGATTGGACAATGAATAATTGTGAATCTGGTACTGGTGTTTATACAGGCGCTGCTAACAATGGTAGCAATTGCTTCCGTTTCAAATGGACGACAAATACGCCACAATATCTCATTTCACCTGAATTGACTGATAATAACGGTGGCACAATGAGCTTCTATTGCAGAGCATATACATATACGGAATCTTACAGAATTGGTTATTCAACCACAACTGATGATATAAGCGCATTTACTTTTGGTGATGAAGTTACTGTAACTTCTCAGTTATATGCAGAGCACACAGCTACATTCCCTGCAGGAACAAAGTATGTTGCTATTGCAAGTACAGCTTATGACGCTTATTATTTCTTAGTAGATGACATCACAATCACAGCCGACGTCACATCTGGCGGCGGTTCAACAGATCCTGTTTACCAGATTGCCGACATGTATGTCCCGGCAGGTACATACTACGTGGCTGTCGCGTCAAAGACAGAGAATTTCCAGGTTGACATGATGACAACCGAGGTTCCGGCACCTGAGCAGGCAGTTGTTGTTTCTCCATACGACGGTGAGACCAACGTGTCAGATCCATATCTCGCAGAGTGGATCCTTGGCGACTACACCACAGAGATGCAGGTTTTGTTCGGCACACAGTATCCTCCGCAAACCGCTTTGATCGACTGGACAGACTATCTCGTTGAGTCGGCATTCCTTATGGATCTCGAGCCTAACCAGTCATACTTCTTACAGGTGAACGAGCGTAACGTCGCTGGCACAACAGAAGGTGAAATCATAGCTTTCACAACACCTATCGACCCAGTTGAAGGCTTGGAGATTGCAGAATCAAATCTTTATCCTGGCGATGCAGCAGTGTTCACATGGGATGCAGCACGTACATTCAAGAGCTACAACCTCTACCGCGACGGCGTGAAGGTCAACGAAACACCTATCACAACCAACACCTACACAGTTGAAGGTCTTGAGTACAACATGAACGGTTATGAATTCGCTGTTACAAACGTTTTCGACGCAGGTGAATCAGCATATTCAAATATCGTTACAGTTTACATGACAGGCTTCGGTTCAGTTGAAGGTTATGTTTATGACACAGACACATTACATCCGATCGCTGGTGCAACAATCATGGCAATTGGTGTTGACGAGCACGACAACACACAGACATTTGAGTTGACAACAGACGAGAACGGTTTCTATGAAGGTGATATTCTCGCTGGTATGTATGATATCGGTATTGTAACAGAGGGTTATGAGAATGAAGGCAAAGCTATCACAGTTAATTACAACCAGTTGACAGAAGTTGCTGACATCTTCACACACGAGTTCTACTATCCTCTTGAGCAGATCACAGCTACAGAGCAGGATAACAACGAAGTGTTAGTTGAATGGTCATGGACTCCAGCAGAATTGATCGTTGACTTCGAGACAGGCGACTTCTCACAGGCCAACTTCACATTGCCTGCAACATATCCATGGGCTATCACAACAGGTCATTCACACGAAGGCACATACGCTATCAAGTCAACCTGCGAGGGTGTTGCAAGTGGTCTCTCAGAAGTTGAGGTGACAGTTGATGTTCCTTACGATGGCAAGATGGGATTCTGGGTAGCAGTTTCTTCAGAAGCTAACTATGACAAGTTCCACTTCTACATTGACGGTGTTGAAAAAGGTGCTGCTATCAGTGGTGTTGCGGCATACGCATACAAAGAGTTCGACGTAACAGAGGGTACACACACATACAAGTGGGCTTACCAGAAAGACTCATCAGTCAACAGCAATGACGACTGCGCATACGTCGACGACATTACACTCTACAGATACGAGGCTCCGCTTCCACCAGTCGTTGGTGCAACAACATACGACTTTGAAGACGGTACAATGCAGGGCTGGACAACAATCGACGCTAACAACGACGGTTACGATTGGGTCATGGGTTCACAGATCGGTGGTATCTACTTAGTATCAGGCGCAAGCTTGGCAGGTAGCGGTCACGAGTCATCAAATGACATGGTCTGCTCAGGTTCATTCAGCAATGCAACAAGTGCAGCTATCACTCCAGATAACTACCTCGTTTCTCCACAGATTTCAGCAGAAAACGGTGCACAGATCCAGTTCTGGGCATGCGCACAGGATGCTTCATACCCAGCTGAGCACTTCGGTGTTGCTGTTTCAACAACAACAGCTACAGCTTCAGCATTCACAATGGTTCAGGAATGGACTATGACAGCTAAGAGCGATGTCGCTGCAGAAGTTAACAGCGAAGTTCGCGGTACAAGAGCACAGGGTGCTTGGTATCAGTATGCTGTTGACCTCAGCGCATACGCAGGTCAGGACATCTATGTTGCTATCCGTCACTTCAACTGCAACGACCAGTTCATTTTGAACGTTGATGATATCACATTGGCAACAGGCGGTTCGAAACTCGCTCCACGCGGCGATCGTTCACTTGCTAACTACATCCTCCACCGTCGTAATCTCTATGACAGCACAGAGACAGTTATTGCAAACAACCTTGCATCAGACGTGATGTCATACACAGACAACAGCATCGAAACATTCGGTGTTTACCAGTGGGGTATCCAGGCTAAGTATGAAGGTTATGCTCCAACTCCAGACGCAACCCGTTCAGAGGTTATCAACGAAGGCTTCGAAAGTGGTTCAATGCCAGAAGGTTGGACACAAGAAGGTAATGGCACATGGAGTGTCGGTACTGGTGATTACAGCTCAACAACAGGTGCTGCAACAGGTTCATACAATGCCAAGATTAATCACTCAACAACAGGTGCTGCAACATATCTCATTACTCCAGCAATGGATTTGAGTGGTGCAACAGAAGGTACAATCAGCTGCAACTACATTAACAGAAGCTGGGCTGGTGATACCGATGGCTTTGGCGTTTACTATCGCGTAAACGGTGGTGCATGGAATGAGTTATTCTCAACAACAACATCACACAGCACATGGACATCTACAGGTGACATCGCTCTCACAGGTTTTGCAGCCAATTACCAGATTGGTTTCAAACAAGTTGATAATTATGGTTATGGTGTAGGTCTTGACGACGTTGTTGTTACAACAAACGGTTCAGCTCCTGGTCCACAACCAACTCCAGGCGACGGTTTGTCAGAGATTATCTGGTCAAATATCATCGAGAAGGATATGGATGCTACATTGACATTCAATGTCACAACAGATAACGGTCAGGCTCCAGTTGGCGCAACAATCGCTATTACAGGTGACAACACATACAATGTGGCAATCGACGAAACAGGTCATGCAACAAAGGTTATCCGCAAAGGTAACTACACAATGGAAGCTACACTTGCCGGTTACACAACAACATGGTCATTCGACGGTGAAATCACAGCTGATGCAACATACGACATCGCATTCGTCGAGACAATCGCTCCAGTTGCTAATCTCTACGTATCACCTACAGGTTGGGTGATGTGGGAGACTGAAGGTGGTGTAACACCAGGCCCAGGTCCACAACCAGGTCCAGGCAGTAACTCATTCACAGAAGGCTTTGAAGGCGGTTTGAACGGCTGGAACGTTCTTACAGTCAATACTGACGGTGGTGAATGGATCTACAGCGATAACAACCTCGGTGGTTATGACTACACAGAACTTGCACACGGTGGTACAGGCTTCGCAATGTGCTATTCATATGTTGACTATGTCGGTGCATTCGACACAGACAGCTACCTCTACACACCTCAGAAGTATGCTATTGAAAATGGTTCAACACTGACATTCTGGGCAGACAATGCTAATGACACATATCCAGAGAACTTCTCAGTGTGCGTCGCAACAGCCGACAACCCAACAGCAGCTGACTTCACACAAGTTTGGAGCGGTGGTGCTAAGGGCACAGGCAATGGCGGTGCAGCAGTACGTCACCAGAACAACCGTTATGAGAACTGGCGTTCACACAACATCGATTTGAGCGCATACGCAGGTCAGGAAGTTTACATTGCATTCCACGATGTAAATGAAGACATGTATGAGATTTGGATTGATGACGTTGAGTTATCAGCATCAAAGGGTGACCGTACAGCATTGCTTTACAAGATTACTCTTGACGGTTCATATGTTGGTGAGACAACAGAACCATTCTTCCAGCACAATGTTGAAGGCATGGCAGAAGGTTCAACACACACCACTGGTGTCAGACCAATTTACGTTAACGGTATGGGTGACTGGATGTACTACACATGGACATACACTTCATGCGATCACTTCGCAGGTGTCACCAACCTTGCAGCAGCAGCTCAGGGAGCTGACGTGAAACTCACATGGACAATGCCAGGCACTCCTGGTCCAGGTCCAGGTCCACAACCAGGTACAGGTTGGACAGAAGGCTTCGAGAACGGTCTCCCAACAGGTTGGTCGGTTGTTGACGGTAACAATGATGGTTGGACATGGTGCTTAACAAGCGCAATTCCATCAACATGGACATACTATGCAACTATGACACTTGACTGGTACAGAACAGGTTCGAATGCTATCTGCAGCGGTTCATACATCAATGGCGTTGGCGCTCTCACACCAAACGAGTATCTCGTTATGGGTCAGCAGACAATCAACAATGGTACAACATTCAGCTTCTGGGCAGCAGCAACAGACGCAAGCTATCCAGCAGATCACTTCGGAGTAGCAGTTTCTGACAATGGTACAGACTGGACAATGGTTCAGGAATGGACATTGACAGCTAAGGAAGGTGCTGCAAACGGTGGTCGCGAATCACGCGACGGCAACGGTGCTAAACTTGGTACATGGTATCAGTACACAGTTGACCTCAGCGCACACGCAGGCAACAAGTATCTTGCTATTCGTCACTTCAACTGCACCGACCAGTACATCATGTGCGTTGACGACCTCGAGTTCACTCCAGGTTCAAAGGGCAACGACAGAGACATGTGGGATCTCGTAGGATCATTCACTGGCACAAGCGCTGGTCAGCAGGCTGTTGCAACAGATGGCAACTACATCTACACAGCAAGCTGGCAGTCAGCTCCAACAGGTGGTCACACCTTCTATCAGTACACAATGGACGGTACATTTGTTGAAGGCTTCGAAATCGCAGGTGCAACAGGTATCCGCGACCTCACAACCGATGGTGAATACTTCTATGGCACATCAGGTGGTGCACAGATCTTCATCCTCGACTTCACAACACGTACATTGGTTGGTACAATCAACTGCTCAGGTTTGACATCACGTCACATCAGCTACGACCCAGAGCGTGACGGCTTCTGGTCAGGTAACTGGTCAACATTGGCACTGTACAGCCGTACAGGTGCTTTGATCCAGAACGGTCCAGCTCCAACAAGCGCATACGGTTCAGCTTACTACAAAGATTCAGACAACGTCGAACACCTCTTCTTGTTCTGCCAGCCTAACAGTGACTGCAAGGTCTATGACTACAACATCACAACAGGCACACTCGGATCAGATGTCGTGTTAGACTACTCAGCTACAGCTCCTGGTTGCACAGGTATCGCCGGTGGTTGCTTCATTGGTGAATACAACGGCAACACATGCTGGTATGGTAACTCACAGCAGGATCCTAACCTCATCGCTATCTTCGAACTCGAAGCTGGCACACCAGGTCCACAACCACACGTTGAAGGCATCCTTGGCGCTATGGTCTTCGCTAATGGCGAGTACTTAACATTCCTCGAAGGCAATGCATCAGAGTATGTTGTTGCAAATGCAGCAGCATTCGATGCAGAGTTCGGCGTAAGAGTTGTTTACGACGGTGCAATGGATACAACATACTATGCAATGTCATGCATGGAGACAGTTGAATACACGGGTGGTGGTACATCATGCGATCCTGTCACCAACTTGACAGCTGTAGCTTACGAGTATCAGGGCAACAACGGCGCATTGGTGTCATTCACAGAGCCAGCAGGCGCAACAGCATACAAGATCTATGTTGACGGCCAGCTCCTCGGTTCACTCGCTGCACAGCCGGTGTTCATCAACTTTGAAGGTTCAGACCCAGGTATCTACCAAATTGGTGTTGTGGCTGTTTACGCAACATGCGAATCAGACATGGCAACAGTTGACTTCAACTGGGGTGCTTCAGTTGACGAGAACGAAGTTGTGAACGCTATCTATCCTAACCCAACAAGCGGCGACCTCCACATCAACGCTATGGCAATGACACACGTAACAGTGTTCAATGCAATGGGTCAGATGGTTTACAACCAGGATGTTAACGGTGACGAGATGATCATCAACATGGGTCAGTTTGAGGCCGGTGTTTACATGGTCAGAATCGACACTGAGAACGGCAGCAGCGTGAAACGCATCACTGTTGTTAAGTAAGAATAACGATTAGCGTTATAAAAAAACGAGGGCGTTCTGAAAAGGACGCCTTCGTTTTTTTTAGTTGGGAGTTAACTGACTAACTGAACAACTGACTAATTTTGTATAATGTTATTAATTACGATTTGTAATCGTGCTTCAAATGCTTCTTTCGTTGCAAATCCGATATGTGGCAACAACATCGTATTCGGTGTTGTTAACAGAGGGTTATCGTTGCTCAGTGGCGGCTCTCCGTCGTAAACATCCAGTGCCGCACCGGCAATAACACCGTTTTTCAATGCCTCTGCAAGGTCGGCAGTGTTCACAATCGGACCTCGTGCCGCGTTCACTATAATAGCCGACGGCTTCATGATGGCGAAGTCTTTAGCCGTCAAGAAGTTACGTGTCTCATTGTTGAGCGCGATATGCAATGCCACAATGTCAGCTTCTTTGAGCAACGTCTCTTTATCCACAAACGTCACACCTTGAACCTGTTTTGGTGAGCGGTTCCATGCAATCACCTTGCATCCGAACGCCTGTGCCAGAGCCGCTGTACGCTGCCCGATGGCGCCCATACCGATAATACCCACGGTCTTGCCAGCAATCTCACGTCCTGGAGCTATCGACGGCCCCTTACAGCTACGTGTGATTCTGTCGTTTTCTATCACATGACGGTAGAGTCCTATCATCATGCATATCGTTTCCTCAGCCACCGCCTCAGTAGAATATCCTGCCGCGTTTTTCACCACTATGCCACGACGTTCACACTCAGCCATATCGATATGGTCGAGTCCGGTAAACGCTATCGAAAGCATCTTCAGCTTCGGACAAGCGTCGAAGAAATCCTTGCGCAATAGCATGTTGCTCTCCACCACGACATCGGCATCAGACGCGCGTTCAATATTCAACTCAGGTTTCCTGTCAGGATACACAACAACTTCATGTCCCGACTTTTTCAGTTTGTCACAAGCCTTTTCAACGGCTTCTACAGTGAGTCCTAATGGCTCCAAAAAGACTATTTTCATCGTTTTCAGTGTTTGTTTCAAACAACAAAGATAGTCTTTTTTTTCAACACTGCCGTCATTTTATTCATAAAGGGGTCTTCCCGACATGTAATAGCGTAATAACCATAGTCAAGGATGATTCTAAGATTTTATGAGCATTAAATTTGTAAAACAAAAATTTCTTTAATGAAACTAGCGTCCCATAGCGGTCAGACCCCCACTATGAACTTTTATTCCGGTTTCTGCTCCTCGTCGTTAACAATTTTGTCAATAAGCATAAACTCATTCACATCAATCTCGGTGATGTAACGCTTGTTCTTATCCTTATCTTCATATTGGCGTGTCTGCAACATGCCCTCAATTGCCATCAAACGGCCTTTTTTAACGAGTTTCTCCACATGCTCCGCAACTTTCCCCCATGCGATAATGTTATGCCATTCTGTCTCTTCTACGAGCTCCATTTTGTCGTTGTAGTGTTTCTCGTTAGTGGCAAATGTAAACTTAGCGAGCTTCTTGTTCTCACCAAATACCTTAATCTCCGGATCCATGCCCGGTCGTCCAATCAAATGAACTGAATTTCTCAATGTTCCCATAATTAAAATTTTTAACTTTTCAATCGCAAAATTACAACCACAAAAAAAGATTAGTCGTACGAAAAACGACTAATCTTTCAATCAATATTATAAATACTTGAAAATCAAAAATTTACATCTTCAATTCTCAAAGTCTCTATGCCTTTTTATTGTTAATAAATTTATGTTTAATTTTTTTAAGATTTCTTGCAAAATTTTGCAACATCCTGAATATCAAAATATTACCTCACTGAACAACTATTTTGTGATTACGATTCCGAGGTCGCGGTTGATTCGGGTGCGGATGTCGTCGAGTTTCTTCTTTTTTTGAAGTAGGATGAGTTGGTCGTCGAGGTCGGTGGTGGATTGGAGTTCTTTGGTGATCTCGGCGCGGCGGTCTTCGATGACCATGTCTTTGAAGCGTAGGATGGAGGTTAGGACGGTCTTTTTGAGGACGTCGTCTTCGGTTTTGACCACTATGCGGTGGCGTTGCCAGTCGTCGAGTTTATACTGTGTGCTGAGCAGGTTGGCGGCTAAGACGGCGACATCTTGATCTTCGCTTGAGGTGAAATCCTGTGCTGTCGGGAGGATGCCGGTATCGAGTCCGCGGTCGTAAGCATCGAAAATCTTTTTATGAGTCTCGTCGCGGAAGAGAAGTCCGTCGTTTTTAAGGTCGTCGATGATGAGAGAAGCTATCGGAGTATTATAAACGACATCGTTATCGTTTTCGTCTTTACCTTCAATCTCTATAGTCTCGTTGCCGTGAGTGAGAAGAAGCTTAACCAGTTCCTGTTCTTGGAAGAAGCCTATAGGAGTGGTGTCTTTGGGCTCGATTTGTTGTTGAGGCTGATAGGTCTGATATTCCTGATACGACAGCTGAGAGTCTTGTTTTGGGTCGAGACCCAGTTGTTTGCGGTATTTCGCTCTTAAGATTTTATTTACCTCGTTTGTCAGGGTTTGCTCGGGCATCTCGAGGGTGCGGCTGCATTCCTTGATATATGTGGCGCGGTAGATAGGGTCGGGGATGACGGATATCGTCTCGACTATGTCTTTGATGACGGTGGCGCGCTTGATAGGGTCGTTCTTAGCGTCCTTCAGCAGGAGGTTGGTCTTGAATCCGATGAAATCTTTCGCGTTGTCGGCCAGATATTTGGTGACCACCTCGATAGGGTTGTTTTGCACGAAGCTGTCGGGGTCGTCTTCGGGAGGCAGCACCACGATGCGTACGTTCATGCCTTCTTCGAGTATCATGTTGGTGCCACGCAGGGCGGCGTGGATGCCGGCAGCGTCGCCGTCGTAGAGGATGGTGACGTTCTTGGTGTAGCGGCTGATCATGCGGATCTGCTCGGTTGTAAGAGAGGTTCCGGAGCTTGCCACTACGTTTTCGATGCCCGCCTGATGCATTGACAGTACGTCGGCGTAACCTTCGACGAGGATGCAGTTGTCGAGGCGAGAGATCTCGTTTTTGGCGAAGAAGATGCCGTAGAGTGTCTGACTCTTGTTATAAATCTCCGATTCAGGAGAGTTGACATATTTAGCCTTGGTCTTTTCAGATGTGAGGATGCGTCCGCCGAAGCCGATGACCTTTCCGGTGAGGTTATGAATAGGGAAGATGACACGGCCTTGGTAGCGGTCGTAGAGGCGGTTTTCGTAGCTGCCGGTGAGGCCGACTTTTATCAAAAGGTCTTTGTCGTAGCCGTTTTTGGTGGCGTAGTCGGTGAATGCCGAGCCGCTGTTAGGGCAATAGCCGAGTTGGAACTTGTTGATGATGGCGTCGCGGAAGCCGCGTTCGTGGAAGTAGGCGAGACCGACCGACTGACCTTCGTCGGAAGTCATCATGATGTCGGAGAAGTAGTTTTGCGCGAAGCTGTTGATGTTGAACATACGTTCGCGTTCGTTCTGCGCCATGAGTTCTTCGGGAGTCTGCTCGCGTTCTTCGATTTTGATGCCGTATTTCTTGGCGAGATAGCGGAGCGCTTCCTGGAACGAATAATGCTCATGTTCCATGATAAAACGCACTGAGTCGCCGGCTTTGCCGCATCCGAAGCATTTGAAGATGTTTCGAGCAGGGTTGACGTTGAACGACGGTGTTTTTTCCTTATGGAAAGGGCATACTCCGATGAGGTTAGAGCCACGTTTTTTGAGCGTCACGAACTCGCTGACGACATCTTCGATGCGTGCCGTCTCCATGATCTGGTTTATGGTCTCGCGTGGAATCATATCGCCCAAATTAGAAGTCCGCCGATGATTATTATTCCTGAAACGACAAGGTCGATGAGGCAGAAGCCCATGATATCCTTGGCGTTAAGCTTTGCTATTGCGAGAGCCGGAAGAGCCCAGAAAGGTTGGATGAGGTTGGTCCAGGCGTCGCCCCATGCTATTGCCATTCCTGTGAGCCCGTGGTCGACGTTGAGCGCCTCGCCTGCGGCGAACATGATAGGAGCTTGGATAGCCCAGTGACCGCCGCCGGATGGCACGAACATGTTCAAGATGGCTGCACAAAGGAAGGTGTATATTGGATAAGTTGTTGACGTTGAGATGTTTACAAACGCCTCGCTGACCACTGTGCCGAGACAGATGCCAGAGGCACCGACACCGGTAATGATGCCCATGATTCCGGCGTAGAACGGGAACTGGAGCAGGATTCCTGCCGCGCCGCTGACGGATTTTCCGAAGGAGCGGACGTAGGCGATAGGTGTTTTATGCAAGATTATTCCTAAGAAGAGGAACAGCAGTATCACCGAGCCGAGGTCGAAGGATTTATGTTTGACAAAGAGGCTGATGACAAGATAGGATAAGCCTAATAAGGCCAATAAGGCGGATAGGAAACGGCTGTTTTCCAGCTTTGCGGCGGGAGTTTTTTGAGACGCAAGATTTTGCGTCTGTACAGTGTCGTTATCGTCGAGAAGAGCCGGGTCGATGGTGACGATGTGGTCGCCTTTAGGGTGCATCAGGGAATTGATGACGATGAGGGCGACGGTGACGAGGGCCACCATGACGATGTTGTGCCAGTCGAGGATGGTGTTTCCTATTGATATTGCTGATGTTATGACGCCGTTAGTGTCTTTCGCCAGTTCGTTGACGTCGGATGCCATTTTGAGCGGGATGGAGCCTGAAATGCCGGCGTGCCACACCACGAAGCCGCTGTAGGCCGAGGCGATGAGCAGTCGGTAGTCGACGCCTTTCAACTTTTTCGCTATCTCTTTGGCGAAGATGGCACCGACGATGAGGCCGAAGCCCCAGTTGAGCCAGCATGCCACGGCCGAGATGCCGGTGACGAGAGCGATAGCTCCGGCTGGTGTTTTAGGCAGAGATGCCAAGTTGTTGATGAATTTTTTGATAGAAGGTGCTGCCGCCAACGTAGCGCCTGTCACGAGGACGAGAGCCATCTGCATGGAGAATCCGAGCAGGTTCCACACGCCGCCACCCCAGTTGCTGACCACCTCCGTGATGCTCTGGTGGCAAACAGGCATTGCGACAGCTATGGCGACAAACGTCAGGATGATGGCAAAGATGAAAGGTTCAGGCAGATATTTCTGCATGAAATTGACACTTCCGTTTATGACCTTCTGAAAAAGCTTCATTCTATAACAATTTTAACCGTTTCAGTCAAGCCGTCGGCGTTGGAAATCTTCAGGAAATACAAGCCTTTCTGGAGATTATCGACAGGTATGACATGTTCGCTCATTCCGTCGCTGACAGAAATCTTCTCGGAATAAACCGTTTGTCCTAAAGTGTTGAATAGCAATAAGTTAGCTTGTCCGAAATTATCTTGATAAAAGCGAATATTGATTTTATTGTTAGCCGGATTCGGGAAGATATCGAAGCTTAACTCATTGGTACTCAATTCATTAACATCGTAATGACCGGTATAAACCAGTTTCATTGTCACGGGGATATGGTCGGAGTTGCCGTAGAGCGCGTCGGCCACTGCTTGTGATACTGCGTAGTTTGTAGGGTTATTGATGCTTTTGTTGAAGCGTCGGCCGTCGTTGCCGAGGGCGTTGTAGCTTCCGCCGACGTAGCGTATGCCGTCGCGGCCGCCGTAGATGTTTTCCGACATCAGGATGAAGTCGAAGCGGTCGTCCATGCCGCCTGAAGAGTGGCAGTTGCTGTCGCTATCTTTGTGTGTCGACTGTGTGTGATATTCGGCGTAGCTGCTGTTATTGTTCCAAGCGCCCACTCCGTAAGGATAGAGAGGGTCGATGAAATAGGAGTTAGGGTAGGCCGATTGGTTGGTGAATGCCTGATAGGCGCCTTCCGTCGAGGTGTAGAGGTTGAAGTCGCCCATTATGAGGACGTTTTTCTCACGATAGTTGCTTTCGAGGTAGCTCATGGTGTTTTCGGCCATGATTTTGCGTTTGCTGGCGTCGTCGGAGCTTGAGCCAGCCTTGAGGTGAGCTACGATGCATGTCAAGATTGTTTGTCCTGAATCGTCGCTTTTGACGCGGAAATCGTAAACGTCGATATCGCGGGTGTATGTCTGTGCGGTATGATGTGCTACGAGTGAGAGTTTCAGTGAGTTATAGAAAACGCAGTTGATGAGCGATGAGTTGGAGTTGTTGGAGCCTGCGCGTGTCATCCAATAGTTTGTGCCGTTGATGTTGAGCACGTTTTGCACAAAATCGGATGGCAGGGAGCTGCTTTTTCCCATTTCACAAACGGTGAAGATATCGGGATAGTAGGCTGTGAGGATAGTCCTGATGTAGCTGTTTTTATCGTTGATATTGTTGTTTGTGGTGGTACAGTAGCTGGTGTTGTTACCGTAATTTAAAAGGTTGTATTGCATCACTTTCAGCGTGTCGTTTTGGGCGAACAGCGCTGAAAATGATATTATTAGAGAGATTAAAAGTGTAATTTTCTTCATATTATTCTATACGTTTTAGCATTGATATCTCGGCGCTGGTGAGGAAACGCCAGTGTCCGCGCGGCAGGTTTTGTTTGGTGAGGCCTGCGAGCATGACGCGGTCGAGTTTCGTGACTTCGTAGCCGAGGCTTTCGAAGATACGGCGCACGATGTGGTTACGTCCGGAGTGGATCTCCACGCCCACTTCACGCATTGTCGGGTCGTCGGTGACGTAGTCGATTTTGTCGACTGTGATAGGGCCGTCTTCGAGCATGAGACCTTTTTCGATCTGTTCGAAGTCTTTGGTTGTCAGAGGCTTGTTGAGTGTTACGTGATACAGCTTCTTGACGTTATGGCTCGGGTGTGTGAGTGTCTTGGCGAGTTCTCCGTCGTTGGTGAGGAGCAGCAAACCGATGGTGTTACGGTCGAGGCGGCCGACAGGGTAGATACGTTCCTGGCAAGCGCCTTCGACGAGTTCCATCACGGTGTGGCGCTCGTATGGGTCGTCGCTGGTGGTGATGACGCCTTTAGGCTTGTTGAGAAGCACATAACGAAGTTTTTCACGGTTGAGAGCTTGTCCGCCGTACACCACTTTATCGGTTGTCTTGACTTTTGTTCCGAGTTCTGTCACCACCTGGCCGTTCACTGTCACGGCACCGGCGAGGATGAGGTCGTCGGCTTCACGGCGTGAGCATATGCCTGAGTCGGCGAGGTATTTGTTGAGGCGGATTTCGCCTGTCGCGCGCGGACGGTCGAATTCAGGATCTTTCTCGCGGCGGTAGCCACGGCGGCCGCCTGTTCTCGGGCGTTCATCGTCACGATCAAAGCGTTTGCCAAAAGGCTTTTTGTCGCCGAAAGGCTTTCTTGAACCACGTTCTTCGCGTTCGTCACGGTTAAAACTTCTGCGACCAAATGGTTTTCTGTCTTCTCTTTCGTTGTCATCATTTCTTCTCGAGAATCCTCTTCTTGCAGGTTTCTCGTCGTCATCGTAATGTTTTGCAAAAGGTTTTCTTGCAGCACCTCTTGTTCCGCGTTCGTCACGGTCGTCACGACCGAATGGTCTTCTCTCGTCATCACGACGACCGAAGGTTCTTCTTTCGCCGAAAGGTTTTCTTTCGTGGCGTTCATCATCGCCCTCACGGCGAGCTTTTTCTCTTTCAAACTGCTCCAATCTCTCGTCACTGAATCTCCTGACTTCGGCAGTTTTTCTTCTGGCAACATGCTGACGTTTGCCGTTTCTTTCTTCGTTATTCATTGTTAAAAAATAATTATAATAAAATTTGGGCTGCAAAATTACAAAATTTTAAGGCACAAAGTATTAAAAAATTAACAAGTTATCAACAATTGAGATTCCTCGCCTTTCAGGCTCGGAATGACAAATCAATAAACTGGATAATCAAGTGCGGCTTGAAAGTTCATACAAACGACTTAATTTCATTATGCCGCGCCACAATAGACTAATAAAAATGTTGTCAATCCAAATTTTTTTATATCTTTGCGCCATTAATTTTAATTAAAGTTAAAAAATGAAAAAATTATCATTCTTACTGATTTTATTTGTGACTGCATTTTTTGCGCAGGCACAGATTGCTTCCAATATTTATTGGGTACAGTTTACAGACAAGGCCAACTCACCTTATTCCATTGACAATCCTGAGGAGTTCTTGAGCCAGAGGGCTTTAGAGCGTCGTGCGAGACTCAATATCGAAATCGACGAGTACGACATCCCTGTTAACCCTCAGTATTTGCAGGCTGTTGCTGATTGCGGCGCACAGCTTCTTAATCCTTCAAAATGGTTGAACGGAGTGTCGGTTTACACTACAAGTCAGAGTGTCGTTGACGCCATCAACGCTTTGGAGTTTGTTGATGCAGTGAGAAACTGCCCGGATTTTCCTGAAGCACAGCGCGACAAGGAGATATGGTTGGAGAATGAGATGAAGCCTTCGGCAACAAACACTCGTGGTTTCAGAGGTTATTACGGCGGAGCCGAGACGCAGGTGAAGCAGATTAATGCCGACAAACTTCATGAGCTTGGATATGACGGAACGGGTGTTTATGTTGCTATTTTGGATGGCGGTTTCGTTGGTACTGATATCCATACTACATTCGACAATATGCGTGCTGAAGGCCGTCTGCTCGGCGTCCGTGACTTCGTTTTCGGCTCATCATCAGTGTATTCGCAGAGTACACACGGCACTTCATGTTTGAGCACTATGGCGGCTTACGACCCGAACAACATGGTTGGAACGGCTTACAAGGCATCGTATTACCTTATTCACACTGAAGATGGCGATGGCGAAAACATCGTAGAGGAATACAACTGGGTTTCGGGTGCTGAATATGCCGACAGCCTTGGTGTTGACGTTTGCTCGACCTCGTTGGGTTACATCGATTTCGACATGCCGCAGTGGGATCATACTTTCCCTGATTATGACGGTCACACCGCGCCGATGACCATCGGCGCGGAGATTGCTGCGAGTCGTGGCATTATCTGCACCAACTCGGCAGGCAACGAAGGCGGCGGCACCTGCACTCTGGGAATCCCGGCAGATGCTGAACATATCATCACCGTGGGTGCTGTCGACGCCAATGGCAATCGCGCCGATTTCAGTTCGGTTGGCCCTACATACGACGGCCGCATCAAGCCGGATGTGATGGCAATGGGAGAAGGCACATACGTGGCATCTGGATATCCTGGAGGCTGGTATGGTGATTATTACAATGGCAACGGCACCTCGTTCTCAAACCCGGTGCTGGCAGGCGCTGTGGCTTGTCTGCGTCAGGCAAGACCAAATGCATCAGTGCAGGAGATCTGCGACGCTGTGCGTGCAGCAGGTAACAATGCCAACAATCCTAACAACTACGACGGATATGGTATTCCGGACTTCTTGGTGGCATTGCAATCGCTTGGTGTTCAGGAAGTTGTGATGAATGAAAACGAGATCGTCAGCGTGTATCCGAATCCTTCGAAAGGCAATGTTAAAGTTCAGTTAAAAGAAGGTGTTGATAAGTCAAATATGACAGTATGCGACAATATTGGACGTATCATTGTTAACACAATGAGTGTTAATGAGTTAGAGGCGACTTTGAATAATTTGAAATCGGGAGTTTATACTGTTAATGTGGTTTCGGATAATGGCAGTCAGACGCTTAAAGTTGTCATAACGAAGTAAAATTTTTGCGAAAACGCTTGGAATTCTCAAATAATTCATATCTTTGTAGATTGAAAATTTTAAAATTATGGATTTAACCACATCATATCTTGGATTGAAACTTAAGAATCCTATTGTTGTTGGAAGCTCAACTTTTACGGGAACCGTTGAAGGCATTGTGAATTGCGCTAAGGCAGGTGCCGGTGCGGTGGTTTTGAAATCGCTTTTTGAGGAGCAGATTCTCTCCGACATCAAGAAAGAAGAGGGTTATACCGACATCTACAACTCAAATCCTGATGCCGACCTTTATATGAAGACTTTCCTTCGCGGAAACGAGATCGCGCTCTATGTCAACCTTATCCGTGAGGCAAAGAAAAGTGTCGATATCCCGATCATTGCGAGCATCAACTGTGCCGACAAGGGCGAGTGGACAAGCTTCGCCAAGGAGCTTCAGGACGCTGGCGCCGACGCATTGGAGCTGAACATCTCGGTGTCGCCTTTCGACAAGGACATAGCATCGAAAAACATTGAGGATGAAGTAGTTAGCATATTTAATGAGGTAAAGAAGACTGTGACGATACCTGTCTCGGTGAAGCTCGGAAATCATTTCACCAACATCGGCAACATCGCTTTCAGATTGTCGATGGCCGGCGCGGCAGGCTTGGTATTGTTCAACCGTTTCTACAACCCGACGATCGACATCGAGAACATGAAAGTGGTTCCGGGTTCAGCGCTTTCGGTTGAGGAAGAGAACAGCGACACTTTGAGATGGATCTCGTTGCTTTCGGCACAGGGCATCCCATGCTGCCTCTCGGCTTCGACAGGAGTTCATAAGGCTGAAGATGTTGTGCGTCAGATACTTGCAGGCGCCACTACTGTGCAGGTGTGCAGCACATTGTATCGCAACGGCATGAAACACATAGCCGACATGGTGGCTGGCCTCGAAGGCTGGATGAAGAAACATAACTTCAACAGCATCAATGAGTTCAAGGGCAAATGTAGTGCCTCGGCCGACGTGAAAGTATTCGAGAGACTTCAATATTTGAGAAGAAACAACGATTTAAATTAACCTTTAATAATTAAAAACTATGGCAAAATACGTTTGTGATGTCTGCGGTTATGTTTATGACCCGGCAGTAGGCGATCCTGACAACGGCATCGCTCCAGGAACACCATTCGACAAATTACCTGAAAGCTGGTCATGCCCGCTTTGTGGCGTAGGTAAGGAACACTTCGGACTTGAATAGTTAGGAGTTAGAAGTTAATGGACACAAAAGCGTTATCAAAGATTGGATACGGTCTTTATGTCCTGACGACGAACTACGATAACATCGACAACGGCTGTATAATCAATACTGTGCAGCAGGTGACAAGCGAGCCGCTGAGGTTGTCGATAGTTGTCAACAAAAACAACTACACGCACGATCTTATCTTGGACTCGTGCGTGTTCAATATCAACGTGTTGACAACGGAGACGCCGTTTAAGGTGTTTGAGCATTTCGGGTTTCAGTCGGGAAGGAACGTAAACAAATTCGCTGACTGCGAGCAGGAGTTGCGCGCCGTGAACCATGTGCTGTATCTGCCGAAGCATATCAATGCTTATTTCGCATGCAGGGTGGTGAAGTCGATAGACCTGGGCACGCATACCATGTTTATCGCCGATGTCTTGGATGCGGTAAAGGTAAACGATTCAGACTCAGTAACTTACGATTATTATCAGAAGAATATCAAACCGAAAAAAACGGTGACGAAGGGCTGCTGGGTGTGTAAGGTGTGCGGCTGGGTTTACGAAGGCGAGCAGCTGCCCGATGATATCGTTTGTCCGCTGTGCAAACACGGGAAGGAAGAGTTTGAATATGTGGAGCCGACGTGAAGAGAGAACGAGATTCCTCGCTGCGAAACGGCTCGGAATGACAGCGTTTTAAATAATGAAAAATTAGATGAAATTATGAATATAAAATTAGCGGAAAATATTTATTACGTGGGGGTGAATGACCGTCGCACGGAATGTTTTGAAAATCATATGGAGCTGCCGAATGGCGTTTCGTATAACTCGTATCTTATTGTGGATGAACATGTTGCGTTGATCGACCCGGTGGAGCCGGAGTTTATGGCGCAGTATATGTTCCAGATCAAGCGCATACTTGGCAACCGTAAGGTGGATTACCTTATCGTGAACCACGACGAGCCTGACCACAGCGGCTCGGTGGGCGCGGTGTTGAGAGAGTGGCCGGAGGTGACGGTGGTCGGCAATGCCAAGACGTTCGCTCCTTTGGAGAACTTCTACGGTGAGATTAAGAATAAGAAGATCGTTGCTGAAGGCGAGACGTTGAGTCTGGGCAAGCACACTCTGCAGTTTTTCATGGCTCCGATGTGTCATTGGCCGGAGTCGATGGCGACATACGAGCAGACGACGAAGATCATCTTCTCGAACGACGCTTTCGGCGGCTTCGGCGCGTTGAACGGCGGCATCTTCGACGACGAGGTGAACCTCGACTTCTACGAAGACGACATGCGCCGCTACTACGCTAACATCGTCGGAAAGGTGGCTATGATGGCGCTGAAGACCATTCAGAAGGTGCAGACTTTGGACATCAAGATGATTGCGCCTTCGCACGGCTTGATTTGGAGAAGCAACCTTCAATGGGTCATCGAGCGTTACACTGCATGGAGTTCGCAGCAGGCCAAAGAAGGCGTGGTTATTGTGTATGGCTCGATGTACGGCAACACAGGCCGCATGGCCGACATAGTGGCACGTGGCGTGGCTGACGCTGGCGTGAAAGAGATTAAGGTGTACGATGTGGCGAAGACGGAGACGTCGTTCATCTTCAGCGACATCTGGAAATACAAAGGCGTTATTTTAGGAGCCTGCTCGCACTACGGAAGCATTTTCCCGAACATGACAGGACTGCTTCACGAGTTGGCCGAGTACAAGCCACAGAACAAGGTGTTCGGCTTGTTTGGCGGTGCGTCGTGGAGCGGAGGCGGTCTCAAGACCTTGAAAGAGAACGCTGAGGCTTGCAAATGGAACGTCGTGAGCGAGCCGGTTGAGGTGAAGGGTGCGCCGATTAGAGAAGAAGACATCGAGAAATTGTACAATCTTGGTCTCGAAATAGGAAAATCAATAATTAAATAAAAATGAACTCAAAAACTATGCAATAATTACTTCGGGTGAGCCCTTGAGGTCTCACAGGCGTAATTCTTTGCATAGTTTTTGAATACAATAATTAAAATTAAAAGATTATGATTGAATTACCGAAATTACCGTATGAGATGGGGGCGCTGGAGCCGCATATCTCACAGAAGACATTAGAGTTTCACTATGGCAAGCATCACAACGGTTATGTGAACAACCTGAACAAACTTATTGCAGGCACTCCTTTTGAGAACAAAAGCCTAGAAGAAATCGTGAAGACTGCCCAGGGTGGCATGTTTAACAACGCTGCTCAGGTGTGGAACCATAATTTTTACTGGAACTGCATGACGCCGAATCCAAAGAAGACACAGCCTTCAGGCAAGCTCATGGATGCCATAGTGCGTGACTTTGGCAGCTTCGATGCATTTAAGGAGAAGTTCGTCAACGCTTGCGTGACATTGTTCGGTTCAGGCTGGGCATGGCTTGTGGCCGACAAAGACGGAAAGCTCTCGATAGTGCAGACGTCGAACGCACAATGTCCGATCACAACAGACCTGAAACCGTTGTTGGTTTGCGACGTTTGGGAACACGCATACTATCTCGATTACCAGAACCTTCGCGCCAACTACGTTAACGAGTTCTGGCAAATAATCAACTGGGAATTTGTTGAAAGCCGCTAGCGGCTTTCAACAGTTTTCAGCTCCTTGTAATAAACTTGCGGAACTTCCTCGTGGTAATCTTTGCTGTAGTAATAAGCAGGTTTTAGGAGTTTTCCGAAGACAAAATCCTGAATCAGCACAAACTCGTTGCCTTCGCTGAGGAGCGCGTATTTGTGGTCGGGATCGCTAATCCATTCACCGTATTTCTGAAGATCTTCTTCGGTATAGAAGAACATGTCGGCGTTAGGTTGCATGCGGAACGTGGTGACGCTGCTGCTCTTGCCGTCTTTTGTTGTCAATGTGAGTCGTTCCTGGAAAGGAGAGTTGATGACAGAGTCGCGGCGTTCAGGTTCGACGTCGTATAAAAACGCCTCAAAACGCACGCTGGTGAACGACGACATAAGGTTGAGGACTCTCAAGGTGTCGAAAGCTATCGGCTCGCCGTCGAGGTGGCTCATGGCATATTGATAACGTCCGTTTTCTTTTATGATGAAGCCGTTTTCAGGTTTTTTGTTTATTTCCAACATCAACGATTCGATGTTACCCATCGGCACGCTGAAGATGAGATGGTCGCGCCAGTCCATAGGGTTGGCTGAGAAACGTGAGCTGATGGAGCCTCTGAAGCCGTTGAGGTGCGCGACAAAAACCTTGTCGCCGCCTTCTTTCAGCACGTAGGTGCCTTGGTTGTCTTGCGTCACATCGCCGATATAAAACACCTTGCTGCGTGTCTCGTGATAGAACAATTTTATTTTGTTGAATAAATTGATGCGAGGCAGCTCCTGATAAATCTCAACTTTTGTGTTGGTGCCCGACATCCTTGTGATGATGTTGTCGCTCTTCTTTATTGAAACAGGCATCTTGATTCTCATGCGGTTGAGGGTGTAAAGCATCTCGTTGATGACGTTTTGGTTGGCAGGATATTGGTCGTTAACCATCCAGCCGCTGTCGGTGCGATGCAGAGTCACCTGGTTGCCGCTTTTGTCGGCGAAGAAAAGCTTGGTGATGCTTGCGGTGTCGTAGACGGTGAAGTCGGAGGCGTAGCTATGCAGTGTGCTGAAATAGCGGTTGTTGCCAATGAGGATGCCCGCGATAACAACAAGAACCGCGACGATGACTATTAAAACAGTGTTTTTCTTTTTCATAGTTGTTCAGTTGTTCAGTTGTTCAGTTATTTTCGGAATATTAAACTGACTAACTGTTTGTATATTTCTTTTTTCTTAATATTGCTAAAACAATTCCTAAAACTATCATCAATGCTGATGGCAAGACCACGTTGACGACCTGCCACAGTATAGGGTTGCTGTTGAATTTGTTCATGTCGAGGAGACGAATCTTGAGCTCGCGTGAGCGGATGTTGATAAGTCCTTCACCTTCAATGAGATAGCTGACGGCGTTCTCGATAAATTGTTTGTTTCCGTAGGTGATGTTGGTGTACTGGTCGTAGCCTAACGGCAGCGGCGAGCCGACGCGTTTGTTGTTTTTCTTGGCGTAGTCGAGCTGAGCGAGCTGGTTGCGGATGATGTCGCCGTCGGCGATGACTATCATCGAGGTAGGCACGCTTTGTGTCTTAAAACCTATCTCCGACGACTCGGTGATGGCTTCGGGCATGCGGTTTTCGTAGAGCGAGGTGAACGTTCCGTTGAGGAGGTATGCCGCCGTCATGCCTTTTTGTGGGAACATGCTAGCACTCGGACGCTGGTTGAGGATGTCGAGCGAGATGTAGATCGGCGCACTCGACACCTTGGTATAGTCGGATGTCTTGAGAAGAGGTATCTTCTGTATCTCTGGTGCCGATGTAGTTGGCTCCACAGAGCTCACGAAGTCGGCTTTCACCGCCTCGATGTTGCGCACGATAGGATGTTCGGAGGCGGCGCCGAGCAATGGAAAATAATACCACGGCAGGAGCACGCTCTGCAGGTTGTTGCCTTGTCCGGTGACGAGTCCGATCTGGGCGCAAGGATAGGCGAGGAGCAGGTTACGGTTGAGTTTCAAGCCGTATTTGAACAGCTGGTCGTCGAGGTTGAGGTTGAGCGCCAGACCCATGGTCGACTCGGCGCTTTGCAGGCTGTCCATGGTGGCGTCGACAGGGTCGAGGAGCCACATCACTTTGCCGCCGTACATGATGTACTGGTCGAGGATGAACTTGTCTTTCTCGGAGAATGGCTCGGTGGGTTTGGCGATGACGATGGCGTCGAAGGCTGGCTTGATGACGATGCTGCTGTCGCGGTCAAAGTCGCGTCTCATCAACGAGTTGAGCTGTCCGTTGAGCGTGGCGCGCTTGATCATGAATTTCTTTGACAGAGTGTTGGCAATGTCGTAGACTTCAAGGTCAGTGAGTTCGCCATGACCATCGACAAAAGCAATGGTCGGCTTGTTGGCCGTCGAGATCTCTTTTATCGCGCTGATGAGCTTAAATTCAAGGTCTTGAGCCGAGTTGTTGAGCACAGTCTCCTGACTCTGTCCCGACTGTCCGGAGAGCAGGTCGATAGGCAGCTCGTTTTCACGATAGCTCATGATGATGCCGGGCCAAATCATGATCTGCTGCACGCCGGTGTTGGTCTGAACCGTCTCGGTGTAGTAGTTCAAGCCGCTTTGATAAAGAATCTTATACGTCTCGTTACGTTCCGCCACGTCGTTGCTCTCTGAAGGGTTAATGAATTCATAATCAATGAATTTGGAGTAGGCGCGGAACTCGTCGAGCATCTCTTTTGTCTCCTTGCGGAGCTTCTTGAAGCCGGCAGGGAACTCGCCTTCGAGGTAGACACGGAAGAACACATAGTCGTCGAGGTTCTTCAGAATCTCTTTCGAGGTGTTGGAGAGGGTGTAACGTTTCTCGGAGGTGAGATCGAGACGGGTGTAGACGAACGAGCCGATGATATTAACTAACACAATGATTATCAATGTGATAATCAAAGATGTGATTTCGTTTTTCTTGATATTTTTTCTCTTGTTTTCCATGCCGCCCTCCTACCATTTTCTGCTCGACAAAGTGAGTTTTGTCAGGCTTAAGAATAAAACAATCACGCTGAGAAAATATATCAGGTCGCGGGTGTCGATGACGCCACGGCTCATTGAGCTGTAGTGTGCCGACATGCCGAGTTGCTGGATGAACAGGTCGACTTTTCCGAACAGCGACATCGAATAGATGAGGTCGAAGCCGATGTAAAGAAATCCGCAGAGGAATACCGACAGGATAAAGGCAAGTATCTGGTTGTTGGTGATGGAGCTGCAGAAGATGCCTATCGACACGAATGCCGAACTGAGGAAAAACAGTCCGATGTAGGAGCCCCAGATGCCGCCGTGGTCGACGTTGCCGACGGGCATGGCGAGACGTGAGACGGAGATGTAATAAATCAGAGTAGGGATGAGTGCTAAAAGCACCAAGGCGACGCCGGCTAGGTATTTGGCGCTCACGATCTGCCAGTCGGACAGCGGCTTGGTGAGCAGCATCTCGATGGTGCCGGTACGTTTCTCTTCAGCGAAGAAACGCATGGTGACGGCAGGCACGAGAAACAGAAACACCCATGGAGCAAGGATGAACAGGCTGTCGAGGTTGGCATATCCGTAAGCCGTGATGTTGAAGTCGCTCTTAAAAACCCACAGGAAGAGTCCGGTGATGAGCAGAAACACCACCACCACCATGATCCCGATGAGGGAGCTTAAAAAGTTGTTTATCTCTTTCTTAAAAAGCGCGTACATTATTATTCTCCTTCAAATGATATTGAACTGAAGACTGGGAAGTGGGTCAGAAGCTCGCGTCCTTTCAGGTCGATAAGCTCAATAAGGACGCTGATGCCAGCCACCACGCCGCCTGCCTTTTCCACCAGTTTTGTGATTGCCTTGGTGGTGCCGCCGGTAGCCAGCAGGTCGTCGACGATGAGCACTTTTGCGCCCGGTTTGAAGCTGTCAATATGCATTTCCAAAGTGCCTGTGCCGTACTCAAGCTCATATTCCTGGGTGATGACTCTGGTCGGCAGTTTTCCTTTTTTGCGAATCAGAACAAGGGGCTTGTGCATCTTATAAGCCATGGCGGAGCCAAAGATGAATCCGCGGGCTTCAGCACCTACAATGACGTCAAAATCAATGTCTTTCACCTTTTCGCACATATCGTCTATAGCTTGTTGGAAGCCATCGGCGTCATTGATCAATGTGGTTATATCGCGGAAAATGATTCCTGGCTTTGGAAAATCTGGTATTGAACGTACGTAGTCTTTTAAATCTTTCATGTCCAAAATTTTTAGGTAGCAAAAATACTAAAAATTTTAATGTGAAATAAGATAGTTTTTTTTATAAATTTGCGATGATATATATTGACGAACTATGAGAGGGAAAAAACGTCATATTTTTCTGTTGGTTTTACTGCTTTCTGCCATGTTTTTGAAGGCTCAGGAAGAACAGAAACACTCGATTTCCGCTGATGTCACAGCGATGGGTCTTGTCGGTTACAGCCATACTTTAAGATGGTATGAAGGCGCTGATTTGAAAGGCGTTTTTCATTACGACAACACCGACATAGCCCTTAATTTTGAGGCACTTACGAAAAACATCTATTCCATCGGGATGACGGTGAGACCGTCGTTCAAGGTGTGCAACAACGGCTTCGTTTTCCTCGACGGGACGATGCATTCGAGGATATATAGAAACTATAAGACTTTTGAGTTTGTTTACGCCGGAAGCGCCGGCTTCAGGATGCTTCATTTTTCAATTCAGGCAGGAGTCTTCTCAAAGACCATCGACGCCATCGGAAGGGACTGGCACTCGGTGGAGAACAGCATCACAGAGCCGTTTAACGTATTGTACAACGTGACGGTGAGCGTCATGGGGTTCGACAACCCGTGGGATATATATCTGATAGGAGCTAATTACACTGATTTTGAATACGAGAGGATATGGGAGCCTATCTGCACCCTCGGCGGACGATGCGATTTCAAGCAAAAATGGGGATTTGTGGCTGAAGGAACGTTGAAGGCGGCGGGAATGTTTCACGGCACGGCTAAGTTTTATTCAGCAGTGTTGAGAGTTGGAGTAAAGTATAGAATAAAATGATATGAAAAATAATGCTAAATATAATAGGATGAGATTTCTCCACTCCCTATGGTCGGTCGAAATGACAGCCGTGGCTGTCTTGATGTTTATTTTGACATCATGCGATAAAAATATCGATTACAAAGGCTTGTTTTACACCATAAACGAGTCGCCCGACGAGCGTTTCGCACAGTCGATGGAGTACAACAGAACCCACGGCTACGCTAAGATCTTTGTCGACCGCAACAACTATGATGTGTATGTGATGAGCGACATCCACGTCGACTATACCACGGAAAATCTCGACACTTTTGTCGGTGATTATCTTGCAGACACGACGGCGGCACCGTTTGCGCTATGCCTTGGCGATATCATCAATTACAAAGGTCATTTCGATTATTTCATGGAGCATGTGAAGCCTGTGACCGATGATGGACGCAGGATTTTCTACACCGTCGGCAACCACGACCTTTATTTCGACCAGTGGAAAGAATATTTTTCGAGATTCGGCTCCTCGACATATTGGTTTGAGGTGCATACTCCTAACGGCTCGAAAGATTTGTACATCTCCCTCGATTCGGGCAACGGCACACTTGGCGTCGACCAGCGCGATTGGCTGGAAGATGTCCTGAGAAGCAAATATTTTCAAGGATTCAGACATATCATAGTGTTCACTCATACACATTTTTTCAAGAAAGACGCTTCGCAGGGTCACACCAGCAATTTCAACATGGAGGAAACCTACGACCTGGCGGATCTGTTCGACCGATATAATGTCTCGCTGGTACTGCAGGGACATTCGCATGCCCGCGACCTGACTATATTCAAGGATGTGGTTTATCTGCGAGTCGACGCGCTGGAAGATCATTACCCGGATGCTTACTATACGATACTTAATATTGGAGAATATATAAACTATAATTTTGTAAAAGTTAATTGATGAGATTCCTCGCCCCTGGCGGGGCTCGGAATGACAGATAAATAAGAACATTAAATATTATAATTATGAAATCAAACGGTAATTACGATTGGAAGTTCTCGACGGTGGGTGGCGTGACACGCGTCAACATCGAGTCGGGACAGGACATCCTGCATCTCGATGAGCTTGACAGAAAGCTCTGGACGGCGTTGAGCTGCCCGTTGAAAAACCTCGAAATTGATGAAAAGACAATGACAATGCTCGACACCAACGGCGACGGCAAGATTCATATCGAGGAAGTCGTGGCGGCATCGAAATGGCTCACATCGGTCATCAACGACCCTGAGCTGCTGCTGAAACGCGAGGCGTTCATCCCGTTCACGGCGTTCAACACAGCCAACGAAGAAGGCGCTCATCTTCTCGAGACATCGAAACAAATCCTTGAAAATCTTGGACTTGAGAAAGACAATATCTCCATCGCCGATGTCTCCGACAGCATCGCGATCTTCGCCAAGACACGCTTCAACGGCGACGGCATCATCACTGAGAACTCTGCCGATGACGAGGCGGTGAAGGCTTTGATAAAGAACGTCATCGACTGCATGGGTGGCGTTACCGACCGCAGCGGTGACCCTGGCATCGACACCAACAAGATAGAAGCGTTCTATCAAGCATTGGCCGACTACACAGCATGGAAAGAAGCCGGCGACGCCGACAAAGACAACATTTTCCCTTACGGCGACGACACAGCCGCCGCTTTGGCAGCCTGCATGGCGGTGAAAGATAAGATCGACGACTTCTTCATGCGTTGCAAACTTGCCTCATTCAACACCGACAGCGCTTCGGTGCTCGACGTCTCGTCAGCAAAGATTGGCGAAATCAGCGGCAACAACCTCGCGGCAAGCACCGACGAGATAGCTACATATCCGTTGGCACGTGTCAACGCCGACCACAAGCTGCCGCTGGGCAACGAAGTCAACCCGGCATGGGCTGGAGCTGTCGCAACGCTCAAGACATTGGTTCTTGACAAAGAATTTAAGAAAATAGAATATCTCACTGAGGAACAATGGGTTAGCGTGTTAGCGAAGTTCAACGCCTACAACGCTTGGATGGCAGCCAAGGCAGGCGCGGCAGTCGAGGGATTAGGCTACGACAACGCGAAAAACATACTCGCCGAAAACAAGAAAGACGCTCTGCTCGACCTTGTGGCACAAGACAAGGCTCTCGAGAGCAAGTCGAACGCCATCGACCAGGTTGACAAGTTGTTACATTACTACAGAGACTTCTACACATTGCTCACTAACTTCGTGACATTCAGTGACTTCTATTCACCTGAGAAGAAGGCTATCTTCCAGGCTGGAACGCTGTATATCGACGAGCGTGCTTGCGACCTCTGTGTGAAGGTTAGCGATATGGGTGCACAAGGCACAATGGCGCCGTTGAGCAATATGTACATTTTATATTGCGACTGCACATGCAAGAGCAAGCCAGGCACAATGAACATTGCCGCTGTCGTTACCGATGGTGATGTTGGAGCTATCATGGTAGGCAAACATGCTGTGTTCTATGACAGAGACGGTCTTGGCTGGAACGCAACAGTGACCAAGATTATTGAGAATCCTATCAGCATCCGTCAGGCATTTTGGTCGCCTTACCGCAAGATGGCAAGGTCGGTGGAAGACATGATTAACAAACGCGCCGCCGAGAAAGACGCGAAGGTGATGGCTGATGCCAACGCGAAGATCAATAACGCTGAGATTCCTGCCGACGGCTCGAAGCCGGCAGAGATTAAGCCGCCGTTCGACATCGCCAAGTTCGCCGGTATCTTTGCCGCGATAGGCTTGGCAATAGGCTTGGTCGCCTCGGCAATCGGAGGATTGTTTGAATGGCTTGGACTGCATTGGTATCACTGGATTATCATGTTCTTGGCAATCATTGTGATTATTTCGGGTCCGTCGATGGTTATGGCATGGCTGAAGCTGCGCAAACGCAATCTTGCGCCAGTCTTGAACGCCAACGGCTGGGCGTTGAACCAGAGGATTTTGGTCAACACCAAGTTTGGCGCCACATTGACAGGTATTGCGAAGTATCCTATTGTAAAGACTAAGGATCCGTTCACCACGAAGACACCGCTTTGGAAGAAGATTCTCTGGTGGTTCATCTTCATCGTGGTCATCCTCGGCGTCATCTATCTCGTTTGGCCAGACAGGTCGATAGCGATAGTGAAGTGGCTGATGTGGTGGAGATAGTTGGAGTTTAAAGTTGAAAGTTTATAGTTTAAAGTGAACTGCCGCGGGCGCCGCCCGCGGCATTTTTAATTAATTATTTAAGAAGGTGTTAAACTTAGGAAAAATTATTATATTTGCATCATAAAAGATTTTTAAAATGGCAAAAGTAAAGGAAATACAGGAAGAACCTTTGGAAAAGCAACTTTGGAAGGCTGCCGACAAATTACGTAAGAATATTGATGCTGCTAAATATAAAGATGTTGTGCTGGGACTCATCTTTTTGAGATACATATCCATCTCATTTGAAAGTTTGTATAATGAGTTGGTGAAGCAGCAAGCTGATGGAGCCGACCCTGAAGACCGTGAGGAATATATGGCAGAAAACGTGTTCTATGTGCCAGCCAATGCCCGTTGGTCGTATCTGGTTTCGGTTGCCAAGAATCCACTTATTGGAAAGTACATTGATGATGCAATGGATGTCATCGAGCGAGAGAATAAAACACTAAAAGGCATTTTACCAAAGGTATTTTCCAGATCGGAACTTGACCCGACGAGTTTGGGTGAGTTGATTGACCTGATAGGAAACTCCACTTTGCAAAATACCAGCACCAAAAGTGCAGATTTGTTAGGCCATGTGTTCGAGTATTTCCTTGGTGAGTTCGCCTTGGCGGAAGGCAAGAAGGGAGGACAATTCTACACGCCGCGCAGTGTCGTGGAATTATTGGTCAATATGTTAGAGCCATATAAAGGTCGTGTGCTCGATCCTTGTTGCGGTTCAGGCGGTATGTTTGTGCAGAGCGAGAAGTTTGTGAAAGAACATCAGGGACGGATTGAGAACATCTCCATCTATGGACAGGAAAGCAACCAGACCACATGGCGGCTTTGTAAGATGAACCTTGCCATCCGTGGTATTGATGCTTCTCAGGTAAAATGGAACACTGAAGGTTCTTTCCTCAACGATGCGCACCGTGATGTGAAGGCTGATTTTGTGATGGCAAATCCGCCGTTTAACGACAGCGACTGGAGTGGCGACCAACTCCGCAACGATGCACGTTGGCAGTATGGAGTGCCGCCTGCGGGCAATGCCAACTTTGCTTGGATACAGCATTTTATCTACCATTTAGCACCATCTGGACAGGCAGGTTTTGTGCTGGCGAAAGGTTCTCTGACATCGAAAACAGCTGGCGAGGGAGACATCCGCAAGGCGTTGATTGACAAAGGAATGATTGCCTGCATAGTTAATTTGCCTGCCAAACTGTTTTTGAACACGCAAATTCCCGCTTGCCTGTGGTTTGTGACACGTAACCGCACAAAACGAGCCGGAGAAATCCTTTTCATTGATGCGCGCAACAAAGGCCATCTTATCAACCGCCGCACACGAGAGCTTTCGGAGGAGGACATTCAAGAGATTGCCAATACTTATCATTTATGGCGTGATGAATCCACTGACTATCAGGATATTGCCGGTTTCTGCGCGTCAGTGCCAGTTAGTCGTGTGGCTGAACTTGACTATGTGCTTACGCCTGGCCGTTATGTAGGTTTGCCCGAAGAGGAGGATGATTTCAATTTCGCTGAGCGTTTCACTGCCTTGAAAGCCAAGTTTGAGGAGCAGCTGAAGGAAGAAGAGAGATTAAACAAATTGATTTTGGAGAATTTGGGAAAAATTAATATTAATGGATGAATATTATGGAAAAGAATGGAATCATAATTTATAATACTGACGATGGCAAAGTCAGTGTTACATTATACGCTAAAGATGGTTCTGTTTGGATGAACCAAAAACAATTGGCTGAACTTTTTGACACCTCTGTGCCAAATATCAATATTCATATAGCTAATATATTGAAAGAAAAGGAGTTAAGTGTTGATTCAGTTATTAAGGATTACTTAATAACTGCCGCAGATGGCAAAAAATACAGCACCAAGTTTTATTCGTTAGAAATGATTCTTGCCATTGGATTTCGTGTACGTAGTCAGCGTGGCACGCAATTCCGTATTTGGGCGAACAAGAATCTTAAGGAATTTATTGTAAAAGGCTATGTGATTGACGATGAGCGGTTGAAAAATCCCGATGGGCGTCCCGATTATTTTGACGAGCTTCTCGAACGCATACGCGATATTCGCGCAAGTGAAAAAAGATTTTATCAGAAAATTCGCGACCTTATGATGCTAAGCAGCGATTATGATAAAACCGACAAGGCGACACAAATGTTTTTTGCTGAGACGCAGAACAAATTGTTATATGCAGTAACCAACAAGACTGCTGCCGAAATCATAGTGAGCCGTGCTGATGCCTCCTTGCCTAATATGGCGCTTACATCGTGGAAGGGCAATGTGGTGCGCAAGCAGGATATTTATATTGCCAAGAATTATCTTACTTCAGATGAAATTGATACGTTAAACCGTCTTACAGTGCTGTTTCTCGACTCAGCCGAACTGCGTGTGAAGGAAAGACAGGATTTGACACTTAATTATTGGCGAGGAAATGTTGATTCGCTTTTGGGATTCCAAAACAAAGCTGTACTGAAGGGAGCTGGTAAAGTTTCTACAAAGCAGATGGAAGATAAAGTGGAAGCTGTTTATGCTGAGTTTGACCAACGACGCAAGGCTTTTGCGGCACAAGAAGCCGATGCAGAGGAAGCCGAAGAACTGAAGCAACTGGAAGACGAGATAAAAAACAGAAAAAAAGATTGATTATGAGTGACTGGAAAGAATACATAATAATCATAATATCCATTGCGACTCTTATTGTTGCCATTGCTACATATATGGTTGCAAAGCGTTCCTATAAAAATGCAAAAGAGAGCGAGAAAAGAAATATTTTAAATCAGATTGCAAGCAAAGAAGCGCAATTGAAATCTTCGGAATGGCTGATGATGCATATGGCAACTAATGATGCTATGATTCAGAGAGAAATGCTTAAGGCTGAAATTGAACAATTAAAAGAACAATTGAAAGATGAGCGAGTGGAAAGAATATAAGTTGGGAGATTTGACTGTTGATGGTAAGGGCAGTTATGGAATAGCTGCGCCTGCTGTTGATTATGATGTCGAGAAATATACCTATTTGCGAATAACGGATATTAATGATGATGGCACATTGAACAAAAACGGATTAAAATCCGTTGATGATAAAAATGCGCCGAAGTATTTATTGCATAAAAATGACATCGTTTTTGCAAGAACGGGGGCAAGTGTTGGGCGTAGTTATTTTTATGACGAAAGGGACGGCGAACTTGTATATGCAGGATTCTTGATAAAATACAGCATTGACCCATCAAAGGTTAACCCCAAAATATTGAAATTTTATACCCATTCTCAAGCATACTACGATTGGATTCAGACTGTTGATAATGGAGCGACAAGAGGTAATATCAATGCACAAACCTATGCATTAATGCCTGTTGTTTTACCTGAAAGACAAGAACAGGACAAAATAGTTTCCATCCTCACCTCTTTGGACGACAAGATAAACCTTTTGCGCCGCGAGAACGCCACCCTCGAAGCGATGGCTGAAACGCTGTTCAGGCAGTGGTTTGTGGTGGAGAGGAAGGAGGAGTGGGAGGAAGGGAAAGTGGCAGATATAAGTAAACATATTAAGGTTTCCATAAATCCACAGAAATATCCAAATACTATTTTTCAGCATTATAGTATTCCTGCTTATGATGACGGGAAAAAGCCTACAATTGAAGCTGGGGAAAACATTCAAAGCAATAAATATGTGATTCCGCAGAAATGCATATTGTTTTCCAAACTTAACCCGCATAAGGACAAACGAGTTTGGCTAATGCTTGATGATGTGCCTGATAATGCTATTTGTTCTACTGAATTTCAGATAGTTAAGCTAAACAATTCCGAATATTTATACTTTATGTATGGTTGGCTAACGTTTAAGGATAATTACGAAGAAATAGCATCAGGCGTAGGAGGCACAAGCGGAAGCCATCAGAGAATAGATTCCAGATCTATATTTACTTTCGCATGTCCCATGGTGGATGTGGAAACTATAAGAAACTACAACAAAAAAGTAGAACCCTTATTCTACAAACAAAGAAATAATCAATTACAAATCCAAACCCTGATTCAGACTCGTGACGGGTTGCTGCCGAGGTTGATGGGAGGGGAGTTAATGGTATAGAAAAATATGTCAGAAAAAGGTAGTGCTTTTCAAAAGGGTGGTGGCGGTACTAATTTTGAACAAAATGTACAAACCGCATTCCTTGTAACTATGTTGGTAGGTGGCGATGTTCCTTGTGTGCCATCAAGTACAATAGCAGAAATTGCATTACAAGTCACGAACCAAGGATTTGAGACCGATGATTTGATGATTGTTGCTAAATCTGTAAATGATGAGTATCGTTTGCTGATTCAAATCAAACATGAAATAGCATTTACTTTAAAATCGGCATTATGGAGAGAAGTGTTGACTGCTTTTTGGAAAGATTTTAATAACACTTCGTTTAATAAGAGGAAAGACAAACTGATTGTTGTTTGCGGAGGTTTGACAAAAAATGATAGAAATCATTTGAAAACACTTTTTAATTGGGCAAATACACATTCATGTGCATCCGATTTTCTTTCAGAAGTAAACCGCATAAAGGCAAAACGCGAACAATTAGATGTGTTTCGAGCTATTCTTAAGGAAGCAAATAATAATACTGAATTGGCCGATGAGGTTTTGTGGAAATTTGTTAAATGTGTTGATGTTTTAGAATATGATTTTTTGAATGAAGGCAGTGTCTCTAAAACAAATTTCCTCAATCTTATAAAACTATGCAAAAACAAAGAATCAGTATTGGATGAGGAAAAAATCTGGAGTAGTCTATATTATTATGTGTCTGATACCAATCTTAATGGTGGAAGTATAACATTAGAAAGCGTTAAAGACCAAGATTTTTACAAGCAATTTGATATAACAAAAATTCTGCCATATAGTAACGCTATTATTAAATTACAGAAAGATAGCAATGCAATACTTCGACCTATAAAATCTTCAGTTGGATATGGAGATGATGAAATTCATTTTCAACGAACGGAATTGTTAGAGAGATTATCGAATACAATCAAGAATTCTCAATTTACCTTTGTTGTTGGTAAACCAGGTATGGGAAAAACGGCAGTCATTAAAGATTTGCTGAAAAAAGACTATTCAAATGCCAGCATTTTTGTTTTTAGGGCTGATCAGTTTAATGCACAAACCCTTGCTAATGTGTTTTCAAGTGTAGGAATAAATGAATCTATTGAAGACATCTTCTCGTGTGTTTCACTAATTCCTGAAAAAATTGTTTTTATAGATGCTTGTGAAAAACTGTTGGAATCGGATCCAGAATGTGCATTTAGAGAGTTTTTAGCTTTGATAAAAACACATCCAGATGTGAAAGTTGTCTTGACTTCTCGTAAATATGCATTTGAACTACTTTCATTAAAGTTTGATATTAATTATGAAACTCAACAAACAATCGAAATTCCACCAATTGGTGATAATGAATTTAAGATGGTATCCGATAGATATGCCAATCTGAACATTTTAGCAAAAAATGAAAGAATAAAGGAACTGCTCTTGTGTCCAAAATATTTGGATTTTGCATTGCGAACCATTGACCAGACAAAAAATGACTTGTCAAGTTTATCTGTTGTCGGTTTTAAGGAATTGTTGTGGAACAAACTGGTTGCTGATTCCCAAAACACCAAAAATGGAATGCCTATTAAACGAGAAAAAGCGTTTATGAGTATTGCTGTAAAAAGAGCTAAAGAAATGAAGCTTTTTACAAAACCGGATGATAATATTGATGCTGAAGCACTGGTTTGTTTGGAAAAAGATGAAGTAATTTTTCAAGAGAAGGACAATAGAAAGTATTCTCCAACACACGACATTTTGGAAGACTGGGCGTTAATCAGATATGTATCAGAGAAATTCGATGATTGCCAAAATCCAAAAGACTTTTTAAACAGTTTGGGTACAGAGCCAGCAATAAGACGGGCCTTTCGTCTATGGGTTGAGGACTATTTGAATGAAAATAACGATCGTTTAATCGAATTAATAAGGATGTCATATGCTGATGACTCAATTGGCAACTATTGGGCTGATGAGATGTTGACCGCCGTTTTCAGATCGGATAATTGTACATATTTCTTTGAAGCTTTTGAAAATGAACTATTGTTAAACGATTGCACGTTTTTTAATAAATGTTTGAATGTTATCAAAACATGCTGTAAAGAGTCTTTTTCTGTAAATAACAATAGATTTTTAGTGCCAATTGGCGATGGTTGGAAACGTACATTGCTTTTTATCAGTAATCATTTTCAACAATTAGACACTATTAAATTGCCAATAATCACTTTCATTACTGATTGGTATTCCAAATTGGTGTTGAAATACAAAACAGTTGATGTCGAAGAACAAAAAGCAGCAAAGTCTATTGTGTTGTTTTACATCGGAGAGATTGAAAATGGCTTGTTTGTTTTGCGTGGCAATGAACAGTTGAATGTGCTTATCATGATACTGTTTGATTTAGCGTCTATTTCACAAGAAGAAATAAGATCTTTGATCAAAAGGTGTTATGAAAATAAAAAAGAGTCGTGGCAGTTAATGTCATTTTACGATAAGGTAAAAGAGATGGTTCTTTCTGGAATTGGTAATTTGCATTTAATAAAAGAATTACCAGATCTTATTATTGAAGTGGCATGGGAAGAATGGAAGTATATTCCTGAGGATGAAAAAAATAATAATAATCGGATTTTTGTACCACCCCATCAATTATCTGGTGATGAATGTTGGGGTATAAATATTAATCATGAGTTTTTCCCAGCTGGGATTTATAAGACACCTTTTTATAATTTATTAAAACAATATCCCAAAGAAGGCTTGGCATTCATTGTTGAATTTGTTAATTATGCAGTTGATTTCTATATAAATGCTTCAAATACTCGGTATAAACATGGTTTCACGAAAGTAGATGTTGTCATTGATGATGAAACAGTGGTATCAAAATATGCTTGTGTTGAATTATGGACGGCATTTAGAGGTTTTAGCGTTACAAGTCATTTGTTGGAATCTTTACTTATGAGTCTTGAAAAGTTTTTGATGGAAATAGCTGGGATAAAGAGTGAAGAAAGTCGAAATGTCTTGAAGTATGTGTTTGATTATGTAATCAAAAATAGCAATAATGTTGCTCCTTTAGCTGTTTTGTCAAGTGTTACCATGGCGTATCCAAAAGAAGTCGGAACTGCAATGTTACCACTTTTGGGTACAAAAGAGTTTTATGATTGGGACTTGGATAGAGCATTACACGAGTATTCTTCTATGGCTCCAATGGATAATAAAATTTCGTTTGCTCAGAAAGAACGATTTGAGTCAAATCAGCTCCCACATAGAAAAAATTATCAGAGAGGATTATTAGATTTTGTTCTGGACTATCAATTTAATATTAGAACATTGAATAGAGATTTGTTCAAGTTGTTCGATCGTTTAAAAGGAAAGAGTCTTAATAATAGTGATATTGTTTGGAAGAAGACTTTGTTGGAACTGGATGCCAGAAATCATAAAATTGGTGACTACGATCCAAAACTTGGAGGTTATCCTATTGTTCCTAAATATAATAAAGAAGTTAGTGATTTTATAGAATCAAATCAAGACGAATATCTTCAGCATCAACAATCATCAATGTATGCCAAAGAATTAAGGGATGCATGGGATGGAATTAATATGATTAGTTTTGAAGAATGGCAAAAATGTTATGAATATTATATTGAAGGAAATGATAAAACAAATATACTATCCGATAGATTCTACGTTGATAGGCCAGTAACGCTTGCATGTATAGGTTTACGAGATTTTTCAAATAGGCTTTTACGAAAACAAAAAAAATGGTGTATAGATACAATATTTAATACAGTTCGAAATATTATAAAAACAAAATATAGTTATGGATTAAATATAAACATAAGTTATAATATAACCGAACAAGATATTGCTCTATCTTCTTTTCATTTGTTAATAAAAAATGTGGCAAACGAAAAAGAAGCGACAAAGATAGTAGAGCTCATGATACATTCAATAATTGCACCATTTGCCTTCTTTGAACAGGAAAAAATTTGTATATATTTCAGAGAGACGTTTTATGATAATTATCCAGAAATAACAAAAAAGATATGGTTTGCATTGATTAATTTATCAGTATATAGGGGAAGCCATCCTCTTTATCATCGCAATACAAACGATATTCAAGAAGAAAACAAATATATTCATACTTTAGTGTCAAATAACAATTTAATAACAGATGTAGAAACAATTCTATTTGAAAAATGTGATAAACTAATGCTATATCGGGTTTTTATTTTGACGCCAATTCATTTTGATGATCATGATTTTAATAAATTCATTATTAATATATTACCGGTGATTATTAATGATTTACAGATTGATGATGATTATCAGAATGTAGTAAATTCAACAGATTATGAATTGAGAACGGGTATAGAGCGATATTTGGCTTTATGCTTTCTGGAATCTAATGAGAAGCATTCAATTCCTATGTTTAAAATGTTAATAGATTCTGTTCAAAACAGAGAACAAATCGTTAAATATGGCAGAAATGAATTGTTGGAGTTTGTAGAATATGTTTTGGATTTTTTTGTGATAAAATTGCATGATAATGGTGTATTAGGAACACCCCAAGATGTATATAAAAAACAAATTGAAAAATTCTGGATATTATGGAATGTTTTTTATGAAATGATTCCGGAAAGTGGAAATCACCCTTTGATAGATAAACTAATGTTTGATGTACGGTTTTTGCTTTTTGATGATAAAAGTGTTCCTAATGAATACGGATGGTTTGTGTTGGAAAACCAAAAAGAGTTTTATAAAAAAATATTGTTGGGCAAAGGGAAGCATCATATCTCATCCGCACTCAAAGTGTTTTCCACAATTGGTAATAAAGCATTTATGCCAGACGGAATATCTTGGATTGTGGAAGTTTTAAAAACCAATCCGGATTTATGTAAATGTTTAATGACCCCTCATGCTGACAGGATGATAAAAAGGCTTTTTTATGACCATATTTCTATGATTAAGAGTAATAGAAGGTTTATCGAAGATTATTTGTGGGTGTTGGATAAAATGGTGGAATTAGGATCTTCAGATGCTTATTTTGTTAGAGAAAATGTAATAACTTATAAAAAAGCGTGTTAACATGGATTCTTTGTAATAATTGATTATTTTTGCAAACAGGTTTTAATATGACAAAAGATAATATAAATATAAAAAACAATAACATCTCATTGCCGGACAATTTCGTCGACGATGTTCGCACCATAATAGAAAATGGACGGCAGCAGGCTTATGCGACGGTCAGTCTGATAGGCATTGCGACATTTTGGAATGTGGGGAGACGCATTGTGGAAGAAGAGCAAAAAGGAGAAAAACGAGCGACATACGGTACCCAACTTATAAAGAACCTTGCTGATGAGTTGATTCCTTTGTATGGAAACGGTTACAACAAACGCAATCTTGACTATTACAAAAAGTTCTACCTTTTGTTCCCTGATTTTGAGATTGTGAACACGCGTGTTCACAATCTGGAATGGTCGCACATTAGACGTGTGTTGTCTGTAACAAACCCTGAAGCCAGATTGTGGTATCTGGAAAATGCTTCGCATAATATGTGGAGCGTGAGAGAACTCGACCGAAATATCTCAACCCAATATTTTGAGCGTAGGCTTGCAGCACAACTGCCTGCAAAAGTTGAGGATTTGCCTCAAACAACAGAAAGAGATCCGTTGGAGTACATCAAAAACCCTATGGTTGCAGAGTTTATGGGCTTCCATCGTGACGCTATTTATTCTGAAACCGAACTTGAACAGGCTCTTATTGATAACCTCGAAAAATTCATTCTGGAACTTGGACGCGGTTTTGCTTTTGTAGAGCGCCAACAGCATATTGTGACTGACACATCGGAGTTTTTCATTGATTTGGTTTTCTATAACTATAAGATGAAACGTTTTGTTATCTTCGAATTGAAGACACACCGTTTAACACATCAGGATATCGGGCAGTTGGATATGTATGTCAGAATGTATGATGATTTAGTGAAAGGAGAAGACGATCAGCCAACCATTGGCGTGTTGCTTTGCACGGACACAGACAATACTATCGCAAGATATTCGGTGCTTCACGAAAGCGAGCAACTTTTTGCTGCCAAATATATGACATATATGCCAACGGAAGAGGAATTACGTAGGGAAATTGAGCAACAAAAGCAGTTCTTTTTGGAACAACACAAGAACATTGATGCTAATCAAAAACAATAAAGATTATGCCTCCACTCCACGAATCCGATATAGAGCAGATGCTCATAGAACTGCTGAAAACCAAAGGCTATCAATACCTTTATGGTCCTGACATTGCACCTGATGGCGACAATCCGATGCGTCTCAGTTTTGAGGATGTTGTGTTGTTTGATAAGTTGGAAAAGGCAGTAAAACGACTCAATCCATCGTTGCCATGGCTGGTGCAGGATGAGGTGGTGAAGACAACGATGCGTATCAGTTCGCCGGATATCTTGGCAAACAACGAGACGTTTCATCGTATGCTTACCGAAGGTATTCCGATTGTAATTACCAAAGACGGCGTGGAGCGTGGCGAGAGGGCTTGGCTTATCGACTTCAACGACCCGTGGAACAACGAGTTCACGGTGGTCAACCAGTTCACCATCATCGAGAACGGCCACAACCGCCGCCCCGATGTGGTCCTGTTTGTGAACGGCTTGCCTTTGGTGGTGTTTGAGTTGAAAAACGCCGCAGACGAAAACGCTACTTTGCAAAGCGCTTTCCGTCAGATAGAGACATATAAACAGCAGATACCTTCGATATTTACATACAATGCTTTGCTTGTAATATCAGATGGTTTGGAGGCGCGTGCAGGCTCACTTTCGGCCGGATACAGCCGTTTCACAGCATGGAAAAGCGACGATGGAGAGAACATCGCCTCGCATCTTGTGAGTGAATTGGAAGTTCTTGTCAACGGAATGTTGCGTAAGGATACCTTGCTCGACCTTGTCAATTCATTTACTGTTTTTGAGAAACAGAAACATGAAGATCTCAAAACCGGACTCACCACGATAAAAACGGTGAAAAAGATAGCCGCTTACCATCAGTATTATGCCGTCAACAAGGCCGTTGAATCGACTTTGAGGGCAACAGGCATCAATGGTTGCTGGATGGTACACGAATCGCCGGCTAATTATGGATTGAAAACTGTTTCAGAACAGCTTCAAGGCGACCATCGTGCCGGTGTGGTGTGGCATACTCAAGGTAGCGGCAAGTCGCTAACCATGGTTTTCTATACCGGAAAAATAGTTCAGAGGCTTTATAATCCTACAATCGTTATCATTACAGACAGAAACGACCTTGACAATCAATTATTTGAAACTTTTGTCGGGTCGAAGCAGCTGTTGAGGCAGGCACCTGTTCAGGCGGAGAGTCGCGAGCATTTGAGGAGTTTGCTTAAAGTGCAGTCGGGAGGTGTGATTTTCACAACGATTCAGAAGTTCCAACCCGAGGAAGGCAACACTTTCGAGACGTTGACCGAACGTAGTAATGTTATCGTTATTGCTGACGAGGCGCACCGCACACAATATGGTTTCAAAGCCAAGACTGTTGACGTGAAGAATGAAGCTGATGAGGTTATCGGTTCTGAGATAAAATACGGCTTTGCCAAATATCTGCGTGATGCTTTGCCCAATGCCACATATCTCGGTTTTACCGGCACTCCGATTGAATTGACGGATAAAAACACTCCGGCAGTTTTTGGAAATTATATCGATGTTTACGATATTGCGCAAGCCGTTGAAGACGGTGCCACGGTGCGTATCTTCTATGAAAGCCGTCTCGCTAAGGTCGAATTAAGCGAAGAAGGTCGTCAGTTGGTGCAAGACCTTGATAAAGAACTGGAAACAGATAACATGAACGATGTCCAAAAAGCCAAGGCGAAATGGACACAACTTGAGGCTCTTATCGGCAGTCCTAACAGATTGAAAAACATAGCGAAAGACATTGTTGGTCATTTTGAGGAACGCCAGAAGGTGTTTGAAGGAAAGGCGATGATTGTGGCGATGAGCCGTCGTATTGCCGCCGATTTGTATGAAGAAATCGTCAAATTGCGTCCCGAATGGCATTCCGATGATCTTTCAAAAGGTGCTATAAAGGTCGTGATGACATCGTCGGCATCGGATGGGGCAAAAATAGCAAAACATCACACTACCAAAGAACAGCGTCGTGCTTTGGCTGACAGGATGAAAGACCCGAACGATGAGCTGAAACTCGTTATTGTTCGTGACATGTGGCTGACAGGTTTCGATGTTCCTTGCCTGCACACTTTGTACATCGACAAGCCTATGCAGGGTCATAACCTGATGCAGGCAATCGCACGTGTGAACCGTGTCTATAAAGACAAACCAGGCGGCTTAGTCGTTGATTATCTTGGAATTGCGGCAGATTTAAAGAAAGCTTTGTCGTTCTATTCCGATTCTGGAGGTAGGGGCGAACCGACCCAACAGCAGGAACAGGCCGTGGCTTTGATGCAGGAGAAACTGGAGATTGTACAGCAGATGTTCTTCGGTTTCGACTATAAACAATATTTCACCGCGGACACTTCCGGAAAACTCTCTTGGATTTTGAAAGCAGAGGATTTCATCTTGGGTTTGGATGATGGCAAGAAACGTTTTGTTAATGAGGTGACAGCTTTGGGTAAAGCGTTTGCGTTGGCGATTCCGCAGGATGCCGCTATGGATGTGAAAGACGAAGTGGCATTTTTCCAAGCTGTGAAAGCACGTCTCTGTAAGTTCGACCAGACAGGTTCTGGTCATACTGATGAAGAAATAGAGACTACTATTCGTCAAGTTATTGACAAAGCTTTGGTTTCTGAAAAAGTTATTGATTTATTCGATGCTGCAGGCATTAAAAAGCCTGATATCTCCATTCTTTCAGAGGAGTTTTTGATGGAGCTTAAAGATATGGAACACAAGAACATAGCTTTGGAAGTTCTCAAGAAATTATTGGAAGATGAGATAAGAGTCAGGGCTAAATTCAATGTGGTTGAAGGAAGGACATTGATGGAGATGTTGGACGGGACCATCACTCGTTATCACAACAAAATCATCACCGCAGCGGAAGTCATCGATGAACTTATCAAATTGAGCAAAACTATCGTTGAAAAGGATAAAGATGCCGAAAATATAGGGTTGACAACATACGAGTATGCGTTTTATTCAGCTGTTGCCGACAACGAAAGTGCTAAAGAACTGATGGGTAAGGATAAGCTTCGTGAATTGGCTGTTGTTTTAACTGAAACTATCCGTAAAAACTCTACTATCGACTGGACAATCAAGGAAACTGTACGGGCAAAAATGAAGGTGGCGGTGAAAAGGCTTTTGCGCAAATACGGTTATCCGCCAGATATGCAGCAGCTTGCCACTGAAACGGTGCTGAAACAAGCCGAACGTATTGCTGAGGAAATTATAAATGAAGAAAACAACAAATAATATGTCAAAAAATATCTATCTCGCCGGTGGCTGCTTCTGGGGCACCGAGCATTATTTCAAGATGATAAAAGGGGTGGTCGAAACAAAAGTCGGCTATGCAAACAGTATCAAGGAAAACCCGACGTATAAGGAGGTGTGCAGCGGTGCGACCAAGGCTGCCGAGACCGTCATGGTGGAGTACGACTCAGCGAAAATTGACCTCAAGTTTCTGCTCGAAATGTATTTTCATGCCATCGACCCGACAAGCGTGAACCAGCAGGGACACGACGTGGGGCTGCAGTACAGAACTGGTATCTATTACACCGATGTTGCTGATTTACAGACGATTAACAAAATAATGGAGGAGCAGCAGGCTAAAATTGAGGGCAAGATCGCAGTGGAGGTGATGCCGCTGCAGAATTTTTACACAGCCGAGGATTACCATCAGGATTATCTCGAGAAGAACCCTGACGGTTATTGTCATTTGCCGTTGGAATTGTTTGAGTTTGCTAAAAAAGCTATTTCATTTTAAATTCCAAAACTCCACCTTCCATAATCTGCTGGTTGGTGATTTTATAGTCTGTTATCGGCTTGCCGTTGAGTTTCACGCTCTTCACGTGAATCTTCTCTGGCGTCTTGTTAGGTGCTGAAATCACGAAATCGTTGCCGTTTTCGAGGTGTAATGTCGCTTTGGTGAACAAAGGCGTGCCGATGACGTATTCCGCTGAGCCGGCGTGGAAAGGATAGAAGCCGAGGCTCGAGAAGATGTACCATGCCGACATCTGACCGCAGTCGTCGTTGCCTGCATAGCCGCATGGGGTGGCACGGTAGAACTCAGAGCGGACCTGCTCGACCAGTTCTTGCGTCCTCTCAGGTTTTCCTGCGAAATTATAAAGATAAACGGTGTGATGACTCGGCTCGTTGCCATGCGCATACTGCCCTATGAAGCCGCTGGCGTTGCCGTTGACCTCGCCTGAAGTGGCGGTCAGACTGAAGTTCTCGTCAAGTTTCTTTAAAAAGGCTTTTTTGCTGCCGAAAAGGTCAATTAAACCTTGAGGATCTTGAGGCACGAACCACATGTATTGCCATGCGTTGCCTTCCACAAAGCAAGGCTGCTCGTAGCTGAGCGGGTCGAAACCCTCGAGCCAGTTGCCGTTTTCGTCTTTCGGGCGGAAGAAACCGGTCTCAGGGTCAAAGAGGTTCTTATAAAACATGCTGCGGCGGTAGAAACGCTCGTAGTCATCGGTTTTGCCCAGTTTTTTTGCCACCAAAGCCACGCAGGCATCGTCGAAAGCCTGCTCCATGGTGATGCTGACGCTCTCATTCTGAAGAGTCTGCGGCAAGTAACCATATTGTTCCCAAATCTCGAAAGGTGAGTTGTAATGGCTGCGTGTGCTGCTCTCAACCATCGCCTGATAAGCTTCTTCCACGTCGATGCCCGGAATCTCTGCCAGAATGGCATCAGCCAAAACTGGGATGGCGTGGTTGCCGATCATGCAGTAGTTGTCCTGACCCCAAAGGTCCCAAATCGGAAGGTAGCCGTAGGTTTGGTGATGAAGAACCATGTCGCGCACGAACTGTGCGGCGATATCAGGCGCAATCAAAGTGTAGAGCGGATGCGCTGCGCGGAAGGTGTCCCACAGACTGAAGGTGCTGTGATAGGTCTGTCCTTCTGGCATCTGCTTGATTTCGAAGTTGGTGTCCATGTAACGTCCGTCGACGTCGCTCATGGTGTTTGGCTGCATCAAAACATGATACAAACCCGTGTAAAATATGGTTTTTTGCTCGTCGGTGCCTTCGATATCGATGCGGCTGAGTTCTTTTTGCCAGACATCGTGGGCGTTTTGTACATATTCGTTGAAGTTCCAGCTTTGAGCCTCGGCGAGCATGTTTTTGCGTGCACCGTCATTGTCGACAGGGGAGATGGCGACTTTCACGATAAGTTCCTGATTATCAGTATCATCAAAGCTTAAAGCTGCACGCAATGTTCGGCCGTTCACCACATTGCTGTTGCCGACGTTGAGACTGCCATTCATTAAAATGTGCTTGCTGATTGGCTTCGAGAACTCGGCGCGGAAATAAATTTTACGCAGCTTCGCCCATCCGCAGACCACGCGATAGCCTTCGACGGTATGGTCGTCGACGATGCGAATCTGTGCTTGAATGATGTCGTAATAACGGCGTCCAGAATAATACGCGTCGCCACGATAGGTGCCGCGGTCGAGGTCTAAAACCACATTTTGTGGCTTGCCTTTCGGGAATGTATACTTCGTGATTCCTGTTCTGACAGTTGCCGAAACCTCAACATTCACGCCGCTTTCCTGCAAAAACACCTGATAATATCCCGGTCTTGCAGCCTCATTTTCATGGCTGTAATGCTGACCGAAAATGGCATTTTTCAGTTGTTCTGGCGTCACTTCTTCAGAAACCGGCATCAGGCTCACGTCGATAAGATCGGTGCAGCCTGTTCCGCTGAGATGCGTATGCGTGAAGCCGTAAATCACATCTTTGTTGTAATCGTAGCCCGAGCAAGGGTCCCACGTTACCATCTGTTCGGTCTCAGGACTGAGTTGCACCATGCCCTGTGGCATCGTCGCGCCGGGGAAGGTACTTCCGCTCAAAGCGCCAGTCTCGTCGGTCTGAGTGCCGATGAATGGGTTCACATATTTAGTGTAATCGTTGGCATTTTGCGCCAGCATAATAAATGGCAGCAGCATAGCCGCCAGAAGTGTCATGTATTTTTTCATTTTCCCTCTTTTTTAATGTCAGGCATCAGTCGTTGCACGATTTTTTTATCATAGAAGAAACGGCCTGCAATGACGCGGATGATTGTATAGGCTGGTATTGCGGCAAGCATTCCCAAGATGCCTCCGATATGTCCTGCCATCAGCATCACGATGAAAATCTCAAGAGGTGTCGCCTTGATGCTCGTTGAATATATGATTGGCTGCAGGACGAAATTATCGACAAGCTGAACCGTCAGCATGATGGCTATAATAATGAGGGCGAAAAACCATATGTTGACATCCAAGCCTACACCGGCGCCAAAATGGATAACCATGCCAAGCAATGCCCCCAGTACTTCGCCAAGGATTGGTCCGACATACGGGATGATGTTGAGAATTCCGGCGATGAAAGCGATGCCGAGAGCATAGCTGACGCCGATTCGGGCTATAAGCCACAAACCAAGGAAATTGAATAGCGCAACGCAAAACATCTCTAAAATAAGCCCGACAAAATAACGGGAAAGCAGGTGTTGGATGTTATCAATGGAATCAGTCACCGAGGCTTCAATACGGTCGGGAACCAGAGCGGCCACAATCTTTGAAAACAGCTTGTGGTCTTTGACAAAGAAAAATGAAATGAACACCACGGCGAATAGTCCGACAGCCATGTCTATCACGACGGAACCCACCGAGCCTATGAGACTGGTGATAGAAAAATCGGCCATTATCACTTTCAAGCGGTTGAGCAATAGACTAATGATGTCGAAATCTTCACCTAAACTTGGGAAAATACCAATAATCCAGCTGTTAACTGCATCGCCGATGTTTCCGTTAAAGTTTTCCGTTTTACTTAAAATTGAAGCGTCGTTGATAATATTGGACACCACAGGAATCACAAGAAGAACCATCATTAGCAATATTGCGATAACGAGGATGATAGATAAAATCGCCAAAAGCCAGTCGGGCGCGCTTTTCCCTTTGATGCGTATTTTTCCCATCAACAGGGCCAACGGTCGGCTGACGAGCGACACCACAAAAGCCAAAATAATATAAATAAGCACTGAGCTGAAATACCAGCAAATGGAGCAAATGACAGCTGCAATGCCGACAAAAATCAAGTATTTTGATAGTTTTTCAACGTAAGATAGCTTTTCCATAGAAAGATGTTTTTGCAAAAATACTAATATTTGTTTTTGAAATGATATTTTCCGCTTCTCAAATTCTTCACTTTATAGCCTTTTGAAGTCGGAATCCAAACCTCGGCTTCGGTGTTGGCTGGGATTGTGATATCCCACTCGAAACGCTTACCATTTCGCTTCCAGTTGCTCTCGATACGACCTGAAACAGATTCGTAGGCGCAGTTCACGAAATCCATGCCTTTGATAGGGTAGGGCTTCAGCTGAATTTTTGTGTAGCCCGGCTCCAATGCCCGAATTCCGCCAAGATATTCATATTCCCAAATGATGAGGTCGCCGAGGAGCATCACATGGTTGCCGGAGTTCATCGAAGGGTCGGCGGTGTTGCCGTTCCAGAGTTCCCAGATGGTGGTGGCACCGTTGCGGACCATGTAGCCCCAGCTCGGATAGGTGTCGTTGGTGGCAATCTGCAGCGCAAGGTCGTCACGTCCATATTCAGTCAAAGTGCGCATCAAAAACTGGATGCCTACAACGCCTGTCGAGACGTGGCTGTCGTGCAGGTCTTCGGTGCGGTCGACGATATTTTCGAAGACATCGTTTTCGTGACCTTTTGGCACCATCCCGAAAAACAATGGCAAGATGTTGGCAGTCACGGTGTTGTTGTCGTAACGCCATATTTGCTGATTCAAATATTTTGAATTGTAAGCCTCAGTCGTGGCGGAAACTTCGTTCCGATAATATTCTATATCATCAGTAAAACCTAATATTTCAGCGAATTTTGCCATTTTATTTGAAAGATAGCAGTAGTACGGCGTCGCAATTATCATCGAACGTGTTCGGCGGTCTCTGTCGCGCGAATGAATCAGCTCGGGCGACTCAGGTGGCATACACCAGTCGCCGTATTGGTCGCGTTTCATGATGCCGTCGAACATGTATTTGGTTTTCATGAAGACGAGCCAGCGTTTCATGGCATCGTAATGCTCTCGAATCGGTTTGTCGTCGCCAAATCTTGTATAAATCATGTCGGCCACGGTAATGAAAGCTCCAGGCCATGTCATGCTGTTGGTGTAGTTGCGCCAATAGGGCGGAAACACGTCGCTGATGGATCCGTTTTCGAGCTGACAGTCTTCGCCGTTGTCGAGCCATTTCGCGTAAAGTTGGTGATTATCAAATATATACGATTCGCCATAGCAGCCCGTGGCGCGGTCACCTGTCCAGCCCATGCGCTCGTCACGCTGCGGACAGTCGGTGGGCATCGAACGGTAGTTGCCGCGGATTCCCCAGAAAGCGTTGCGATAAACGGCGTTCAGAATCTCGTTGGAGGATTCGAAAGAACCTGTAGTTTGCATCTCGTCGTAGAAGACAAGTCCACAAAAATCGGAAACGTTCGGAGTGTTTCTGAGACCTCCGATTTCTACGTAACGGAAGCCGTGATACGTAAACATCGGCCTCCACCGTAGAGACGTGCCATGGCGCGTCTCTACATTTGATACAATATATCTGTCTGTCGCCTTCGCTGAGCGCAAATTTCTCACATCAATGGTGCTGTCTGGATAAATATTTTCTGCAAATCGCAAAGTAATGGTGTCGCCTGGTTTTTGTCCAGAAATGTTCATCTCCAACACCCCGACCATGTTCTGTCCCATGTCGAGAATCCATTTGTCGCCTTTCTTGAAAATGGCAGCAGGCGTTAGCAAATCCTGAATCGTTATGTTTGGATTCATTTGTGGTTTTAGCACACCTTTGGGTGCCTCGACAAGTTCCGCTTTCAGCCACGAAGCATCGTCGTAGTTTGACAAAGTCCACTCGCCTAATTCATAGTTTTCATCATACGTCTCACCGTCGTATTCGTTTGATGTGCGAATAGGTCCGCGATTTGTTATCATCCATGATTCATCGCTGACAATCAATTCTTTACGACCATCAATATATGTTATCTCAAGCTGTAAAATCATGCGTGGTGTCCCGAAATGCAGCACATTGTCGGTGAAATCATAGTCGGGATTCTGGGCGTTGTATCTCATTGCTGTAAAACGCCCTCCGGCAAGAATGATTCCGATGGCATTGTTGCCGCTTTCAAGCAAATCTGTGACATCGAAAGTGTTGAAATACACTCGTTTACGATAATCTGACAGTGCCGGTTTGAGCAATTCATTCGGCTTAACCTCTATGCCGTTTATGAAAACACTGTATTGACCGAGTCCGCTGACATAAAGCCGTGCCTGAGCGATGTTTTCATTCAATTTGAATTCTTTTCGCAAATATCGTGCCGCCAACCGTGTCTTCCCGACAAGTAGGTCGTCGTCAAACTCATGTCCAATCCATTTTGCCTGCCAATCGCTTGATTCTAAAAGACTTATCTCAAATGCTTTTACATCGCTTTCAACGGAAATAGTCTTGTTTTTATCGTAAGAAAGAGTTGCAAAAACCTTCCAAAATACCTTGTCGCGACTTTGTAGTGGTCTGCCTTCAAAAGGAATGTAAAGCATTCTGTCAGAACTGATTACGCCTGAATCCCAAAGATCTCCAACACCGTTGAGAGCTCCGTCAAAAGTGGAAGCCACAATAATCCGATAGCTCGTTTGCTTCACATTTTTCGCATCCGACTCAAAATTCCAACTGAACCTTGGCTCGTTGGTGTAATGCGTTTTTATCTCGAAATGCGAGGTTTTACTGCATGAAACAAACAGCAGGACAAGGATTATTATTTGACACAAACGCTTCATTTTATTTCCCTTATTGAAACCGCGAAGCCTCCGCACGGTGCCATCTTCATCTTCAGAACGCTTTTCGATGTGACAGTTTTCTTTGTTATCGTGTACGCCTGCGGGTTGTAGCTGTCGCCAGGGATTCCGCTCGCGTCTTTCGCATCAGAATAGATGATTGCCTCATATTTAACACCAGGTTTCAAGAAATCTAATTTTACCTTGAATTCACGGGCGTTTTCGTCGGTGATGCCGCCCACGTACCAAACATCACGCGGATTCTGTAGGGATGTGGCGTGCCGCATCCCTACAGAATCTGGGATGGCGTAAACATATCGTGTCGCATTCGAAATCACACCTTTCTTGCCGTCTTCCAACGTACCCACGCCTTCGGCGGCCTTGTTTAACGTTGAAATCTTCGGATGACGCGCGGTCACGATGTATGCGCCGGGTTCGGCATAAAGATAAATGGATTTGTCCCAGTCGACTGCCACGTCTTTGATAAATTGGAACGCGTCCATAAACTGTGCGTAATGCTCCGGGAAATCGGCAGCCATCTGCAGAGGCGAGTAGAACGTCACATACAATCCCAATTGGTTGCAGATAGTGTGTCGCATCAGGTCGCCTTTGTCCCATTCCACAATCTTGCCCATGTCGGTCTCGAAAATGCCCGGTGTGTAGTCCATCGGACCGCCTTGAAGTCTCGTAAACGGCAAAATGGTCGTGTGTCCCGGGTTGATTCTGCCCCTGAACTCGGTTCCCATAGCGCTCTCGTTGCCAATCATGTTAGGCCATGTGCGGCACAAGCCTGTCGGGCGCACCGCCTCGTGCGAGTTAACCATGATATGGTGTTTTGCCGCCTCGGTGATACAATAATGATAATGGTTATTGATAGGCTGACTGTAGTGTCCCTCGCCAAACGGGATGATAGTTCCCACATAGCCGCCTTTCACAGCATCGTAGCCGTATTTGTTCATCAAAGTATATGCTTTCTCCATCCAACGTTCGTAATTGACAGTAGATGCTGAGCTTTCGTGATGCATGATGAGCCTGATGCCTTTCTCGTGGGCGTATTTGTTCAACGCCGGAAGGTCGAAATCAGGATAAGGTGTGATGAAGTCGAAAACGAAGTCTTTCTGCTTGGCGTACCAGTCTTCCCAGCCGATGTTCCATCCTTCAATCAGCAATGCGTCGAAGCCGTTTTCAGCTGCGAAATCGATATATCTGCGCACGTTTTCGTTGTTGGCGCCGTGTCTGCCGTTAGGCGTGGCATGTTCATAGTCGGTCTGTCCGAGCTTCACCGAAGGGAAGTCATTGGTGTAAGCCCAGCTGCTCTTTCCGGAAATCATCTCCCACCAAACGCCCATGTATTTCACGGGATGAATCCAGCTGACATCGTCCAAAACACAAGGGTCGTTGAGGTTCAGAATCAGTCGCGAAGCTAACACATCGGTGGCTTTTTCGCAAACCATGACGGTTCTCCACGGTGTCACGCAAGGTGTCTGAATTCTGCCTTTGTAACCTGTTGCATCAGGACTTAAGAATGCTCTGAACACCATTGTTGTGTCGTTCAAATCAAGGTGAATGGTCGGGAAATCCAAGGTCGCCGCCTCGTGGATGTTCAGATACAATCCGTCGTCGGTCTTCATCTGAAGCGCTGTCTGCACTCCTGTTTTCGAGAACGCGGTCCACGGCCATCCTCCTCCTTTATGGCTGTCGTCCCATAACTCGCGAATCTCGCTCAGCTTCGACTCGGTGTAGTTGTATTCCTGCGTGTCAAGGTCGCCAGGGATCCACCATGCGGTGTGGTCGCCAGCCATCGCAAACTCAGTGAGTTCCTCCTTAATCCAGAAATATGCGAGGGCGTTGTCCATCGGGAACTCATATCTGAAACCCAAACCGTCGTCAAAAAGCCTGAATCTTATCTGCATCACGGTGGCTTTCCTCTCCGTCGAATGGTCCATGCTTTCAACAGAACCTACTGGCTGCTCAAGCGTTACCAGCATCTCGTTATAATGGTTGCGAATTTGCGCTTCCTCGCCCCAAACAGGCTCCCAAGTCTCGTCGAAAGTGCTTCTGACAACGTCTTTCAGCACAAAAGCATGCGCCAAATCGTCGCGCCATTCAAGTGTAAAGCCCATCTTTGAAGGCAAAACAACAGGTTTTCCTTCGCGGTTTAAGGCATAATACGGCAAGCCGTCTTTAACTTCAAACTGAAGCTCCAATTTCCCGTCAGGGCTGGTTAATGTTTCTTGTCCGTAAACGTTTTGCCACCCGAAAGCAATCAATAAAGCAATCGCAAAAAAAGTGATCTTAAGCTGTTTCATATTATGAGATTTTAATCATGCAAATATAAAAATTTTTGAAAAATATGCAGCAAAATCCGTATTTTTGCGTTTCCATTATAAAATTAACCCTATGAAAAGTCATATTAAAGCAATTATTATTGCCTTTTTGTTTGTTTTTATGATGTTTTTGCAGGCATCTGCGCAGAAAAAACCTTATAACGGCATTGAGTTTTCAAAGCGTAATTTTGTCGATACATTAAAAATCAAAATCTGGGACGGAGCGATAATTATCCCTGTGGAAATCAATGGGAAGACGAAAAATCTGATGTTCGACACCGGTGCTGAAATGGGTTTCTGGATTGGCGAGGAGGAGGATTGGATGACACCGTCTGGCAACACTATAACTTTTGTAGATTCCCAAAAAACACGCCAAAAAAAGGCTGTTATGAAGTTGCCGCCTGTCAAGATGGGCAACATCACTATCGAAAACTATAAAGTGGTGGTTGACAACGGGTTGGAGGATTACGTTTGCGACAAAATTGACGGCGCTTTCGGCTACGACCTCGTGGTTCGCGGACTCTCGTTTAAGTTCGACACCAAAGACAGCCTGATGATTGTGACCGACCGCAAAGGATTCTTCTCAAAGGAAGAAAAAGGTCAGCCTACACTTAAATATAAGAGGTATCATAAGACACAACCGCAAGTTTGGGTGAATTTTCCTTTCCATCGCATCAAGTTATTGTTTGATTCAGGAGCCATCGGCGGTGATTTCGATTTGCCGGAGTATCTTATGAGCATTTGGGCTAAAGATGATCCTGAGTTGGGACGTAAAATGGATGAATATACGGTGCTTAAAGACACTACGGTTTACAATTCAGCCGGATTATTCGGCCGTCTTAACGACACGGTTCCATACAGGATTTACCATTGCCCGGAGGTGGAGATGGGTGGCATCACTTTCACCGATGTGTGGGTATCGACCGACAAACGAACTGGCAAAGTGGGCTCTTCGATATTGAAAAAGAATTCGCTTATCATCGACGGGCACAAACGCCAGTTGGTTTTGCTTCCTCACGACGGCGACATGGTGCAGTATTATGGAAACGAGGATAAAAGAGGCGTGAAGTTTCTCCTTACCGGCAAAAATGACACCCTCGGCGCGATTAAAGTCGTGGTACGCAAAGACGGCGACGCTTACCGGAAAGGCGTCCGCACTGGCGACTATCTGATTCGTGTCAACGACGTGGATATCACCGATTATTGTACTTATTTTAACCTTATAACAAATGTAAGGGCGAATGATAATTCGCCCCTACGATATGTTTTTCGTTCTCCTGAAGGCGAAATAAAAGAGGTTACTTTGTGATTATTTCAGTAATTCAGCTAACTTTGGCTCCTGTTTCATAATCATACTCATCGGTGGCATCCACCTCCACAAAAATCGTTCCGGGTTCCGTAATGAAGTCTTTTAGCTGATATCCGTTATGCTCATATAAATATACATGTGTAGGCGCGGTCACCTCGGGGTGTATCTCAAAAACACCATCTTTTACAACGCCTTTTCCGACTACAACCCAATCATTGAACTCGTCTAACAATTCGAGTTTCTTGCCGTCTTTCACGCCTTTGACGGTACCTTTGACAACACAATAATCGTTTGCCGGTTTGTTATCATTGCAGCCGCTTAATATAAGCAATGCCGCCACGATTGCTAATAATAGCTTTTTCATAGGTTTAATTATTTTAAATGGTATAATTCAATTGCAAAAATAAATAAAATTTTAGAAAAAATGGGAAAATTATATAATTATTTCCTTGAAAAATCATGTATTTTGTATCTTTGCATCTCAAAACTATTTAAAATGCAAAAAGTACAACACCTTATATTATACGTGATTCTGGCTTTGTTGGCTGTCAGCTGCACTAACCCTGAAAGCAAAGTGAAATATGAGCCTCAGCCGGGCGATACAATCTACACCGCAGATGCGGCGATGGCAATCTATGGCAATAATCCGGAAAGAGCGCTGACAATACTTGATTCGGCAGTGATTGTCGGCAATCTTGATGAAGACTTCGCCAAAATGCTGCGCGCTAAAGTGCTGAGCCACTCGATTGACGAGCTGAATTTTGAAGAGGCACTCAAGATTTGCGAAGCCTTGATGCAGAGCGATTTTGTTGATAATCCGGCTAACCGCCAAAATGTGCTCGACTTGCTGATCACCATCACACGCCGACGTGGCGACAACGAGCAATGGATACGCTGGTCGACCGAAAAAGTTGACCTCTGCCGTCAGCAAGGCGATGAGACTGAGGCGTTGCGCACCGAAGCCGAGATAGGATTCAGCTTAGCCAAACTCGGTGAGGAAGAACGTGGTCTCGCCAAACTCAGCGGCGTTATAGGAACTCTCGACGAACAACGTCATTTCAACGAAATGGATGCCTGTATCATCGCTCTCAAGCGGAAAATCAACATGTTAGACATACTAAACCAACCTGAAAACATTATCCCTCTTGCCCAACATATCATCGAGAAAATCGACGACTACCGTCAGCACCGCGACGAATATGCCGACGGCTCGTTCCGTATGCCGCCTAGCGACCAACAATTCTACAGCTATTGCAATTTCTATACCGCCCAGGCTTATGGTTTCCTCGCAAAAGCATACGCCGATATGGGAGAGGAAGATACTGCACGTCATTACCTTTCGTTGTTCGAGGAAAGCGACTATGGTCAGACATTCTCAGGACGTATGATGGCATCCAACACATGGGTTGTTTTGGGCGATTACGACAAAATGCTTGCCATCTATGACGTGGCTGACAAGCGTTTCGGTAACGACACTATGAATCATGACTATGCGTCTATGCTTCACAATCGTGCTATTGCCGCTGAAACAACGGGCGATTATCAAGCCGCTGCAGACTACTGGCATCGCTATGTAAGCATAAAAGATAATCTCGACAGGAAACAGAAAGAGGGACAGGCGTATCATTATGCGGCACGCTACAAGCTGCAGGAGGAACGCATGAACACCGAGCGCGAGCAGGCTAAGGCCAAACATAACAAAAGTCTTGCTTTGGCTGGTTTTATTCTGGTGATATTGTCGGTCGGCTTCATCATCCGACTGTTGATACAACGCCACGCCATCGACCGCAAGAACCGTGTGCTCACCGAACAGATGATGGAGGCAATGAAATATAAAAAGGAGATATCACAAAACTCCAAACTTAAAACCCCCAACTCCCAACTTCAAACTCCAAATGTGGATGAGCTTGACGATGCACAAATCTTTGATTATCTTAGCGATATCATACGTCGTGAGGAGCTTTTCCTCAACCCAAACTTCAGCCGTCAGCTGCTGATTGACCGTTTCCACATCAACGAGCGCCGTATCGGTGCCGCCTTCTCGTGTTGTGAAGGCTTGCCTGATTTCATCCGCGACCTGCGCCTCGAGTATGCCTGCCAAATGCTCACCGACAACCCCGAGATGAGCATCAGCGATGTGGCAACAGCCTCGGGCTTCTCCAACCTCACCGTGTTCGGTCGCGACTTCAAACGTAAATATGAGGTCACTCCGACATATTTCAGGAGCCAGATTGACGCAAAATAGTCGTTTTTGAATCGACTTTTTGTGCATTTTATTCGACTTTTTGTGTTTTAAGGCTCGACTTTTCATTTATTACCCCCTCCCATTATCAAGACATTGATTCGATTGTTTGTGAAAGACGTTCGACCATTTATGTAACCCGAAAAACTATGCCCCTGATTTGTTATCTTTGTAGAAAATAAACAAGTCAAAAATGAGGAAATTAATCATCACGATTAATCGCGAAAGCGGTAGTGGAGGAAGAAAGATAGCTTTCCGTTTGGGAGAGCTGCTCGGCATTAAAGTTTACGACAAGGCGGCAATTGAGGGAATCAAGACATACAAGCCTGAAAACAAGAAAATCACATCACGTGAGGCATACTATGTGCAGACTCAGAAGATGCGCGACCTGGCCGCTAACGAATCGTGCATTTTCGTTGGTCGCACAGGATTCCGTGTCTTTAAAGACGACCCAAACGCTTTGAAGATATTCATCTTTGCCGACAGAAGTGTGCGAATCAAGAAAATGGCTGAAAAATATGGTGTCGACGAAGAGACGGCGGCCCAGCGCATCGACGACGTCGACAACGCCCGTGAAACCTATACCAAATATTATGCGGGAGCCTCTCGCTACGAGGTTCGTAACTACGACTTCACCATCAACGTGAGCAAATTCACCATTGAGGAAGTGGCTCAGCATCTTGCTGAAAATATCAAACAAGAAAAAGAAATATGAGTATAAAAAAACTGTTTCGGAACACTGCCCGCTCATATGCCTTCGAGGAGATCCTTGACCTTATATCTGAATGATATTTCAGTTAATACCATAACCACAGATTATTCCTACACCGTTGAAGATGGCCGTCTCGCCACATGTCAAGCAGGTAAAAACATGACATTTAATTTCTGTTGGGAAGAAAGATAAAAAAAGGATGCCGTTTTTCGACATCCTTTTCTAAAGTCTAAGGTCTAAAGCCTAAGGTCTTATTTTACCTCCTCAAAATCAACATCTGTGACTTCGTCGTCCTTGCCTCCGTTTCCTGGGTTAGGATTCTGAGGTCCTTGCTGACCGCCCTGGGCTCCGGCGTTCTTGTACATCTCTTCCGATGCCTTCTGCCAGATGCCGTTCATCTCTGCCATGGCAGCGTCGATGCCGGCGATGTCCTGTGCCTTGTGGGCTGTCTTCAGCTTCTCGAGAGCGCTCTCAATCTCGCCCTTCTTGTCGGCTGGCAGCTTGTCGCCGTATTCCTTCAACTGTTTCTCGGTGTTGAAGATCATGGCGTCGGCAGCGTTGATCTTGTCGATACGCTCACGTTCTTTCTTATCGGCGTCGGCGTTAGCCTCAGCTTCTGCCTTCATCCTCTTGATTTCGTCGTCGCTCAAGCCTGACGATGCCTCGATACGGATGCTCTGGCTCTTGCCTGTGGCTTTATCCTTAGCTGACACGTTCAAGATACCGTTAGCGTCGATATCGAATGTCACCTCAATCTGCGGGACACCTCTTGGCGCTGGCGGGATGTTGTCGAGGTTAAACCTACCGATGGTCTTGTTCTGGTTAGCCATCGGGCGCTCGCCCTGCAACACGTGGATCTCAACAGATGGTTGGTTGTCGACAGCTGTCGAGAACACCTCCGATTTCTTGAACGGGATGGTGGTGTTGCTCTCGATGAGCTTTGTCATGACGCCGCCGAGGGTCTCGATACCGAGTGACAATGGTGTGACATCAAGCAACAGCACATCTTTCACCTCGCCTGTCAGAACGCCGCCCTGGATTGATGCGCCGATTGCGACCACTTCGTCCGGGTTCACGCCCTTCGAAGGTTCTTTCTTGAAGAAGTCGCGCACGATGTTCTGGATAGCCGGGATACGTGTCGAACCACCAACCAAGATCACGTCGTCGATGTCGCTCACGCTCATGCCAGCGTCTGCCAAAGCCTTGCGGCATGGCTCGATAGTGGCCTGGATGAGGTCGTCGCACAACTGCTCGAACTTAGCTCTTGAGAGCTTGCGCACCAAGTGTTTAGGTCCGCTCTGTGTTGCTGTGATATATGGCAAGTTGATCTCTGTTTCTGTCGAAGCTGACAACTCAATCTTTGCCTTTTCAGCAGCTTCCTTCAATCTCTGGAGTGACATCGGATCCTTGCGGAGGTCGATGTTCTCGTCGTGCATGAATTCTTCTGCCAACCAGTTGATGATTCTCTCGTCGAAGTCGTCGCCGCCGAGGTGGGTGTTACCGTTTGTCGATTTCACTTCAAACACGCCGTCGCCGAGCTCAAGGATTGAGATATCGAATGTACCGCCACCAAGGTCATACACTGCAACCTTCACATCGCTCTTCTTCTTGTCCAAGCCGTATGCCAAAGCTGCCGCTGTAGGCTCGTTGATGATACGACGCACGTTCAAACCTGCTATCTCGCCAGCTTCCTTAGTAGCCTGACGCTGTGAGTCGCTGAAGTATGCAGGCACTGTGATAACGGCCTCTGTGACAGGCTGTCCGAGGTAATCCTCAGCGGTCTTCTTCATCTTCTGAAGCACCATTGCCGAGATCTCCTGTGGTGTGTAAAGCTTGCCGTCAATGTCGATACGCGGTGTGTTGTTGCCGCCCTTCACTACTTTATAAGGTACACGGCTGATTTCGCTCTGCATCTTGTCGTAGGTCTCACCCATGAAACGTTTGATTGAATAAACGGTTCTCAACGGGTTTGTGATGGCCTGACGTTTTGCAGGCTCGCCAACCTTACGCTCGCCGTTGTCGGTGAATGCCACGATTGACGGGGTTGTGCGGTGTCCTTCGCTGTTTTGAATAACTACCGGCTCATTACCTTCCATAACTGAAACGCATGAGTTGGTTGTTCCTAAGTCTATACCAATGATTTTTGACATAATTTTAATCTCCTATATTTTTATTTTACTTTTTTGTCGTTTTGCGACAATAGCAGAGCAAAAATTATGCCAAAGCTAAAAAGACTGACAAAATGTCATTAAACTACCTGTTCGGGTCGTTGACGAAGCCGTAATTCGGGAATTTGTCTATGATTTTTTTTCTTGTATCCTCTCGGATGGTGAGTTTTGTTGAGATGTCACCGCGAGCTGACATGATTCCCATTCCGTTTTTAACATTTGTGTAGTTAGGAATGTCTTGAATGGCGCTTGTCGAGTTGGTGACAAGGTAATAATTGTACAAATCCTCACCGATTCCTGTCACCCTGAACTCAAATTTTTCAAAATAACGCCAAACTCCGGCAGGACTGTTATTTTTCAGATGTTCGTTATTTGATAGGATCGAATACAAAGATGATGGAGTATAACTAATCACATAATACGGCGAATTTGTGTTGGTGTTATACAAATTGTCGGCTTGTCCCGAGCCCATAGACCATGTTATTGAACGGCGTATTGTGTCAGCAGGAGCATCCGGCATAACCTCTTTATATCTGAAATAACCTGTGACTTCAAAGTATGAGGCTGTCGATTTGTTGTTATTGTCAGGATCTATAACTTTCCATTCAACATATGCCTTTGTTGTTGTATAATCTGTGAATGCGATTGGCAAATAACCTGCAGGTTTCTGGAAATGTGCGGTGTTGATTGTCTTGGTTTTTGCCGAGACAATCTCGCCGTCGTCGTTTCTGCGGATTCTAAGGGTGTAGGTCTTGCCTTCGTGAAGCTTTGCCGTGGTGTAGTAATAAGTCTGGTAGCAGCCGCTGTAGAATGTGGCGCTTGCATCGTAAGGAACCCATTTCGAGACGGTGTCAAGCTGAATGGTGTCCTCTTGAGTGTTGTTGTCGAAGATTCCTATGAATTTGACATCTATTTCATCGTATTTATAGTTGTTGGCACTGTAATTTTGAGCCAAATCATTTACACTTCCGACGAAACTCTTAGTGATTTTGAAGAAGTTGGTGTCGGCGTTGGTGTCGATCATGGCGTAAACGACTGTGGTGCTGCCATTGTCATAGAAAAGATCAACTTTATTGCTGCACGAGCTTATAACCAATGCGGCGAAAATTATTATTGCTAAATAAATCCTTTTCATTTTAAATGTCAATTAACTTGCAAAAATACAAAAAACTTTTAACTTTTATCTATTCTCTTGTATCTTTTTCCTATTTTTGCAAAAAATTTTAAAAAATGTATTTGTCTCATAATGCATCTTTGGTCACAACGCACGTGCTTCAGGAGATGAAGAACAAAGGTGAGAAAATAGCGATGCTCACCGCGTATGACTACACAATGGCGAAGATTCTCGACCAGTCGAATATCGATGTGATCCTTGTTGGCGACAGTGCCTCCAACGTTATGGAAGGTCATCCTACCACACTGCCAATCACCCTCGACGAGATGATAATCTACGGTGCTTCGGTAGTTCGTGCTGTTACGCACGCTATGGTGGTGGTCGACATGCCGTTCGGTACCTATCAGGGCAACTCTAAGATAGCTCTCGAGTCGGCAATCCGCATCATGAAGGAAACGGGAGCCAACGCCGTGAAGATGGAAGGCGGCCGCGAAATCCTCGAGTCGGTTGAGCGTATTCTCTGCGCCGGCATCCCTGTGATGGGTCACCTCGGACTTACTCCGCAGAGTATCAATAAGTTCGGAACGTATGTGGTACGCGCCAAAGATGAGTACGAAGCCAACAAACTTCGTGAAGACGCATTGCAGCTTCAGGAAAAAGGCGTTTTCAGCATTGTTCTTGAAAAGATTCCGGCGGCATTGGCAACAGAGGTTTCGCAATCATTGAAAATTCCGACCATCGGCATCGGTGCCGGTAACGGCTGCGATGGACAGGTCTTGGTGCTTCAGGATATGCTCGGCTTGAGCAACGACTTCTCGCCACGATTCCTGCGCCGCTACAACAACCTCTACACCAGCATTAAAGATTCAGTGCATTCATATATTAATGATGTGAAAGAAGTAACGTTCCCTAATGACTCTGAGCAGTATTGATGAGAATCAACGACCGCATATTATTTGAGGACAATCACCTCATCATTGTCAACAAACTGCCATCCGAGATCGTTCAGGGTGACAAAACCGGTGACGTGTGCCTGCTCGACGACGTGAAGGCGTACATCAAGGAAACGAAAAACAAACCGGGCGAGGTATTCGCAGGCCTTGTTCACCGTCTAGACCGTCCTGTCAGCGGAGCGGTGATTTTCGCCAGAACTAGCAAGGCACTCAGCCGCATGACAGTGATGGTGAAAGACCGCAACTTCCACAAGACGTATCTTGCAATCGTAAAGAACCGTCCGCCAAAAGATGCCGACGAGCTCAACGATTACATGGTGAAAAACGAGGCGCAAAATAAGTCGTACATTGTGAAAGAGGGGACAAGCGGAGCAAAGCTGGCGACGTTAAGATATCGTGTGATAGGAAAATCCGATAATTTTTATCTCCTTGAAATAGAATTACTTACTGGCCGCCATCATCAGATTCGTTGCCAGTTAGCTCACATCGGCTGCCCCATCAAAGGCGACCTGAAATACGGTTATCCACGCTCCAACCCCGATGCGTCAATTTGCTTACATTCTTACAAAATCACCTTTGAGCACCCGACATTGAAAACTGAAATGACAGTCACTGCCCCGATGCCGAGTGGCATGCCGTGGGAGGCTTTTAACTGTTAGTTTTTGAGTTTTTGATGCCATTTGCAGAAATGCGACCTACCACAGGGTACTGTTGAGCATTTCGAAAATGGCATCAAAAAACTATCAACGGAGCTTCCCGAGGTTGATACAAAAACTCGATTTCCTCGTCGCTTAATTCAAACAAATTATCCCTCACAATCAGCATCTGCATACCTGGCTTGAAAACGAGTTTCCAAGGAAAATCTTCGAGCAGGTTTCCTTCGCAGTTAAGATCAATCAGCGATGGCATCTCCGACATATCGGGCATCGAAATCAGCTTGTTGTAACTCACTCCGAGGCGTTCCAGCGAGTCCATTTCCACAATCCAATCAGGAATTGTCAAAATTTTGTTGTGGTGGATGTAAAAATAAGTCAGATTTTTCAAATTTCGCAGTGTATCAGGAATGGATTCAATCTCATTGTAAGAAAAATAAAGATATTTTAATTTTTCGAAATTGCCAACAAAATCTGGGATTTCCTTGATATGATTCTTATAAAAATCGAGGTGCTGCAAATTTTCAAAACCTGATATCTCTTCGGGAACCGTCACAAATTCATTTTCATAAAAAATGAGATGATGCACCTGCTTCAAATCGGCGAAAGAAGCCGGCAACGAGCTCAATTTATTTTTACCCAAATTGAGATTCGTACACTTCAAAATGCCAATGTTTTCGGGTAATTTCTTGATATCGTTGCCTCCAAGCGACAATTTTTTAACCTTTGAAGCGTGCTTGATGTCCGATTTGGATAGTTTTAAACGGTTATGATTCAAATCCAGACTCCGCAGACTGTCGAGTTGCGCGATGAAACGGGGAATATGCCTGATTTTATTATGCTCTAAATCAAGATGTTCGAGGTTTTTGCAATGTTTAATGCTCGGCGGAACGCGCTTGAAGCTGTTGTCAAACAGTTTTATCGATTCAATCTTGTTGCCTCTCGGAAATTTGATTCTTCTCAGACCGCATTTCTCGATGATGACGTTGCGCAAGCTGTCTGATGCCAGCAGCTTTTTGTCGATTTTCCTGATGTTTACGTTGGTTATCATCAGCGTGCCGTTTTCAATTTCCGCTGAAAACGAATCATTTGTCTGACGTTGTGATGCGCAGGAAAAGAGCAACATCAGAAACAGCAAAACAATCAGTATTTTAAAATACAATCTCATATTGTTTTCATCCTGTCACTTGGGTTTTAGATTTTTAATGCCATTTGCAGAAAAGCGACTTACCACCAAGGTACTGAGAGCTTTTCGAAAATGGCATTAAAAATCGTTTCCACCAATTATTATTTCTTCACAAAAGTAATCTTCTCAATTCCGATGTCTTCCTTGAAATCGTAGAAGGCAACGATAATATTGCCGTCTTGAATCACAAAGCTGTAAGGCTGCTGATCTTCACCTCCAAGGGTGCTTCCGTCGGTGTTCTTCGGCTGAATCGAGCCTGCTGACTTGCCATCATAGGAATAGGTGAAGTCAAGACCGACATTTTCAAACACTGTCTGTGGAGCACTCTTGCCTTCTTGGTCCTGAGCTATAAGCTTCATCACAAACAAACCATCGTTGTTGTTATAGAAGTCCATTGTCATGTCCATGACAAACTTCGAGCCGTCTTTATAGCCTATGCCGGTTCCCATCCAGTGTGTTCCTGAAAGAGCAGTCATGGTGTTTTCATTGCCTGTAAGCTGGAATTTGAATGGCAACACATACTGAACTCTGACGGTCTTGCCTTCTTTCATTCCCGGTTTCCAATTCGGCATAGCTTTGACGACTCTAATAGCTTCAGCGTCAATGTCTTCGCTAACGCCGCGCAATACTGTTATCTCATTCAGACTGCCGTCTTTTTCAACTACAAACTGCACATAAACTCTGCCTTCGATACCTTTTTCTTTTGATTCTTTTGGATATTTCACGTTTTTGCTGATGAAATCGAACATGGCGTTATATCCTCCAGGATACTCTGGAGCAACTTCAACAGCGTCGGTATAGATTTTAGAATCGTCTTTCAATATGCCACCGGCAAAATTTATGTCGAAGTCCTTACCGTCGATTTTAACGCTCAAACTATTGCGTTCGTCATGGTTCTTAACAGCGTAAAACTCATGGTTTCCAAGCATTAAAGTGGTGTCGTTCTTAATGCTGTTGAGATCAAGATAGTATTGTTGCCCGTCAACGTTAATTTCAAAAGGTTCAGGAACTGAGAGATAAGTCCCGTCACTCAATTTGAAAGTGATTGTGTTGCCAGTTGCCGCCGGGGTTTCGGTTTTTACCGTCTGCTCCGAGGAAGATGTTTTTTCCTGACCATTGGATTTGCAGTTCGCGAACAATAACAGGGCGAACAGTGGGAGGGTAAGTAATGCCTTGATTACCACGCCCTTGGCTTTTTTGCTTTGAGTAATCATTTTGATTCTTTTTTTGGTTAATAAAAAACTGAAGTTATTGCTCATGTTGCTGAAATCGACGGCCGTGCACTGCTGCAAAATCAACATCATGTAGTTCTGTTTGTCAATTCCGGTGGCCACCACATCGCGGTCGGCCATATACTCGTGGAGACTCTGTAACTCTCTCTTATACAAGTAGATAAATGGGTTGAACCACTGTATAATCATCATCAGCTCCACAAAGAGTATGTCGGCTGAATGGTGGTGTGCGATATGACTCATCTCGTGGCGCACAATCTCCGCGTTCACGTTTTCATTCGGGAAGAAAGCGTAGTTGAAGAACGAGTACGAGCCATGCTCTTTGCCAGTGAAAACCGCAGTATATCCTGGCATTCTCTTCTTCGGAGAGCGAATGATCATGATAGCTATCCTTGCAAATTTTACCAAAAACAACGCTGCCATCACGCAAACACCTATTATATAAATAATCCAGATGTATTTCCAGATATTGAATTTCTGTGTCGGGGCTGTTGCCGGTGCGACTGCCATATTTTCGTCCGATGTAATGTCAGCCGGAGTGCTTATCGCAACACCTTCAGCGGTGATCACCACTTCATCGAGCATGATACCTTGAAACAGGCTCTGTCGATAGCTGACAATCTGCGGAGTGTTTCGGCCGATCAGGATGCCGGCAGCCGGCAATATCAGCGAGAAGCCCAGCGCGATGATAAGAAACGCGCGGTTAAAAACCAGTCGGTTGCTATTGATAAACAGCACTCTGTATGCTATCCAGAGGATCGCAATTGATAGTGCTATTGAAATAATGTTTAGTGCCATAGTTTTTATTTTTTGAGTTTCCTCGCACTTCGTGCTCGGAATGACAACGTTTCTATTAATGATACCGCTGTCATTCCGACCGAAGGGAGGAATCTCATTATTATTTTATGTTTTTAATTAATTTCTGCAGTTCTTCAATCTGCTCCATCGAGAAGTTCTCTTTTTTCGCGAACGCCGATACCAAATCGAGGTACGAGTTGTTGAAATAGTTCTCAACCAATCCTTTGAGCGAGCTCTCAGAATACTCCTCTTTACTTATTAATGGGAAGTAGCGGTTGGCCTTGCAAAACTGTTCGTGGCCGACAAATCCCTTCTTTTCCAAGATCCTGACCATGGTCAGCACCGTGTTGTACGCCGGTTTCGGCTCGGGATACGCCGCCATTATCTCGTTGGCAAAACCGCTTCCGATCTTCCAAATCACCTGCATTACCTGCTCTTCAGCTTTAGTTAACTCTTTCATATCGCATCTTTTTTATGTAATTAACGCTGCAAATATACAACTTATTTTGTAATGTTGTAACTAATTTTTTAGTTTTAATGAAAAAATTTTAAAAAACCCCACCTATACACGATAGGCGGGGAAAAACAATATAAAGATTATGAAAAAAATTTTCTTTGTTTAATTATTTCTTTGCTCCTTCCATGACGAGTTTTCCTTTGTAGTAAAGGTCACCGTCAACGTAGTATGCTCTGTGGTAAACGTGAATTGCACCAGTTACTGGGCATGTTGCCAATGTTGGAACCTCAGCTTTGTAGTGAGTTCTTCTTTTCGCGCCTCTAGTATGAGACTGTCTTCGTTTAGGATGTGCCATATTATACTATTTTTTTAATTATTACTTATCTATTTTATCTTTCAAATCTTTCATCATTTGTTTCCAAGGATTCTCTTCATCCTCCTCGGCTACCGCCTCGATTTGAGAGTAGTTGTGCAATTTTGCCAGGACTTCCTGGTTGCACAAACTCTCGTCATCGTGCGTTCTGTGAATCGGCAGCGACAAGATGATATATTCATAAATCAAATCACTCAAGTCGAAATCGCTATCGTTCTTGGTGATGATGATGACATCCTCGTCCTCGTCGTTTTTGTCGGCCCCGTATTTCAGGTAAATCTCAGCCGAACCTTCAATCGCCTGCTCGTAGTCATCACCGCATCTGTCGCACTGAAGAACCACTTTTCCTCCAAAATTCATCGTCAAAATGAACATCGTCTCCATTTTTTCGACGCCTAAATGAAGGTTCACAACTCCTTTTTTCACTTCCGAATAGTCTCTATCTTCGAAGAAGCTGTCGTTTATAACATATTGATAATCAGTATGTCCGAACGGCAATCCTGCTAATGGAATTGTGAAAGTATGTTCCTCGTTCTTCATTTTATCCAATTCGGGGTGCAAAAATACACTTTTTTTTGTTACAAATTACAAAAAATTAATTTTTATTGACGAAGAGCTTCTTTCAGCACCTCATCCAACCTCTCGTACAGCGGATAAAACGCTTCGTCGCCGAAAATATTCCTCGCGATATACGCTTTCACCAGTTGCGCCGTCATCGGTTTCGCCACTTCCTTCTGCTCATCAGTTCCCGTAATCTTCTTTTTATTCGCTTCTTTCAGAATATCGTTCCACATCTTTTCGGTGAAATTGAACTTCTTGTCGAAATTTCTCTCATCGCCATATCGCAAAATCTCTTCACGATGAGCGTCGGAATAATCGAAGGCATACTGGAAAACTATGCTCGCGTTGACGATCTTGTTGAAGAAATATTCTGTCGAATCTTGTTTCAACGGCACATAAACGTCGGGCATGATGCCTCCGCCGCCGTACACTGTCTTGCCACCAGGGGTGATGTATCTCAACGAGTCGGCGAAGTGTATGCTGTCGGCGCTGAACATCTCGCCTGAGGTGTATCTGTCATATGCCTCGAATAGATATTTCTCTCTGTCGCCATCGAAAGGCTTCTGTATGCAACGTCCCGTCGGGGTGTAGTAACGTGCCACTGTGAGTCGCAAGCCCGCTCCGTCACCGAGGTCGAACTGCTCCTGCACCAGGCCTTTGCCAAACGAACGGCGTCCGACTATGGTTCCTCTGTCGTTGTCTTGAAGCGCGCCGGCCACTATTTCTGACGCCGACGCCGAGCCTTCATCGATGAGTATTGTCACAGGAGTGTCTTCCAACATACCGCGCCGGCGCGCGAAGATATACTGCCTGTCGCGGTGCTCGCCTTGTGTGTAGACGATGAGACTGCCTTTCGGCAGGAATTCGTCGACGATGTCGACAGCCTCCACTAGGTATCCTCCGCTGTTGCCGCGCAGGTCGAAGATAAGCTTGCGCATGCCTTGCTTCTGCAGCTTCTTCACCGCGTTGACAAACTCCTTGTGCGTGGTAGCGATAAACTTCTCGAGCTTGATGTAACCTGTCGTCTCGTCAATCATATACGCAACGTCGACGCTGTACGTCGGGATGACGTCTCTCGTGATGGTGAAGCCTAGCAGGTCATTCACGCCACGACGGAATATCTTCACGTCGACTTTAGTGCCGCGCGGTCCTTTGAGCAGCTTCATCACCCTCGGGTTGGTGACTTTCACACCCGCGATGAGGCTGTCGCCCACGTAAACTATCCTGTCGCCTGCCTTGATGCCGCACTTCTCCGACGGTCCGCCCTTGATGGTGCTGATAATGGTGACGGTGTCTTTCTCGATTCTGAACGTCACGCCTATGCCTTCAAAGCTGCCTTGCAGGTCTTCATTCACCTCCTCAAGAATCTCAGGCTTGAAATACTCGCTGTGCGGATCCATCTTATCGATAATGCTCGTCACAGCGTCGACCTGCAGATCATGCATGTTAACCGTGTCGACGTATTCGTGCTCGATGAGATAAAACACCTTATCCATCAGGTTCATGTCGCCGCCTTTATTAATAAGGTATCCTTTGGCGTCGTTCGAACGTGATATGATGATGCCTAGCAGCACGCCGAAAGCGACTGCCACAGCAAGGAAGACAGGTGTCAGATAATTACGTTTCATTCTATTGTTGCGCTTGACAATTCAAGTGTTGCGCTCATTCTTCTGAACAAGCCCTGAAGCACTGTGCCTGGACCCACCTCAATAACCTGATTGACGCCGGCTGCAATCATGTTCTCCATAGTCTGTGTCCAGCAGACAGGTGCTGTGAGCTGTTTGATGAGGTTAGCCTTGATGATCTCAGGATCGGTCACTGCCTGACCTGTAACATTCTGATACACAGGGCAGATACCTTTCACGAACTTGGTCTTCTGGATGGCTTCGGCGAGCTCTTCGCGTGCCGGCTCCATCAGCGGGCTGTGGAAAGCGCCACCGACCTTCAAAGGAAGTGCGCGTTTTGCGCCGGCTTCCTTCATCTTCTCGCAAGCTATCTCGATGCCTTTCACGCTGCCTGAAATCACCACCTGACCTGGGCTGTTGAGGTTTGCCGGAACAACCACCTCGTCGATTGAGTTGCAAATCTCCTTGATTTTCTCGTCATCGAGGTTGATGATGGCCGCCATAGTGCCCGGGTTGGCGTCGCAAGCTTTCTGCATGGCCATGGCGCGCTGTGACACGAGCTTCAAACCGTCTTCAAAATTCAATGTCTGGTTTGCGACCAATGCCGAGAACTCTCCCAAAGAGTGTCCTGCCACCATGTCAGGCTTGAAGTTGTCGCCCAACATCGTTGCCAAAATCACTGAGTGAAGGAAGATGGCCGGCTGCGTGACCTTGGTCTGGCGCAGATCCTCATCGGTGCCCTTAAACATTATTTCTGTGATATTGAATTTCAGGATGTCATTGGCTTTGTTAAACATTTCCTTTGCCTTCGGGAACTTCTCATAGAGATCTTTTCCCATACCTACAAATTGTGCTCCTTGTCCAGGAAATACGTATGCTTTCATAAAAAATTAATGTAAATTTGTTCCTATTAGATTTAAAAATTCCGCTCTTGTCTCGCCACGTTCAAAAGCGCCTATAAAATCAGATGTAGTCGTGACGGAGTTGAGTTTCTGAACACCTCTCATGCACATGCAAAGGTGACGGGCCTCGATGACGACAGCCACTCCCAACGGATGAAGCGCCTCGTTGATGGCTTCCTTGATTTGTGTCGTCAGGCGCTCCTGCACCTGCAGACGGCGGGCATAAACTTCCACCACTCTCGCAATCTTGCTCAAACCGGTGATGTAGCCGTTAGGGATGTATGCCACATGTGCCTTCCCGATGAACGGAATCATGTGGTGCTCGCACATTGAAAACAGCTCTATGTCCTTGACAACCACCATTTGACGATAGTCTTCCTTGAATCGTGCGGAGAGCAGAATCTCCATAGGATCCATGTTGTAGCCTTGAGTGAGGAACTGCATCGACTTTGCCACGCGCAGAGGTGTCTTCAGCAAGCCTTCACGGTCGGGGTTCTCGCCCAAAAGGCTCAAAATAGCCCTGTAATGCTCCATCAGCTTCTGCGTGCGCTCAGGGTTAAAATGCTCGATCTTCTCGTAACCAATGATTTCGTGATTATCTTCCATCTGATTTCTTTTCTTTTTTAGCGAGTTTATAAGTCTCAAAAACGCTGTAAATCAAATAATAAATGAGAAAAGTGATTGCAAAACGCTTGCCGTCTTCCTTGTTGTTCATCACATAAATGAAGATTATCGCAAGGTAAACCACCATCTTGACAACTGTAGAAGCCATATAGAAGTTGGCGAACTTACGCATGTCTTTCTGCTTCGCTTTCTGGCTTAAAAAATACACCACCATGCTGACGATGAAGAAGAAACAGGCTATTGCCGGCCACCACACCGTGAGATTAGAGCGCACAAACACCGAAGCTGCAAAGATAACGAGTGTCAACAGGCAAAGCTGCCTGATAAATTTAGCGTTTTTTTCTTTGTCCATATATTATTTCTTTGGAGCTTCAGTCACCTGCTGCGACATGTCGCACTTACCTGTGAAGATGGCGCCAACCTCAATGAACAGCTGTTTTGTGTAAAGCTCGACTTCCATGCGTGATGTCGATTTCAGTGATGTCAGCTCATCGACTCTGATGGTACCTTTCACGCGACCTGAGATATCAGCGCTGTTGCAGATGATGTCGCCTTCAACAACACCCTGTTGTCCGATGACAATTTTTCCGGTTGATTTCACCGTTCCCATGATAGTTCCGTCGACGCGGATATCGCCGTTGGCGATGATTTCGCCCTTAATGGTTGTGCCATTGCCGATAAGGTTGTTCCTTACAGATGTTTCTTGATTGTTTGAACTCATAATTTTTATTTGTTGTATTGATGCCAGAAATCCAGATATTCCTCTACGTTTTTCTCTTGGTAGAAGATAGGATAGTTTGACACCGATATGATTAATATCTGATAATTTTCTTTGTCGATGCCGCCGAAGACATAGTCGTTGATGAACATTGCTGTCTGATAATCAAGTGCTTTGTTGACATTCTCGAATTTCTCGATGGTGATCATCGCGTCGTCTTTATTGAGCATCAGGTTTTTCACCTTCAGCTGATCCATGCGGAAATTGTTTTTGTTGAAGTCGCCGATACGCACCTTGAGCGGGTTGATACGCACTTTTCTGTTGCAGATCACCAAGACGTAGTATTCGTCGTTAGGACGGAAGGTGTAAGGCGATTCTTTCTCCTCGATTTTCTCGTCTTTCGGACGAGCGCTCTCGATGTTCAGACCGAGGTTGTACAAGTCGTTGGCTTTCAGCAAGACATCCAACGCGAACGGCTTGATGCTGCTTTCCGGATATTTGTTTACTAGACGCAGAAGAGCGTATGCCATTGAGTCGACCACGTTGACGTATCCCAGCGACACGGCGTTGAGGAACTCGAAGCGCGGCATGTAAAGGGTGTCGTCGGCAAACTGCTGGCGAGCCTTCTTCACATTCATCATAACACGTTGATACTGACCGTTTTGATAGGCTTCGAAGGTCTTCGAATAAAGCTGCTCGGCCTCGGCTCCTTTGGCATATTCCTTCACGAAATAGTCAGGGTCGAGGATGATTTTCGCCTGATTTGAGTCGGGATATTTTGTTAAAACAAGATTCTTATAACGTTCAGCGTCGGCTGTTTCCTTGCGCGAGCTGTGCATCTTGTAGAGATAATACCATGCCGACACCTCGTTGCTGTTGTCGGGATAACGTTCGGTGAGCTCGGCGAAGGCTTCGATGGAGCGCGGATAGTCCTGCAGGTCGCTGTAATAGATGAATCCTATGTTGTTGAGCGCGTCGGCAATCTGCTTGTTTGCCTCTTCTTTCGCCTGTTTGGTGAAAGGAATCTGCTTCATGTAATAGCCTCTGTCTAGAGGGGTGTATTGTGTGGTGTCTTTACTAATTTCAAGACCTTTCAGATATTGTTCGCGTTCTTCATCGCTCATCATGGCGAGCTCGTCTTCCGACAGTTCTTCGGTTTTTTCCTGAGCCAGACTCTGTTTGTTGGAGATGAACCAATAGTCTTCAAGCAAACGGTTACCCCATTTGTTTTTGAAGTCGTTGGCACCACGGTTTTTCGTCACGGTGTTATAGAAATACCAGCTTCCGTCGTTGTTGGTTGTGGCGCTTTGTGAGGTGTTGTCGTTGCCGCCGTTGAGCGCAATCTGTTTCTCTATTTCACGCTGTTCTTCCAGACGTTTTTGTTCTTCTTTGTATTCATCTATCAGCTTGTCAATGACCGCGTTGAGGTGGATTGAGTCCATCTCGGCGAGGCGCAGAAGGCTGTCTTGTGTCTCATAAACCGTGAGGTTGCTCACGAGGTCGGTGAGCATCACGGAGAGGTTGAGCAGACTGTCATAGCCAGGATATTCGCGGCTCATCGTCATGACGGCGGTGTCGAAATAAGCCTGACTGAGGATGTAGTCGCTGTTTTTGAACAAGATATTCGCCGCGTCGAGCGATGACTTGATTTTCTGATTGTTGTTGGTTGTGCTTGCCGCCACCGACTTTCTCAGATATTTCACGCCGTCAGTCTCGTTGTTGTTTTCCAACGCCACATCCGCCATAGCGTAGTAGATGCGGTCTTTGAAATCGGTGTTTTTCGTGTCTTTGAGCATACGTTTCAGCATGCGCATGATGGTGGTGGTGTCGGCGTCGTAGCATTTCGCGAGGTTCATCTTCGCCTCAAAAGTCATCTCATACGAAGGATGTTTTCTGATGACGTTTTTAAACTGCTCGGTGGCACGTGGCTTGTCGTTCTGACTCTCGTAAATCTGACCGAGAATAAACATTGCGCGTGTCTTGTCGTATTTGCCTTTGGCAGTGAGAAGTGAGTTTCGCAGATATTTCACCGCCTCGTTGTCTTTGCCTTGCGCGATGTAGAAATCGGCGTAAACGAGGTCGATGTTATTGCGGACATATCTCGGAATTTTCTCGTCTTCATTGTCCATTGCCACCAGCAAAGCCTGTAACAAAGCCTCGGCTTTCTCAAACTGTTTTGTCTCGATGTAAGTCTTTGCCAACCAAAGAGTTGCAGTGTGTCTGTCGGCACTGTTGCGGTATTGTGTTGAGGCGTAGTCGAAGGTGCGTCGTGCCGGCACATAGTCTTGCTTGTAGAAATGGGCTTTGCCCATGTCGATGAAGGCGTCGTCGATCCAGCGCACATATTCCTTGTTGTTGAAACGCATGGAGTGTTTCTGTATGCATATGGCGCCCTTCTCGATGGTGCGATCCATGTTTGCGTTTTGTGCCAGAGCGTCCTCTTTTGTGCCGTAATTAAACACTCTCAAGGTCTGTGTATAGTCGTCTTTTGCCATTTCACGCAGTGTTTTTTCGCCTTCTTTCAAGCTCTGATTGCCGTTCCACCATACGTTATAATGACTTGTGGTGTTGTGCCAGACGCGTCTGTTCCATCTGTTCTTTTTTGTGGAGCAAGATGCTAACACGATGATTGCCAGCAAGATAGCAAAAACGCCTAATATTTTATATGACTTTACTCTCATTTTTCTTTCTGCGTATTATCCGAAACTGCAAAAATAAAAAAAATATAAATATGTCTGCCCATTTGATGATTTTTTTGTAATTTTACAAGCTGAATAAAAGGCTGTTTTTTGATGGAAAATTTTATTGTATCGGCACGAAAATACAGACCTTCGACCTTTGAGAGCGTCGTGGGTCAGCATGCTATCACGTCGACCTTGCAGAATGCTATACGCAACAACACTCTTGCGCAGGCGTTCCTGTTCTGCGGTCCGCGTGGCGTGGGCAAGACCACATGCGCCCGTATCATGGCGAAGACCATAAACTGTCTGCACCCTACCGACGACATGGAGGCGTGCAACGAATGCGAGTCATGTGTGAGCTTCAACAACAACGCGTCGTTTAACATCTTCGAGCTCGACGCGGCGTCGAACAGCGGCGTCGACGACATCCGCGCCCTCATCGACCAGGTGAGGATACCTCCGCAAATCGGAAAGTACAAGGTCTATATCATCGATGAGGTTCACATGCTGTCGGGCGCGGCGTTCAACGCTTTCCTGAAGACACTCGAGGAGCCGCCGGCGTATGCCAAGTTCATACTCGCCACAACCGAAAAGCATAAGATACTGCCGACAATCCTGTCGCGATGTCAAATATTTGATTTTAAACGCATTACGGTTGAAGACATCACAAAACATCTTCAAAACATAGCCGCTAAAGAAGGAGTGAATGCCGAAGAAGAAGCTCTCAACATCATAGCACAGAAAGCCGACGGCGCTCTCCGTGACGCCCTGTCGATTTTCGACCAGATGGTGAGCTTCTCGGGCAATAACATCACGTATAAAGATGTCATAGCCAACCTCAACGTCCTCGACTACGAATACTATTTCGGCATGGTCGAGAACATCCTCGCCAGCGACATCAACTCTATGCTTTTGCTGCTTAACGAAGTGATTAACAAAGGCTTCGACCCGCAAAATTTCATTCAAGGCATGGCAAGTCACCTGCGCAACCTGCTGCTGGGCAAAGACCAGCGCGTCATCGGTCTGATGGAGGTGAGCAACCAGCTGAAAGAACGCTATGCCAAACAGGCTGAGCGCTGCAGCACCGAGTTCCTGCTGAAAGCATTGGATATTGCGAATGAATGCGATATCAATTTCCGCAGCGCGAATAACAAACGTTTGCACCTCGAGGTGGCGCTGATGAAGATGGTTCCTCCGCTCCCTTCGGTCGGTCGGAATGACAACGCTGTCATTTCGAGCGCAGCGGAGCGGAGTCGAGAAACCTCAACCACACGGAACGTGACGCCCCAGCCTGCACCTCAACCTCAGCAACCACAGCAAGTGCAACAGCAGCCGCAACCTGCATCACAACCGGAACCAGTTGCCCCTGCACCGCAGCCGGTTCAGCGTGCGCGACGCACAGGAACGATTTCGATTTTAGACAGCGAGCCGAAGAAAGTGGAAGAGAAACCTATCGAGGTGAAAAACAACCCTTTTACGCAGGAGATGCTGGTCGAGGCGTGGAAGAAATTCGTTGAGAAAAACAAAAACACATCTCCGAATTTCGTGGCCGGCATCGGGAAATACGAACCCACGCTGGGTGACGACAACATAATCAATTATCAGATTGATAACTTGTTGGTTGTCAAAGATGTTGACAAACTTGGACAGCTCCGCGAGTTCCTTTCGAAAGAGCTCGACAACAATCAGTTTAAGCTGGTGCATCATGTGGTGGAAAAACCGAAAGACGACATCGCTTACACCGACCGCAGCCGTTTCGAGAAGATGGCGGAGACAAACCCTAATATTTTGACTTTGAAAAAAGGTCTCGGACTAAATATCGATATATGAGTTTTAAAAGTTGGTTGGGACGTAACTACCTCAAAATGAGAGGTTTCACCTTCGTCGGGCAGTTTCCTGAAGGCGTGAAGAAAAGCATCATCATCTCCGCTCCTCACACCTGCATCGAAGACTTTTTCATCGGTCGCAGCTTTTTCTGGATGGAAGGCCGCACGGTGAAGTTTCTGGTGAAGAAAGAGTTTTTCAAAAACCGCATCATGCGCTGGGGCCTGACGAGAATGGGCGGCATACCCGTCGACAGAAGCAAAGGCAACAACATGGTGGTGAAAACCGCTGCCGTTTTCAGACAATACGACGAGCTTCATGTCGTTATCACCCCTGAAGGCACACGCAAACGCGTCGAGAAGTGGAAACGAGGATTCTATTACATGGCAGAGCTGGCGCAAGTGCCTGTGGTTCTTGGGTTTATCGACTTTAAGACGAGACGCTGCGGCTACGGACCGTCGTTCATCCCTTCAGGCGATTTCGACAAAGACTGGCCTCTGATTGAGAATTTCTATCGTGGCATGCAGGGAAAGACACCAGGAAAGTTTAATTTGGAATGATTTTTTGAGAAAAGACAGATGAAAGACAGCTGGTTTAAAAATTTTAAGAGCAAATTCAAGGTCGTCATCATACATCCTGACACGTATGAAGAGAAAGGCGGCTTTAACATGAGTAAGATGAAATTCACCAATATGGTGATAATATACTCGTTGATAATCATTGCAATAACAACTTGTCTCATTTTCTTTACCCCTTTGCGCGAGCTTATCCCGGGCTATACCGACGTGACATTAGACCGTCGACTCTATAACATCGAACATCGGGCCGACTCGATAGAAGAGGTTTTTCGTCAGAAAGACCAATATATCGATAACATGAAACGCATCATCTATGAAGAAGATATGGGCGACGACAGCCTCAAGGCGATGATGCATATCAGCACAAAAAAACCTAACATCACGAAAAACAGCGAGTTAAAGTCGGAGCAGGACAGCCTCTTTAGAGTGCAGTTTGAGGCCGAGACGCAGTACAATATCTTCGGTTATCCGTTTATAAATACCAACGACGAGGCCGATATGCCGCCGTTTTTTGTTCCGATCAGAGGCATCGTCACCAACCACTTCAACAGCAACAATAAACATTTCGGAGTCGATATCGTGGCAAACACCGACGCTGTCATCAAAGCTACCGCCGACGGCACCGTCATCTTCTCGGATTGGAGTGTTGAAGGTGGTTATGTCATTGGAATTCAACATGATAGAAATATCATCTCTATTTACAAACACAATGCGGCACTTCTTCATTTTGAAGGCGATATGGTGAAAGCCGGCGACGCCATAGCCATACTCGGCAACGGAGGAAGCATCTCGACAGGACCGCATCTGCACTTCGAGCTTTGGCTCAAAGGACGCGCCTTGAACCCGGAAGATTATATTTCTTTTGAATGAAAATGATTTTTCTGACTTGATTTCCGATATTTTTCCGTATCTTTGCAGTTTTAAATATTTATAATTGAATTATGGCGGTTTTTATTAAGATAATACAACTCCTTTTATCTCTGTCAATCCTTGTGATTATTCATGAATTCGGGCATTTTATCGCTTCGAGGATATTTGGCGTGAGGGTTGAGAAGTTTTATATGTTTTTCGACTGGAAATTTTCAATTTTCAGATGCAAAAAGGTAAATGGCAGATGGCGTTTCAAGTTTTTCTGCAAAAATGAGCCTGAAAAATACATCACTCATGAGAGAATCGACCCTGTAACAAAGAAGAAAGAATACGACTACGAGGCTATAGATCTTAACACCTTGCCGGAGGACGACTGGCGCAGGGCGGAAGATGGCACCGAGTTCGGTTTGGGATGGGTGCCGCTTGGCGGTTACTGCAAGATCGCTGGCATGATCGATGAGTCGATGGACCAGGCGCAGATGGCGCAGGAGCCAAAGCCATGGGAGTTCCGCGTGAAACCGGCATGGCAGCGTCTCATCATCATGATTGGCGGCGTGTGCATGAACGTGATACTCGCCTTCCTGATTTATATCGGACTGATAGCAAGCCATGGCGAGCAGTATTTCTCAACGGCTGAAGTCAACAAATACGGCATCACTGTCGACAGTCTGGGCTACAACCTCGGACTCCGCGACGGTGACAAAATCATCAGCATCGACGGCGAATATATTGAGAACTTCAGCGAGATACCGATGCAGCTCATACTTGAAAAACCACAATATATCGAGGTGGAGCGCGACGGTGAGAATATGAAGGTGATATTGCCTGAAGACGCTGTGAGTCAGATGATTAAACACAAATCGCTGTTCATCAACATGAGATATCCGTTTGTGATCGGCGGATTTTCGAACGGCTCAATGGCAGAGAAGGCTGGAATGCTTAAAAACGATCAGATTATCGGCATCAATGAGGTGGAAACGCCTTATTTCCAAGACTTTAAGAAGGCTATCGCCGATTATAGAGACCAAGATGTGGCTCTGCTTCTCGTGCGCGACCTCGACACCATGACGCTCACGGTCCATGTGGGCGCTGACGCCACAATCGGGGTGTATGCCTCGCAGGTGCTGGATGTCTCGACCAAGGAATACAGCTTCTTACAGTCGATACCGCGAGGTTTCAAAAAGACCGGCAGGGAGCTCAGCGATTACTGGAAACAGCTGAAACTTATCTTCAACCCGAGCACGGGAGCATACGAGAGCCTCGGCGGATTCATCGCCATCGGAAGCATCTTCCCCGACACCTTTATCTGGGAGCAGTTCTGGAGAATGACGGCGTTCCTCAGCATCATCCTCGCGGTGATGAACATACTCCCGATTCCGGGTCTCGACGGCGGTCATGTGCTGTTCCTCATCTGGGAGGTGATAACACGACGCAAGCCAAGCGATAAATTCCTCGAAAGAGCCACCACGATAGGGTTTATTTTCCTTTTAATACTGCTGATTTACGCAAACGGAAATGACATCATAAGGCTCTTCCGATGAGGGAATATTAATTAATAAGGTATAAAATCGTGTTGAAAACTTGTTGAAAACTTTCAAGTTCAGACAATAAAACAAAATAATCGGCGTTAAAGAAAGAACGTCATTGTAAAAAAGTGAGCGAAATAAGAAAGATATTGCTTTTGTTGGTTGCTATGACGGCAATGTTTGCGTCGCGTGCGCAGCAGGTGCCTATTTTCACCAATTACAGCAATTCTTATGCGGTCATCAACCCTGGTTATTACGGACTGAGTGAGGGTGTCAACGTGCTGGGAATTTACCGTAACCAGTGGACCGGCTTCAAAGACAGCGAGACCAACGAGTTGGTGGCGCCGCGAACGTTCTTTGTGTCGGCCGACTTGCCAATCAAGTTTTTGGGAGGCGGCGTGGGTTTGTCGCTGATGAAAGACCAGCTTGGTTTTGAGAATAATATCGGTGTTAACCTCGGTTATTCCTACCATCTTGACCTAGGCTCGGGCACGTTGGGACTTGGTTTGGCGTTTAACTTCACCAACCGCAGTGTCGATTTCTCGAAGGCTAAGCCGTTGAACGACAGCGACCCGGTCATCCCGACAAGTCTGCAGAGCGACATGCTCATGGACTTTAACTTGGGATTGTTTTACATGGTTCCGGAAACGTTTTATGTGGCGTTTTCGACCACAAGTTTATTGGAGAGAAAGGGCAAGGCACTGGAGGGCAAGTCGTCGAGCAGCGCGAGTTTCGTGGGCGACAGAACGTTGTATCTGGTGGCAGGATACGAGTATCATTTCCTGAATCCGAGGTTTGTTTTCAACCCTTCGATGATGGTTTTGAGCGATATAGCGTCGACACAATTTAACCTGAGTTCGCGACTGTGGTACAATAATAAGTTTTGTTTGGGCGTTAACTACAGGTATCAGGAATCGGTCGACATTTTAGTCGGGTTCACTGTGAAAGGAATAAATATAAATTATGCATACGACATAAATACGATGGGTTTGAAGTTGCCAGGATCACATGAAGTTTCTATTAGCTATTGCTTCAAGCTGGATCTTGAGCGGTCGCCACGTATCTATCGGAGTATCAGATACTTATAAAATTAAAATTGTAATTGTTGATAAAGAAATAAACATTTTTTAAGAATATAAAGAAAAATTGTCTAATTTTGGGCACTTTTTTATAGTATAAAAAATAATTAGGGAAAAATAATAAACAAAATTATAAAATGAAAAAGTTTTTGTTGATAAGCTTAATAGCATTGGTGTTGTCGGGATGCGGCAGCAGCGATACAGGAGAGTTAGTCGGTGTTAGAAAAACCAAGCCATTTTATCAACCGGATCCATACGGAATGCAGTTTGTGCCAATGGGAAGTTTCACCATGGGTGTTGGCGGTCAGGACATTACTGGCGGTAACCGTGCACAGAGCAAGACTGTTTCTGTAGCGGCTTTCTTCATGGATGAAACTGAGATCACAAACAACGAATATCGTGAATTTGTGTATTACGTCCGCGACTCTATCGCACGTAAGTTATTGGCTGAGAACGGTTTCTCGGAATACGAGCTCACACAGAACAAGAAAGGCGTTCAGTTCCCGAACCCTATCATCAACTGGGACGAGAAGATCAAATGGCGCAACGACGACCAGGCATATCAAGCGGCACTTGAAGACTTGTTCATTCCTGAAAACGAGCGTTTCTTCGGCAAGAAAGAGATTGACGCCAGAAAACTCATCTATCATTACAGCTGGATCGACCTCAGAGCCGCTGCAAGAAAAGAGTTTGTTCCGGATGCCACTTATGACGTATCACAAGGCGCTTTCGCAAACCGTCCACAAGGTGGGTCGGATCGTTCTGTTTATATTCACAACGAAGATATCAACGTCTATCCTGACACATTGTCATGGATTTACGACTACGCATACGCTTTCAATGATCCTTTGACAGAGAATTATTTCTGGCATGAGGCCTACGACAACTATCCTGTTGTCGGTGTCAACTGGAACCAGGCAAGAGCGTTCTGCGTGTGGCGTACAAACAAATTAAATAAATACATCATGTCGCACGGCGGCAAGGGAACGATGGCAGAGTTCCGTCTTCCTACCGAAGCCGAGTGGGAATGGGCGGCACGTGGCGGTCACCAACTCAACCCATATCCTTGGGGCGGTCCTTACACGCGTAACGACAAAGGCTGTCTCCTCGCCAACTTCAAGCCTCTCCGTGGTAACTACATCGCCGACGGCGGTTTGACGACACTTATGGTGGCTCACTTCCCGGCAAACGACTGGGGCTTGTATGATATGGCAGGTAACGTCGCTGAATGGACGTTGAGCGCCTATGACCCTACATCATACAACTTCACCTGGGATATGAACCCTGACTATCAGTACAATTCAACAGGCACTGATGATCCTGCGATGAAGAGAAAAGTCGTCCGCGGCGGTTCATGGAAAGACATCGCCTACTATCTGCAGGTTGATGCACGCGCATACGAGTATCAGGATACGGCAAAATGCTACATCGGATTCCGTTGCCTGCAGCCTTACCTCGGCAGAAACAAGGGTGATAATCCTTCAAAGGCATCACGTATAAAATAAATTTGAAAAATTAAAAAAATAAATAACATTAAAAATTTTCTATTATGAATTTCAATGAATTAGCAGAAAGCAAGGGTTACAAAAACTTCATGGCGAAGCTTTATGGTATTGGTGCATCAGTGGTTATGATTGGTGCTTTGTTCAAACTTACTCACATGTCGGTGTTCGGATGGACAGGCGCTGCCGACTTCATGTTGATGGTCGGTTTGATTACCGAGGCTATCATTTTCTTCTTCTCAGCATTTGAGCCATTGCACGTTGAACCTGACTGGAGCTTGGTTTATCCTGAATTGTGGGACATATACCATGGCGACGGCACAACAAAAGCTTCAAAACCTGAAGGTGGAAAGAAATCTGCTAATGTAAATAACGATTCTATTACAAACAAATTGGACGAGATGTTCGAAAAAGCCAACATCAATCCGGCTACACTGGAGAGACTTAGCGCAGGTTTGAACAAACTCAGTGAAAACGCAGGCAAGATCGCCGACGTGAGCGAGGCTGTGTCAGCTACAAGCAACTACACCAAGGCTATGACAAAAGCTTCAGAGTCGGTGTTGGCACTCGACGACGAAATCGCCAAATCAGCATCAAGAACAGCAATACTCTCAGAGACAAACAAGAAGTTGAACGACTCAATGTCAATCTACATCGAGAGAGTGAATGCTTCAGCATCAACAACAGACAATCTCAACTATCAACTCAACGACTTGACAAAACGCATGACTGCAATGAACACCGTTTACGGCAACATGCTCAATGCAATGAATATCAAGGCTTAACTGTCATTTGTGTTAAATAAATTTAGTATTAACCTAAAAAAATAACAAGAAAATGTCAGGAGCAAAAGAGACACCGAGGCAGAAGATGATTGGTATGATGTACCTCGTCTACACTGCACTTTTGGCAATGAACGTTTCTGCCGATATTCTCGATGCTTTCGCTATCGTGAATGACGGTCAGGAAAAGACAAACGCCAGTATTGAGATTAAGATTAACGACCAATATAGCACTTTCCAGGATCAATATAACAAAGAGCAGGCAAAGACTCAGGTATATTGGGACAAGGCTTTGGCAATTCGCGAGAAGACCGATGAAATCGTAAATTATATCGAGCAAGACCTCATGGTTCCTATGCTGCTTCAAACAGAAGGTATTACGGAAAACGAGCTCATGAACCCTAAGGATCCGAAAAAGGCTATCCTGAAAAACAGAGATAGAATCAATCAAAACGACAATCGTACAATTTACGAGTTCGAGCTCAGCAACGTAGGCGCAAAAGACAACTACGATACTCCTATGACCTTTATGGTGACACAAGGCAATGCTACTGTATTGAAACAGAAGATTGAGGAATATCGCGCGTTTATCGTGAATACGATGGAAAAAGAGATTGGTATCAGCAATTATGCACAACATGTGGGCTTGTATACCGATTACGACAAGAATGGAGAGAAGATAGAGTATAAGAACAAGGAAAATCAGATTGTGAGCTGGGAAGAGAAACATTTCAGCCACATCGTTTTTATTGCTCAGATGGCTATTCTCAACAAACTCGTCGGTGAAATTCAGACAACAGAATATGACGCTGTCGGAGCTTTGATGAACAGAATCGGCGCTACCGATTATAAGTTCAACAAACTTCAGGCAAGAGTCATTGCCAAGAGCAATTATATCACACAAGGTCAGGACTATGAAGCCGAGGTGTTCCTCGTGGCATCAGACACAATGCGTAATTTCGACGCAAAATATGCCATGGGTGTTGACAATTTCGGCAAATTCACAGGCACACCTAACGTTGTGAAGAGCGAAGGCGGTATAGTGAGACTGAAACTTCCGGGAAAGAGTGTCGGACAGCAGAAATTCGCCGGTGTCATCGAGATGACAAATCCTGAGACAGGCAACACCGAATACCATCCGTTTGACGCTTCATACATGGTTGCGGCACCAACAGCTACAGTTGCCCCAACAAAGATGATGATCATGTACAAAGAGCTTAAAAACCCTATCTCTGTTTCAGCACCTGGTGTTGCAAACTCCGACTTGATCGTTAATGTTGAAGGCGGCAGATTGTCGAACGACAAGGTGGCCGGTAACTATTTCGTTGAGGTTAACGACAATTCGAATATTGTCAAGGTTAAGGTCTCAACAAAGGTGGATAATAAAGTTGTTCCTTTGGCAACACAGGAATTCCGTGTGAAACCTGTTCCGAACCCTGTTGTCAACATCGGCGGTTATATTGTCGGTGGTAGAATTGACAAGGAAGAGCTCATAGTGGCAGGAAGAATCGCGGCATCAATGAAAGACTTTGATTTTGAAGGATATAACTATACTGTTGACTCATACACAGTGTCAACTTATAGAGGAAATCCTATTGAAAAGAAGAACACTGGCGCAAGATTCACATCAGAAGTGATGGAGCTTATCACCAGCGCAAGATCAGGACAAAGAATCACCTTCCAGGATATCATGGTTAAGAGTCCTAAGGGTGAGTTAAGAAATATGGGTTCAATCTCAGTATCAATTAAATAGTTATGAAAAGAATAGGTTTTGCAATTGTGGCTTTGATGCTTTTGTTGCTTGTTGATGTGACAAAAGTTGCTGCGCAGAAGAAAATTGTTCCATATCCTCCTATTCGCGAGGCTGATATGATGTGGAAAAAAAGAATTTGGCGTGAAGTTGATTTCCGTCAGAAAATGAATCTTCCTTTCTATTATCCTATGGAGAGCCATGATGGTGAGAGAAGTTTTATTAATGTTATTATGGATGCTCTTAAGGCTGGTGATATTCAGGCATACGAGGTCACACCTACAGGTGAATTGAACAAGCCTATTCCATATTCAAAGTTAATAAAATCATTGGATAAGGAAAAACAGATTGCAGTGCGTGACGATAACGGTAATATTATCGGTTCTCAATCAACAACCATCAAGTTTAAACCTGAGTCGGTGCAGCGTCTCCATATTATGGAAGACTGGTATTTCGACAGCAAGAGAAGTCAGCTGATGGTGAGAATCCAGGCTATTTGTCCTGTCATCATGACTGATGACTCTATTCCGCTTCCGAACGAGCTGTTCTGGGTTCCGTTCAACGACAGCACACGTATTGTTTTGTCGCAGGCTCCTTATTACAACAGAAACAATTCGGCGGCACGTCTCTCGTATGACGATGTGTTCTGGAAGAGACTGTTTGACAGCTATATCTACAAAGAGGAGAACGTTTATGATCGTCGTATCAGCGACTATGCCACTGGCGTTGATGCTCTTTATGAGTCGGAACGCATCAAGCAGGAGATCATAGATTACGAACAGAATCTTTGGGAATACTAAATTCAGTTAGAAGTTAAAAGTTAGAGACGTCAAATATTTGGCGTCTCTACTTTTTTAATAACGTACGCGTTTGCCGTGTTTCTTTTCCGGGCGGTCGTTGTCGCGGGATTTTCTTTTCTTCGAGGTTTTCTTGTCTTTTTTACTTTTTGAAGACTCTTTTTCCTGTTTGCGGCTTCGGCGTGAATGCTGTTTCTCGTCGCGATAGCGGCGTTCTTCATGGAAGCTGTCGCGGGACTTGTTTTCGCGTTTTGGCTTGTCATCACGTTTCTTCTCGCTCTTCGGTTCGCCGGTTGTGATCTCGACGCGTATTCCTTCTTTGTTTTTCGTCGGGTCGGCGAAGCAGTCGACGATAAATTGAGCCTTGTCGCCCTCGACGGCCACGAACGAGAAGTTCTCCATCAGGTCGATGTGTCCGATCTCGATGTCTTTGGTGCCTGTCACGTCGTTGATTCTGCCAATGAGTGAGTTAGGCTTGATGCGGTCGCGTTTGCCCATGCCGAAGAACAGGCGCACCATATTGCTGTCGTCGTGCTGTTTCTTTTCTTTTTTCTCTTTCTTGCCGCCTTCTTTGGTGTCGTCGACGTTTAGATCTTTGGCGTCTTTGTAGTAGTCGAGGAAGCGGTTGAAGTTCAATGCCACCACGCGTGTGATGAGCTCTTCGCGGGTGAGCCAGCTGAGTTTTTTGAACACTGTCGGCAGGTAATCGTCGATGTCTTCGCGCATGATGTCGACTTTCTCGAGGTTGTCGATATGGCGGAACAGCTGTTTCTCGCACACTTGTTGCGCTGTAGGGATGAGGGCGCGTTCGAGCGGCTGTTTTAGCTGTTTCTCGATGGCTTTGATCTTATGTTTCTCTTTCACGTGCACGAGGCTGATGCAGATGCCGGTCTTGTCGGCTCGTCCTGTACGGCCGCTGCGGTGCACGTAGGTGTCGATGTCGTCGGGGAGGTTATAATTAATAATATGTGTCAGGTTGTTGACGTCGAGGCCGCGTGCCGCCACGTCGGTGGCGACAAGGATCTGCGTGAATCCCTGACGGAAATGGTTCATCACGAGGTCGCGTTGTGCCTGTGAGAGGTCGCCGTGCAGCGATGCGGCGTTGTATCCGTCGTGGATGAGGTTGTCGGCCACTTCCTGTGTCTCAAGTTTCGTGCGGCAGAAAACGATACCGTAGATGGAAGGGTAATAGTCGATGAGGCGTTTCAGCGCAAGGTATCTCTCGCTTGCGCGGATGAGATAGTAGTTATGACGCACGTTGGCTGTGCCTGAGTTTTTCGCTCCTATGCTGATGCGCACAGGCTCTTTCATGTATTTGTTCAAGATCTGTTCCACCTCCGCAGGCATGGTTGCAGAAAACAGCAGTGTGTTTTTTTCTGCCGGCATGTACTCCAGGATAGCGTCGACGTCTTCTTGGAAACCCATGTCGAGCATCTCGTCGGCCTCGTCGAGCACCATCCACTGTACGTTGCTGAAGTCGATGCGGTTACGACGAATCATATCCTGCAGACGACCTGGGGTGGCAACGATGATCTGCGGTTTCTTGGCCAGGCTTTTGAACTGCTGTTCGATGCTGGCGCCGCCGTAAACCGGCACAATCATGATTTCAGGGATGTATTTCGCATAACTGAGCAGGTCTTTCGTAATCTGCATGCAGAGCTCGCGTGTAGGACATAAAATCAGAGCCTGGACGCTGCGGTTTTTCGGGTCGATGTTCTGCAGAAGCGGAAGGCCGAAAGCGGCTGTCTTGCCAGTGCCTGTCTGCGCAAGTCCTACTAAGTCAGTGCGTTGCGATAATAAAACAGGCAGAACCTCAGCCTGAATCGGCATGGGTTCCTTGAATCCTAACTCATCTATTGCCTTTAGGATTGCGGGGTTTAAATTGAAATCTTGAAACATAGATTGAAATTGAGGGTGCAAAATTACAAAAAATATGCTATATTTGCAGGATAATTTTCAAAGAGGATGAAAACGAGATTTTTGCTTTTGTTTTTGATAGCTTTTTTGGTGTCTTGTTCGTCGAAGAAAGACCGTAAATACACTCCCGAAGAGGTTGAGAAATGGCCTGCCGTGAACACCGAGTCTATTTTTATAAACTTAGACGACCAGGTTATCAAGAAAAAGGCGGCGCAGATCGACAAGACTTTTCAGAATCTGAAGAAAAAAACCACTTTCAACGGCACAGTCCTGTTTGCCGAGAAGGGCAGGATAGTGTTTGAAAAATCATATGGAGTGCGCAACCTCAAGACATGTAAAGGAGAGCTGAAAAACGACGATTTGTACCAGCTCAGCTCGGTGTCGAAGATGTTTACCGCAGAGGCGATAATGATTCTTAAAAGTCGCGGACTCGTTGATTATGACGTCGACATCAAGACTTACATCCCTGAGTTTCCATACGACGGCATCACTACGAGGATGCTGCTGACGCATCGTTCCGGCTTGTCGAGATACGAGACCTTGGCTGATAATCATTGGCCGAACAAAAAGATACCGTTCACCAACGACGACATGATAGAGTATTACGTGAAATATCAGCCGAACCCTTATTTCAAGCCTGACAACGGTTTTCATTACTGTAACGTGAACTACGCTTTGCTGGCGTGCATTGTGGAGCGCGTCTCAGGCAAGCGTTTCGTCGACTTCATGCGTGAGGATGTCTTCGATGTCGCAGGCATGCACGACTCTTATATTTACGATATGCCGACTGACACTATGGTGTCGTTATATCTCCCGCATTGCGTTCAGGGATATTATGTCGGAAGACGTTGTCCGCGGCAGGCTCAGAACGAGTATCTCAACGGCGTTAAAGGCGATAAAATCATGTTTTCCAATGTCGAAGACATGTATCGTTTCAAGGTCGCTCTCGACTATGGATTGTTTGTGCCCGATTCGATACAGGCGGAAGCTTTCAAGCCGGGAAGTCCGAAATATTCGAAGCGAAAAGACAACTACGGTTTCGGATGGCGCATCTCGCGCAAATACCCCGGATGTTTCTATCATTATGGCTGGTGGAAGGGCTATCGTTCGTTCTTTATGTTCGACAAAGAGAATGACCGCACGCTGATAGTGCTCACCAACACCGATAAGGGCCCTAATTCCGATGTCTTTTGGAAGTTGTTGAAAGACAACACTATATCATTGGCTCCGGCTTCTATTAATATACCTGTGATGGAAATCGAAGAGAATCTTAAATACCCATATTCATCATATCGTGAACGGTAGTGGGCACAATTAGTTTGTATCCTATGCCGTGCACGTTTTCTATCTGAACGTCCGGGTCTTCGCACAACATATTTCGTATTCTTCTCACGTAAACGTCCATGTTTCTGGCATTGAAATAGTTTTCGGAGTTCCAAACCCTTTTCAATGCCAAGGGCCGTTCCACCACGCGGTTTTTGTATTCGTAAAATAGATACAACAAATCTAACTCTTTGGTTGTCAATCTCCTTTCTCTGTCTTTAAAAATCAATACATGATGTAATGTGTCTAAAATGTAATTCCCCACTTTAAAAATATACTGGCTTCTCTCGCTGGTTTTGGCTCTTTTGTTAATTGCTTCGATGCGCAGACCGAGCTCTTCCATGCTGAAGGGGCGGGTCATGAAATCATCGGCACCAACTTTAAACCCTCTGATAATATCGGTCTGACGCGAGTTGGCACCGATAAAAATGATTGGGATGTCCTTGTTCCTTTTTCTGATTTCGCTTGCCAAGTCGAAACCGTTGACGACGGGGATGTCGATGTCGGCAATCACAAAATCCAGCCGGTCTTTTCTGAAGCGCAGCAGAGCCTCTTCTCCGTTGGAACACATTATAGTGGTATATCCACGCGAGACAAGGAAATTTTTTGTTATAGAGGCAATATCCCTGTCGTGTTCCACTAAAAGGATTCTTAAAAATTTTAACATAAAAAATAGCTTTTTGTTTTGAGTAATTATTGACTTTGCAAAAGTAATTTATGAAAAAAATTATAAAAAATTTTTCGTCGCTAAATCATTCATTATTAACACTTTTTAACTTAAATTTCATTTTTTTGCAGGAAATCTTAAAAAATTTTTACTATTGTTTTGAAAAAAGATGTATTTTTGCAGTGCGTAACGATGTACATCCATAGTTCCCTATCCGGGGAATTTACATTGTTCGTAAAAGGTTTCATAAATTTTGGTTTTTGGTTCTGGAGACCAACCACGCTCAATGGTTGGTCTCTTTTTTTGTGCATTTTTTGCCGATATTGAAGAAAAAATCGTATCTTCGCAAAAAATTAAAACCTTACGGTCATGACAGATATTAAAGTTGAATTGGGACATGTTAAAGGCTTTCTCACTGAAAACCAACTGAATACGTATAAAGAAAAAGTCGCTTCGACTTTTAAGACCATCTATTCACGCACTGGAGCAGGCAACGATTTCCTCGGATGGGTGAATCTGCCCTCGAGCATAACGCCGGCATTTATTAAGGATGTGAAGGCTAAAGCTGAGGAGCTGCGCAAGAAATCGGAGGTGTTTGTTGTCGTGGGCATTGGCGGCTCATATCTTGGAGCGCGTGCCGTCATAGAGGCGCTGTCGAACCATTTCGCACAATTAGTCGACACAGGAAGTCCGAAAATCATCTATGCAGGCCATAACATGAGCGAGGATTACATGGCCGACCTCATCAAACTGCTCGACAAGAAAGACTATTCGATGACAGTAATCTCTAAGTCGGGAACGACAACAGAGCCTGCTGTGGCATTCAGAATCCTGAAGAATCATATCGAGAAAAAATACGGCAAGGAAGAGGCTCGCACACGTATCGTAGCCATCACCGACAAGGCAAAAGGCGCGTTGAAGGTGCTGTCTGACAGTGAGGGTTACAAGACATATGTGGTGCCTGATGACGTCGGCGGCCGTTATTCTGTTTTGACTCCGGTGGGTTTGCTGCCTATCGCAGTGGCTGGCGTCGACATCGAGAAGTTGGTTGCAGGTGCACAGCTGATGGAGAAGTATTGCGTTGATAATCAGAATGATAGTAACGAAGCTGCAAAATATGCGGTGGCACGTCAGGCATTGTATCATGCAGGCAAGACCAACGAGATTCTTGTCAACTACGAACCTCGTCTGTGCTACTTCAGCGAGTGGTGGAAGCAGCTCTACGGCGAGAGCGAGGGCAAGGACGGTAAGGGTATCTTCCCGGCAAGCGTCACATTCACTACCGATTTGCACTCGATGGGACAGTACATACAGGAAGGTTTGCGTAACCTTATGGAAACCGTTATCAGCGTTGAGAATCCTGCCAACGAGGTCCGCATCCCTACTGATGACGCCAACCTCGACCAGATGAACTACATCGCGGGTCGCCGACTCAACGAGGTGAACCAGACAGCTGAAAAAGCTACCATCTTGGCTCATGTCGACGGCGGCGTGCCAAACATCCGCATCGCAGTGCCGACAATCGATGCCAACGTGCTCGGACAGCTCATCTATTTCTTCGAGATGGGATGCGCGCTGAGCGGCTACATGCTCGAGGTCAACCCGTTCAACCAGCCTGGCGTGGAAGCGTACAAGAAGAATATGTTCGCGTTGCTCGGCAAGCCGGGATATGAAGAATTGAGAGAGAAATTAGATAAAAGATAATGTACAACGGCATTGAGATCATGGCCCCTGTGGGCTCGTACGAAGCCCTTTCAGCAGCTATTCAGGCTGGTGCAGGTAGTGTGTACTTTGGCATCGGCAAACTTAATATGCGGTCGAAGTCGACGAAAAACTTCACTCTCGACGACCTGCACACCATCTCCGAGACCTGTCACGCTCACGGCGTGAAGAGCTATGTCACAGTGAATACTGTGGTTTTCGACGAGGAGATGGACGAGATGTGTGCGCTTTTGGATGCCATCAAGGCCAACAAAATATCAGCTATTATCGCTTCCGACCAGAGCGTGATACAATATGCGCGCAAGATCGGGGTCGAGGTGCACATGTCGACGCAGTGCAACATAACGAACACGGAGGCGGTGAAATATTATTCGCAGTTTGCCGATGTGATGGTGACGGCGCGCGAGCTCAACATCAACCAGGTGAAGCACATCACCGAAGAGATTGAACGTCAGCATATTACGGGTCCGAATGGCGAGCTGGTGAGGATAGAGGTGTTCTGTCACGGAGCACTTTGCATGGCCGTCTCGGGCAAATGCTACCTCAGCTTGGATAACTTCGGCACTAGCGCCAACCGTGGTGCTTGCGTGCAGCCATGCCGTCGTGGCTACGAGGTTACCGACCGTGACAAAGAGATCACGTTAGCTATTGAGAATGAATATATTATGTCGCCAAAAGACCTCTGCACGCTGCCGTTTTTGGACAAGGTGCTGGCGGCAGGAGTGAAGGTTTTGAAGATCGAAGGCCGTGGCCGTTCGCCAGAGTATACAAAAGTCACTGTTGGCGTCTATCGTGAAGCTGTTGATGCAATCAATGCAGGCACCTTTACAGAGGAGAAGGTTGCGGCCTGGACCGAACGTCTGCGGAGCGTCTATAACCGTGACTTCTGGGACGGTTACTATCTCGGACGTAAGATGGGCGAGTGGACAAAGAAATACGGCTCGCAAGCCACCAAGACGAAGCTTTTCATCGGCACGATAACCAATTTCTTCGCCAAGATCAACGTGGCTGAGATTCGAATGGAGACGCACGAGCTCAACGTGGGCGACGAAATCATGATAATCGGTCCGACAACAGGCGTCTACGAGGATACCGTGAAAGAGATTCGAGTCGACTTAGAGCCTGTGAATCAGACAGTTAAGGGCGAGATTTGCTCAATTCCGGCACACGACATAGTGCGCCGTGGCGACAAGGTTTATAAGATTATTGAAGCAACAGACGACGATGCAACACTTTAATTTACATACACATAGCACTTATTCCGACGGTAAGTCGCTGATGGAAGAGACCGTGGCCGAAGCCATCAATCAAGGCATGCACACCCTCGGCTTCTCCGACCATTCAAGCGTGCCGTTCGAGAGCCGCGTATCCATCCCGATGGATAAAAACGAGGAATATGTCAAGAGTATTAAAGAATTGAAAACCAAATACTTAGGTAAGATTGATATACTCGCTTCAATGGAGATGGAGTTTATCCCGGGCATCGTGGTCGATTTTCAGAAGACAAAGAAAGATTTTGGCCTCGATTATCTCATCGGATCGGTGCATCTGGTAGGCAAAAGTCCTGATACTCTTTGGTTTATCGACGGAAAGAGCATCGAGCCATACGACGAAGGACTGAAAAAATACTTCGGCGGTGACATCAAAAAAGGTGTGCGCGCTTATTTCGATCAGGAAAACGAGATGATTGAGACCGAAAAGTTCGATATCATAGGGCATTTCGACAAGATAAAGATGAATTCGCGTGGCCGTTATTTCCATGAGGACGAGAAATGGTATCGCGACATGGTGCTCGAGACCCTCGACCTCATCAAACAGCATGATTTGATAGTGGAAATCAACACTCGAGGGCTGTACAAACAGCGTTACAACGGCTTTTATCCTTCGGAATGGCTGCTGCCGCGCATGAAAGAGATGAATGTGCCAGTTGTCATAAGCTCCGACGCCCATCAATACTGGGAACTCACGTATTACTTCAAGGAGGCAGAAGAGGCATTGAAAGCCGTTGGATACAAGGAAACATGGTGTTTTAAAAACGGAACATGGTCACCGCGTCATTTCGACTGAAACGAAGCGTAATGGAGAAATCTTCGACATATGAATATTATCAAATTTTAATAAAATGAAAAAAGTATTTTTAGCTATCACATTGATTATTAGCGTGTTATGCGCTAAGGCAGACGAAGGGATGTGGCTCCCATACCGTTTGAGCGACAAGAGCCTCTACGAGATGCAGCAGCTTGGATGCAAGCTCACTGCCGAACAGATTTTCAACCTTAACCAGCCGAGTCTCAAGGACGCCATCGTGCAATTTGGCGGCGGCTGCACCGGCGAAATCATCTCTCCGGAAGGACTTTTGTTAACAAACCATCACTGCGGTTTAAGCTGGGTACAGAAACATGCTACAGTAGAGCACGACTACCTCACCGACGGCTTCTGGGCTCACAGCAAAGCGGAAGAACTGCCTAATCCAGGCCTGACAGTGTCGTTTCTTGCAAATGTTGAGGATGTCACCGACGCTGTGCTCGATGGCGTGACCGACGAAGAGACTCGCAATGAAATCATCTATGAAAACATCAAGAAAATCACCAAAGAACGTAAAGGTGAGCGCGATGTTGAAATCGAAATTGTGGAGTTTTACTCTGGTAATCAATACATTATGTTTGAATATGACGTGTATCGCGATGTGCGTCTGGTGTGCTGTCCGCCATGGGGAATAGGCAAATTCGGCGCCGACACCGACAACTGGACTTGGCCTCGCCACAAAGGCGACTTCAACATCTTCCGCGTGTATACCGACAAGGACGGAAAGCCAGCAAAATATAGCGAAGACAACATCCCGATGCAGTCGAAACACTACCTGCCAATCAACATCAAAGGTGTTAAAGAAGGCGACTACGCCATGATTCTTGGTTATCCTGGCTCAACCGACAGATACTCAACATCTTACACTGTTAAAAATCTGATTGAATCGGACTGCCCGTCAATCATCAACTGCCGCACAACCAAGCTCAACGAGTATCGCAAGCACATGGATGCCGATCAGGAAGTGTTCATCAAATATGCTTCAAAACAAGCCGGCGTTTCCAACTATTGGAAATATGCCATCGGTCAGAAGAAACAGTTGGTGCGTAACCATGTGTACGACAAGCGTTTAGCTCAAGAGACAGACTTCAGAGAGTGGGTGTTTGCCGACCCGTCACGTCAGGCTGTTTACGGCGACATCTTCGACGAAATCAAGGCAAAATGGGAAATCATGGACGACATCGTGATGCCTATGACATATCTGCGCGAAGCGGGCTGGAACGGCGGCGAAGCTGTTGCTTTCTCACGTAGATTCATCAAAATCAATAAGTTAATAAATGAAAAAGGCTCAAAAGAAGATATCGCTAAGATGGCTGAAGGCTTGAAGGCACAGACTGCGACATTCTTCAAAGACTACGACAAAAACCTAGACAAAGACGTGACCATCGCTTTGCTCAACCTTTTCTACAAAGACATCGACCGTTATGTGCCTTCGATGATTGCTGAAATTGGTGCAAAGAACAATAGCGACTTCACCGAATGGGTCAATAAAGCTTTTGAAAAATCAATATTCGTCGACCAGGCCAAACTCGAGAAATGGCTTGAAAAACCTAAGAAACTCGACAAAGATCCTATCTTTGCTATGGCGATAAACATCATCGAAGAATATAATGACGTGGTCATTCCGCTTTATCAGGAGGCGGCACTCAAAGGTAACAAAGGCGAGCGTCTTTACATGAAAGGCCTCATGGAGATGCAGACTGAGCGTAACTTCTATCCGGACGCCAACTTCACCATGCGTCTTACTTATGGTGCAGTGGAGCCTTACAAAGGCGCCGACGCTGTCAACTACAGCTACTACACCACCATGGACGGCGTGATGGCGAAATATGTGCCTGGCAACTGGGAGTTCGACATCCCGCAAGACGTGCGCGACCTCGCTGAAGCCCGCGACTATGGCCGTTACGCCGACGAAAACGGTAACCTTATCGTGAACTTCATCACCACCAACGACATCACCGGTGGTAATTCGGGAAGCCCTGTCATCAATGGTGAAGGCGAGCTTATCGGATTGGCTTTTGACGGCAACTGGGAAGCCATGAGCGGCGACATCATGTTCGAACAGAAGGTGCAGCGCACAATCTGCATGGATGCGCGCTATTTACTGTGGTGTCTCGAAAAGGTTGGAAAAGTTAACAATATAATCGATGAATTGACGATTATCGAATAAAAAGAATGGTTCTCATTTCGAGAACCATTCTTTAAACTCTGAAACTTTAGCTTTACTAATAATAATTTTCTCGGGAACTTTCACTAATAGATTGAGTGACAATTTGTTACCAATCCAAACAGTGATATCTTTTATCGCTTTGCGCGCCACGATAAACTGACGGTTGGCGCGGAAGAAATCGTAGGGGTTGAGCTGGCTCATGATCTCGTCGAGCGTCTGGCTCATGTAGTATACGTGCTCGTCTAACGCTATGGTTTTCACTGTCTTAGTGTCGATGTAGATGTAAGCGATGTTCGACGTCGACAGCGGGATGAGCTTGTCGCGTTCGGGCACCAAAAAACACGATTTGTAGTTTTTTTTCAGTCCGATTTGGCTCAGCAGATGCTCGATTGCCTCGTTGTTGCCGTTTTTTTCGCCCACGAGGGCGTTGTATTTGTTCATGGCGCGCTCAAGATCGTTGCGGTTTATCGGCTTCAGCAGATAGTCGATGCTGCTCACTTCGAAGGCTTTGAGCGCATATTCGTCGTAGGCTGTGGTGAAGATGATAGGGCAGGTTATCTGTGTCTTCTCGAAGATGGCGAACGACGAGCCGTCGGCGAGGTGTATGTCCATGAACACCAAGTCGGGCATAGGGTTTTCGTCGAACCATGCCACGCTCTCTTCTATCGACTGCAACACGTCGATGATTTCGGTATCGGGAGCGACCTCCGTTATCAGTTTTTGCAGCGACTGTGCCGCCAAAACCTCATCTTCAATTATTAAAGCCTTCATTTTCAATCGTTTTGCAACGGCAGCTTCACGCAGAAGGTGGAGCCGTCGTCGGTTATTTCGACATTTTTATTCCATTTCAAACGGTAACGCTCGGTGAGGTTCACCAGTCCGATGCCGTTGCTTTCCTCAGGCGACGTCTTCGGCTGTATAGGATTCGACACCGAAACGCTGTCATCGCCAGTAGCGACAGTCACCACCAGCGGCTGCTTCGACGAGATGACGTTGTGTTTCACCGAATTCTCTATCAGCGACTGTAACGATAACGGTAAAACCTTGAAATTGTTATATTTAGCGTCGATTTTAAATTCAAATTTCAGATTTTCGCCGTAGCGGATCTGCATCATGTCGCAATAAGCCTGCACACATCTCAGTTCTTCTTCAAGACTTATAACCTCCTTATTTTGAAGGGTGTAACGCAACACTGACGACAGCTGCTGCAGGTAATTCTCGGCCTTCTCGGTGTCGAGGGTGATGAGCGACTGCAGGGTGTTGAGCGAGTTGAACAGAAAATGCGGGTCGAGCTGGTTTTTCAACGCCTCGAAACGCGTCAGTATGTTCTCGCTGCGCAACGTCTCGTTCTCGACGGCTATGGTTTTCTGATAATATTGCGACCTAAGTAATTGAACCACAAGGAGAACCACGGCTGTCATGGAGAGGTCTCGCACCAGGCTGTCGCGCATGAAGTTATACAAAAACTCCGCGTCGGGATGTTGTGGAGCCAAAGCTGCTCTGGTGAAAACAAAGCCTATGCTAAGCACCGCGCCTATTGTCAGAGAGCCTAACACCATGAGTGTCAATTCGATATACTTCTTTTTGAAAGTAAAACTCAAGATTTTCCTGTTGTAGACAAGTATCAGGAAAACCATGATAAAGCTTGTTGAGATGAAAAAAAAGAACCTTCCGAAATGGAAATGATGCGGGTGCATGGCTTTTACGATTTCACTTGAAAACAGTGTGTCGCCAAAGAAAAACGACAGCATCATTATCACGTGGAAGCCAAGACTGATAATCAACGAGGCTAATGCGATTCGTTTCAGCGAGAGATATTCCAGTGCGGTTGTCTTATTCATAACGCAAAGCATTTATCGGGTCGGTGCGCGACGCCTTCAAGGCAGGGAAGAAGCCTGCGATGAGACCTAGCACGGCGCATGACACAAACGAGATTATCATCCATAACACGTTGACAATGAATGGCAAAGACATTATCAGGTCGACGACGTAAGAGAGCGCTACGCCTAAAACGAGGCCTAAAACGCCGCCAATCAGGCTGAGGATGATACTCTCAGTTAAAAACTGTAGCAAAATTGCGGAATTTTTCGCTCCGATCGACATTCGAAGGCCAATTTCTTTTGTGCGCTCCGTCACGGTGACATACATTATGTTCATAATGCCGATGCAGCCTACCAAAAGCGATATCAGGGCGATGGCGATGAGCACGGTGGTGATCATGCCTGTCATTGAGGTCATCATCTCGAGCAGCTCCTGCTGGGTGCGCACCTCGAAGTCGTTGGTGCCGCCTGTCGGGATCTTATGTGCAACGCGTAAAATGTTTTCCACCTCTTCGACGGCAGCGTCGGCCACGTCTTCGGAAGCCGCCGAACACACTATCTGATGGATGAAATCGACGCCGAGTATACGTTTCTGCACCGTCGAGTACGGCATGATGATGATGTCGTCCTGGTCCATGCCCATGGTGTTCTCGCCTTTCTCCTTCAGCGTTCCGATGACCTTGAACGGCATGTTGCCAACGCGTATGGTCTTGCCTATCGGGTCTTCGTTTTCACCGAATAGATTTTCGACTATTGTCTGTCCGATGAGACCCACTTTGGCGTATTTTTTCACGTCTTCCTCAGTGAAATTAACACCTGTGGCGATCTCATATTTTCTTATCTGGAGATAGTCGGTCGAGCCGCCATACACCGTTCCCGACCAGTTTTTCGAGCCGTTGACGACCTGTCCGCCGCTGTTCACCACAGGACTCACCATAGTGATGTTTTTTGCGTTTTTAGCAATCATCTCGGCGTCTCTCACCTTGAGCGACTGCACATTCGACGAGCCCATGCTCACGCCGCCGCGACGTTGGTTGGCGCGCATCACCATGATGAGGTTGGTGCCCATGTCCGACAGCTGGTTGGCGGTGCTTTGCTTCAAGCCCTCGCCGAGGTTCACCACGGCTATGACTGCCGCGATGCCTATCACGATGCCGAGCATGGAGAGCGCCGAGCGCGTTTTGTTGCGCAGCAAGGCTTTAGCCGATATTCTGGTTAAGTTAAGTATATCCATATCAATAATCGTTTTCTACCGGCAGGGCTTTCAAGGCCTCCAATGCCGATTTTGTGGCTACAGGCTCATCACGAAGGATGTGGCCGTCGCGCAGGAAAATAGTTCTGTTTGTAAAAATAGCGATATCCGACTCGTGTGTGACGAAGGCGATGGTCTTGCCTTGCTCGTGCAGGCTCTGGAAGAGACTCATGATCTCGTACGAAGTGCGGGTGTCGAGGTTACCCGTCGCCTCGTCGGCAAGCACTATGACAGGGTCGTTGACCAAGGCGCGCGCTATGGCGACACGCTGCTGCTGACCGCCCGACAGCTGGTTTGGCATGTGCAGCATACGGTCTTTCAGGCCCACCATCTCAAGGGCATGCTGTGCCCTCTCGTGACGCTCACGATGTGAGATGTCGGAGTTGTAGATCAGCGGAAGCTCCACGTTTTCGAGGGCTGTGGTGCGCGGAAGCAGGTTGTACGACTGAAACACGAAGCCGATCTTGCGGTTTCTTATCTCCGAGAGCTCGTTTTTTGTCCTCTCCTTGACGGAGATGCCGTCGATGAGATACTCGCCCGATGTTGGCTGGTCGAGGCATCCGAGGATGTTGAGCAGTGTCGACTTGCCGCTGCCCGACGAGCCCATGATGCTCACAAACTCACCTTGGAAAATCTCGAAGGAGACGCCTTTCAAGGCATGAACCTCCTCGCTGCCCACAATGAAAGTGCGCTTCAGATTTTCAACTTTTATGATAGAATTGTTACTCATAAGGCTTAATTTTACATTGGTCCGCCAGGTCCTGGGCCTCCGCCTCTGTTACTGTTCTTGTTGTTGCTGTTGTTACGGTTACGGCCTGGAGGTCCCGGCATGAAAGGATTCTCGCCGACCTTCTTGGTGGCTTCTTTCACCACATATTGTGCCGAAAGAACGATGGAATCGCCTTCATTTACTCCGCTTTTGATGATTTTATAAGCGCCGTCGCTCATGCCGGTTTTCACCAGACGCAGCATGATGCTGTTGTCTTTCTTAATCCAAATTATTGATGGAATACTTCCATCGCCAAATCCTGGGAAAACACCTCTCTTGCCTTTGTCGTCGTCAAACGGCGGCATGTCTTTTGGCATTTCTTTCTCAGAAGGTTTTTGCAATGCATTCATCACTTGTTCGCTTGGTGTGAAGTTGAATGCCTCAACAGGCACTGCCAATCCTGTTTCTTCCTCCGTCACTATGGTGACGCTGGCTGTCATACCCGGGAACAGCTTCAGGTCGGGGTTCGGCGCGTCGATGATGACGGTGTATGTCACGACATTGCTGGTCGTGGTAGGCTTCATGCGGATCTGGTTCACGGTGCCGTTGAACACGTCGTCGGCGTATGCATCTACTGTAAACGTAACTCTCTGATTCAGCTTCACTTGTCCGATGTCGGCCTCGTCGACGTTAGCCTCCACCTGCATGCGTGTGAGGTCGTTTGCCAAGGTGAAGAGGGTAGGCGTGCTGAACGAAGCCGCGACGGTCTGACCCACCTCGACCGCTCTGTCGAGCACCACGCCATCGATAGGCGAGTAGATTTCAGCGTAGCTGAGGTCGACCTTAGCCTGGTCGTACTGTGCCTGCGCGTTTTTCTTGCTCATCTGCGCTTGGGTGTAGGTGTTCTGTGCCGCTTCGTAGTCGGCGAGCGTGGCGGCCTTGTTCTCGTAAAGCTGCTGCGTGCGCTCGAATGTCGACTTGGCATATCGCAGCTGGCTCTCCGACGACTCAAGGTTTGCCTTGGCACGACTGAGACTCTCGTTCAAAGTAAGTTTGTCGAGCTCAGCGAGGAGGTCGCCTTTCTTCACTTCTGAATTAAAATCCACATAAATAGTGACCACTTTGCCTGAAACCTGAGTTCCAACTTCCACAGTCTCAACAGGTTCGATGGTACCCGTTGCTGTCACGGTGTTCTCTACGGTGTAGTTGCCCACTACATGGGTGCGTATCACTAATTCCTTATTTCCCGATTCCGCCGAGCGGAGAATGAAAATAACCGCCAAAACAGCTATTATCGCGAGAAACACAATCCATTTTATGGTTTTCTTTTTCATATCTTGTTGATTTATAATTATTTACAAAGTTATTTCTTTTCCCATATAAACATCTAAAATCTTACGCTGAAGCACGAGGGAATATTTATTACGGATGAAGGTGTTCAGCACGTTGAGGTAGTTGTTTTGCTGTTGCAGAAGCTCCACAGCGGTGATTTTGCCGTATTGGAACTGCACCTCGTAGGCGTTATAGCTCTTGCTGTAGGCGTTTTCTTTCATCTCTGAGGCTTTGAAAGAGTTGTAAGCCGAGACGACATTGTGGTAGGCCAACGAAACTGTCTGACGCACATCGAGTTGCGTTTGCTCGTAGTCGAGTTGTGCCTGTTCGAGGGCTATCTTGCTCTTCTTCACATTAGCTTTGTTCTGGCCGCGGCTGTAGATAGGGATGCTGAGCGAGATTCCTATTGATTGGCTGAAGTTGTCGTTAAACTGCTGTCCCATATTGTCGAAGTCGCGATGGCTGGTGTTGAGGCCGGCGTTTGCGTTGAGCGAAGGGAAATAGTTGCTTTTAGCCAGTTTGATGTTGTTTTCGGCAAGCAAGATGTCGTATTCGCTGAGTTTCAGGTTAGGATAAGCCTCGAGAGCCATCTCCAGCGCCTCTTCCTCTGTCGGCAAGGTGGATGCCATGTCGTCGAGACTCTCGGTGTCGGGCTTCACTATCAGCAGCTCGTCGAGCGGATCCATCGAGAGCAGGAGCTTCAGCGCCATTATGCTGTTGTCGTAGCTTATCTGCGTGTCGATGACGTTGCTTGAGTCGCTAATATATTGAGCCTCAAGCAGAAGCATGTCGCTTTCGAGTATCGAGCCCACTTTGTAGCGTTCCTGACCCTGCAGCATCTGTGCACGGCTAGAGTTAAGCATAACTTGTTGGTAATCAAGAAGTTCTTCGTTGCTTAAAGCTGTCAGGAAGGCTTGCAGAATCTTCACTGAGAGCTGGTTGTCGTATTGTTGCAGCTGCATCTCCGAGCGTTCGACGTTCAGCCGGTTGCGTTCGATGGTTTTGTTTATCGTTCCGCCTTGGTACAGTGGCATCGACGCGTTGATGCCGGCATTGCCGTTGAAGCCGTTGCCGCTGTTGGTGTTTGTGAATGTCTCGCTGGCTGAGGCGTTCACACTTGGCAGGCGCGACTGTCTCGACTGCTCGTAGGTCACCTCTTGCGAGGAGGTGTTGAGTTCCATGCTCTTCCTGTCGTAGCTGTTGGAGAAGGCGAAACGCAGGCAGTCTTCGAGCGAAAACTGGTAGGTCTTGCCTTCCGTAGCCTCGGAATCCTGGGCAGAGACCGTGGTCGTAGTCAGAATCGCCAACGCTAACAGGAATGTCTTTATTGAAATTTTCATAAAAAAATACTTTTACACTTTATCGTGTGCAAAAGTATCTTTTTCTTTTTATTTTAAAAAATTTTTATCACCGAAACGGCAATTTTTGGTGATGAAACGCCGTCGGAGCAGCCCGACTCGAACGGGCGACCGCTTGCACCCCATGCAAGAATGCTAGCCAACTGCACCATGCCCCGAAAATTTTTGCAAAAATACAAAAGAAATCCGTATCTTTGCAAAAAATAATTTAACACCTTATTAATTAATATGGAACACATTCAATGCTTAATACTTGGCTCGGGCCCTGCTGGTTACACAACAGCTATTTACACTGGCCGCGCCGATATAAAAACTGTCATTTATGAAGGCCCGCTCACTGGCGGACAACTTACGCAAACCACTGAAATTGAGAACTTCCCGGGTTATCCTGAAGGAATTCAAGGCAACCAGATGATGGACGACCTGCGCCGTCAGGCCGAGAGGTTTGGCACAGAGTTCCGCATGGGCTCGATAGTGGAAGTCGATGCATCCAAGCGTCCGTTCCACTGCAAGTCGGACTTCGGCGATGAACTTTTGGCCGATGTCATAGTGGTGGCAACAGGCGCCTCGGCACGCTATCTCGGTCTTCCGACAGAGGAAAAGTTCAAAGGCGGCGGCGTGTCGGCATGCGCCACTTGCGACGGCTATTTCTATCGTGGCAAAGACGTGGCGGTGGTTGGCGGCGGCGACACGGCTTGCGAAGACGCCACTTATCTGGCGCACCTATGTAATAAGGTATATATGATTGTGCGTCGCGACGTGCTGCGCGCTTCCAAGGCGATGCAACACCGCGTGATGAACACCCCCAACATCGAGGTGCTTTGGAACACCAACACTAAAGAACTCTTCGGCGAGGTTAATGGATTTATGAGCTCACTGCAGGGCGCCGTGGTTGTTAACAACAAGACTGGCGAGGAGCGCACTCTTAAAGTTGAAGGCTTCTTCGAGGCTATCGGCCATGTGCCAAACACCGACGTTTTTAAAGGCATACTCGAGATGGATGAGACAGGCTACATCATCACCAAGCCTAAGTCGACAGCCACCAGCGTTGAAGGTATCTTCGCCGCCGGCGACTGCCAGGATAAGACCTACCGTCAGGCTATCGTCGCAGCAGGCACAGGCGCAATGGCAGGAATCGAAGTTGAGCGGTTCCTCATGGAGAACAGATAATTTGGAAGCATGTGCCACATGAAACGTATTTTGTCATATCTGACAGTTATGTTATTCCTCGTTTCATGCGGTGGGCATGCCGATGTTGTTGAGCCTCCATTTTCTTTTGACGACAATCTGTTGTATATCGACAGCCTCATGCAGCGCTCTCCCGACTCGGCGCTTCAAACATTACTGTC
>CAMZJA010000002.1 GCA_947307415.1 uncultured Bacteroidales bacterium | reverse complement strand
AAGACATGATGACAGCTATAGCAGCAGTTGACCTTCGTTTCGCTTATAATGACGAACCTTCAGCATGGGGTGGCATGATGCTTACAGACCTTACCTTCAACTATAATGAAGTCCATTATGAACTTGTTGGTTATAACGCAATGTACAACCTGAACGGTGTGGCATCATGGTACACTTTTGATGAACAAACTGTTGTCAATGGTGACTTTGTGAAATGGGGTGACTATACTATCGCTACTGAGATTGCTGAGTGGACATACGTTTGGGAAACACCAGTGCAGCCTGTGTCGGTTTACAGCAGTGTAAACGAGATGGCAGCTACAACAATGTCGGTTTATCCTAACCCAGCAACAGAAGTTCTGTATGTCGATGCTGAGAATTTGCAGAGTGTTGAGATGTATGACATCCTTGGTCATAATGTGTTGACAACCACAAATAATGTTGTTGATCTGAGCGGTTTGGAAACTGGCGTTTATTTCGTCACAGTGAGAAGTGAAGGCGCTACAAAGACAACCAAACTCGTTGTAAAATGAGAAAATTTTTAGTTATTATAATGATGGCTTTGATGCCGGGATTGGCTTGGGCGCAGATTGCTCCGTTTGCACCTGCGCAGGACCAGCCTGGCACCACGGCCATGCATGCCGACTCGTCAGCGTTTGTGGCTTGGGCTACAGGCTGCGTGGCAGAGCCGGGACCGATGAACATCACCAACCCTAGCGCTGGTGTTGCCGGAGCCGGTTACCCCGCTGAAAATGCCATTGGTGTTCCTGATGGTACTTATGGGGTTACATGTCTTGGCGACGGTGGTTGGGCGACTGTAACATTCGCATCACCTATTTGCAACCGTCCAGGCCCTGATTTTGCTGTGTTTGAGAACGGTTTCAAGAGCGGTACACAGTGGTTCCTCGAGATAGCATTCGTTGAAGTGAGCTCCGATGGCGAGAACTTCTTCCGTTTCCCTGCAATAACAGCAGTGCAATACGAAACACAGATAGGAGGCTTTGGTACCATGGATCCTGCATATATTCATAACTTTGCAGGAAAATACGGTGCATTCTACGGCACTCCATTTGATCTTGACGATGTTGAGGACAATGCACTTCTCGACAAAAACAACATCACTCATGTGCGTGTGGTTGATGTAATAGGCAATATCGACCCTGAATACTGCACTTACGATTCGCAAGGACATCCTGTCAATGATCCATGGTCGACACCATTTGCTTCATGCGGTTTCGACCTTGATGCTGTTGGAGTTATTCATGATATAGAACATTTCCCGACACCGACAGATGAACCGCCATATATCGTTAATCCAGTCGATGATGTGGTGTTTGAGGGTTATCCGCAGACAATTCAGCTTTATTTGAACGGCGTTGCTACCGATCCTGATAATGATGATGAATTAATTGAATACAGCATCGTGTCAAATTCAAACGAAGCCATGCTTTCTGCAACCATGGAAGGCAAAATGCTGAATCTGATGCGTTTGTCGAGAGAAGAGGCCGTAGCTGACCTTGTTATGCGTGCCACAAGTAATGGGCTTTATGTTGATTTTAACGTTCATGTCATAATTAATTATGTGCCGGATGGCATAGAAGAAAATGATGTGGTGACGGTTTCGGTGTATCCGAATCCGGCGCATGACAAAATATTTGTCGATGGCGATAACGTGCAAAAAATTGAAATTTTTGACGTTATTGGACATAACATTTTAACGACCAATGATACAGAAATTGATGTTAGAGGTTTAGAACCAGGCATTTATTTTGTCAGAATAAATTGTGGTGATAATATTATCACAGAACGTGTAATCATCAAATAATCAATGTGTTATGAAGAAGATTTGTCCTCGTTGCGGAAAAGAGTTTGAATGCATGCATTCAATTGATTGCTGGTGTGTGAAGATACATCTCAGCGACCGCGCGAAGGCACATCTAAAGGAAAATTACACAGATTGTTTGTGTGAACAATGTTTACAGGAATTGCAGTAGGCACAGCCACTGCAATTCTTTTTTTTATCACTGCGCAAGGTTCTGACAGCCATCACGACAAGTGTGGTTACCGCAAGTAATACTATAACTGTGGCGATATTCATATTATGGTCCCTACGATTTGATAAACTATGAACGCGCAGATCCATGCCACCATGCATTGGAAGGCGATGATGATAAACATCCATTTGGTGCCAAGTTCGCGACGTATAGCTGCCATTGCCGCCACACAAGGAGTGTAGAGCAGGCAGAACACCAGCATCGAGATTGACGTTAACACTGAGAACAGAGGCATTGCGTCGAGCACCTCGAGTGTTGCCACGACGCTTTCTTTTGCCATGAATCCGCTGACGAGAGCCGTCACGATTTGCCACTGGCCAAGGCCGATAGGGCGGAAGACAGGAGCTATCCATCCTGCGACTATGGCGAGCATGCTGCCTTCGCCGTTTTCAACCATATTGAAATGAAAATCAAAGGTTTGAAGGAACCAAATGACTAATGAAGCCAAGAAAATGACTGTGAAGGCACGCTCGAGGAAGTCTTTGGTCTTGTCCCACAGCAGATGCGCCACGTTTTTAGCACCAGGCATACGGTAGTTTGGCAGCTCCATCACAAACGGAGCGACGTCGTCTTTGTTGCCCAACCACTTGGAAACCAGCGCCACAGCGATTCCGACGATGATACCGAAGAGATAAAGACAGATGAGCACCAGTCCGCCATGGTGAGGGAAGAACATGCTTGTGAAGAAGGCGTAAATCGGGATTTTTGCCGAGCAGCTGATGAAAGGAGTGAGCAGGATAGTGCGCCAGCGGTCGTGTGTGGAGTGCAGAGTGCGTGACGACATCACGGCAGGCACTGTGCAGCCGAAGCCTATGAGAAGCGGCACTATGCTGTGGCCGGTGAGACCTAATTTTCTTAGGAAGCTGTCGCTGACGAACGCCACGCGCGCCAGATAGCCGCTGTCTTCGAGCAGACTCAGGAAGAAGAACAGCAGTATGATTATTGGCACGAAGCTGAGCACGCTGCCTACGCCGCCGAAGATGCCGTCGACCACGAGCGACTGTACGGCAGGGGTGACGTCCCAACGCGCCAAAGCATTGCCGCAAACGTTTGCAAGCCAGTCGATTCCTTGGTCGAGCCAGTCTTGTAAAGGCGCACCGAGAGCATCGATGGACAACCAAATGATACCTGTCATCACGAGGATGAAGATAGGGATGGCGGTGTATTTGCCGGTAAGGATTTTATCGATGCGGCGTGAACGCTGGTATTCTTTGCTTTCTTTAGGTTTTACTACTGTTTGTGAGCAGAGACGTTTGATGAAGGTGAAGCGCATCTCGGCCATGGCAGCTGCGCGGTCGAGCCCGCGTTCCTCTTCCATCTGAATGATGAGATGTTCGAGCGTTTCCTTCTCATTTTGAGTGAGTTGCAGCGCTTCGAGAACGATATTGTCGCCTTCGATGAGCTTAGACGCGGCAAAACGCACCGGTATTTCAGCTCTCACAGCATGATCCTCGATTAGGTGCATGATGCTGTGCAGACAGCGATGCACCGCGCCACCGTTATCGTCTTTATCGCAGAAGTCTTGGCGCACAGGCTCTTCCTGATATTTAGCCACGTGTATGGCGTGTTCGACCAGCTCCTTGATACCCTCGTTTTTAGAGGCGGAGATAGGCAACACCGGCAAGCCTAAAATGTTCTCCATCTCGTTGACGAGGATGGTGCCGCCGTTGTTACGCACCTCGTCCATCATGTTGAGCGCCAGCACCATAGGGACGCCGAGCTCCATCAGCTGCATGGTGAGGTAGAGGTTGCGTTCGATGTTGTTGGCATCGACGATATTGATGATAGCCTTTGGTTTCTCTTTCAAGATAAACTCGCGCGACACTATCTCCTCGTTGGTGTAAGGCGAGAGCGAATAGATGCCTGGAAGGTCGGTTACCAAAGTGTCGGGATGCCCTTTTATCACGCCGTCTTTACGGTCGACGGTGACACCAGGGAAGTTACCGACATGCTGGTTGGCGCCTGTCAGCTGGTTGAAAAGCGTAGTCTTGCCGCAGTTTTGCTGTCCGGCGAGCGCGAACGTCAGAACGGTGCCTTTCGGCAAAGGATTTTCATGTTCCTTGTCGTGATAAATACCTTCCTCGCCTAGACCAGGGTGAGCGTTGTGGTCGTGTAACGACGTGATATACAATCGGTTAATATCGAAATAACTATTTTCATAAATAGTATTTGTATCAGTAATCTCAACTTCAATCAGTTTAGCGTCGGCTTTACGTAGCGTGAGCGAATAGCCGTGAATCATGACCTCCATCGGGTCGCCGAGCGGAGCGAATTTCACGAGTTTCACCACGGCATCGGGGATCACGCCCATGTCGAGGAAATGCTGGCGTCGCGAGCCGTTTCCCTTCACCTTTTTGATAATGGCCGACTGTCCGATTTCAAGTTTATCGAGAGTTATCATCTAATTCATTTTTCATTTTGCAAAAATACGGAGATATTTTGAAATGCAGCATCATTATTTATGATGTTTTTAAGCAAAAGAAGTCATTATTAATGGGGATATTGAAAAATAATTTAATTTTGCAATAATATTTTTAATTTTTAATCGTTTAATAAATATTAAAAACATTTAACCATGAAAAAACTATTCCTAACTCTCATCGCGGGACTGCTTATACTCAGCAGTTGCAGCAAAAAAGAACAATTCAGGGTGATTCTTAACCTTGACAACGCCAACGGCCAGGTTGTTTATCTCACCAAAGATCTCGGTATGGTTGAAATGTGTGTCGACTCAGCCATTTTCGAAGGAAACACGATTGTGTTTAAAGCCGATTTTGACGATCCTCAGACCAAGTACATCGTTAAATACGACAAAAATGACATTTGCGGAGTATTTTCTTTCTTCTCGGAAAACCGCGACATAACTATTACTGGCGACTATAACGATATGGAACATTGGATGGCTGTGGGAACCCATTCATTGGATGAATTTAATGCTTACAGAAAAATGTCGTGGCCAATTGAAGACGCTATCATGGATCGTGTTCATGAGATGGAGATGGTATGCGCAGAAGGCGACACCGTCAGATGTAAGGAATTATGGGCGCAAGCCATAGCTGGCATGGAGGAATATCAAGCCCTGCTCATTGACTATGTCAGAAATCATCCGGATGACATTATGGCACATTGTTTGCTTGATGAATCAAAGAGGGATATGGATATTGAGGTTTTGAAAGACATTGTCGCCGGCTTCACTATTGAGACTGTTTACAGCAATAATATCAAGAATTACATCGAGCAATACGAACGAGGCGAGGTGGTGCCTAGTTGTACTGTAGTAGAGTAAAAATGAGAAATGATTTTTTATAATAAAATCATAAATTATGGTGAAGAGGTTGCTATTTTATTTTCCATAATTTTGCAACCGAATTAAAATTATTGTCATGGAACATCATCACCACCACCATCATTCCGCACCGGCGCAGTCGTTGAGCGGCATATTTATCTTATCGATCATCCTGAATGGGCTTTTCGTACTCATTGAGGCTGGCGTGGGTCTTTGGCAAGACTCATTATCGCTTCTCAGCGATGCGGGACACAACCTCAGCGACGTGTTCAGCCTGGTTTTGGTACTTGTTGCTTTCCGTCTGGCAAAAGTCAAGAGCAATGAGCATTACACTTACGGCTATCGCAAGTCGACAGTTCTTATTTCGCTGCTGAACGCGGTGATTTTGTTGGTGGCGGTCGGAGCCATCGTCATCGAGAGCATTCATAAATTTAGCGAGCCAACTGATGTGAACGGAATCGCTGTGTCGTGGACAGCAGGCGTGGGCATACTCATTAACGGGGCGACGGCTTTGCTGCTTATGCGCGGACAGAAGAACGACCTCAATGTGCGTGGCGCATTCCTGCACATGGCGGCCGACACTTTGGTATCGGTAGGGGTAGTTATCAGCGGCATCGTTATCGCTTACACCGGCTGGACTGTCATCGATCCGATAGTGTCGCTTGTCATCGCTGCTGTCATCCTCATCTCAACATGGGAGTTGCTATCGGATAGTTTAAGGTTGGCTGTCGATGGCATACCAGATGGCGTAGATTTAAAGGAAATCGAGCATTTGCTAACAGCTAAGGAGCATGTAAAAGATGTGCATCACATTCATGTGTGGGCTATCAGCACTACAGAAACGGCACTCACAGCGCATGTCGTAGTTGATGACTTAAGTTTTTGGCCAGAGCTTTCAGAACATCTCAAGCACGAACTTGAAGAGCATGGCATCGCCCATGCCACATTAGAGCCTGAGACAGAAGAATGCCATTGTCATAATCGAGAATGCTGAATCACAAGTTTTCGGACAATAGAAACATTGTCACCGGCAACTTTCACAAAATAGATTCCTGCCGGGAAATCACATGTGGATATCTCGTGTCTGTCGCCTTGCATCTTGCAGCGGTAGCAGACCTTTCCTTGAATGTCATATACGGTTATTTCAGCGTTGTGCAATGATTCGCTGGCAAAAACGGCAACAAATGTTGAAGCCGGGTTGGGAGCGATATTCAATGCTTTTTCGTTGAATTCCGCAACAGCGTCTGGGATGTGGGGTAACTCAATGTACCAAATGCCGCCGGCCATAGGCGAGGCGTAGAGTAATTCTCCATCGATGCAGATGTCGAGGATGGGACCGTCAACCGGGATGTTGTCGATTTGTTGCCAGTTGCTATGGTCATATTTCAGGTAAATGGAGCCGTCTTCGCAGCCCACGGCAACTATGGTGTCGGTTGTAGTGATACGTCTGATGGTGGCATTGCTTGGTAAAGCGTCGACGGATTGCCAGTTTGCCCCCATGTCGTCGGTGAAATGAAGACCATGCTCGCGAGTACCAAGATACAAGCCGTTGTTATGGTATCGCAATGTGGTGTAGTTGACACCTTCAAACGGGGAGTTGAGGACTTGCCAGTTGGAACCTTGTTCGCGGCTGTGGCGCAGCACGCCGTCGTAGGAGACGTGAAACATTGTGGTTCCGTCCCAGGCGAGGTCGACGACATCTATTTCATAAGGTAGACAAGTGGGCACATACCATTGCTGGCCGAGACCAAATGACACATACATCCTGTCCTTGCTTCCCGCAATGATTTGTGAATTGCAACGCACAAGGCTTTGAAGCCATTGGTTTTCAGGTAGCCCGGATCCTGCCGAACTGAACGAAGTGCCTCTGTCGGTGGAGAGGAAACTGCCCAGCATGTCGGTACCGATAAACACCTTATTGTCTTCAACCAGCATGCCGCGTATTTCCACTGTGCCGATGTTAGTGCTCTGCGTCCAGGTGCTGCCGTTGTCGGTGTAGAACATGTCGGAGCCGTGTGTGGCGGCTAGGATGCGACCGTTGCTGATGCCGATGTTACCTACCGAAGCAAGAAATGACGGGGTGTTGGTGCGTATCCAGCCGCTTCCGTCGCTGTTACCACGATAGATGTGGCCTTGGGTGTCGCCGACGAAGATATATCCGTCGCGAGCATCCATGCACCAGAGGTTCTTCGATGCTAGATTGGAGTTGAAGTCTTGCCATGTGATGCCGTTGTCGTAGGAGACGTAGACGCCTTGTCCTATGCAGGCCGCATAGAGCGTGTCGCCGAGGTGGGCGTAGCCTTTGGCTTGCTTGTTGAGGTTGGCGCTTGTCCAGGTGTCGCCGTTGTCGCTCGAAGCCATGATGCCCTGTCCGAGGACGGTGGCAAATACTTTTCCATTGTGGCAATAGATGCCAAGCACATCGCTGTTCAGGCCGTTGTTGCATGGCTCCCACGAATCGCCGTCGTCGAACGAACGATATACACCGCGCCTGTAGGTGGCGATGAAAATAGCATCGTCGTTGTCGGCCATGAAATAGGGATAACGCACATCGCTGGGGAAGATGCCTGTGACGTATTCTCCCTGGGTGCCTTCAGTAGATTGGTAAACGCCTTGGACGTAAGTTGAGGCAAGGAGCGAACCGTTGTGAACAAGTATGTGCTTGATGTAATGATTGTGCAGGTATGGGTCAGGTGTCCAGTGCAGGCCGCCGTCAGTGGTGCGGAATATGTTCTCGTCGGTGGCGAGGAACACGGTGTCGTTATAAGTGGCGAGGCATTTCGTGTCGCACGAGGTGAGTCCGTTGTTACGGAACTCCCAGTTGAGGCCTTTGTCGCTGCTCACCATGACGCCACCTCCTGTTGCGGCATAATACAGACTGTCGGTGCAGAGAATACTCCTGACGTAGCGTCCCTGTGGTCCGTTCATCGACTGCCATTGAGCTTGCGCTGCATGGAATAACGTAAAAGCAAACAGAAAAAACAAGATTTTATTTTTAATCTTCATATTCATGTTAAAATTTAAAATGCAAAAATAAAAAATAATTTGAAAATTTTTTAAAAATATCGTTCACGATATAAAAATAATTTGTAATTTTGCATCGCAAACGACATAAATTTGATATGGCAGACGAACAATTCAAATTAGAGAACCAACTTTGTTTCCGCCTCTACACAGCGGCGCGGCTAACCATGGGGGCTTACCACCCGTATCTGGAACCGCTCGGCATCACCTACCCGCAATATCTCGTGATGCTCGTGCTTTGGGAACAGGACAAGCAGCCGGTATGCGACATCGCCAAGAAACTGCTGTTGGACACCAACACCGTGACCCCGCTGTTGCAACGGATGGAGAAAGCGGGACTCATCAGCCGCACCAAAGGCAAAGTGGATACACGCCAGCGCATTGTCTCGCTGACAAAAAAAGGCAAAGCCTTGCAAGAGAAGGCAAAACCTATTCCTGATTGTCTCCGCAACGATGTCGCATTGAAAACGGGAGAGGAGGAGAAAATCTTGAACATCATTCCCGCATTGGACGTGTTAATCGATGGATTGAAAAAAGCAAAAAAATAAAATTTAACAGATTTATTCACATTTAAATTATCGCAATTATGACAAAAGAAGAAGCTTTGAAACAGTTCGCTATGGCTGGAGCTGTTTGGTTTGGAAACAGTAAACAACATTTCGCCTTCTCGGCTTACGACCGTTTCAACGGTTGGAACAAATTGGCCGACAAATGGAAAGAGGAAGCTGAAGAAGAATGGGCTGAGGCAGAAGAAGTTCTGAATCGTCTTGTGGAACTCGGCTGCAAACCTGCCGACTTGCAGGAAGCCATGAAGACCATCGAATTCCCGTTCTACGACGATCCGAAGCAGCAGATTGAGTCGGACTACGAGCCTACGGCTGTTAAACAGCTGAGCGAGTTGGCACAGGCTTTTGCGGATGATTATCCTACGCAGAAACTGATCCAGAAATGGATTGACGGCGAGAAAGAGCATATGGATTGGGAAAGACAATATCTCAACTACATCGACAAACTCGGTTATGAGAATTTCCTTGTCGAAATAATGTAATTGTAAGGAAAAATGGCAACAATCTATAACTTCAAAGCCCTCACCAACCGTGGCGAGGAGATGGACTTCGCACAGTTTGAAGGCAAAGTCCTGATGATTGTCAACACCGCATCGAAATGCGGATTCACTCCGCAGTACGACGGACTCGAAGAGCTCTATCAGAAGTACAAAGACCAGGGATTGGTCATCATTGGCTTCCCTTGCGACCAGTTTGCGCACCAGGAGCCGGGTTCCGACGAAGAGATTGCTGAGTTCTGCCGCATCAACCACGGCGTCACATTCCAGCTGATGAAGAAAATCGACGTCAACGGCGAAGAGGCACATCCTATCTTCGAATATCTGAAGTCGCAGGCTCCGAAAGAGGAATACAAAGGCTTGAAGGCAAAGGCCACCCACACCATGCTCAAAGGCCTCAGCAAGACTGCGAAGAAAGAGGGCGACATCCTCTGGAACTTCACCAAATTCCTCATCTCGAAAGACGGCAGCGTCGTGAAGCGTTTCGCCCCGACTACCGAGCCTAAGGATTTCGAGAAAGACGTTCAGGAAATGCTGAAATAAAAAGCTCTAAGTTAAATGTCAAGCCGTAATTTCAAGTTGCGGCTTGATAATTTTTACTATGACACTATATTTTCATCAGTTGACACTTTCCGACCGCGATAAGGATTGTGTGTATTACAAATTGGATATTTAGTATATTTGCAAAAATTATCAAATATGAAAAAACTATTATTCATATTATGTCTTGCGGCACTCTTCACAGCCTGCAACACAGAAAAGAAAACTCAACCTGAATTCGACAGCAGCGACTTCGTGGCTATCACCGACGTGGTGCCCGACGCCATTCTCGAGATTCGTTATTACAGCACTTACAATTTCGTTGGCGTCCGCATCGACGGCTACGAGCAGCCTATCGCGCTGATGACAAAGCAAGCCGCCGATTCGCTCAAGGCAGCAAGCGACGAACTTCGCGAACAGGGCTATCGTCTGAAGATTTGGGACTCTTACCGTCCGCAATGCGCAGTGAATCATTTTATTCGTTGGGCTGAAAATCTGCAAGACACCGCAATGAAGCACATATTCTACTCTATGGTTGACAAGAGTCTGCTTTTCGAACAGCAATATATCATGGCACGCTCAGGACATTCTCGCGGCTCAACTGTTGACCTGACTTTGGTGGATGAGCAGACCGGCAAGGAACTCGACATGGGCAGTTCGTTCGACTGGTTCGGCATAGAGAGCCATCCCGACTACATGAATTTGACCGACGAGCAAATCGCCAACCGTCATATTCTCTGGGACGCCATGTTCGGTCATGGTTTCAAAGGCCTCGACAGCGAATGGTGGCACTTCACACTCATCGACGAACCGTATCCTAACACATATTTTGAGTTTCCAGTGAGAAAAAAATAATTCAACAATGAAAATTTAATAATGTTTGCAGCAATATTAGGCTTTGATTTGACTGCAAATTCACAAGAAAATAACAAAAAAGACATGAAAACACTTGTGGTTTATTTCTCAGCAACCGGCACAACAAAGGCTTATCCGCGTTATAATTGTGGCGAGAGCAGGTTGATGAATAGGTAAATGATGATATGAACTACTTCATCGTTAATGCTTTCACTGATAAGCCCTTAGGCGGAAATCCAGCTGGAGTGGTACTGCTTGAATCGGGTGCTTTTCCAAAAGAGGAGCTGATGCTGAAGATAGCCGCCGAGTTGCACTATTCGGAGACGGCTTTCGTGCGGCATGATGGCGATAATGAGTTCACCATCCGCTATTTCACGCCTAAAGGCGAGGTGGAGTTATGTGGTCACGCCACCATAGCCTCGTTTTTACTGCTTCATAAGAAAGGGCTGGCATCGGGGCAATGTCTCTGCCACACTAAAGCTGGCGACATTACTGTCGAAGCCGGTGAAAAAGTGCTGATGCAGATGGCAAAGCCGCGCATAGTGGCAACCATCTCTGAAACCGCGGAAGTTTACAGAGCTTTAGGAATAATCACAACTCCAAACTTCAAACTCAAAACTCTAAACTTTCCAATTCAAATTGTCTCTACAGGCCTCCCCGATCTCATGATTCCACTGCCCGATGTAACAACATTGCAGTCGCTGCAACCCGACATGGAGGCCATTGCCGAAATCACAAAGAAATACGATGCCGTGAGTTTCCATGTCTTCGCTTTCGACAACGACGGCTATACCGCCCATGTTCGTGACTTTGCTCCATTGTACGACATTCCTGAGGAATCGGCCACAGGCACTGCCAACGCTTCGCTGACTTATTATTTGCAACAAAACGGATACCTCGCCTCAGATGCTGAATGCACCTTCATCCAAGGCGAGGCAATGGGACGGCCTTCGGTCATCGCCACCCGCATCCAACCAGATGGAAACATCTTCGTCGGCGGCACCGCAGCTATTGTTGCTGAAGGAAATTTTTCATATCTTTGCAGAAACTTTTAGGATAGTGACTCAAAAAGACAACAAAGGCTTCCTACTTCTGCATCTGTCAGTATTCATTGCAGGTTTTACCGGGGTGCTTGGGCGGCTCATCGAGCTCGACTCCGCGGTGCTGGTATGGCATCGCATGGCGTGGGCTGCGGTTTTGATGGCACTGTTTCTTCTTTTCAGAAAAGAGCTGCAACGTTACAGCTTCAAAGACATAGCCCAGATGGGCGGCGTCGGGGTGTTGCTGTGTCTGCATTGGATATTTTTCTACGCCAGCATCAAGGCGTCGAACGTCTCTATCGGCGTGGTCTGCTTCTCGTTGGTGGGCTTCTTCACGGCATTGTTTGAGCCTATAATCAACAAACACCGTTTTTCAATAACAGAATTCCTGTTCAGCATCCTCACGGTATGCGGCGTTTATCTCATCTTCCATTTCGACACACGCTATCGTTTGGGCATCGCCTTCGGAATAATATCATCGGCATTATACGCCTTGTTCGCCATCGCCAACCAGCATGTCGGAAAGCGTTATGAAGCCAAAAACATGCTCTTCTGGGAGATGGTCGGCGGTCTGGTAGTCCTCACTGCCATTTTCCCGATTTACAACCATTTCCTGCCTGTCGACAAGCTGTTTCTTTCCGGCTTGGATTATCCATATATGGCGTTTATGGTTGTCGTCTGCACCATCGGCCTCTGTCTGCTGCAAATCATTGTTTTACAAAAGATTGACGCCTTCACGGTCAACCTCACATACAATCTGGAACCGGTTTACAGCATCATTATCGCCATGATTATTTTCAACGAATACCAGGAGCTGAACTTCTCGTTTATCCTCGGCATCGCACTCATCATCATATCGGTGATGCTTCAAACCTGGTCGAAATTGAAGGTAAAAAGTTAAAGAGAAATACAATAAAAAAAGGAAATGAACCGGAAAAGCGACGTGCTAAAATAGTATTATATCGTATATAATTGTTATTTTTACGACATGCCCACTTCCCGGTGGGCTTTTTTGTTGCTCTTCCCGAAAAAAGCATTATCTTTGCAGGAAAATAATCTAGGAATGGCGATAACGAGCGATAGACTGAGACAAACGTTCAGCGAAGGCGGCGCAATGGAGATTTACCATGAGATTAAATCCAGTGGCGATTTCCTTGGCTTTACGAAACAATATGCCTTCGATTCAGATTACCGTGTCGCCAGAAGTGCTTTGTGGGGATTGACCAAGGCTACCGATAAAGAACTGTCACAACTTCAGGTTTTGCTCGACGAACTCATAAATCAAGCCATGCACACCGAGAACTCATCTGTACGGCGGTTGACTTTGAGCATTATCGAGCGTATGGAGCTGACTGAAGACAACCTGCGGACTGATTTTCTCGACTTCTGCTTGGATCACATGGTAGCTGGAGATGAATTGCCGGGCATACAAACTCTCAGCATGAAACTCGCTTATCGTATGTGCAGTTTCTATCCCGAGCTGAAGGAAGAGTTTAAAAGGATTATCGAAGCAATGGAAATCTCATATTACAAACCAGCCGTGAAAGGATTAAGAGCAAAAATCCTCAGCGGGAAATATCAATACAAATGACAATAAACAACTATATCGAAAAACTCGGGCTTCTTCCTCATCCCGAAGGTGGTTATTATCGTCAGCTTTACGGTAATGATACAACAGGGAAGAAGGATATATCAACCATTTATTATATGCTTACCGCCAACGATATCTCAGTATTTCACAGACTTCATGGCGTGGTTGAAATCTGGTATTATCATGACGGCGAGCCACTTAATATTTATGTGATTGATGAAGACGGCAAACTCAGCATACATAAGCTTTCAACAGATCATGAAATGCAGGTTGTCATCATGCCTGAGCAATGGTTTGCTGCTGAAATTACATCGAAGCAGGGATTTTGCCTCGTTGGATGTGCTGTCGGACCCGCTTTCAGCTTTGAAAACTTTGAATTGGCAAAGAAATCAAATCTTCTTCAGCTATATTCGCAGCATAAAGAATTGATTGAGAGGTTAACAAAAGAATAATAAAAAATGACACTCGAAGAAGCCATTATCGCTCGCCATAGTGTGAGACAATACATCGACAAACCCATTGAGGCAGAGAAGATCAAACAGCTTCAAGATCTAATCGACGAATGCAACCGTCAAGGAAATCTGCATATCCAACTCGTAACCAATGAGCCTAACGCCTTCGCTGGTGGACTCGCTAAATACGGCAAATTCTCAGGCATAAGCAACTATATCGCCATGATTTGCAAGAAAGGCGACGATGTGAATCTCGGATATTACGGCGAAAAGGTAGTGCTGCTTGCCCAAACTCTCGGTCTAAACACATGTTGGGTTGGTCTGACATTCCGCAAGCAACCAGATAAATACGAAGTGCGGACTGATGAAAAACTGATTTGTGTTGTATCTCTCGGCTACGGAGCAAATCAAGGAGTTCAACATTCCCAGAAAAAGGGTTTTGAAGAGTTTTGCAAAGACGGCAGAAGCACTCAAGAAGCTTATCCCGATTGGTTCGTGAAAGGTATGAAGGCGGCGCTTTTAGCACCAACAGCCATCAACCAGCAGAAATTCGAGTTTATCCTCCACGACGGCAACAAAGTCGAAGCAAGAACCCGATTCACAATGTTCAACGGCTACGCACCAATAGACCTCGGCATCGCAAAGTGTCATTTCGAAATCGGTGCTGGTAAAGATTATTTTGAGTGGATGTAGATATGAACTGGACAATAATAATCATCGAAACAATAATCCTGACGGCGGCTTTTACGGCAATGATTCTGATTCCGCTGATTAAAAATCCTGTGTGGTGGATTGCCGACTATCCTGAGGATATTCAAGAAGAGTATTTCAAAACCCACGAGCGCATACCATCAAAATTTTTCACTCCGACAGTTTTATTGAAGAAAGGAATGGCACTACTCATCGCACTCGCTCTGTTACTTGTAGTGGTTAAGTTGGCTGGTGCTTATGATTTCTGGTCGGCGTTAGGAGTGGGCTATGGAATATGGCTTTTCATCGACTGGTACGACTGCTTTTTCTTGGACTGGGTTTTGTTTGCGAATATAAAAAAGGTTCGTCTTCCTGGCACGGAACATATGGAGGAAGCTTATCACCAAAAGAAATATCACTTCATTCAATCCTGCTGGGGTATGCTAATAGGACTGATACCTTGCCTTATCGGAGCAGGAATTTATTCGTGGTTAATATGTTAAATAGATAGCATGAAAAAATCATTGCTAATAGCATTGGGACTGCTTTGTACGGGTCTTGGAGCCTTGGGCGTAGTGGTGCCGGGACTGCCTACCACGCCATTTCTTTTGCTGGCTTCATGGTGTTTCTATCGCTCATCGCAACGGTTGCAGGACTGGCTTTTGAAGTCGTGGCTCGGCACTTACATCCGCAGCTATCACCGTCGTGGCGGAATGACCATCGCGCAAAAAGCCAGCGCTTGCGGTATCATGACGGCGATGGTATTGCTTTCCGTTTTCGTCTTTATTCCACAAGGCTCAGTAGCCCGAGTCATTGTCCCCATCGCCGGCGCCACAGGCGTTCTGGTAGTCATTTTTGCGGTGCCTGATGCAAAAAAAGAAGATTAAATGTCAAGATTATATAAGGATAATTAAAACATTTTTATATCTTTGCAGGAAGTGGGTAAATAGAAATAAAATTATTAAGATATGAGAGTTTTCATTTATATTTGGATGATTGTTCAACTGGTTTTGTTAGTCATTGGTGGGATGTGGACTTTTATTGACAGAAAGAATGAAACCCGCAAGAAAACCCCAATGATTCTCATTGCAATCGGTAGTTTTATGTTAGCTATCTATTTTCTGGTTTTAAAGCCAATGATGAACAAATAGGATCCATTTTAATCTATAGCAATGATAAAAAACCGACCTAACCCCAACGAGGCTTTCCCGAATCCCAACATCCCGAGCCTCTGCTTCATCAAGAATGTGGTGAAGAGCCCGCGTATCATCATCGGCGACTATACCTATTACGATGACGTGGATGGTGCCGACCAGTTCGAGAAGCATGTCACTCATTTCTACGACTTCATTGGCGACCGGCTGATTATCGGCAAGTTTTGCGCTATCGCCAAAGGTGTGGAGTTTGTGATGAATGGTGCCAACCACAGGATGGACGGCGTGACGACTTATCCGTTTTATGTCATAGGCGGTGACTGGGGCAGCGCCATTGCTCCAGTGAAAGATGAATTGCCTCTGAAAGGCGATACCGTTGTGGGCAATGACGTTTGGATTGGCCAGCATGTTACCATCATGCCAGGTGTCCATATAGGTGACGGAGCAATTATCGGAGCCAACTCTGTTGTTGCCTCAGACATTCCTCCATACGCTGTTGCCGTGGGAAATCCCTGCCGAGTGGTCAGGATGCGTTTTGACGACGAATTCATCGCCTATCTGCTGCAACTGAAATGGTGGGATTGGGACATCGAGAAAATTGAGGCCAATTTCGAGGCCTTGTCAAGTGGTAATCTATCGTTAATCAGAAAGGTAAAAACATGAAAAAAGTCATCGTAATCTCAACCAGTCTCCGTCCGGGCTCGAACAGCCATGCGATGGCAGAGCAATTTGCCAAGGGCGCGGAAGCCGCTGGGCATCAAGTGGAGTTTGTCTCGCTGCGAGGCAAGGAAATCAAGTTTTGCATCGGCTGTCTGTCGTGCCAAAAGACGGGAGCGTGCGTCATCAAGGACGATGTGCCGGCCATCATGGAGAGCGTGCTCAACGCCGATGTGGTCTGCTGGGCCACGCCCATCTATTACTACGAGATGAGTGGCCAGATGAAGACCCTCATCGACCGCATGAACGCGATGTACCCCAAGGATTACAAGTTCCGCGACGTCTATCTGCTGACCACAGCTGCCGAGAACGAGGAGTTCGTGCCGAAGCGCGCCGAGGGCGGTCTCACCGGCTGGATTGACTGCTATCCCAAGAGCCGCCTCGCCAGTACGCTCTTCTGCGGCGGAGTGACCATGCCACGAGACATTGAGGGCAACGGCAAATTGCAGGAGGCATACGAAATGGGGAAAAACGTGTAAATCTCCGACTATGTATATAATCCGCAATTCGGGCGAAGGCCTAGGGGCGGATTCTTTAGTCTTCAAAGCAATAAACAGCCAAAACCGCCGTTAATTAAAACAAAAAAAGACACAATTATCTCCATGTTTGAGGTATTAAGGAAATATGGCTCCGTTTTCATGCTCGTCTTGATGAGTATGGTGATGGTGTGCCTTGTTGCCGATGAATATGGCGACCCTCAACAACTTCTCATACAAACGGCATCTTCAACGTGCATGGCTGTTGTTGCTGATGACTTTGATTTGGATGATGATGACGATGAAGCAGTCAACATTTCCTTTGTTGAAAACAAGGCTTGGGCATCCATCCCGACGCTTGAAACCATTGGCCAAAAGACAGAGGGAGGCAAGTGTTCACAGGCTTTGCTGAGAGGACAGGTAAGACGTTACTCGCCCCGAAACAACTTCTCCGACAGCCATAACTATACCCTTTTGTCAATCATGAAAAGTGGCGTGGATTTGTTCCATGCCACTTTTTTTGTTCCGTACACATCATTTTTAACTCAAATTCTTCATAACGCCGGAACGCGGCCTGAAGTTGGGTCGCGTTCCATTTTCCAAACAACAATCTTATGAATGCAATCAGTATTCTTACTGCAATCCTAACCCTGATGGCGGGCATCGGCGTTTTCCTGATGGCTTGCCACCTGATGAGCTCGCATCTTGAAAGTGCGGGCAGCAAGCGGTTGAAGCAGCTCTTTGCCCGTGTGGGCGGGAGCAAATGGACGGGTGTAGGCATCGGTGCCCTCGGCACAGCGGCCATCCAGAGCTCGGGAGCCGTCACAGTTATGGTCATCGGCTTCGTAAATGTCGGCATCATGTCGCTGACGCAAGCTGCCACGGTAATTTATGGCGCCAACATCGGCACTACCGTAACGGCACAGTTGGTGGCCTTGGGCATGTTCGGAGGAAATGGAATTTCTACAACGGTTCTGTTTTCAGCCCTTGCAGGTGTTGGTGCCTTTATCCTGATGTTCGCCAAACGTGAGTCGTGGAAGCACACAGGCGGCATCTTGACAGGCTTCGGCATCCTGTTCGTAGGTCTCGGCATGATGTCGAACGCCATGGACGATTTCGCTGCACTCGATTCGGTGAAACAATTCCTCGCCAGCATCAAAAACCCGCTGCTGATTGTGTTCTTGGGGGCATTGCTCACCGCCATCATCCAAAGTTCTTCGGTACTCACCTCCATTGCCATCACGATGGTCGTAGCGGGGCTGCTCTCGCTCAACCAAGGCATCTACCTCACCATGGGTTCCAACATTGGCTCGTGCGTGGTGGCCATCATGGCAGGCATGACCAGTGGACGGAATGCCAAACGAACGGCACTCATCCATCTGTTTTTCAACGTGATGGGTGTGGTGTTTTTCCTGCTTATCGCTGTGCTGCTACATCTTTTCACCCAAGGGGATTGGAGCTTCGGAAAAGTGTTTGAAGTCCTGTTTCCACACACGCCGCAGGTGCAGTTGGCCATGTTCCACACGGTTTTCAACGTATGCACCACATTGGTGGCCCTGCCTCTTACCGAAGCATTGGTTCGCTTGGTATGCCGCATCATTCCAGAACATGTTTACGACCATAGGGACGACAAGTTCCACCTGCATTTCCTTGACGATTCGATGTTGGCGACCCCCGCTTTGGCTGTGAGACAACTGAAAGCGGAGATTGAAAACATGGCGGCTTTGGCAATAGAAAACTTCAAGCGGTCGGTCAATATTGTTACCACTATGGATTTCAGCGAAGCTGAAAAGTTTGCCAAGACCGAGCAAGAGCTCAATTACCTCAATAGTGAGTTGTTGCGCTATATGGTGCTCTTGTCGGACAAGCCGCTCGGCAAGTATGACAACCAATTTTTGAGCGCAAGCATCCGTAGTGTGAGCGACTTGGAACGCATTGGCGACTATGCCGAGAATATCGTGGAATATGCAGAGAGCCTAAAAGCACAAAACGCTTCTTTTTCAGCGAAAGCAGTGAAAGAGATTCGGCAGATGGAAAGGTATATCGAAGCCTTATATGAAGAAATCCAGCAAGCCTATCACGACAATGACAACAATGCTTTGGAGCGAGCTTACATGATTGAAGAGGAAGTCGACAACATGACCAAAAGAATGGAACGCAATCACATCCAGCGACTTGTCAATGGTGAATGCACGCCACAGGTCGGAGCGGAATATCTTTCCTTGGCGAAAAATACGGAACGCATCGCTGACCATCTGATTAATGTAGGAAATACGATAAAACAATGACGACAAGAAGACTCCTTTTGATAGCTTTGGTTTTCATCTGCGGTCTTTGCCATGCGCAAGAAGAACTGCCTGCCATCTCCGCTGACCGTCCTGGTGCCTTGACTGGAACCGACGTGATGCCGTTGTACAAACTGCAATGGGAAACAGGAATGAGGTATGAATCGATGAAAGACGGGCCGCACACCCTCGCTCTCAATAACACTTTGCTGAGATTCGGCCTTTTTGAAAACGCCGAGCTTCGCATCGGGACGGATTTCCTGATGTGGAACGACGGACAAGCGATGGAGCCCTCTTTCGGCTTGGCTCCGCTCACCATCGGGATGAAGACAAGATTCTACGAGGGCACAGGCTATCTGCCTTCCATCTCAATGTTGGCCGAGTTGAAGTCTCCCCATGTTGGAACAAAAGAACTGCTTCCTGCTCACCTGGCGCCATCTTTACACCTTTTGTTTGAACATACCTTTACCGATTGGTTGGGAATATGCTATAATGTCGGAGCGGAATGGGATGGCGATACGGCCTCGCCAACAACCTATTTGGGCTTTGGGGTTTATTTCGACATCACGGAACACATTGGCACCTTTGTGGAGACTTACAACTACATCCATCCTGAAGGCAACCAGTACTTGACCCAGTTTGGCCTCACTTGGTTGGTGTCGCGCCGTGTACAACTCGATCTTTCTGGCGACTTGGACTTCCAGAACCTTGGGAAGTTCTATGTCATTAGCGGCGGAGTGGCTTGGTTAATCAATTAAGTGCAATTCGGGCGCAGGCTTGGATTGTGGATTTTTTCATACTTTTGCAGCCATGAACTGGACAATAATAATCATCGAGACCATCGTTCTCACCCTCGCTGTTGTGCTAAAAAACAATATTATGACAATCGACACCACCAATATGTGCTCCCATTTGCAGAAGAAACTGTTTGACGAGGACGGCGTTTATCATCATCTTTGGTTATCAATGCAAGACGACCCGGAACTGACTGCTGTGGTTAGATCCCGACGGCTTCATATTTATCGGAATGGGAAGAAGGTGCTGGTTTTGGCCGGAAAATCTGCTCCTAAAATTGTAAGACAAGATAAGATTTGTGAATTGTTAACTAAATAACTATGAAAAAACTATTACTCTTTACAGCCCTCGCGATGCTAATCTTTGCAGGCTGCAGCAAAAAACAAAGCATCTACGACTTCTCCGTGAAGGATATCGACGGAAAAGAAGTGTCAATGAGCCAATACAAAGGCAAAGTGCTGCTGATTGTCAACGTGGCAAGCAAATGCGGTCTCACTCCGCAATACGAAGGCCTCGAAGCGCTTTACCAGAAATACAAAGACCAAGGATTGGAAATCTTGGCCTTCCCTTGCAATCAGTTTTTGGGTCAAGAACCAGGCACAAACGACGAGATTCAGAGCTTCTGCTCTCTGACATACAACGTAACATTCCCGTTATTCGACAAAATAGATGTCAACGGCGAGAACGAGAGCCCGCTCTACACTTATCTTAAGGCGCAGGCTCCGTTTGCTGGCTATCCTGAAGGTGGCGAGGAGTTCGGCGACATGCTCACTCAGATTCACCAGAAGACCGGAACCGGATTCGACCAAGGCGACGCCATCAAATGGAATTTCGGGAAGTTCCTCGTGTCCAAAGACGGCAAGACCATTATCCGCTTCGAGCCGATGGTCTCACCTGACATGATGGAGCAAGACATTGAAAAGATGTTGAAATAAACATCATATAATTATGGGCATCACAATAGGTCTTTTGATTCCTCTTCTTGGCACCATGCTCGGTGCGGCGTTCGTGTTTTTTATGAAGAAAGACATGTCGCCGCGACTGCAGAAGTCGTTGCTGGGCTTCGCTTCAGGCGTGATGGTCGCCGCCTCGGTGTGGTCGCTGCTGATTCCATCTATTGAGATGGAAGCGGGACGAGGAGCGTGGTCGGTGTTTCCTGCTGCGATAGGATTTCTTGCTGGCGTCGGTTTTTTGTTGCTTTTGGATGAGCTCACGCCGCACTTGCATCTTGGAGCCAACACTCCCGAGGGACCGCGTTCGAAACTTTCTCGCACAGCGATGTTGGCACTGGCTGTCACCATCCACAACCTGCCAGAAGGCATGGCTGTCGGCGTGGTGTTTGCAGCGGCATCGCAAGGTGTCGGCGACGTTACGGTAGCCAGTGCGATAGCCGTCTCGCTCGGCATCGCCATACAAAACATACCCGAAGGAGCCATCATCTCCATGCCGATGTGCGCAGAAGGCAACAGCAAAACACGTTCATTCCTGATTGGCAGTTTGAGTGGGGTAGTGGAGCCTCTGGGCGGACTGGCTGTGGTGCTTTTAGCCGCTTGGCTCACACCAATCCTGCCTTATATGCTCTCATTCGCCGCCGGCGCAATGTGCTACGTAGTGGTCGAAGAGCTTATTCCTGAAGCTTCTTCCGGTGAGCATAGCAACTTCAGCACCATCGGTTTCGCCATCGGCTTTGTCCTGATGATGGTTTTGGATGTGTTGATGGGATAAAATTTGTATATTTGCAAAAAATCTAAAAATACTATCACTATGCAAAACTTTGATTATCAAACCCCCACGCGCCTCATTTTCGGAAAAGGCGTTATAGCTAAACTTCCAAACGTGATGGCGCAGTTCGGAAAGAAAATATTGTTGACTTACGGCAGCGGAAGCATCAAGAAAATCGGCATTTATCAAAAGGTGTACGATCTTTTGAAAGGATATGAAATCATCGAACTTCCTGATATTCAGCCAAACCCGAAATACGACCCAAGCGTTTTGGACGGCGTGCGCCTCTGCAAGGAGCACAAAATTGACGTGATTCTGGCTGTCGGCGGCGGCTCGGTGCTCGACTGCTCGAAAGCCATTGCCGCAGGTGCCTGCTATGACGGCGATCCCTGGGATCTTATTTCATATAAGGTGAAAGCAAAAGCTGCACTTCCTATCGTCGATATCATCACTTTGGCAGCAACGGGCAGCGAATACGACTGCGGCGGCGTGATTTCGCGCACCGAAACCAACGACAAAATCGGTTATATCGACCGTCATCTCTACCCTGTAGTGTCGTTCCTCGACCCGACATATACTTTTACTGTCAACAAGAAACAAACCGCAGCAGGCATTGCCGACGCGATGAACCACGTGATGGAACAGTATTTCGTGGAAGACGCCACCTTGTTGAACGACGGTTTCTGCGAGTCGATGTTCCGCAGCTTGATGGAGAACGGCCGCAAATGCCTCGAAAACCCTGAGGATTACACCGCCCGAGCTGAGATGATGCTCGCCTGCACATACGGCTGCAATGGAATCCTTGCTCTCGGCAACAGCCCGTCAGGTTGGCCTTGCCACGGCATCGAGCACGCCTTGAGTGCTTACTACGACATCACTCACGGTTGGGGACTGGCTATCATCACACCTCGCTGGATGAAACACATTTTGAACGAGAGAACGCTGCCTCGTTTTGTGAAATATGGCATCAACGTGTTTGGAATAGATAAGAATCTCGACAAATGGGAGATTGCAAATAAGGCCATTGATGAGACTTACAAATTCTTCGAAAGTATAGGAATCCCTATGCATCTCCGCGATCTCGGCATCGACGGAAGCCGTGTCGGCGAGATGGCGCACCACATTGCCGTAAACGAAGGGTTAGACCAAGCATACGCTCCGCTCACCGAAAAGGATATCGCTGAGATTATCACAACAAGCTTATAATTTTGATATATGAAAAAACTATTCATCATACTTGCAGCGATATTATGTTTAAATACGACTGCATATTCACAAGAAAATAACAAAAAAGACATGAAAACACTTGTAGTTTACTTTTCGGCAACCGGCACAACAAAGGCCGCTGCACAACGTCTGGCTACAGAATTCAACGCCGACCTATACGAAATCACACCCGAGGTGCCTTACACCGCCGCCGACCTCGACTGGCGAGACAAAAACTCACGCTCAACCATCGAGATGAAAGACAAATCGTCACGTCCGGCAATAAAAGGCCATTGCGACAACATCGCCGACTACGACGTGGTGTGGATAGGATTTCCTGTTTGGTGGTACACGGCTCCAACTATCGTCAACACCTTCATCGAAGCCCACGACCTCAGCGGCAAAACGTTAAAAGTTTTCGCAACCAGCGGCGGCAGTGGCGTGGAAGGCTCAGCTAACGACCTCAAAAAGGCCTATCCGCAGTACAACTGGGGCGAAAGCAGGCTGATGAACAGGTAGAAAGAGGAGAACACTGATTATTTAATGGCAAACATCATTACAATTTTCCGTATTCTCTGCAGCATCGCCTTGTTGTTTTTCCCAGCATTTTCGCCAGTTTTCTACGTCTTATATATCACAGCAGGCGTTTCCGACATGGTGGATGGCTGGGTCGCGAGACGGACTCATACAGTAAGCGAGTTGGGTGCTAAGTTGGACACAATTGCGGATATCGTTTTTGTCATTGTTTGTCTGGTGAAGTTGCTTCCTGTGCTGGACATCGCCGTTTGGCTTTATGTTTGGATAGGCGTCATCGCTTTGATCAAAATAATCAATATCATCTCAGGATTTGTCGTTCAAAAACAATTCGTTTCAGTTCACAGCACGATGAACAAAGTCACAGGATTGCTGCTGTTCGTGCTCCCGCTGACAATCACGTTCCTTGATCTGAAATACAGCGCTGCGGTGGTTTGCACTTTTGCCACCTTTGCAGCGATACAGGAAGGACATTTTATAAGAACAAAACTATAAAAAATGAAAAAACTGGCAGAAAATCCTTTGTTTGTATTTCTTAGCGGCTTGATTCTGATCGCTGTGGTTTGCGTTGCAGCAGGATGCAAAAAAGAAAACAATGTGCCTAAAGCTGATGCTGATGACTTTGATTATGTTGATTTGGGATTGCCGAGCGGCACTTTATGGGCAAAATGTAATGTGGGAGCAAACAGGCCTGAGGATGTGGGAGATTATTTCGCTTGGGGTGAGACCGAGACCAAGGACAAATATGATTGGAAAAACTACAAATACAGCGCTGTCGAAGATAATATTTATAAATTGAACAAGTATTGTACCGATTCAAGTATGGGCTTCGATGGTTTTGTTGACGGTCTGACGGTGTTGGAGCCTGTTGACGACGCTGCATTTACAAATGGTGACTATATACCTCAATACCCTAAATCTTGCTAAATCATAAGTCTTTCAAGGTATTGCATCATTTCACTTTCAAGACTAATAAACCTTGCGTCATAGAATAAAGATATTTGAGGCGCAAGGTTTTTGTTTTTGTATCATAGTTATTTAAAATGAGATTTGGGATTGTTTAACGTAAGTTTAAACGCTCATCATTCAAAACCTCCTTTCATTGTTTGATTGAGAATATCCCAAACCTTCTTTTGAAAGGATTAGTTAGAAATTTAAAAACGAATTAAAATGCAAAGATTCAATGTTAATGATATGATAATGAGTTCCCGAAATTCTCAAATCAAATATTTGATTAAGGAGGTTGGCGTAAAGAATGAACTTGGAGAACTTGATTATGTAGTTGAAGACATTTCCGATACGGAATATAAAGGCAGAATACATCGTATATCAATGAGTAAAGTTGATGAATGGGGGATTTTATTATGAACTACAACACACATCCGCAAATTAGGGAAGCAATCAAGCAATCAGAGAAAATTAATGCTCGCTGCGAAAGGTCTGTTTCTTTGTATAGACTGAGACAAGAATTAGAAAAACGCCGAATAAGTAAGTATGACTTCAAAGAGTATTTATACCGATACGCCTCAACAACTGATAAAGAGTACATTGAAAGCGTATTGCCGAAACTCTTTGATGAACCTATCGCAAATATAGATAAAGCGGAAACATTCCGTATAACATCGGGATTACGTTAATTTAAAACAAGTTAGAAAATGAATCCAATATTAGAACACAGAAATTACGTTACTTTTCAGATAGAAAAGTCGTTTGGCGTAGAAAACGCTATTGAAAAAGCTCGTAGCGGCGTTTATGCTGATACAGCAGAAAATCGACAACTTGGTCGTGTAGGTCAAGAATACGGAAAGAAGAAAATTAAAGATAATCTTAACGCTGATGATAAAAAAGATAAAGTTAGCGGATATGGGAAACATACAATAGGTAAATGGAAGACTGGTGATGCGTCTGATGAGGATTTAGCAGCGTATATAATAACAGCATTGAAAAATCTAAAATCTTCTGACCATAAGTTACTTAAAGAAGCAAAGAAAGAGCTGAAGCAAAGATTTATTGGACAAAAGGTTAGATTAGATGATGGTGAAATCGGTACTATCACATTTATTGGAGACGAAGGAGGATTATTCAGTATTTCAATCACAAAAAATAAAAAACTTTTGTACGGAAATTATTTTCCAAGTTTTTGGAAACAGATATTGAATGGCGATTTAGAGTTTGTAGAATAACATTGGGGATTAAGATAAGCAATAACAATCATACATACAACGTTATTTTACAAGGATTATGTTCAACCCAATTTCAGCACATCGGCAAGAAGTTAGCGATAGGATTCTAAAAGGTTTTGACGCCGATACGATAGAAAAAGCACCTCAATTCACACCGAAGTCAAGGCGTTTGAGGACAAGCAAGAATGGTACGCTTTGGTGGGATTACAGAGACCATAAAGGCAAGAAGTTGATTGAGGGTGACGACATAACAATTCAAGGTGGTAAACACATAACTAAAAATAGCGATATGTTGTTAAAATACACAGAGCAGATGAAAACGGAATTAAAGGACATCATTGATTCCGCAGAAGGTTTTGAACTCACAAGAGACGATAAGGATTGGAAACAATCTGCAACCACGCCTTCGCAATATCTTAGATTCAATAAAGATGGCGTTAGATTCGCAGTAAGGATTTCCGACCATACAAAGGCAACGGAAAACAACGCCACTGTGTACGCCGTGAATCTTGAAACACAACGCAAGCGCAAGAAAAACGGAACATATAAAGAAGTTGAAACTTGGGTGATTGATGCAAGTTTAGGTAATATCACTCCAAAGAACATCGGTAATGTTGTTAGTAGAATAAGCAAGCTATGGAACAAATACAATACCGATGCTGGGTTTGAAAAGTTGCGTAAGTTTGCCGAAGAACATAACATCAAGCCGATTACATCTGAAGACGTTGAATTAATGGAACTTGACCTTGCAGAAAAGTTTATCAACGAGAATAAAATCAAGGATAACGGACTTTGCATAGCATTTCAAGTTTTACGAGCGGCAAGCCGTAAGGTGCTTGAATCTATGTTAGATGAAGATGATGATTAAATCAGTTATCTTACCGAAAATAAAAGACATGAGATAGCAACATTATCCCGTGTCTTTTTCTTTATCCTAAGTTAGTTTACCGCCCTACTATCTAAACCACGTTAGCAAGGCAGAAAATTGGTAGCTGCGTCATTTATTCACCTCTCAGATTAGCTTCCTTCTCTATCCAGCCTTCGTTTAACAGCCAAATAACAGTATCTACTACAGCGTCAATCAACGTAACACCATAGGCGCAAAACCTTTCTTCTTCACTATAAGTCACATAGCGTACTGAGTTGTTATTCATCCGTAAATCGTATTGAATACTTGGGTCTGACATTACAGCTTCTTCATCCGTTATATCAATACTTTTATCAGCTAAATAGTTGATGTCGTTAGGCATCAAGCTAATCAATTTCGATAGTGTCCACGCAGGACTAACCGCCGTTACAGAATCGGATGTTATAGTAGGCAATCCAGCTGCGATTAGTCTTTTGCTTTGTGAGACATCGGTTGTATTTGGTATTCTATGCATGCGGATTATTTCTTGTAGAAATCAACAAATTCAATAGCTTGCTGACCCCAAGCGACATTAACACGTATATCGGAATAACAACCGACGGTGATACCATCTTTTAAAGTCTTACTCCATATAAACATTAGTCTATCGGTTGTTGGATTAGGTCTTGCTAAATCTTGCGTACCTGTTAGCTGATAACCATAAGATTGGTATTCAGTCATCATTTTTTGAGCATCTGTATAGAATACATATTTCAAAGATATTACCCCAGGAGTTGTTTTTGAATCGTCATAAAAGACTTCGCAAGTTGTCGAATAGCTAACATGTTGTCCACTAACAACGGTCATGTCTTTTGTTTGCGTTTCGGAAATCTGAACTGCTTTACGTTCAGTTTTAATGTTAGTGAATCCGTTGTCCTTTAAAACTTGCTCTGCAGTGGTTTTGTTTGCAGAGAATAGTTTTTCAGCCACCTTTGGCGATGACACCATTTGTCCGAATGATACTACTGCTATAAGTAGGAATACGGAAATCAAGAATAGTTTTTTCATACGGCGATACTTTCGAGGATTGGTTGTTTAATTACTTGCTTTCCTTGTTCAGATTTTCCAAGAGTTCTTCAACTCGCTTGTAATGTTTCAAGCGGATGTTACGCTCTTCTTCGACATTGATTTCTCTGCATCTGTTTCTTGTGTTAATTTCTGAAATCCATTTCATAATCAATGCGCCAAAGAATACAGCGACATCACCCCATATCGTATTCCATACAAGGGTTGTTGGGGCATGAGGGTCTGATAATGTTGTGTAGGTTAAAAATCCCATAGGGATTCCGAAAACCAAAATCCAAAGCCAAAAGACTAATCGGGATTGAGATTTTGCTTCGTCTTTAATTTCTTGAGCTGTGTACATAATGCGATACTTTTTATGTTAAACAATGATACGTTCTTGTAAAAAGAAACGTGGACTGCAATCCATGCGCCTCGTGAAGTATCGCCAAACACTTGTAAATACGCACAGATAAGCAGCCCACGTATGTGAACCACCGTCTGTGTCTCGTATTTACCTTTGTTGAAAATTGGCGATTTAACACGAGGTCGAGACACAATTGTCGGTGCAAATATACAAAAAGTTTGGCGAATAGTGAAAAATTTATATTTATTTCAAATTTTTCTACGCTTATATATTATCAACAGATTCGTTGTTTCTCTTTATATCTTCATCAATTTCTTGCCTGCGTTTCACAAAGTAAGGGTCGTTGCTGTCACGCAATGGAATGTAAACTCTTTTACGCTGCGTTGTCTTGCGCTGCTTGCTGCGCTGCCCTTTACGCTCTTTGCATTTCTGCGACTTGCTTGAGGGTTTGTTTCCTGCGATTTCCATTTCCTTTAATCAATTCTTTATGAGTTACTAAATGTTCGATGTTCGTGAAGAACAAATCAAACCTTTCACTAAAAGAAACTTTGCGGGTATTATAACGCCACGCAAACTCATCGAAATACTTTTGCATATGGTGTTTGCTAATAGAGCTGTAGGTGCTGTTAATAGGACGTTTGCAGTAGTTACTCCAAAACGCTTCAATCGTATTCGTATAAGTATTGCCGTCAACGTATATGCCGTGTCCGTGGTCAACAACGCTGCTTTTATAAACCTTATTAACAACCCGATAACCTTGCCAGTCATCCATAAACAGCGTAACATTTCTTTTGACGTGCGTAATAATATGACGAGTCAACGGCTTCCAAGATGTATCGTTGATTTGAAAACACATCACCTTATCGCCACCGCCTTTAGAATCACGCTGCAACAGACCCATTACAGGCACCTTGTCTTTGAAACTGCGACCTTGAGCGTTTCTGATTTTATTCTTGCTATGACGATTCTTGTTCTTGCCGCCTACAAAAGTTTCGTCTAATTCTACTTCACCATCAAACTTTTCCCCCTTATATTCCATGCAGAGACGGATTTTGTGCAACATGTACCAAGCTGTTTTCTGCGTGAGGTTTAAATCCTTTGCGAGTTGTGCGGATGAAATTCCCTTTGAACGTGTCTCTAACAGATAGATAGCAATAAACCACTTTGTTAATGAGACTTTGCTCTCTTGAAAGATTGTTCTGATTCTTACGTTGAAATTCTTACCAGTATTCTTGCAACGATACAAACCATCACCACGCTTATAGACTTTTGAAGTTGCATCGTAAGGCGAAACAACTCCGTCAGCCCAGCGTTTACGTTCAAGAAAATTGATACAACGTTTCTCTGTAGAGAATGTTTTACAGAAGTCAATCAATGAATCGTAGCGTTTGTTGAAGTAGGATTTTACACTCATGACTATCACAGAATCATTAGAGATTCTGAGTATATAAACTTTGCAGAAAAAAGTAGTTTGGCGATTTTTAGCCAAATTTGCCAATAAAACGCTGGATGGTTTGTCTTACGGCGTTGATTGTCTGCAAGTTGAGAGTGTTAAAAGAATTTTTCAACAACGTTATTAACAAATAAAGCGGCAAAGAAAATATGCGATTGGGGTTTAAATCGGTATGAGTTTATATATAGCCACTACTTGCCAACCTTGTGAAGTCTTTAAGTAATAACTATACACAAACTCTTCAATGTATCCTTTCACGAGAATGATAAAAACTATCTTCATATTTTCTTGCCGCTTTTATGAATACATTAATAACAGCAAGCAAACTTTTTGAAACGGATTTTTGAAAAATTTGTAAAAAAATATCGTCACGAAAACTCGCAACGATATTTAGTAAGTCAATATAATCGAAATTTAATTCAAGGTTTAAAATTTAGGGTATTGAGGTATATAGTCACCTTACAAATCTTGGTGCTGGTTGGCGTATGCCTACCGAAGCGGAGTATAACGAGCTTTACCAAAACACTACTTTTGTTTGGACCACATTGAATGGCGTTGATGGAAGACTCTTAACGGGCAGTAATGGAAACTCTATCTTTTTCCCGGCTACAGGTTTCCGCTTGGATGGTGAGTTGATATGCACCGGATTGGGCGTTTATTGGTCGAGCTCTCTTCAAACAGAATGTCAAGTGGCTGGATGGAGCTTGCATTTCGATGATGTAAATTGTCATGTGTGCGGCACTTACGAGCGTAGCAGGGGACAATGTGTCAGGGCAGTGCGGAATATAAAACAAAAGCACTAACTAATTGATAGTCAGTGCTTTAACCTTGAGGTACCAGACGGAATCGAACCGCCGTAAAAGGTTTTGCAGACCTTCGCCTAGCCACTCGGCCATGATACCTTGTCATTGGGACTGCAAAAATACAACTTTTTTCAATATCACAACGTTTTTTCGAAAATTATTTTTTCCGCCCCTCAATCCATACCCACAAACGCCACATCAGCCATCCCCACGCAAAGAACAACACATAATAAATCCACTTCGGAACAGTGTTGATATATGCGCCTTCCTTGTCAATCTTGGCATATTCCTCCGTCGGGATGTCGGCATAATAATACGCCCCCGCACCAAAGTCGTAATCTTCGACCACGCCCTTGCGATTTATCATGATGTAAACCGCCAAAACCAAAGTGATTACTACCACAACGATGGTAATCACCTTGAAAACTATGTGTTTTTTATTCATTATTTGAATGTGTCAAGTACTGGGATGTCGAACACCACGCCAGAGAGCAGGAACCACACCGCAAACAGTGTCAATGCGATGTTGAACAGCTGTCCCACGACGTAGAGCCATAACACCTTGCCGCCTTGCATCTGCTTGGCTAAAGCCTTGAAGTTGGTGTCCAAACCGATGCTTGTGAACGCGAGCACGAATGCCCAGCTCTTGTACTGGTCGAGCACTCCGTTGATGGCCTTAACCTCAGCGCCGCTGGTCATAGGCAGCACTATGAACGATGCCACCAGTGATGCCACGAAGAAACCGATGATGAACTTCGGGAAACGGTTCCAGATCTCGCCTGCGCCTACATTCTGATCGCCAGTTTTGTCAACCTTCAAAGCGAAGAACACTGCCACGAAGAAGGCGATGAATCCGATGAGGATGTTCTGAATTGACTTGACCAAAACAGCAGCCTGCTCAGCCTCAGGTCCGAGGGCGTTACCTGCCAGAACCACAGCGCCTGTCGAGTCGACAGTGCCTCCGATGAGTGCGCCGCCCATGAGGTTGCTCATGCCGACCCAACGGATGATCATAGGCTCAAACACCATCATCAAAATGGTGAAGATGATAGAAATGGAGATTGCCAATGAGAGGTCTTCTTTCTTTGCCTTTGCAGCGGCTCCTGTGGCGATGGCGGCCGATGTACCGCACACCGAAGTGGCTGATGCCAGAGTGATAACCAACGGCTTGTTGCCAATTTTCAACACCTTGGTGCCGAACCACCACATGAAGATGATGACGATAGGTGTCACAACCCAAGCGATGCCGAGGCCGTAGAGACCGAACTTCGCGATGTTGCTGAACAACACCGAGAATCCCATGATGACCAAACCGGTCTTGATGTAAAACTCAGTCCTGATTGCAGGTTTCAGCCATTCAGGGGTGCCGACGGTGTTGGAAATCAACAGGCCGATGAGCAATGCCCAGAATGCCCATTCGAGGTAACGGTTCAAGGTGAACTCAGCACTCACAAAACGCACGATGATTGCTATCACAAACAGCACGATGAATGCCGGAATGTATTTTTTCACATTCTCGCCCTGCAATTTGATACCTATTGTAAATAATATTCCGAGAACAAGCACCGTCACGATGAGTTTGCGCCAGAAAATCCACTGTCCGAGCTGTTCGGCAAGCGGCACAGCCTTCTTGACGCCTTCCTCACCGATGACCCATGTGCTGAATTTGGCTGCCGAGAAGTCGAACCAGCCTGTCAAAACCGACACGCAACCGACTGCGATGACGATGAAGCCGATCCACACCGCCAACCAGTCTTCTTTTTTTAACAAATCTGAATTTGTCATAATCTTAAATCTTTAAATTTTAAATTTTGAATTTAGAATTTATAGCTAACCATACATTTTACACAATGGCTGATTTTTCCTTCGGTTTCCTCTGTTGAATTCTCTTTGTAAACAGTGTTCTGGATGAGTTGGTAGTTCATTTTCAAGCTTAAGAATTTATAAGGACGGAAGTCGAAACCAGTAGTAAACACTCCGTAAGGATCTGTTTTTACATCGACATTTTTTGCAAAATAGTCGTAGCGAACGAATGGAAGTATTCTCATCGGGTTGTCATGGCAGGTGAAGTCAATCCAGTATCCTGCCACTGAATACATACCGAAGCTGTCATATGAGCCGATTTCCACTCCAACCAAAGAGTCGGTGACTATCTGGTCATAGATTTCGGTTCTTGTACCTGTATTTCCCATGATGCATTCTGTACGTGCCACTAATTTTCCGTCGTTGTATTCAGCGCCGAAACCGATACGGTCTCTCTTCAGAGCATATTGTCCGTAGTGACCTGTGTAGTATGAAGCTGAAACAGTGATGCTCTTAAGAGGATGGATGTTCAAACGGCCGACAAACTCTTTTTCTCTGTTGTCGTCCTTGCTTGCCATCTTGTCGTCTTTAAGTTTGTAAGGACCGGTACCGTTGAAAACGCCAATGCCGTAGTCAAACAGGTAGTGCTCATCTTTACCGATTTTCACGAATTTACCAGTAAACATCAAACCGAGGTCACGGCCGAGACCGCCAACGCCGCAAACATCGCTGTAGCCGACGAGCTTGTTGATCACATCACCGTAATCAATGGCTTCAAGATCAACCGGGTTGATTGGATTTTCAATTGAGAATGGGAGCTTAAACTGACCAAACTGCACTGCAAAAGCGTCACAGAATTTGGCCTTCACGTAAGCATCAACCAGGGTTGGTGTGCTGCTGAAATCTCCTTGAACCTTGTAAGAGATGACTTTGTTAAGGTCTCCGCTTACTGAGAGACGGACACGACGCATGCGGAACGAGTTATCGATGTTGTCGCTGTCATGAATGTCAACGGTATAAAGTCCTTGTACGAATCCACTGACTTTAACTTTTTCAGGTTTCTTTTCTTGTGCAAATGCTAAGCTGCTGAATATCAGCATGATAGATAATAATGTAAGTCTAAATTTTTTCATGATTCGTGAATTTAATTAGTAATTATATTCGTTTTCGGTGCAAAAATACAAAAAAAGTAAAAGCATTTACTATTTTCTGAAAAAAATTTTAAAGACCATTTGGAGATTATGCCTTGCGTTAAGCTGAAAAATAGCATAATCGGAAAAAGGTCTTTAAAATTTGACAACAAAAATTTGTTATTCAGCTAATACCGTTATGATATTATCCCTAACTTCGCAAACGCCGCCTTTTATCTCAAAAAACTGAAGTTTGCCGGCTTCGTCCTGCACTTTGATCTTGCCAGGACCCAAGGCTGCAATCATCGGGGCGTGGTTGTGCAAAATCTCAAACAAGCCGTCGCTGCCTGGAAGTTGCACCAGGTCGGCGTCGCCGCTGAAAATCTGCTTGTCGGGTGATGTTATCTCGAGTTTCATGGCTTACTCCTTGCTTTCGGCTAACATCTTCTTGCCTTTTTCGATGGCTTCCTCAATGGTTCCCACGAGGTTGAAAGCGGCCTCAGGATATTGGTCGACCTCACCGTCCATAATCATGTTGAAGCCCTTGATGGTGTCTTCAATCTTCACGGTGGCGCCTCTCAAACCTGTAAACTGCTCAGCCACTGTAAACGGCTGCGACAAAAAACGCTGCACACGACGCGCACGGTGCACAATGAGCTTGTCTTCCTCTGAAAGCTCGTCCATACCGAGGATGGCGATGATATCTTGCAACTCCTTGTATCTCTGGAGGATGTTCTTCACGCGTTGAGCTGTGTTGTAATGCTCCTCGCCGACGATATCCGGGGTCAGAATTCTTGATGTTGAATCCAATGGGTCAACGGCAGGGTAGATGCCGAGTTCCGAGATTTTACGGCTCAAAACGGTGGTTGCGTCCAAGTGGGCGAATGTAGTTGCCGGGGCAGGGTCTGTCAAGTCGTCGGCTGGCACATAAACAGCCTGCACCGAGGTGATTGAACCGCTCTTTGTTGAGGTGATTCGCTCCTGCATCAAACCCATCTCCGATGCCAATGTAGGCTGATATCCCACAGCCGAAGGCATACGTCCGAGAAGTGCCGACACCTCCGAACCTGCCTGCGTGAAACGGAAGATGTTATCGATGAAGAACATGATGTCGCGTCCTGCGGTCTCGCCGTCGCCGTCACGGAAATATTCTGCCATGCTCAAACCCGACAAAGCCACTCTTGCACGTGCTCCTGGCGGCTCGTTCATCTGTCCGAACACCAGCGTAGCCTGCGATTTGTCGAGTTCGTTGTAGTCGACCTTATCGAGTGGCCAGTTGCCTTTTGCCATCTCTTCTTGGAACTCTTTTCCGTATTTGATAACGCCTGCTTCAATCATATCACGGAGAAGGTCGTTGCCTTCACGGGTACGCTCGCCAACGCCTGCAAACACTGTCATACCAGAATACAGCTTCGCGATGTTGTTGATCAACTCCATGATGAGCACGGTCTTGCCCACGCCAGCGCCTCCAAACAAACCGATTTTACCGCCTTTTGCGTACGGTTCAATCAAGTCGATGACCTTGATACCGGTAAACAGGATCTCCTGTTTTGTCGAGAGGTTCTCAAACTTCGGCGGGTCGCGGTGGATGCTGTTGCGTTTGCCTGGATTCATCGGCTTCAAACCGTCGATGCTGTCGCCAATCACGTTGAAAAGACGTCCCTTCACCTGGTCGCCGGTAGGCATTGTGATAGGGTGTCCAAGGCTGCGCACCTCCATGCCGCGGCGCAAACCGTCGGTCGAGTCCATGGCGATGGTACGCATGGTGTTCTCTCCGATGTCCTGCTGCACCTCGGTGATGAGCTTCTCGCCGTTGCTGCGTGTTATCTCAAGAGCGTCCAAAAGGCTCGGAAGGTTCTTTTCGTCGTCAAAAGCCACGTCGATGACAGGTCCGATGATCTGCACAATACGACCTTTAATTTCTTTCTCCATCTTGCTTTTTTTCAATTCCTAAAATTGATTCAAAATTTTTGATAAAACTCCATTGGAATATTATCATATACAACATTCCGATGGTTATCGCGCTGTCGGCGACATTGAACACCGGACTGAAAAATATCTCTCCGCCGAAGAACGGTACCCATTCAGGGAAGGTAAACAGCGGGAAATACAGCATGTCGACGACACGTCCCTGCAAAAAACCCGCATAGTCGAAAATCAAGCCGTAGAACATGCCGTCGATAATGTTGCCCAAGGCTCCCGCAATGATGAGCGAAATGCCGAACAATGGCCCGAATTTCATGTCTTTCTTCGTGAGTTTAAAGAGAAGCCAGAAAAGTAAAACCACCGCCACCACGCGGAACAGGCTGAGGAAAATCTTTCCCCATTCAGCACCCGACAACTCCCATCCGAACGCCATGCCGTTGTTCTCGATAAACAGAATATAGAACCACTTCCCGACGACAGGAATGGCTTCGCCTATTGCCATCGTAGTCTTAACCAGAATCTTCGAAAACTGGTCAAGCAACAGAACCAAAAAGATGACAATCAGAGGCTTTTTCATTTTCTCTTATTCTGATTCATCTTAGCTTCGACGCTGAGCGTTGCGTGCGGCACGGCGCGCAGACGCTCCTTGGGGATGAGCTTGCCTGTCACGCGGCAGATGCCGTAGGTTTTGTTCTCGATGCGAATCAAAGCGTTTTCCAAATTCTTGATGTATTTGATTTGGCGTACTGCAAGAGCGCTGTTTTCCTCTTTCGACAAAACCGCTGCGCCTTCCTCCAAAATTTTGAATGTAGGAGCTGTGTCGTCGGAGTCGTTACCGCTGGCGACGTTTTCCTGCAATAACTCCAAATCTTTTCTAGCCTGAGCCAATCTGTCAAGAATCAGAGCCTTGAATTCAGCCAGTTCTTCGTCAGAATATCTGGTTTTTTCTGATGTGTTGACTGTTTCTTCCATAATGATAGTTATTTTGTTATGCTTTTTTAATCGTTAATTTTGCTGAAACCTTTTCAACAAGTTCTTGAGCCTCAACGTTTTCGAGCTTGTCGACCATCTCCAATGTGGCCAGTGTCTCCGAGCAGATGTACTCTCCGAAACGCTCCACCGGCTTCATGATGTCGGCATTCTTCTCGATAGTCAAAACTATCTTGTCGGTGACCTCCAAGCCGCTGTCTTTTCTCATATTTTGAACTCTGTTGATGATTTCTCTTGCCAATCCCTCCTCAAACAATTCCTGCGAGATGGTGATGTCGAGGGCAACAGTCATGTTGTCCTGTGTCGTCACTGTCCAGCCCGGGATGTCCTCCGTGGTGATGAGAGCGTCTTCCAAAATCAGGTTCACTTCCTGACCTTCAACGGTGATGTTGGCTCCGCCGTTTTTCTCGAAGTTGCGGATGTCTTCCTGACTCATAGTGTTAAAATACTTCGTGAGCTGTCCCATCAGCTTGGCGTAACGTGTCTTCAACGAAGCGAAGTTTGGTCTTACCTTCTTCACCAAGATATTAAGTTCGCCTGTCAGATATTCAACTTTCTTCACATTGACTTCCGAAAGGATGAGGCCTTCGACTTTCTCAAGCTGCTGCTTCATATCGTCGCTCAGCACCGGAATCATGATTCTTGACAATGGCTGACGCACGCGGATGTTAGCTTTCTTTCTCAACGACAAAACCATTGATGCCACAAGCTGTGCCATCTCCATGCGTTCCTCGAGTTTCTTATCGATGAACTTCTCGTTTGCCTTAGGGAACTTGGTGAGATGCACCGACTCTGCGCTGTCGCGATGTGTCACGGCGTTGAGGTCGCGGTAAAGCTGCTCGCTGAAGAACGGCGCGATAGGCGAGATCAGGCGTGCCAAGGTGTCGAGGCAGGTGTACAATGTCTGATATGCCGAGGTCTTGTCGTCCGAACCGTTGCTCTTCCAGAAACGGCGGCGTGACAAACGCACGTACCAGTTGCTGAGGTGAGCGTCGACGAAGTTACCGATGGCACGTCCGGCCTTTGTAGGCTCGTATGCCTCATAGTCTTTCTCGACTTCGATGATGAGCGAGTTGAGCTCCGAAAGTATCCATCTGTCGATTTCAGGACGTTTCTCAAACGGGATGTCGGCTTCTTTGTACTCAAATCCGTCGATGTTGGCGTAGAGTGCAAAAAATGCGTAGGTGTTGTATAATGTTCCGAAGAACTTGCGGCGCACGTCGTCAACGCCTTCTTCGTCAAATTTCAAGTTGTCCCAAGGCTGTGAGTTGGTAATCATATACCATCTCACGGCATCGGCTCCGTATTTTGTGATTGCTCCGAACGGGTCGACGGCGTTGCCCAAACGTTTCGACATCTTGTTGCCGTTCTTGTCGAGCACCAAACCGTTGGAAATCACGTTCTTATATGCCACAGAATCGAAACACATTGTCGCTATTGCATGCAAGGTGAAGAACCAACCACGTGTCTGGTCAACACCTTCTGCGATGAAGTCAGCCGGGAAAGTCTTGTCGTTGAGTTGGCCTGGCTTACCCATGTAATGAATCTGTGCGTAAGGCATAGCGCCTGAGTCGAACCACACGTCGATGAGGTCTGGCTCACGGAACATCTTCTTGCCTGATTTTGAAACCAAAACCACACCGTCGATATATGGACGGTGTAAGTCGAACTTGGTGTAATCCTCTGATTTATAAGGATTTTCCTTCATAAATCCAGTCTTGACAGACTTCTCAATCTCTTCGCGAAGCTGTGCCACGCTTCCGATGCAGATCTCTTCGTTGCCGTCTTCTGTTCTCCAAATTGGAAGTGGAGTACCCCAGTAACGCGAACGTGAGAGGTTCCAATCGACGAGGTTCTCGAGCCAGTTGCCGAAACGACCTGAACCTGTTGCCTCAGGCTTCCAGTTGATGGTCTTATTGAGCTCAATCATCCTGTCTTTCAACGCTGTAGTCTTGATAAACCAGCTGTCGAGAGGGTAGTAGAGCACCGGCTTGTCGGTACGCCAGCAGTGCGGATAGTTGTGGGTGTGTTTCTCGCTCTTGAAGAGCTTGCCCTGTTCCTTCAGCATGATGACGATTTCTACGTCCAACGAGATATCTTTGTCGGTCTTTGTCGGGTCGTAGGCGTTTTTCACAAATTTGCCTGCGTATTTTGCATATTCCTCTGCGTCGACGTGTGTCTTAACCCATTCTGGGTCAAGGTCTTCAAGGAGGAAGAACTTACCTGTCTTGTCAACCATAGGCTGTGCCTTGCCGTCTTTGTCGATGAGATGCAGTGGCGGGATGTTGGTCTGTTTTGCTACTCTGTTATCGTCAGCACCGAAAGTAGGAGCGATGTGGACTATACCAGTACCGTCTTCTGTTGTGACGTAGTCGCCAGGAATCACGCGGAATCCGTCGCCGTCTGGTTTTACCCATGGGATGAGCGGCTCGTAGTCCAAACCTGCGAGTTCCTTGCCTTTGCAAGTGCCTAAAACTTCGTAAGGAAGCTTCTTGTCGCCGACTTTCCAGTCATCGAATGCCGTTTTTTCAGCCTCAGCTGGGAAGAACGATGCCATCAAAGGTTTTCCGATGATGATGTAAATCTGCTCGCCGCTGTTTGGGTTCACTGTCTTCACGAGGTTGTATTCGATGCCAGGACCGACTGCCAATGCTGTATTTGACGGCAAGGTCCAAGGTGTTGTGGTCCAAGCCACTATCTGCACATCGTGGAAGTTCACGTCGACGTCAAACGGCAGCTTCTGGAACTTACGCTGCTCGGCTTTCAAGCGGAACATCGCCACGCAGGTGAGGTCTTTCACATCGCGGTAGCAGCCAGGCATGTTCAACTCGTGTGAGCTCAAGCCTGTTCCTGCAGCCGGCGAATATGGCTGAATGGTATATCCTTTGTAGAGTAAGCCTTTGTTATACAAGTCTTTAAGCAAGAACCACAAAGTCTCGATATATTCGTTTGTAAATGTGATGTAAGGGTTGTTAAGGTCCACCCAGTAGCCCATCTGACGGGTGAGGTCGTCCCAGCGGTCCTTGTATTTCATCACTTCTTCGCGGCAAGCACGGTTATAGTCGTCAACGCTGATCTTCTTTCCGATATCTTCTTTTGTGATGCCGAGTTTCTTCTCAACGCCAAGCTCCACTGGCAGTCCGTGGGTGTCCCATCCTGCCTTGCGGCTCACATATTTTCCCTTTAAAGTCTGGAAACGGCAGAAGGTATCCTTAATGGTACGAGCCATCACGTGATGGATGCCCGGCATACCGTTGGCCGACGGTGGTCCTTCATAAAAAACGTAGGCCGTGCCGTTCTTTGTGTTTTCCAAACTCTTGTTGAAGATGTCGTTGTCTTCCCAATACTTGCGGATCTCATCTGCTATGTTGGTGAGATTCAAAAACTTATATTCACGATAAGCGTTTTTCATAAAACGTTAATTTTTTTCTAAATAATCTGCAAAGATAAAAAAAAGAATTGATTTTAACTGATATTATTTAAAGTTTTTTTAATTTTGCGAAGAAATTCTACTTTTTGAAATAAAATTTATCCAAATATGAAAACAAGACACTCTATCGGAATCGATGTCGGCGGCACAAATACCGACATCGGACTCGTCCGTGAAGACGGCAAAATCATCGACAAAGTTAACCTTCACACCAATGAATATTATGATGCCGAGCTGTATGTGAACGATATGGCGGCTAAAATCAAGGAATTGCTTGAGCGTAACCATGTTTCCGACATCGACGGTATCGGCATCGGCGCCCCGAACGGCAACACCTACACTGGCAGCATCGACAAGGCTCCTAACCTCAATTTTAAAGGTCAGGTGAAGCTCGCCGAGATGATGAAAAAGCATATAAACACTAAGGTTGTGGTATCCAACGACGCCAACGCCGCCGCTTACGGCGAGATGATCTATGGCGGTGCGAAAGATCTCGACCATTTCATAACTTTCACCCTCGGAACTGGTGTCGGAAGCGGCATCATCATCGATCGTAAGCTCGTTCTCGGCTCGACGAGTACAGCTGGTGAGCTTGGTCACTCGATCATCATCATCAACGGTCGCCAGTGCGGCTGCGGGCGTAAAGGCTGTCTCGAGACTTACACCTCGGCCGGTGGTATCCGTCGCACCGCTCTCGAGCTGATGGAGCAGAATCCTTTGTATAATGGCGTTTTGCGTCAGGTTGCACCTGAAAATCTCACCTCAAAAATGGTCGGCGACGCTGCCAACGCAGGCGACCCGATAGGTCTTCAGACATTTGAAAATGTAGGCTATCTGCTGGGTATTGCGATGGCTAATGCTGTCACGTTCTCCGCACCACAGGCTATCTTCCTCATGGGCGGTCCAGTACACGCCGGTGAGGTGTTAATGAAACCTCTGCGTAAGTCGTTCGACGAACATCTGCTGAATATCTATCAAGGTACAGTGGAAATCCGCGTTTCGTCGCTTGCCGACAACGAGGTTGCAATCCTCGGCGCCGCCGCGTTGTGCCAGTTATAATATTGGTGAAAAAATCAAGCATCCGATAAGGGCATACAGCGCGACAGCCACAAGCGACAGCGCGAAAATGCCTCTGTTATGATTGAAAAACCTGCGAATAACGATAGCCATCACCGGGATTGACATTATTGGAGAAACGAGCACGAAAAGCCACACGGGATATCTCTTCTTGAAGTTGATGATATTCCGTGCTCTTTTTATGCGTTTTTCAGTAGGCGGCGATTTTTTCTTGTTGATTAAATTAAAACCAAGTCCGAAACTATAGTAAAAAAAGATAAATCCTATGATTCCGCCCACCATCGTGGCAACAAAAGTGGTGCCAAACGACAGCCCTGTCGCGAAGCCCATCGCCGGAGCGAAAAGCGTCTTAACCGTCGAGGCTAGAATCACAGAAAAAATCTTCCAAAACATTTTTATATCAAAAAAATTCGTATTTTTGCCGTCTCAAAACGCCACTTTAGCTCAGTTGGTAGAGCAACGCATTCGTAATGCGTAGGTCGTTGGTTCGAGTCCGACACGTGGCTCTTAGCCGCTGATTATCAGCGGTTTATACCCCCCCCATTTGTTTATCAAGAATTTGATAGACTGAGTTATTTGACTTAAACTCAGGCACTATCACCTTCATTTGTTTCACAATGTCAAAGTCCTGACAGGTCGGAAGTATCTCTAACAGTTTGCCAATTTCCTTATCAACTTCTTCCTCAGTATATTCGCGAACCTTAGCGCGCATAATCTTCGGATGTTCAGTTGGGATGGTGTTTTCCTTGGTGGCCAAAAGCTCCTCATAAAGCTTCTCACCCGGACGCAGACCAGTGATCTCAATCTGAACATCTGGCATGTGCGACAACTTAATCATCTTGCTTGCCAAGTCGTAAATCTTGACCGGCTTGCCCATGTCGAACACGAAGATGTCGTCGTCATCGCCTATGGCGCCTGCCTCAAGCACCAAGCTACAGGCTTCAGGAATGGTCATGAAGAAACGGATGATGTTGCGGTCAGTGACGGTCAATGGTCCGCCGTGAGATAACTGCTTCTTAAACAATGGGATAACAGAACCGTTTGAGCCCAAAACATTACCGAAACGCGTGGTCACAAACTTCGTCTTGCTGTTGCGGCTCTGAGTGTAGATTTCGGCAATACGTTTTGTGGCACCCATCACGTTGGTCGGGTTCACTGCCTTGTCGGTTGAAATCATCACAAACTTCTCAACGCCGTATTTTATCGCGAGGTCGGCTACAATCTTAGTACCAAACACATTGACAAACACAGCTTCGTATGGGAAACTCTCCATCAGAGGGACGTGTTTGTAAGCGGCTGCGTGGTAGATAATTTGCGGCTGATACTTCTCAAACACCTCGGTCATCTTGTTGATATCCTTCACATTACCGACGACGAACTCTTTCGGCACCGCGATGTGCTTGTATGGTTCTTCGTTGTTCAACTCGAACTGCAAATCATACATAGGCGACTCAGCTTGGTCGAACATTATCAAGCACTTAGGATTATGTTGCAACACCTGACGGCAAATCTCACTACCTATTGAGCCTGCCGCGCCCGTCACCATCACTACCTTGCCTTCAAGCTCGTGTTTCACATTTTCCTTGCCCAAAACAATCGGCTCTCTTTCAAGCAAATCTTCAATCTTAATGTCTTGAATCTGATTGAAATTCAATTGATTACCATTGATCCATGAGTCGACATGCGGCACCGACTTCACACTAACGCCAAGGTCGATGAGGTTGTTGACAATCTCATTACGTTTATCGATATTCAAACTCGGCATTGCCAAAATAATCATATCGATATTATGTTTTTTAATAAAATCTTTGTTAAGAACAACTTCAGGCTTGCGAATCAGCACTCCGTTGATCGATTTTCCGATTTTCTGATGTGAGTCGTCAACGAAAGAAATGACGTTGTATTGTGTCGAAGTGTCTTGATACAGAGCGTTTTGCGTGATAGGACCAGCATCGCCGGCACCATAAATGATAACGTTGATTTTATTCGGCTGCGGACGCAGATACTCGTTGTAAATACGACGTATGATGAGTCGTCCGACTACCATGAAAACCAAGGCCGTGACACATATGATGATCAAAGTTAAATATTTCGGGAAGAACGGATTGAAAAATTTTAAAGCTGTCACATTGTTTATCAATATTTTACAAAAACACATGACGATAAACACCCATGTTGTGGTTCTTGTAATTTGCTCAATGTCCCTAAAACCGGTGTATCTGACAAGTCCTTTGTAAGAGCCTGTGATGAGAAATCCGATTATGAAAAAGACTAATACCGACGATGATTTTCTGAAGAAATCCAGCATGCTGAATCTGTCAAAATCAGGATAGTATCTCAACAATGGTATGATAACCAGTGCTATCATGACAAGAACAATGTCGAATATTAGCACATAAACTCTTGATAATGAGTTTGAATTTCTTTTTCCGAAAAACAATCTCGCAATATTGGTTAAAAAATTTCTCATACTATATGATTTTTCAAATACTATTTATTTTTGCCATTCTTTGATAAGTTGTTCGTCTTGCATTTTGCAGATGAGCAGACAGTTATTATCATCCACAACTATATAATTATCAAGACCTTGCACTATAACTTTCTTTCTTCCGTAGGAACGTACGACGCAGTCTTTGCTGTCGACCATCCGGATATTTTCACCAATGATGGCGTTCTTTTTCTCGTCGTAAGGGATATGTGTGTAAAGACTTCCCCAAGTGCCGATGTCGCTCCATCCGAAGCTTGCCGGATAAACAAGCACGTCTTTCGATTTCTCCATCACCGCATAGTCGATGCTGATGTTCGGGCATGTCGGGAAGAGCTCGTCGACGACTGCTTGCTCGTCTTTTTGATAGAAATGAGGCTCAATTTTATCGAAAACAGCAGCCAGGTCAGGCACAAGTTTCGCAATGGTGTTGACCACCATCTTCACGTTCCAGATGAATATGCCTGCATTCCAATAATAACCGCCGTCGGCCAAGTATTTCTTGGCTGTCTCGAGGTTCGGTTTCTCCTTGAAAGCCTCCACTTTCTGGATTTTTTCCTTCGAGTTGGCATCCACCGATTTGATGTATCCGTAGCCCGTCTCTGGTCTTGTCGGCATCATTCCAAGTGTCACGATGACATCGTTGTTCTTAGTATATTCCAGCGATTCCTTAATAACTTCCTGGAAATGCGGCACGTCGAGCACTAAATGGTCGGCGGGTGAGAACACCAGGTTCGCGTCAGGGTGTTTGGCGTAAATCTTGCGGCTTACATACTCGATGCAAGGTGCGGTGTTGCGCATGCAAGGCTCCATAAGAATCTGAGAATCAGGTACTTCTGGCAGCTGCTCCTTTACGATGTCTTTATATTTTTTTGATGTCACAATCCAAACATGGTCAGGGGCGATGATGCCTGCAAAACGTTCAACTGTGAGCTGAATCATGGTCTTGCCAATGCCCATCACGTCGATGAACTGTTTCGGCTTCTCAGGAATTGACATCGGCCAGAAACGAGAGCCGACACCGCCCGCCATAATAATAAGGTGATTATTATTCATTTTTAATTATTTGTCAATTTTAAAACAAGTTTTTCCTTCTCTGTAAGCTTTTTCCCAGTTCCAAGCGCTGCGAGTCATGTCGTCGAGGCTGCGCTCGGCCTTCCAGCCCAACTCCTTATTAGTATAGGTAGGATCAGCCCAGATTTTCACTATATCGCCGGCTCTTCTGCCCACGATTTCGTATTTCAGCTTGAGATTATTGCTTCTCTCGAACGATTTGATGATGTCAAGAACCGAGTATCCAGTGCCTGTTCCGACGTTAAACACCTCGAACGAAGCCTTCATCTTGCCTTGAATCATGCGTTCCACTGCTTTCACATGAGCTTTAGCCAAATCCATGATGTGGATATAGTCGCGAATTGGCGTTCCGTCAGGTGTGTCATAGTCGTCACCGAACACTCTCAGGAACGGACGGATGCCGTAAGCTGTCTGCGTGACATAAGGCATCAAGTTGGCAGGTACTCCAAAAGGAAGCTCGCCGAGTTTCGCGCTCTCGTGTGCCCCAACGGGGTTGAAATAACGTAACGCTATGGCGTTCAATCCTTTATAAGCCACGATGCAGTCCTGCATAATCTCTTCGGCAATCTGTTTTGTGTTGCCGTAAGGACATTCAGCTTTCTTGATAGGCGCTTTTTCCGAAATCGGCAGATTTTCCGGGTCAGGCTCGCCGTAAACGGTGCACGACGACGAGAAAACTAAGTTCTGAACACCGTATTTGTTCATCGATTCGAGTATGTTCATCAACGAATCGAGGTTGTTTCTATAATATTTCAGCGGTTGCTCCACCGATTCGCCGACAGCTTTATGTGCCGCAAAGTGAATCACGCCTTTAATATCTTGATGACGACGGAAGAAATCGTCGACTTTTTTTCTGTCCGCGAGGTCAAACTGCTCGAACTCGGGGCGTTTGCCTGTTATCGAAGCTATTGCGTCAAGTGCCTCGATTCTTGAATTAAACAATGCGTCCACGATGATGACGTCGTAGCCCTGCTGCTGCAATTCTACGGTTGTATGTGAACCGATAAATCCCGTTCCTCCAGTAACTAATATTTTCATATTTTAATAATTTTCATTTTTTGTCATTCCGACCGACCGTAGGGAGCTCCACTACGCTTCGCTTCGGTCGAAATGAAGGGGCGCTAGCGCCATCCGAAAGGATGTTCCGCTAACGCCAACTTCGCCAACGGATGGTAATCTCCAACTAATCCCACTGGCTTTGCGTTTCTAATTTCGTAAACTATATTTATGCAGTTTCTGGCTTCAGAAATCCTGAATCCTTCGCCTGCTAAAATCTTTTCGTAGCTCTTTGTATGCAGCTCAGTAAATCCTTCGCTGAACTCAAACTCCGAACCGTCAATCATGATGGTACGGTATGTCTTTTTCTCACCTTGAACGGCGTTTTCCGGCAGTGTATCAGCATTGATACTCAGGAAGTAACGCACTCTTGCCTTAGGCATCTCTATATAACCGGCAACTCTGTCGTGAGTCGAGACATGTACAATGTTTTTAGTCACCGGACCGAAGATCCACGACAGCATGTCATAGAAATGTATTCCGATGTTGGTGGCTATGCCGCCGCTCTTGTTTTCATTGCCTTTCCAAGAAGTATAATACCAGTTGCCTCTAGCTGTGATATATGTCAAATCGACGTCGTAAACCTTGTCTTTCGGGCCTTCGTCGATTTTCTTTTTCAACGCGACAATTGAATCGTGCAAGCGCAGCTGAAGTATGGTGTAAGCCTTATGTCCTGTGGCCTGCTCCACTTTTTCCAAGGCATCGATGTTCCAAGGGTTCAAAACCACCGGCTTCTCGCAGATGACATCGGCACCTAATCGCAAGCCGTAACGTGTATGTGCGTCATGCAAATAGTTTGGCGTACAAACAGTTACAAAATCTATGTTTGTTCCACGTTCGATTAAACGGGTGTTATGACGGTCGAAAAGCTCCTGTTCGGTAAAAAACGCCGCATTCGGGAAATAACTGTCTATAATGCCCACCGAATCACTCTTGTCGTAGGCCGATACCATAACATTTCCCGTGTCTTTTATCGCCTTAAGATGCTTCGGTGCAATGTACCCTCCAACTCCGATAATCGCAAAATTCTTCATATAAAAAACAAAAATATATTCCTATTTATCTGTCATTCCGAGCGCCGCAGGCGCGAGGAACCCCCTTGTCATTTTGTATTGTCTTCCACATTGACATTTCAAATCCACTCCCAATTTCTTACCACATTCACAAACCCATCCAATCTGCTTTGCCGGCACTCCTGCCATCAGCGCATAGTCTTTCACGTCTGTGGTGACGACAGCGCCAGCCGCTATCATTGCGCTCTTTCCTATGGTGTGTCCGCATACCACGGTGCAGTTGGCACCCAGCGACGCACCTTCTTTTATTAATGTCTTAGCATAAACGCCGTGCACCGGAAAATGCGCGCGTGGTGTCACGACGTTAGTAAACACGCAGCTCGGACCGCAAAAAACGTTGTCTTCAATCTCCACGCCCTCGTACACCGACACGTTGTTTTGAATCTTGACGCCGTTTCCTATCTTTACATTGTTTCCGATATTGACATTCTGCCCCAAGGAACAGTCTTTTCCTATCACCGCACCCTTCTGGATATGGCAGAAATGCCAGATTTTGGTGCCGTCGCCCACGACGGCACCTTCATCTATAAAACTCGATTCGTGTTTAAAAAACATTAAAGGTTGTCTTTTTCAATGTCTTTGAAATAATTTACAGTTCCGACTTTCATCTCGTCTGTCGCCGCGTCGTCGCACACGATGATGCCTTTCGGATGCATCTGCAATGCGCTCACGGTGCAGAGATGGCAAACGCTGCCTTCAATGGCCTGTGCCAAAGCGCGCGCCTTGTTGTGACCGTTGGCAAGAATCATCACCTCCTGTGAATCCATCACTGTGCCGACACCGACTGTCAAAGCCGTCTTAGGCACTTTGTTGATGTCGTTGTCGAAGAAACGTGAGTTGGCGATGATAGTATCTGTTGTCAACGATTTCACTCTTGTGCGTGATGTCAGTGATGAACCTGGCTCGTTGAATGCGATGTGACCGTCAGGACCGATGCCGCCCATAAACAGATGAATGCCGCCGTAGCTCTTAATTTTAGCTTCATAACGTGCGCACTCTGCCTCAAGGTCTTCGGCGTTGCCGTTGAGGATGTTAACGTTTTCTTTCTTGATATCAATATGGCTGAAGAAGTTGTTCCACATGAATGAATGATAGCTCTCTGGATGGTTTTCCGGGATCTTCACGTATTCGTCCATGTTGAATGTCACCACATTCTTAAACGACACTTTGCCTTCTTCATAAGCCTTGATGAGGCATTTGTAAGTTCCTATCGGAGTTGAGCCTGTAGGCAATCCGAGGATGAAAGGCTTTGTCTCAGTTGGCTTGAATTCGTTGATTCTGCGGACGATATGATTTGCCGCCCACTGTGACATCTTTTCGTAAGTTGGTTCAATAATTACTCTCATTTTTCTATGTTTTTTATGGTTTTCATTTTACTAATTCTCTTGCATCGGCGATATATTTCAATCCGACCTCTGTTTCTTTTCTTATTTGTTTGACGAAGCTGTTGTCTTCGAGCTTTCCATTAACCGCGTCACGCTCTACCATGTTACGGAATGTCGAGTTGCGGATCACGTTTTCATAGTCTTTCTTCCTTGACTCATAAACCTGGTCGCAGACATATTTCAAAATTCTTTCGCATTTGTTCAATGCGTCGGTGAAGATTTCTTTTGTCAAAGAAGGACATTTGTTATAGATGAATCTCAATGCTTGATAACTGTGTAACAGCTTGTCTGTCTGATACTTAGTCCACAAATCATTGTAACGTTTATGGATTTCGTCCCAATTGTCGAGCGTGCCGTTGCAGATGTCGTCGATGAGCTTCTCCAAATCGTCTTCAGTCACGAGCTGACCTCCCATGTTGATCCATTCACGCTGACGGACATTGGTGAGATGCTTGCACATGCTGTCGAATGTCTCCTCAGGATGATTTTCAAGATAGGTGATGATGTTTTTCACCGCATAATAGATAATCATGTCCTCATAGGCATGATATGCTTCATAAGGCTTGAGAATCACCACTTTACGATGCGATTTCTCCATCTCTTCGCCCAACACTTCAAGGCCTTTCACCACAGCTTTGTCGCCGTTGAGGAGTTTATGGCCGAGTTCGCGCAAGGTGTAATATTCCTGTTCCGGATTTTCACCTTTTGAACGCAGATAGGCTTTGGCTGTCCACACCTCAAGGAGCTTGCGTCCGGCTATGACTTCTTCCATGGTATCAGGCGCAAATGTCTCAAACTCAATGTTTTGAATCTTGCGCAGACGTTTGTCGCGTTTCTGATATTTCGAAGTGTTACGCGCGATGGCATACATGTTGTACATCCACCAGTATGCCGGCATCACCTCAAGTTGGTCTTTCGATACGTTGTTGTTGACCAATGCAAACGGCAGTCTGATGTTCATCTCGTTAGGATAATCAGCTTTCGAGAGGAGAGTGAACGATGCGAACTTCGACGAGTGCTTGACGCTGGAGCAAAGTCCCGGCCAGAAACCGCGTTTCGCAACGATTTCACCGTCGGTTGCTCGGCTGTTGTGGTTCGATCCTAATGTCGCACCGGCCGCCATATTACTTTGTCCCATCACGCAAGCGGCGATGAGGAACGAGTTGTTGTGATGCTGCTCGTGTGCAGGGAAGATAAGGTTATTCAACACCTCACAGCATGAGATGGTTGAGTTATCGCCCAAGATTGAATAGATGACACGCGCTCCGTATTTCAGGTTGCAGTTGTCACCGATGACGAAACGTGTCGCCACCACTGAATAGAAGATGTGGCATCCGTAGCCGACAATGCCGTTCACCAAAATCACACCTTCACCAATCTGTGTCGGCTCTTCCTCCGACGAGTTGATGGTGATGTTTTTCAGCTTGTTAGCGCCCTTGATATAGCAGCACGGACCAATCTTCGCGTCTTTCACGATCCATGAGTTCTTGATGACACAACCTTCGCCTATGGTTCCATAATAACCTCTGCTGCTGTCGAACGACTTCTGAGTAATCTCGAAAAGTCTGTCCTGAAGCTTGGTGATATCAGTGTATTTTGCCCAAAGATAAGCGTCGGCGGTAATCATTCCGTCGAAAGGCAACACCCTGCGTCCGCCAGCTTCATTCATCAACTCGAGCCACACACGCACATCCTCAGGCTCGCCGTCTTTCAAAATACCGTTGCCGAACTTCGAGTGGTCGGTGCACGAAACCTCATGTACGTTGAAGAGGATGCAGCGGTCGCCAATGATATAATTTGCTATGTAATGCACATCGTGAATCGCCACGAAATCGCCGATGTCGCAAGAGATAATGGTACTGTCGGTGATTCCGCACGCCATCTTCAAATCGTGATACTGAAGCACCACATTTTTGATGGCTCCGATGCGCACCATCCCGTAGAAACGGTTGTTTTTCACAAGGTTGGTATCGAACTCGTCTGTCACCAGGATGTCGTCCCAACTTGTGGCCGTGTTACTGTTTTTCACCAAGCGTTCGATTTCGTCGGAACGCAGGTTTCGCCAGCCGCCTTCTGGCTTTTTTGTCTGAATATTTCTAAAATGGTATTCATCGAAACCTTTCTTCAGATATTTTTTATCGATGAAGTTTTCGTAAATACTCTTATATGGTATGATTGTTACTTTTTCCATTTTTTTAATTTTTAGGGTTCAATTTATTACTTCTCAATACATATAATAACCCCATTAATCACGGCCAAGGTGTGACTACACGAGCATATCTGCATTTCGCTTTGACAATATGTGAAAGTTTATCTGTTCGCATACATCGACTCGTAATATTTCTCGTATTCGCCGCTTGTGATGTTATCCATCCAGGCTTGGTTTTCCAAATACCATTTCACTGTCTTTTCAATACCTTCCTCAAATTGCAAACTTGGCTCCCACCCCAGTTCTCTCTGCAATTTCGATGAATCGATGGCATATCTCATGTCGTGTCCCGCACGGTCTGTCACAAAAGTTATGAGGTCCATGTCCTCGCCTTCTTTTCTGCCTAAAAGTCTGTCGACAGTGTTAATCACAACCTTAATGATATCTATATTCTTCCACTCGTTGAAACCGCCGATGTTGTATGTCTCGGCAACCTTTCCTTTATGGAAAATCAAATCTATCGCTCTTGCATGGTCTTCAACATACAACCAATCGCGGACATTCTCGCCTTTGCCATAAACCGGCAATGGTTTTCTGTGACGTATATTGTTGATAAACAACGGAATAAGCTTTTCTGGGAACTGGTACGGACCGTAGTTGTTCGAGCAATTTGTCACGATGGTAGGCATGCCGTATGTGTCGTGGAATGCTCTCACGAAGTGGTCGGAACTCGCCTTTGATGCCGAATATGGTGAATGCGGCATGTATTTCAAATCTTCGGTGAAGAACTTGCTGCCGTAAGCAAGATGGTGCTTGCCTGAAGAAGCCTTTGTTGTGAACGGAGGCTCAATGCCTTCAGGATTTGTTAGCTCCAATGCGCCGTACACTTCGTCGGTTGAGATGTGGTAGAATCGTTTGCCTTCCCATTTCTCCGGCAGCTGTTCCCATGTCAGTTTGGCTGCCTGAAGCATGCTCAAAGTTCCCATCACGTTGGTTTGAGCGAATGTGAACGGGTCTTTGATTGAACGGTCAACATGGCTTTCGGCCGCGAGGTGAATCACACCGTCGACGTTGTATTTCTTGAAGATTCCCATTATCGTCTCAAAGTCGCAGATGTCAGCTTTCACGAAAGTGTAGTTTGGCTTGTCTTCGATGTCCTTCAAGTTAGCGAGGTTGCCTGCGTATGTCAGCTTATCGACGTTAATGATATGATAATCAGGATATTTGTTCACAAAAAGTCTTACAACGTGACTTCCGATGAATCCTGCGCCGCCGGTGATGATGATGTTCTTCATAGGTTTTTAATGCATTTTTTTAATGACTCCTTCCAATGCGGAATCGTGATATTTAACTTATTTTTAATTTTTGTCTTGTCCAAAACTGAATAGCTAGGGCGTTTCACCTTGCTCGGGAACTCGTCGCTGTGGTATGGCTGTATGTCGCACACGTTGCCGCTTAACTCGCAAATTTCTTTCGCGAAGTCGTACCAGCTGATAACTCCTTCATTACTAAAGTTGTAGATGCCATTGGCTGTTGGCCATTGGCCGTTGGCATTTTTTAATTTTTCGATAAAAATAGCTATCACATTAGCAAGGTCGAGAGCATATGTCGGCGTGCCTACTTGGTCGAAAACAACCTTCAGACTGTCTCTTTCCGCTGTCAGTTTGCGCATTGTCTTCACAAAGTTGTTGCCAAACTCGCTGTAAAGCCATGCTGTGCGGATGATTATGTGCTTGCATCCGACTTTTTCAATGGCTTGTTCGCCGTGAAGCTTTGTTATTCCGTAAACTCCAGTCGGGTTGACTTTCTCGTCTTCCTTGCGTGGAGTGTTGCCCTCGTTGCCGCCGAAAACGTAATCCGTAGAGATGTGGATGAGCGTGGCGTCGTTCTCTTTGCAAGTCTTTGCCAGATATTCGACAGCTTTAGCATTGATAAGCTCTGCCATCTCTTTCTCGTCTTCCGCTTTTTCCACGTTGGTATATCCGGCGCAGTTGACAATAACCTTAATATTGTTGTCTTTCACATATTTTCTCACAGCGTCGAAGTCGGTGATGTCTAGTTCCGCCACATCTGTGAAGATGTAGTTGTCGGAGCTTTCCTTCGAAACTATCCGCATCTCGTTGCCGAGCTGACCGTTGGCGCCTGTGATCAATATATTCATCTCTTTATTTTTCAAAAACAAATGGCGAATCAAAATCTTTAAAAAGTGGATGATGTTTGTCTTTCTCCGATAAAATAACGTCTTGCTCGGGTATCATCCAATTGATATTCAAGTCTTTATCATTCCAAAGAAGTGCTCCTTCGCTCTGCGGTGCATAGTAGTTGTCGCATTTGTACTGAAACACTGCCATCTCGCTCAAAACAGAAAAACCATGCGCGAATCCTTTTGGTATGAAAAACATCCTATGATCGTCTTCCGAAAGCACCGCGGCCGTGTGTTTTCCGTAGGTCGGCGAGCCTTTGCGAATGTCGACAGCCACATCCAACACCTTGCCTTTCACGCAACGCACCAGTTTCGCCTGCGCAAACGGCGGCTTCTGAAAATGCAGGCCTCTCAGCACTCCGTAGCACGATTTCGACTCGTTATCCTGCACAAAAACAGTCTTGCAAACCTTCTCCTCAAACTCTTTTTGCAAAAATGATTCGAAAAAATATCCCCTGTCATCCTTGAAAACCTTTGGCTCAATGATCACAACTCCCTCAATATCAGTTTTAATTATCTCCATCTAAAAATATACAAATAACTTGCAAAAATACATATTTAAATTTTAATATCAAAGAAAAAAGTGAAATTTTCGTTTTTAGTCGTCATTATCGAAAGAATATTTCTGCGTTTTCTGCGAGATATGCGTGAGATTTTTATATCTTTGCAAAAATTTTAAAGAAATGATTCTTTGTTTGGAAACTGCTACGCCATCATGTTCGGTGGCTTTGGTGCATAACGGCGAGGTTTTGGCTTGTGAGGAAGACCCGAAAGGCCAGAATCATTCAGAAAAAATCACTCTTTTCATTGATTCTGTGATGAAAAAAGCGGGTATTTCGTACAGTCAGCTCGATGCCGTGGCTGTCAGCATGGGACCGGGCTCCTACACTGGTCTCCGCATCGGTGTGAGCACCGCCAAAGGCATCTGCTACGCTGTTTCCAAACCATTAATCGCCGTCGAAACCCTTCAAGCGATGGCCTATGGTGTCACTGTAGAGACGCGCCATGGCACGTCTTTACGTATTCCGATGATCGACGCCCGCCGCATGGAGGTCTATGCTGCCATCTTCGACGAAAACGTCAATAAAATAAAGGATACCGAAGCTGTTATCATCGACGAGAATTCATTCGCTGACCTAAAAAAAGACCATCACCTTTATCTTTTTGGCGACGGTGCCGACAAATGCGCCGAACTCTTCAAGAACGACGACAAAATCACTGTGGTGAAAGATTTCTACTGCTCCGCAAAATATATGAATGTCATCGCCCAACGAAAACTCGACAACAAAGATTTCGTCGACGTGGCATATTTCGAACCGTTTTATTTAAAGGATTTCGTTCCGGGAACCCCTACAGTGAAGGGTTTGCGTTAGTCTCTTTCTGGGCTTTTTCAGCCATCGCTTTCATATAACATTCGCGGCAAAGAGGTTCGTAACTCTCTGTCTCGCCAAGCACCACGAGCTTGTCGCCGGCGATGGTACGGTGCGAATATTGCGCCAGACTGCCGCAGCGCATGCAAATGGCGTGCACTTTGGTGACGTCTTCGGCTATCGCCATGAGCTGTGGCATCGGACCGAAAGGCTTGCCCATGAAGTCCATGTCGAGACCGGCGATAATAACTCTAATTCCTTGATTGGCAAGTTGTTGGCATACGTCGATAAGCTCGTTTCCGAAAAATTGCGCCTCATCGATGCCTATCACATCACATTCGTTGGAATAGAACAGTATCTGCTGAGCGTTCTCAACCGGAATGGAATGCAAAGCGTTGGCGTTGTGCGAAACGACATCCTCCTCGGAATATCTCGTGTCGATTCCCGGCTTGAAGATTTCGACTCTTAATTTAGCGATTCTGGCGCGGTTCAGACGACGTATCAATTCTTCGGTTTTGCCAGAAAACATTGAGCCGCACACCACCTCAATCCATCCTTTCGATTTATTATGAGAATCTTTTTCGAGAAACATATCCGACGTATTTAATTTTTTTATACTTTTGTTGAGCACAAAATTAAAGAATATTTGATATGGAAACACAAAAAAATGAAAATAATATCGTGCTCGAGATGAAACGCCTTCTCGGCCGCATGATGGTGCAGGTTGACTACATGTATCGCAACGACCGTGAGATGAGCCGCCTCGACCTCGACATTATGATGGAACGCACACGCGAATTTTACGAGTTGCTCTGTGATTATCAATCAGATAACGTGACAAAAGAAGTCGTTGAAAAAGAGCCTGTCAGCACTGAGATCAACGAAGGTGGCGAACTGATAAATCGCGACGTGGAGTTTGAAATCGAGACTCCTGCCGAGGTTTTGGAAGAACCAGAACAGGAACCGGAGCAAGAGCCTGAGCCTGAAGTCGTCGAAGAAGAGGAAAAGCAAGAGAAAGAGCCTGCAAATGAAGAAGAACGACCCGATGACGATGACGAAGAGGATTGGGAAGACGAGGATGACGAGATGTTCCATGTCGAGTCGGTAGAAGAAATGCAGGAAACACTTGTGGAAGCCGAGGATTCTGAAGATGTCACGCCAGAGGAGCCGGAAGATAATAGCCTTGCGGCACGATTACAGCGCACACCTGTTGATGATATCAGAATGGCACTCGGAATCAATGATAAAGTAATGATTATCAATGATTTGTTTAAAGGCTCGGTGGAGCGTTACAATAAATCTGTTGATGCTTTGAACGATTTCCCGACGCTCTCTGGCGCTAAAGTTTATATGAGCGAGCTGCAGATCGAACTTCAATGGGATACAGAGTCGCAGGCATATAAGATGTTGAATGATATTGTTGAAAGACGATTTATATGAAATTGTTTTTAGTCCCGACACCGATTGGAAACCTTGAGGACATCACTTTGAGGGCGTTGCGTGTGCTGCGCGAGGAGGTCGACGTGATTCTTGCTGAGGACACCCGTACCAGTGGTAACTTATTGAAACACTATGAGATAAGTAAGCCTATGCAGGCGTTTCACCTGAACAACGAACATGTGGTGGTGGAACGCATCGCCGAGCGTATCGCCAACGGCGAACGCATGGCGCTTGTTACCGACGCCGGCACTCCGGCCATCTCCGACCCAGGCTTCATGCTGGTGCGCGAATGCATCAAACGTGGGGTCGAGGTGGAGTGTCTGCCGGGCGCTACGGCCTTCGTGCCGGCTCTTGTCAACTCCGGACTGGCGGCCGACCACTTCATCTTCGAAGGTTTCCTGCCTCATAAGAAAGGTCGTCAGACCAAGATCAAACAAATCGTTGACAATGAATACACTACGATATTGTACGAGTCACCGTTCCGACTGGTGAAAACGTTGGAACAACTGGTCGAAGTGGCCGGACCGGAACGTCGTGTCTCGGTGGCTCGCGAGCTGACAAAAATCCATGAGGAAAACGTGAGAGGAACCCTGGAAGAAGTGATAAAATATTTTAAGGAAAAAGAGGTAAAAGGAGAGATTGTGATTGTTCTTGAAGGGAAAGATATTAGTCTTTAGACCTTGGACTTTAGATCTTAGGTTCTGCGAAGAATATAACTAAAGTCTAGAGACTAACGTCTAAAGTCTGAATTTCGACCTTTAGAAACTATTTTGTGACGAAATTCGTCTATTTGTGACGAAATTAGAAAAAATTCGACCAAAAGATACTCGGGGACGCGAGACAATAAGACACGAGACGCGAGACAATGAGAAATGGAATATTCCCCGTCATTTCGACTGGAGCGAAGCGGAATGGAGAAATCTCCTGCCAAGGAAGAATAGATGCAAAGCTAACGTTGGCTGAGGATTTCTCACTTTGTTCGAAATGACGACAAACAGTTTGGAAGAACATTTTTTAAGATTTTTTAAATAGATTTTTTTAAGATTTCTCGCCGAAGGCGACCAAAAAAATATTAAACATGAAAAAACTGGTTGTTACATTATTAATTGTACTGCTTGCATTTGGAGCATCAGCACAGAAAAAAGACAAAGTTTACAACGAAAAAGGTGAAATCATCAAGACAGGTTGGAACTTCGGACCACTGCCGGTGGTGGGTTACAACAGCGATATGGGATTCCAATACGGAGTCTGTATGGATATCTTCAACTATGGCGACGGCGCGAAATATCCGGGATACGACTTCAAGATCAACTTTGAGGTGTCGACATACACCAGAGGATCAAGCATCTTCCGCTCCTATTCCTATTGGAATAACATCATCCCCAAAGGAATACTTTTTGCCGATTTCGGGTATTTTGTAGACAAAAAATTCGATTTCTATGGATTCAACGGCTATGCCGCACCATATTATAAAGATGCCGCTGTTCAAATGGAACCCTGGGAGATCATTGAGCCCGGCATGAAAGAAAGTGGTTTGTATTTGACCGACAGACGACAGTTTCGTGCCGTTGTAAGCATGCGACAAAAGATCGGAAATCTGAAAAATCTGTCGTATGGATTCGGCCTGGCATTTTATAACTATGATTTTAAGCCGTTGACTATCAATAGATTTGAGAATCAATATACGCTTTATGACTTGTATTGCCAAAGTGGTCTTATCCGTCAGAATGAAGCTGGTGGTGGCAATGTGGCACAGTTTAAGGCAGGCATAATCTACGACTCGAAAAACTACGAAAACGACCCGACACGAGGCATATATTTCGAGGCTACATTAACGGCAGCACCAGATTTTATTGATCAAAAAGGCTACGACCACCTGACGTTTACCGGCGTTTTTCATCATTACATCCCGATTTGGGACGATAATCTGACTTTCTGCTATCGTCTCGGCGCCCAAAACGTTATTGCCGGCGACATCCCGTTCTACGCAATGATGAACACCAATCTCATGTTTTACAAGAAGATATACACCGAAGCTTATGGTGGTTCAACCACCGGTCGCGGCATCAATCGTAACAGCGTGATAGGTCAGGGAGTGGCTTGGGCTAACGTGGAGTTGCGTTGGAGAATAGCCAACTTCAAGTTCATCAACCAAAACTGGTGTGTGGCATTGAATCCTATGTTCGACGCCGGCATGGTGACTCAGACATTCCGTCTCGATGAGCAAAAAGAAGCGGCGAAAATGTTTGAAGATTACATGACGGAAGAGGATGACCTTAATCTGATTTACAGTGGAAAAGACGAGAGCCTCCACACCTCGGCCGGATGCGGCTTGAAGCTCATCATGAACAAGAATTTCGTGGTGTCGGCAGAATTCGCCAAAGCCATCGACAAGCTCGACGGCGAAGGAATGAAAGCTTATATAGGATTTAACTATATATTTTAAACTGTCATTCCGATATTCTAATTGTCATTTCGACTGAAGCGAAGCGGAATGGAGAAATTCTCCATCAACGAAGGCTTTCGTGTAAAGAAGATTTCTCGACTTCACTGCGTTTCGCTCGAAATGACAGACTATCTAATCTTTCTTTTGCAAATACTGAGAATGCAAAGTATTACCGCGCAGCAGATGATACCTACGAGTTGCCATGTCCACGGACTTGGATTCATGTCTTTCTCGTAGACCGCCATGCGAGTCTTCACCGATTTTATAATAGCCGTTGAGCTGTATGTAGCTCCACTGACAGCGTCGATGTCCAGTTCGATGGCTTCTTTTGGTGTGAGGCCATAGAATTTCTCAATCAGATTAGCATCTGTCACTCTTTGCATGAAGCGTGGCGTCTCATCATTTTCAAGTATGATGATATTTGCGATTTTGCCGTCTTTCATGCTGATTTCCAACGGAATACTGCCATTGAAGCCGATGATGTCGCTGCAATATTCCTTTGTGTAAAGGGTGGTGTCGCTAGTCAGCTGAGCGTTGTCGTTACCAAAGCGGTCGATGCCGTACATGCAGGCGCAGAAGCCTAATGCGACGACAAACAGATAGTTTAAGATTTTAATAGTTTTCATATTATAAAAATTTATTGTTTCATTTATTCTTGTCATTTCGAGCGAAACGCAGTTTATTCACCAGGTGAATGCTTTCGCTGGCTCAGGTCTCCATTCCGCTTCGCTCCAGTCGAAATGACAGGGAGCAAAATTATAAAATTAATTTGATATTGAAGAAAATTTTGTAAATTTGTCGTTTCAAAACATTTGAGAAATGGGCAAAATTCAGGACGACGACAAGTTATATTCTTTGGGCAGGATCTTTGTGGATCACCATACGCGCCGCAGCTTTACGAGATTTCATATCGTTGGCAATGAAAACATTCCTAAAAATGGAGCCTGTGTCTTTGGCTCGAACCACTGCAATGCTTTGATGGATGCCATGGTGCTTCTCGCGACTTCGAAACAGAAGAAGGTTTTCATTGCAAGAGCTGATGTTTTTAAGAATCCACGAACTGCGAAGATATTAAAATGGCTGAGAATTCTGCCGATTTACAGGATTCGTGACGGCATAGGCGCTGTCCGTGACAAAAACGGCGAGATCATCGACCAGGCTGTCGATGTTATACATGATGAAGTGCCATTGTATCTGTTCCCGGAGGCTACACATCGCACCAAACACTCGCTTCGTCAGCTCAGCAAAGGCATTTTCCACATCGCGCTTCAGGCTAATGAGCAGTTCGGACACGAAAAACCGGTTTATATCGTGCCGGTAGGATTGGAATATGGCGATTATTTCCGTTTTCGCTCGACGGTGCTGGTGAGTTACGGCAAGCCGATAAACGTTACCGAATATGTAAACGAACATCAAGGCGAAAACGAGGCTGTGATCATCAACGGGTTGAAGGCTGTGCTCACGGAGAGGATGGCTGAACTGATATCGTATGTGCCTGATGATGAAGACTATGACGCCATTTGGGAGCTTACGAAGATCAAGGCCGGCCGGATGCCGATGACGCTTAAGAAGATGCTTCAGAGAAACAAGGAAGTCATTGCCAAGATAGTGGATTTCAGAGACAAAGAGCCTGAGAAAGCCAAAGAGGTGTTCGAAAAAGTCAATGAATTCGCAAAACACAGGAAAGAGCAGAACATATCAGTCAACTCTGTGGCTATGCGCGCTCCTTTCTGGAGAACTTTGTGGAGATCGTTCCTGGCGCTTCTCGGACTCCCGTTTTTCGTGGCTTCCGCCGCGGTATCAAGTCCGATTTGGATTATCGCCAACCTTATACTTAAAGATTTGAAAGACGACGCCTTCCGCAACACCGTTAACTATGGCGTGGAGTTTGTGATGCACCCGCTAATCATGGCTGTAGGTGTGACGTTGTTCTTCTGCCTCACACCATGGAAGATTGCGGTTTTAGGCTCGATTTTCCTGTATTACAGCTATGTCTTTTTCTTTGATTACAAGGAATTTTTCAGATTGCTGGTCTCTGATTGGCGCTGGACTTTCAACAAGAAATTGAGGTCGGAATTAAATTTCTAGTATAATTTATATTTATTTAAAAAAAAGTCTTATTTTTGTGGATTAATAGAAATAAGGCTTTTTTTATTGGTTCGCGAATGTGACCCAAGTGGCGAAGCTGTATAAAGACATATGTAATTGTTTAATTATCAATTATTTAATATATGGCAAAAATTCTTGAAGGTTTGAGGCCGTTTCAAAAAGCGGAGTTGATAATAATGATGCTTTTAGCTTTTGCGATACCTTTCAGCTGGCTTGCGGCGCAATATTGTGAGGTGGCTTTGCTGCTTTGCGCTGTTTTGAAGCTTGTTTTTGACCAGAAATTCAAGATGAACGAAGCTCAGCTCAAGTTAAAATGGGCTTATATCATCTTTGCCTTGACATGGTTTATTTATCTCATCGGGATGATTCATACGGATAATCAGGCTGAAGGTTGGGATCAGGTGAGCAAGAAGCTCGGATTCCTGATTTTCCCGGTTATTTTTATCATTTCCGACATGTCGTATATGAACAGAAACAGGCTGAAGGCGATAGGTTACGCGCTTGTTTTCAGCTGTATTTTGTTTTTCATGATAAACCTCGTGCACGCTGTGTATGACGTGATTTTCAACGGCGCCACGAGCGAGCGTTTCTTCGACCAGGAGCTTATGCAGCTGTTTTACGTGCATCACAGCTACCTTTCGATGTACACTGGTTTGGGCTTGATGTTCTGTTTCCTCGAGATTTTTGGTGAAAGCAGTCGTAAAGTAAAGATAATCAATGTTATAGCATATATTCTGCTGGTTGTTTTCACTATTTTGATACGGTCGCGCGCGGGATTGCTCTGCATGGTTCTTCTTTTCATAATCCAATGGATTTGGCTTACTTTCATCATGAAAAAGAAGAAGATAGGCTATATCGTGGGTGGAGTCTTTGTGTTTATGGTTGTCGGCACATGTATTGCTTTTCCGCAGAGTGTGGCGAGAATAACTAGTACCATCAAAAACCTGACGTCCGAGCATTCATCGGATCATAGACTTGTGCAATTCAAGGGTTATAAAGCTGTAATGGAAGATAATTGGCTTTTTGGCGTAGGCACAGGCGATAGGTCTGACGAAACCATGGCTTCTTATTATAGATACAAAGCCGGCATAGTCGAAAAGATCAGTCCGGAAATGGCGGAATACATTGATATAGTTATGGCCGACAAATATTACGAGCCGTCGAATTACATGCGAAAGGATGTCATGCGCAAAGCGGCTGAAGTCGGTTATGACCCGGAGGTTGTTGGAAGCAATCTTGTTGAGTATCAGTTTATTAGGTATGCCATCGACAATGAGATCAACGCGCATAACATGTTTTTCGAGACGATAATCTCCGTTGGAGTTATAGGTTTGTTGCTGTTGCTCGCCTATTTTGTGATTCCGCTTGTGCTTTGGATAAAAACGAAGCATGTCGACCTGTTGTATTTCTCGTTTTTGTTTATGATGGGCTTCAACATGATTTTCGAGTCGGTGTTTGAGGTTCAGAAAGGCATTATTTTCTTCTGTTTCTTCAATGCCTTATTGTTTACCCTGTCATTCAGAGTGAAGCGAAGCGAAATCGAGGAATCTCATTCTGAAAAGGTATAATCAAAAATTATTATAATGAAAAAATATTTATTCTTTGTTTTATTAGTGTTTGCTGGCTTTTTAGTCAATTCGCAGGAGCTTCAGATTCCACTCAACGACGATTATGAGATGGAAGTTCAGACTGCTGCTTACAGTTCGCAATATTTATTCCACACAGCTATGCGAGGCTGGTCGGAATCTAGCTTTAAAAAAATTGTTAACTTAGACAGTATCAATAACTTATATCGTTTTAACATCAACCGGAAAGGGAAGTTTTCGAATTATATTTTGAATTCGATTTTTAATGATGATTTTATCAGAGTTAAGGGTGATGATTATTATGTGGCTATCAATCCTGTTATTGATTTTGAGGTCGGTTCGGATGGCGCAAGAACCACTTGGGTTAATACTAGAGGTGCGGAGATAAAGGGAACTATAGGCGACAATTTTGCTTTTTACACGAATATCCGTGAAAATCAGGCTGTTTTTCCGGAGTATATCGATGAATATTGCAACACATGCAGAGTCGTTCCGGGACAAGGCCATGCCAACCGTTTTAAGAAAAACGGCAGAGATTTTACCAATGCCGCGGCATATTTGGCCTATCGTCCGGCCAAATGGTTGAATGCCACTTTGGGATATGGCAAGAATTTCATTGGCGACGGCTATCGTTCGATGATGTTGTCGGACAATGCCGCGAACTATCCGTATTTTAAGGTCACCGCTGATTTCTGGAGGATTCAGTACACCTGTTTGTATGCTCAGATGACCGACAGAAACAAGGTTTTGGCCGACAATACCTACGCTCGCAAGTGGGCTGTGATTCACTATTTGGATTTTGCTGTCACAAAGCGCTTGAACATTGGCTTCTTTGACGCTGTGATGGCATCGGCGCAGACTCACCAGCAGGTGATGGTCAACGACTCGACATACACCACCATCGACATGAAGCGTGGCTTTGATTTTCAATATATCAACCCTATAATTTTCTTGCGTTCAGCGGAATATTATGCGGGAAGGTCGGCCGACAATGCGCTTTTGGGCTTGAATATCAGCTATATTTTAGGCAAGCACACCACTGTTTACGGACAGTTTGTCCTTGATGAGATGACGGTGAAGAGATTCATTGCGTTTAAAGGCTATTATGGCAATAAACAGTCATATCAAATTGGTGTGAAGAGTTACGATTGTTTCGGTGTGAAGAACCTGTTTTTGCAGTTGGAAGGCAATATCGTGAGACCGTATATGTATTCGCACACACCGCAAGGCACTGAAAACACTGTCGGTGAAGATAATTACGCGCATTACAACGAGCCGTTGGCGCATCCTTGGGGCGGTAACTTTTGGGAGGCTGTTTTCCGTGCGCAATACAATTGGAAGCGCCTGTATTTCAAGTATAAGTTGAACTATGGACAATATGGCGACGATTGGGATGTGGAAAACAATGTTTGGGCAAACTACGGTCATAATGTTTACAACGATTATAACACCGCAATCCCTTTGAACTTGGATGAAAACGGTAATGACACATATGATGGCCATTATCTGTTGACAGGCCGCAAGACCACTGTTGTGTTTAATGATTTCATTGTTTCGTATCTGGTGAATTCGGCCTATAATATGAACGTTTTTGTTGAGGTGACACAGCGTCATTTCGAGGCGGAAAAGTTCCTTATTCAAGATAATTTGATTGTCAGTTTTGGTATCAGAACTACTTTGGACAGAAAATATTACGATTTCTGATAAAAATTTAAAAATTAGCGATATGGGTTATAAAATTCCTTTGTTTAAGCTGAATTTCGACGAGAAAGAGGCGCAGGCGGCGTTCGACACCATCAACTCGGGCTGGATTTCGACGGGTCCGAAGAACGAGGCGCTGGAACAGATGTTTATCGACATGTTTCATGTGAAATATGCGGTGTCGGTGACAAATTGCACCGGCGCTTTGCATCTTGCCTGCATGCTGTGCGGACTGGGTCCGGGCGACGAGGTGCTTTGTCCGTCGTTGACGTTCGCGGCATCGGTAAACTGCATCAGATATGTCGGAGCGACGCCGGTTTTCTGCGATATAGTGAGTCCGAAGCATCTGAACATAGATCCGAAGGAGATTGAGAAAAAGATAACGCCAAAGACGAAGGCTATGGTGGTGGTTCACATGGCTGGTTTCCCGGCTAAGATGGACGAAATCATGGCGATTGCAAGAAAACATAACTTGAGAGTCATTGAGGACGCATGTCACGGACCGCTTTCGGAGTACAAAGGCAAGAAGCTGGGCACCATTGGCGATGTGGCGGCGTTCAGCTTCTTCTCGAACAAGAACATCAGCACGGGTGAGGGCGGCATGCTCATCACCAACAACGAGGAGTTTGCCAAGAAAGCAAGGCTGTTGCGTTCGCATGGCATGACGACGATGTCGTATCAGAGGGCTGGCGGACATGCCACGGCGTATGACATTGTGGAGCTCGGATACAACTATCGCTTGGACGATATCCGCGCCTCTATAGCCATCGAGCAGATGAAGAAGTTGCCTGGCGACCTTGAGAGACGTATCGCGGTGAGAAAGAGATATCTGGAAAAACTCGCCAACGTGAAAGGTGTGGTGGTGCCGTTTGCCGACTGCACTGAGTTTGTTAGCAATTACATCATGCCGGTGGTGTTGACAAATTCTACGAAAGAAAGACGCGACGCCATCCGCGACAAGATACACGAATGCGGAGTGCAGACCAGTGTGCATTATCCAGCCATTCACAGGTTTTCGATTTACAAAGATTATAAGGCGGAACTTCCTGTAACTGAATATGTTACGGATAATGAGATAACTCTTCCGATGTATGCCTCGCTGAGCGATGCCGACGTCGATTTTATTGTTGAAACACTCGATAAAGCTATAAATGGATAAGAAGACGATACTTGTTTTCGGTGTAGGTCCGTTGCAGAAGTCGTTGATTGTCAGATGCAAAGCCAAAGGTTTGCTCACTGTTGGCATTGACCCCTGTGAAGACGCTTTCTGCAAGGATGATGTCGACGTCTTTGAAGTGGTAGGCGGTCAGGATTACGAAAAAACACTGGAGGTGGCGAAGAAATACAAGGTCGCGGGCATCATTACGACGGCGACCGACAAACCACTCGTGATGATGGCGAGGATAGCTGAGGCTTTGCACCTGCCGTTTTTCTCTGTTGAGACAGCTGAGATTTCGACTGACAAGTATCTGATGAAACAGAGATTTATCGAAAACGGAATACCTTGCGCAAAAGGTGTTTTGATCGATAAAGTAGAGGATTTTGAGAAAACAGGTTTCGATTTTCCGGTTATCGTGAAGCCTCGCGACAACTCAGGCTCACGTGGCGTGAAGCTCTGTAACGACGATGACGAGCTGCAGAGAGCGTTCGCGGAAGCGATGGAATATACCCATAAACCTAGCGTTTTAGTTGAAGAATTCATTGAAGGTCAGGAATATAGCATCGAAGGACTGCATTACGACGGTAAGTCGGAGGTGATTCAGTTTACCGAAAAGACAACCACCGAGATTCCGTATAATGTTGAATTGGCTCACAAGCAGCCTGCACATCTGTCGGAACGACAAAAAGATACTATTCGTGAGATAGTGAGTAAGATTGCGAAAGGCTTGAAATTTGAGAATTGTCCGTCGCATACTGAATTGAAAATCAACAAAAAAGGAATTTTTGTCATTGAGACGAGTCCGCGTTTCGGTGGAGATTTCATCACATCGACGCTGGTGCCTTTGTCGACTGGCATTAATGTTGAAGATCAGCTGATTAACATCACGATGGGCGAGAAGGTCAATACCACGGCGGGTAGGAAAGAAAAGGCTTCGGGAGTTAGGTTTTTCTGTCTGCCGGAGGGCGAGATCAAAAAAATCGACCCGAAAATCAACAAAATTCCTGAAATGTCGGGCGTTGACAGCTTTGAGTTGAATCTGAAGGAAGGCGACAAGATAAACAAAATCACTAATAGTTTGAATCGTTACGGCGAGGTGATTGTTGAGGGTAAGAATTATGCGGAGGTGAGCGAAAAACTGGAGAAATGTCAGCAGGAAGTGGAAAAATGCGTGATTATCCGCAGAGATTCGACAGATTTGTTGTATGGCTATAGAAAAAGTATGCCCGACACGCTTGTTTTCTTTGAAAATATCAATGGAAAGCCACATTTTATTGGCAAAGAAGAGATAATTCCAGTAAAATTCCGCAAGCAAGGTACCAGCGTAGGCGGTTTGTTCACTTTCGATACTGAAAAATCGGAAGATTGCACCCTTGACCGCATTGATTCTGATGAAAAAAAAGCGTGGAAAGACTCATTCGGCAACAGGGGTTATTGTTCGGACGACTTTGTGTTTCCTGGTAATCATCACGGCGTTTACCCTGTTTATTTGTGGCCGGGAACTATAGCAAAAGTTGAAGGAATTGAGGATATTGCCAATAATCCGAAAGTTTTGAAGATAGAGCAGCTTAAACCTGTAGGAACGTCGATTTTGGACTCAGGAACGTTTGAGCAATGCTTCGCTTTGGTTCATTTTTCTTATGAAACGACCGAAGATTGCGGCGATGTGATACGTCTGATTCATCAGAAATTGAAAGTTTGGAATAGCAAAGGCAAGGATTTGGTGTTTAAGATGTTGGATTTCAATGCTATAGAGATGGAGCGCATTGATGAGAACACTGCAAAAGTGGAGTATTTCAAGCGCAGGATGATGGATGAGATGATTTACGGACGGGTGTCGTTCCGCGATCAGATGAACGAGGCTGTTGAGACGTTTCTTACCAAAGAGCAACTCGCTGATAAACAATATGTTGAGAGAATAGAAGACGATATTATCGATTGCTATATCACTTACAAAACGAGGCCGCGCGACTATTTCTACTTCGATTTTACGAATAAAAATGCTGAAACGAGAGACACTTATCTTACAGAGACTCTTGAAGACAAGACTTTGATGGAAGTCACCGGATTTGAGAAATATCTGACAGATTTGACCGATAAATATCATTTTTACGAGCGAACCAAGCAGTTTTTCCATAGAAAAGTCGTGTTGTTTGACGAAAATACTGAAAAAGACAAGTTTATCAATGAGTGCCTTGAGATGAAGGATGTTTTCGTGAAACCGAGGACAGGCTCGGAGGGTATAGGTGCTTTCGTAGATACAATTTGTGATGAATCTTTTGCATCGAATCTCTATGGAAAACTCGTTAAGGCAAAGGGAATGTGGCTTATTGAAGAGAGGATTCAGCAGTCGGACGACATGGCGGCGTGGAATCCGACATCGGTGAACACAGTGAGATTTTCGTCGTTTTGCAACAAAAACGGATTCTTTGTGCTGTGCCCGATTTTCAGGACGGGAAGGCAAGGTTCGTATGTCGACAACACTTCGGCTGGCGGCATATTTGCTTTAATCGATGGCGATACCGGCAAATTAGTGTCGAAGGGTTACGACATAAACGGTAACACATATGAAAATCATCCTGATTCTAAGAAAAAGTTCAGCGGTTATCAGATTCCACGTTGGAATGAGTTGCTGTCAATAGCGAAACAACTGCATCTACTGTTCCCTGACCATATTTTCATCGCTTGGGATTTTGCTCTCACGGAAAATGGATGGGATCTTGTTGAAGGCAACTGGGGTCGTTTCAGAGGAGCCCAGATAGCTGCCGGTAAGGGTTTGAAACATCAGTTCCTCGAGTACATGCACGGAGGTTCATTGGTTTAGAAAAAATAAGATTTTGATATGAAAACAGTGGTTGTTTTAGGGGCTACAGGTAAGGTTGGGTGTTATACCGCCCTGCATCTGAAGGAAGTCGGATTTAATGTTGTGGCGGCCGGTCATCGCAAGAGTGACAACGGATTTTTTGCCGACTACGGCATTCCTTATGTCTCTATGGATATCCTCGACGAGAAATCGTTCGACGTTCTGCCTCAGAAAGATGTGTTTGGTGTGATTCATATGGCCGCGACTTTGCCGGCGACGATGGACGGCTATCATCCGAAGGTGTTTGTGGAGTCGAACATCAACGGTACGATGAATGTACTCGACTACGCTGTGCGAGTAGGCGCTGAGCGTTTCGTGTTTCCGCGCACTGTGGCCGATGTTTATTATCTTTACGGCAGCCAGAAGCCTATTCCAGCCGAGGCGCCGAGCCGTTTCCCGTTGAATTCAGACCATTCGATATATTGCATCACTAAAAACGCCGCCTGCGACATAATCGAACACTATGCCGCCAAGTATGGCTTCAAATATTACATCATTCGTTTTGCCAATGTTTTCTGTTATCATCCTAACCCGACGATGTTTAAGGACGGCAAGAAACGCTGGACAGGTCAGAGGGCGATTATCGAGCAGGCAAAACGGGGTGAAGACATTGAGCTTTGGGGCGATCCTGAGTGCAAACGCGACGTGTTTTATGTTAAAGACTGCACACAGATTATCGAGAAGATGCTTACGACTGACGGTGAGAGCGGAGTTTATAACATCGGCAACAACATGCCGGTGTCGCGAATGGAGCAGATTCAAGGCTTGATAGAGGTTTTTGGCCGGAAAGACAAGCCGTCGCGCATAGTGATAAACAGAAATATGCCTGATTCTCCCAATTTCTGTCTGGATATCTCAAAAACCATCGAACAGCTTGGTTATGAGCCGAGATACGACTACATGACATATCTTCGTGACTTGAAGCATGAGATGGAAATCAACAGATTCGAGAAGCTTTGGGGAAAAGAGAGCGACTACACCGAAGGTTTGGACGACCCTAAATAAAATTTATTATGGAATTGACAAAAATTAAAGACAGGATCATCGAAGGCTCGAACACACTGATTCAAGCCTTAAAACAGATGGACGAGAAAGGCGTGAAGCTGCTTTTCGTATTCGAAAACGAGAAGTTTCTCGGCATTTTGACGATTGGCGACATACAGCGTGCCATCATCAAAAACATCGATATCAATTCGAATATCCTGTCAATTTTAGATAAAAACAAGATTTACGCCACGCCATCCGACAGCATAGAGACGATAAAAAGCAAGATGTATAAGCTGCGTTCGGAATGCATGCCGTTGGTGAGCGACGACGGACAGCTTCTCGAGGTGTTTTTCTGGAAGGAGATGTTCAACGAGAAAAAACAGGGACGTATCGATAAAATTGACGTTCCCGTCGTTATCATGGCGGGCGGACTTGGCACAAGGCTCAAACCGATAACCAACGTCATTCCGAAACCACTCATCCCGATAAACGAGAAGACAATTTTGGAGACAATTCTCGACCAATTCAAGGGTATCGGATGCACAAAGTATTATCTTTCAGTCAATTACAAGAGTGAAATCATAGAATATTATCTTAACAACATTGAAGAAAAATATGATATCACCTTCCTGAAAGAAGAAAAACCGCTTGGAACAATCGGCAGCGTGTCGTTGTTGAAAGGCAAGATCAACAAGCCGTTCTTCGTGTCGAATTGCGACATCATCGTCGACCAGGACTACCGCGATGTGTATGATTATCATGTGAATAACAAAAACGACATCACCATTGTGACGGCGATAAAGTCGTTCCATATCCCTTACGGTGTCATTGAGACGGGTGCCGATGGCTTGATGGAAGGCATTTCGGAGAAACCCGACAAGAGTTATATGATAAATACCGGAGTGTATATCCTTGAACCTCAATTGATTAACGAAATACCGAGCGATACTTTCTATCATATCACCGACTTGATTGAGAAGGTGCGCGAGAAAGGCGGCCGCGTAGGATGTTTCCCAGTGAGCGAGAAGTCGTGGACCGACATAGGCGATTGGAACGAATACTTGAAAATCATCAGAAAATGAGAATTTTATTGGTTGGCGACGCGAACTCGATTTTCTTCGTCCATTATGTGAAAGCATTGAAAAAACAGATGGATGTTGAGGTTGACGTGTATTCACCAATACCCGACAAGCACAATTACCCTGAGCTCCCTTACGACAGGGTGTTTTTCGACGATTATGAGCTGAAAAAATGCAGCAACATCAGGTTTTTGTCGACTTTCTACAACCCTTACGTCTTGCGGTCGCATTTTGGTAAGTTTCTGAAACACAATGGAATAAAGTATGATATCATGCATTTCCATTGGATAGTTCCAGAGTGGGTGATTTGTCCGAAGGCTTTTCGCAAGTATGCCGATAAGATTTGCGTCACGTTGTGGGGCGGCGAGTTTGTCAAGTTGAAGCTGCTGAAATCTCATGAGTTGTATCTCCGGAAGCTTAAAAATTTGTTGAAAAACACAGATGCTCTGATTGGCGGCAACCGAAGCGACGCGTTTTATCAGAGATATCCGTTTGCGAAAGACATTGTTCGTTATGGATTGTTTGGTTCTTCGATAATCGACATCTTGAATGAGATGCCAGCTGGAAAAGAAGAATGTAAAAAGATCTTTGGCGCTGATTCTGAAAAGATTACGGTGATGCCAGGTTACAGTGGCAAGGCTTTGCATAATCAGGATAAAATCTTGAAAGAAATCATCAATCACGCTGATTTTGAGCAAGTTATAGATAAAATTCATTTCCTTTTCCCTATGACAAGAGGCTCCGATGAGAGGTTTCTTAAGCATTTGGAGGAGATTTTGAATGAAAACCATTGTCATTACACGATGATAAAGGGTATTTATATGTCGGACGAGGCCGTGGCGCAGCTGCGAAAAGCCACCGATGTGATGTTTCAGCTGTCGGATTTCGACGGTTTGTCGAGCTCCATCAAGGAAAGTTTGTGCGCCGGCTCGGTTTTGATTTCAGGCAATTGGTTCAAGGCGTATGGTAAGTTGAAGGATTGGGGCTTCAGATATCTTGAGGTTGAAAGTCTGAAAGAAGGCATTGAGAAGTTTTACGAAGTGCTAGGAAATATTGAGTATTACAAAGATTTGACAAAAGATAATGCTTCGGTTGGCGTGAGTCAGTTTTCGTGGAATGAATGCATTAAAGACTGGGTTGCTATTTACAAAGATTTAACAAACGACAGGTCATGAGGAAGTTTTTAACTCAGTTTTTGATATACGGATGCGCTTCGATGCTGTCGAAGATAGCGGCCATCTTCCTGATGCCGCTTTACACGGGCGTGCTCACTACTGGCGAATATGGTGCCATGGCGATGATCAACTCGTGCAGCGCAGTCATCGGCATTTTGGCGAATCTGAACATACATTCCGGCATAGCACGCGACTATTTTGAGAAGGGCGTCGACAGGCAAAAGCTTGTCTCCACAGGATTTTTCTCGATTTTGTTGTGTTCGGTCTTCATCGCGCTGATTGTCTTCCTGACGCGCAACCAATGGATCAACATGCTCAAGCTGCAGTCGTACAAGGTGGCGTTTGTCTTGATGATTGCCGACCTTCCGACAGTGTCGCTGCAGTCGTATTTCGCCATCCTGACAAGATATAAGAGCAAGCCTGTTTTGTTTTTGATAGGTTCGGTCTCGCAGCTGATGGTGCAGATTGGCACTGCTGTTTATCTCGTTTTGATAAGGCAAATCGGAGTCGAGGGCATCTTTGTCGCCTCGCTGGTGGCGAATATTTACGGAACGGTGTTCTTCCTCATTGTCAACAGGGAGTTCATCAACTTCACTTTCGACAAAGCTATACTCCGAAAGGCCTTGGTTTTCTCCATCCCGACGCTGCCTGCCATCCTAGCCTGGTGGATCGACACCTCGCTCGGACAGGTGCTGATCGGGAAATATGTGTCATACGACGTTTTGGGTGTTTATTCGGTGGCGCTCTCGATAACCTCGGTGTTCTCGCTGATAACCATAGCGTTCAAGAATGTGTGGGGGCCTTATCTCTACGAGAACTACCAGCGTGAAGGCTTCTTGCGGGAGGCCAACAACCTCTACAAGCTGTTTTTCCTGCTTTTGGTGATAATCTCAGTGAATCTCTCGCTTATGGCGGAGGAAGTGGTGCTCATTCTCTCGCAGCCGACCTATATCGACGCGGTGAAATACATCACCCTGCTGTGCTTCCCTCTCAGCATTTACATGCTGCACCCGTTCTTCTCTTCAGGAATCAGTCTTTCGCGAAAAACAAAATATACAAGTCTGGCCAATTGCGTCGGCAGCGCCGTGAACCTATTGCTTCTTGTGATATTTTTACCACATTTTGGTGTGATAGTGGCACCATTGAGCCTTGCCACCTCGCGATTGATTAACTTCTACATATCGAAACATTATTCTCAACGTGCCTTAAATCTGAATCTAAGAGGCAGCTGGATGTTTATTTTCATGGGTATTTTAGCTGTTTGTTATTTCATAAATGATATTGATTTGCCGCGCGTTTCAGTCTGGTGTGGACTTTTAGTCGCCGATGTCTTGACTGCTGTTTACTTTATCAGGCATTTTAAGTTGAAGAAAATCATAGAGATGTTCAAAAAATAGCATGAAACTGTCGTTAGTCATACCTGTTTACAACACCGAGAAGTTTTTGGAGAAATGTCTCGCTTCTTGTCTTAATCAGAATGTGGAAATGTCTGATTATGAGGTGATTATTGTTGATGATGGTACGAAAGACAATGCTATGGACATAGCTGGAAGTTTTCAAGAAAAGCACTCCAACATCAAGATTTATTCGCAGGCTAATGCGGGTTTGAGCGCTGCCAGAAACACTGGATTGGCACATGCCACAGGCGATTACGTTTGGTTTATCGATTCTGACGATTATATCGATAATAATGCTTTATTATTGATATTTAATAAGATAGAAGAAAAGCCGGATGTTATTTGTCTGCAGGGTAAGCGTAGTGACGATGATATTCCGCGCAATAAGTTTTCGGATGATGTTAAGACGGGTTTCGATGTGCTTCTGCATAGTTTCGACGATTGGGATCGTTGCGTTCCTTACTATGTTTTTAACAGACAATTCCTTGCAAATCATAAACTTAGCTTTTATGTGGGAATCTTCCATGAGGATGATGAGTTTACGCCTCGGGCTCTGGTTTTTGCAGAAAAAGTGAGTGTTATCGACAAACCTCTGTATTATTATTGGGTGAAAACGGAAAATACCATTACAAAAAGTGTAAATCCGAAAAAGTCGTATGACAATGTTATCGTGGCTGAGAGTCTGAGCGATTTTAAAGACAAAAATCCTATGCCCGACGACATTAAACAGGTGTTTGATAATCATATCTCATTGATAATCAATAATGCTTTGGCGAATATTAAAGATTCCGACAAGCAGGTTCAAAAAGATTTCAATGCATATCTGTTGGGAAAAAAATATATTTTGGAGGCGCTGCGCAAGTCGAGTAAGATGAAATATCGATTGGAATATGTGCTGTTTAGGCTGTTCAACAATTATGTTGGAGTTTATAATCTGATTCAAAAATTAAATACTAAATAAATGTATAAAATCCCGATATTATTAGTTTTTTTCAACCGTGAGGACGTGGTTTTGCAGACGTTCGCGAGGATTCGTGAGGCTCAGCCCGCTAAGCTGTATCTGGCTTGCGACGGTGCTCGTGAAAACCGCCCAAACGAGCAGGAAGATGTTGATAATCTTAGAGAAAAGATTCTCTCGATGGTTGACTGGGAATGTGAGGTGAAGACTCGTTTTTTGGACGAAAATGTGGGCTGTTCGTTGGGTGTGAGTACCGCCATCGACTGGCTTTTCGAGAATGAGGAAGTCGGAATCATACTTGAAGACGACTGTCTGCCGCAGAAGAGTTTCTTCCCGTTTATGGAGGAAATGCTTGAAAGATATAAGGACGACGACCGTATCGGGATGGTCGACGGAGCCAATTACATCAAGAAATACAAGATCAAAGACAGTTATTGTTTTTCGAAATATAAGTCGACAAACGGCTGGGGCACATGGCGCAGAGCTTGGAAAAACATGGATTTGAACATGACTTGGCGCGGCTCGCATTACGAGGATTCAATCATCAAAAATATCGGCTACTGCGCTTGGGATGTGCGTTATTGGAAATACCGCTTGAAAGCTGTTGACGCCAACCATGTGAGCGCTTGGGATTGGCAGTGGTACTTGACACTTTCGTCTCAAAACCAGCTTTCGATATTCCCGAAAGTGAGCCTGATTTCAAACATCGGCTTCGGCGAGGGCGCCACACACACCTCGTTCAGCACCGATGCCAGCGATTACTTGGCTTCGCAAGAATTGGAGATCCCTTTGCAGCACCCGAAATACGTCGTCCCTGACTATGGTTTCGACAAGTGTTTCTACCAAAACAACAACAGTCTTTACAACAGAATAAATCAATTGATACCATTTGGCATCAAGAGAAAGATAAAAAAACTCATAACTAAGTGATATGCAAGCGATTATCTTAGCAGCCGGCATGGGGCGACGTCTCGGTGAAATGACAAAAAACAACACCAAATGCATGGTAGAAGTCAATGGCGTGAAACTAATCGACCGTGTGTTGACCTACCTCTCGCATCTCGATTTGAAACGTATCGTCATAGTGGTTGGCTATCAGGCTCAAAATTTGATGGATTATGTTGAAAATCAATATAAAAACCTGAATATTGAGTTTATAAATAACCCGATTTACGACAAAACCAATAATATTTATTCGTTGGCGTTGGCGAAGGAAAAATTCAAGGAAGACGACACTCTTCTGCTTGAATCGGATCTGATTTATGAGGAATCGATGTTGCGATTACTTGTTGATAATCAACAGCCTGACCTTGCGCTTGTGGCGAAATACGAGAAGTGGATGGACGGCACCATGGTGACCATCGACGATGATCGTAACATATTGAATTTCATATCGAAAAAGGAGTTTAAGCAGTCGGAAGTCGACAAGTATTACAAGACTGTCAATATCTACAAGTTCAGCAAGAGTTACATCAACAACCAGTATCTGCCGCTGCTTGAGGCTTATTGCCATATGAAAGGCAACAACGAGTACTATGAAGAGGTTTTGCGTGTGCTCACAATGATTGACAAGTCGAGTCTGAAGGCTCTGCCTATTGGCGATGAGAAATGGTACGAAATAGATGATATTCAAGACCTTGACATTGCTGAGACTATCTTTGCGGAAGGCGATTTGAAGCTAAAGAAATACATGAAACGTTACGGTGGCTACTGGCGTTTCCCGAAGATGCTCGATTTCTGCTACCTTGTGAATCCTTATTTCCCGACGCCGAAGATGAAAGACGAGCTTCGAGCTAACTTCGACGTGTTGCTTCAGGAATATCCTTCGGGCATGTTTGTGAACTCCCTTTTGGCTGGTAAGTATTTCAATATCAGGCAGGAATACGTCTGCGTGGGCAACGGAGCAGCGGAACTTATCAAGAGCGCAATGGAAAATTTTGCCGACAAGAAAATCGGAGTTGTTTACCCGACTTTTGAGGAGTATCCCAACAGAATGCCAGCTGAAAACATAGTGAAATATATTCCGCAAAATGCTGATTTTGCTTATACTTCTAACGATTTGAAGGCGTTTTTCGGTGATAAGAACATTAAGCTGTTGCTTTTGGTCAACCCGGATAATCCTTCAGGAAATTACATTTCGAAAAATGAGGTTTTGCAGTTGGTGAAATGGGCCGCTGAGCGTGACATTCGCATGATTGTTGACGAGAGTTTTGTTGATTTTACCGATAATTATAAAGATAACTCGTTGCTGCACAACGATATACTTGAAGCGAATCCAAACCTGATGGTGATGAAGTCGATAAGCAAATCGTATGGCGTTCCAGGCTTGAGATTGGGAGTTTTCGCCACTTCCGACAAGGAAATCATCACAAAGATGAAGAAAGACGTGGCCATTTGGAACATCAATTCGTTTGCTGAATATTACATGCAGATTTTCGCGAAATACGAAAAAGACTATCAGGAGGCGAGTGATAAATTTATAGAAGAAAGAGGACTGTTTCTCAATGAGTTACAACAGATTTCATTCTTGAGAGTCATAAAGTCTCAGGCAAATTATTTCCTTTGCGAGGTGAAAAACAAATATACATCGACCGAATTGACACGTATTTTGCTTGAAAAAGCTGATATTTTGATAAAAGACTGCTCGACTAAATCGGCGTTTGGAGGGAAGAACTATATCCGCATTGCGATTCGCGACCGCAAAGACAACGGCAAACTCGTTGAAACACTTAAGAAATTATAGTCATGCCGAGAATAAAGACACCGAAAGGCACATATAAATACAAACTTGTTCCGATTTATCCGGGCTGGAAGCTGATCGACAAAGAAAAGGCTTTCGAAAACCTCTGTCTGTTTAAGGAAATTGCCGACAGAAACGGTTTTAAGTTCTTCCTTGCTTACGGTACTATGCTTGGTGCCGCTCGTGAAAAAGACTTTATCGCTCACGACGAAGATATCGACTTAGGCGCTGATTTTCAAGATGTTAATCTGTTTTTGGCTATGCTTTTCGAGCTGCGCGAGCATGGCTTCGAGGTGGCTCGTTGGGACGACCGCGGACTGATTTCTGTAATAAGGAATAATGAATATATCGATGTTTATTTCTTTACTGATTTTAGCGACAAGCTTCTGATTAACTGCGGAGAGCCTCTGCCAAGGAAATTCTTTGATAATCGCGCTAAAATGATGTTTAAGGGTGTGGAATTTGACGCTCCTGCCGATATTAATGGCGTGTTGGAATATTGGTACGGAAAAGACTGGCGCACACCAGCACAGTGGCTTGATTATAAGGCGCCAAAGTGGAGAATTTGGGTGTTTAAGATAATGCAGTGTGTAAAACTTTTCATACCTAAGTGCTTGATTAAGAATTTGTTTAAGAAAAAAGAACAGGAAATGTTCAACAGATACCTCAACAGAGGCGTTTTGGACGAATATCTGGAGGATAAGCAATGAAAATTTCTTTGATTACAGCGACATACAACAGTGCGGAGACTTTGTGCGATACCATGCAAAGCGTTCTGAATCAGACGTTTAAGGATATCGAATATATCATCGTCGACGGCAACTCGAAAGACGGCACCATGGACATAGTGAAGGAGTTTGAGCCGAAGTTTGAAGGACGTTTGCGTTGGGTTTCGGAACCTGACAAAGGCATTTACGACGCCATGAACAAAGGTGTGAAAATGGCGCAGGGCGATGTTGTTGGAATCTTGAACAGCGACGATTTTTTTGCTTCCAATGATGTGCTGGAAAAAGTGAACGCCGCATTCACCGAAAATCCAACAATTGAAGGCGTTTACGCCGATGTGCGTTATGTCGACTGGCACAATACTTCGAAGACTGTGCGCATGTTTTCGGGCAAAGACTTCAAACGTGAGAAGTTGTGCTGGGGCAAGATGCCGCCGCATCCGTCGTTTTATGTAAAACGTGAGTGTTACGACAAATTCGGGCTTTATAGCCTCGACTATCCAATCTGCTCCGACTACGATATGTTTGTGAAAATGATTTGGATCGGAAATATTAACACGTTGTATATCAACGATGTTTTTGTAAACATGCGTAGCGGCGGCACCTCATCGAACGGCATAAAAGTGCACCGCAAAATCATGAAAGAGAGGATGCGTTGCGTGCGCGAGCACAATATGCCGAGTAATTTCTTCATGCAAACATCACGTTATTTTGGAAAAATATTAAACCTTTTGAAAAAATAAGTCTATGAAACACATGCAATTATATAAAAATTGGTATCGTTTTGCCGCCAACTCAATATTGATTTTGTTGGCGCTGTTGTGTTATGTTTATGTGTGGTTCAAGTATGTGAATCTGATGCTCGACAAGACCTACATCATGAAAGGTAACTTCCTGGTGTTGGGTGTTTATGCCATCATGATAACATATTTCATCAGCTTTTTCGGGGGGTTTAAGATAGGTGTTAACAAGAAATCGAATGTGATTATTTCGCAAATCATCGGGCTTTTGATATCAAACGGCATTTATTTTGTGGTCACTGTGATGATGGCCGGTTACATGAGCTATGTCCCAAAATTTTTGGTCTATTATGGCTGCACTTTCATCGTGCAGTCTATCCTGGTGACCATCGCCTCTTATCTGTTCATGACTTTGTTCTATAAGGTTTTTCCTCCTTATAAAGTGTTGAATATCAAAGGAAATCATGAAAATAATTTAGCTTATAAATTTGATTCCAGAAATGACAAGTACAATGTTACAGGTGAGATAAGCTATGAGGCTGATATTGCGGAAATCGAAAGAATTGTTGATGATTACGATGCTGTTTTGATCAATGATGTGCCTAATGAGAAACGCAACCGCATTTTGAAGGTCTGTTTTGCGCGAGGGAAGAGGGTTTATATCACACCGAAAATATCGGATATCATCATCAGAAGTGCTGATACCTTGGCTGTTTTCGACACCCCTCTGCTTTTGGCTAACAACGGCACGCTTTCGATAACTGAGAGAATCATCAAACGAGCTTTCGATATCTTTTTGTCGGCTTTAGGTCTGATAGTGCTTTCGCCTTTGATGATTTTGGTCTCGCTGGCGATTTTCCTGTACGACAGAGGTCCGGTTTTCTATCGTCAGACGCGATATACCAAGAATGGTAAGACCTTTAAGATATTGAAATTCAGGAGTATGATTCCGAATGCCGAGAAAGACGGCGTGGCACGACTGGCTGCTGAGAAAGACGATAGGATTACGCCTGTTGGAAAGTTTATCCGTGCCACGCGACTTGACGAGCTCCCGCAGTTTTTCAATATTTTGAGCGGCGACATGAGTTTCGTTGGTCCGCGTCCGGAACGCCCTGAGATTGCTGACGAGTACACCAAGGAGTTGCCTGAGTTTGCCTACCGTTTGAAAGTGAAGGCGGGACTTACAGGCTATGCGCAGATTTACGGAAAATACAACACCACTTCCTACGACAAGCTCAAACTCGACATGATTTATGTTGAGAACTGCTCGCTTTTGATGGATCTGAAGCTTTTGCTTCTCACTTTGAAAGTCATTTTCATGAAAGAAAGCACCGAAGGCTTGGAGGAAGGACAAATTACAGCGTCGAATAAGAAATGACGAACGAATTTTATCTTTATCGGCATGCCTGGATTTCAGCGCCACATTTTGATTATCAATTAACTGATAATCAATGCGATGAGCTGTTGAAAAAAGGAGGTTGGATGGTCAGAAACACCTATGATTTTGACCAAAAGGAAGAATCGAATTTTTGGTATATCATCAAAGATTCATTTGGTGGAATGGAGGAATTGTCGTCAAACACAAGAAATCAGATCAGAAGAGCGTTTAATAGACTGGTTTATAAAAAGATTGATAAGAAACTTGTTGTTGATCAAGGTTTTGAAATACTGAAGGATGTTAATGAACATTATCTTGTTAAAGATAGAAAAATGAATAAAAAAGTATTTCAGAGCCTTTTAGACAGTTGGCATGAGAATCAATGTGAATTTTGGGGTGCTTTTGATATAACGACCGATCGTTTTGTGGGTTTTGCCGTAGTGAGGATGTTTGATTTGGGTTGTTTCTATGATATGGTGACGATATATCACAAGTATAAACACAACACATCGTATCCATATTATGGCTTTTTTTATAGATTGAATGAGTATTATTTTGGTGAAAACAAGCTGAAATATGTGACCGATGGTGCGCGAAGTATCACAGAACACTCGAATGTTCAGCCTTTTTTACAACAGAAATTCAAGTTCAGAAAGGCATATTGCAAGTTAAAAATCCGGTATAAATGGTGGTTTGGGATCATCGTTAAGTTGCTTTATCCTTTTAGGGAAATTATGCCAAATCTAAGTGTGAAGGCAGTGTTGAAAATGCATGATATTAGTTTGAAAAATCGCTGAGATGCCAAAAGTTTTATTTGTCGCCAATATTTACGAGCATATAGTCTCATTTCATTTGCCATATATGAAATGGTTTAAGGAACATGGTTATGAGTTGCATGTGGTGGCGAATGATTTAGACGATTATAAAGTTCCTTATGCTGATAGGATTATTGAGATGGAAATTGAGAGGAATCCTTTCAAGATATGCAATCTGAGAGCAATTATGCAATTACGAAAACTTATAGATGTTGAAAAATATAGCTTGATTTCTTGTCATACACCTATGGGTGGTGTGGTGGCAAGATTAGCTGCAAGAAAAGCAAGAAAGAGATTTGGAGTAAAGGTGATTTACACAGCGCACGGACTTCATTTCTACAAAGGCGCACCAAAGAAAAACTGGTTGGTGTTTTATCCGATTGAGAAGTTTTTATCGCGATATACAGACGCGATAGCGACAATAAATAACGAAGATTATAAGTTGGTTCAAACGCGAGGCTTTAAAAATAAAAGGACATATAAAATTCATGGAATAGGTATTGATCCGTTTCGACTTGGTTGTGATAAAGAATTGAACTTTAATGAGTTAAGAGAAAAGTATGGATATAAGCCAGATGATTTCATTTTGCTTTATATGGCGGAGTTTATTCCAAGAAAGAACTTTAAATTTCTAATTGAAGCGATGCCTGAATTGGTAAAGAGAATTCCTAATATTAAAATGATATTTGCAGGAAGAGGAGAAGAAAAAGAAGAGATGATGAAACTGTCACAAACTGTTGGTGTTGCTGAGTATATCAATTTTATTGGATTTAGAGATGATGTTGGTAATTTGATAAATATCAGTGATTTGGGAGTTTCATCAAGTATACAGGAAGGTTTGGGAATGAGTGTGGCTGAGTCGTTATATCTTGGAAGACCTGTTGTGGTTTCTGACATCAGGGGTCATAGAGATTTGGTACAACAAGGCAAGAATGGCTTTTTGTTTGATTTGAATGATAAAAATGATTTTATCGACAAGGTTGTTTTTATGTATGAAAATCCTGAAAAACGAGAAGTAATGGGAAGATACGCCACAGAAAGCATAGTAGAGTTTGTGATTGACAATTCATTGAAGGATATGGCGAAGATTTATTCTGAGGTTGAAGCTTTATGATTATAAAATATATTTTTGACAGGTTTTTTTCCTTGATTTTATTGGTGGTTTTATCGCCGTTTCTTTTGGTGATTTATATTTTGCATAAGATAAAGATGCCAAAAGGCAGTTTTGTATATCGGCAGGTGAGGGTTGGAAAAGACGGCAAGCCGTTCAGAATCTTCAAGATGCGCACTTTGTGCGACAATTCGGAAGCCAAAGGCTCGGTGACGACAGCCGACGATGTCAGGATTCTGCCGTTCGGCAGATGGCTCCGCGAGACGAAAGTCGACACGTTTTTGGAACTTATTAATATATTAATAGGTGACATGAGTTTTGTTGGTCCTCGTCCCGATGTGCCGGGCTATGCCGACAAACTTGAAGGTGATGACAGAATTATCTTGAAAATGCGTCCCGGTTTGACGGGTCCAGCCTCGATAAAATATCGCCATGAGGATAAAATTTTGGCTCAGCAAAGCGATCCGAAGAAGTATAACGACGAGGTTATTTGGCCCGACAAGGTGAAAATCAACAAAGAATACTACGAAAATTGGAGCGTTTGGCGCGACATTTCAATACTTTGGCACACGGTTTTTGAGTAAAAATGTATTGATTTTCAATGAGATAAAATTTTTTTCAAAAATATCTTCAAATTTTTGTCGCCCGTATTGAAAAACGTCGTACTTTTGCAACCGCAAACGGAGAAAACCGTTATAGCCTCCTTAGCTCAGTTGGTTAGAGCATCTGACTGTTAATCAGGGGGTCTCAGGTTCAAGTCCTGAAGGGGGCGCAAGAGAGATTACAAAGTGTAATTTTTTATGTTTCATGTTATTAATTGAGAGAAAGGATACCAACAGGCGTTCTTTCTTTTTTTGTAATAACGGTAATGACAACGAGGTTCCTCGCCACTTCGTGGCTCGGAATGACAACGGATCTATCAGAACGAAGGACTGTCATTCCGAACGAAGTGAGGAATCTCATAATAATAGAAGTAACCATGAAAAAAGTATTAGGTATTGGAAACGCTCTCGTGGATATCCTCACGAGAATCGATAATGATAACATCCTCAATGAGTTGGGACTGCCGAAAGGTTCCATGCAGCTTGTCGATGAGAAGGTCTCGGCGAAAGTGGCTAAGGCTTTGGAGAAGTTTGACAACTCCATGGCTTCGGGCGGTTCGGCGGCAAACACAATTCACGGCTTGGCAAAATGCGGTGTGGAAGTAGGATTCATAGGATTTACTGGCAACGACAAAGTCGGTCAGTTTTTTGACGACGCCATGAAATCGGTGGGAGTGAAGCCGATAATGTTCCACGGCGACGTACCATCTGGCATCGCACAGGCAATCATCTCGCCCGACGGTGAACGTACCTTCGCGACACATCTCGGGGCAGCGGTTTTGTTGAGCGACAGTCACCTCACTGTGGATCTTTTCAAAGGCTGGGATTACTGCTACGTTGAAGGATATCTCATTGCAAACCGACCGCTTTTCAAGAAAGCAATTGAGCTCGCGAAACAGGCAGGCTGCAAGGTGGTTTTGGATCTCGCTTCATACAATGTTGTCGAGGATAACCGCGACTTTTTGATTGAACTTTTGCCACAAATTGACATCGTTTTCGCTAACGAGGAAGAGGCTAAGGCATTGACACACAGCACACCTGAGGATGCTTTGGAATTCATTGGAAAACATTGCGAAATTGCAGTTGTGAAAGTCGGAAGCAAGGGCTCGATGATTAAACGCGGCAACGAGAAAGTCACTGTGGGCTGCAACAAAGTTAAAGTTATTGATACTACAGGCGCAGGAGACATGTACGCTGCAGGTTTCATGGCTGGACTCATCAAAGGATACGACCTTAAAAAGAGCGGTGAATTGGGCACTTGCCTGGCCGGAAATGTCATCCAAAACCTCGGCGCTAAGCTCAAAGAAGAGCAGTGGAATCAAATTCAGGAAGACTTTAGTCTTTAGTTGAGATTCCTCACTCCGCTAACGCTCCGTTCGGAATGACAAGATAATTATTGGACAATTTGGCGCGGCTTGATGGTTCATACTAATTAGTAGGTTCCGTTATGCCGCGCCATATTTTTCATTAATAATGCCTTGTCATTCCGAACACCCGAAAGGGGGTGAGGAATCTCATATAAATTTATTTTATATTAATTGATTGACTTTCGATTATTTTTTGTACTTTTGCACCCAAATTGAAAAAAAGTATTAATAAATATAGAATTTAAACAAAATGAAGGTATTCCAGACAGAAGAAATTCGGAACATCGCTCTTATTGGAGCTGCTAAATCCGGAAAGACAACGCTTGCTGAAAATATGATTTTCGAAGGCAAGCTCATCAACAGAAAAGGCGACACTTCGAGTAAAAACACAGTGTCAGACTACCGCCCGATCGAGATGGAGCGCGGTATCTCTGTTAACGCCAGCTTGTGCTACACAATCTTTAACGACAAGAAAATCAATATTTTGGATACTCCTGGCTTTAGCGATTTCTCTGGCGATATCGTCGCTTGTTTGAGCGCTGCCGACACAGCTGTTTTCACAGTCAATGCGCAGTCAGGTGTTGAGGCCACAACAGAAAACGCATGGAAACACGCCGCCAACACAAACAAACCGGTGGTGTTCTTCATGAATCAGCTCGACCACAACAACGCCAACTTCGACGATACCATTCATCAGTTGAAGGAATACTTCGGTGACAAAGTCACTCCTATCCAGTTCCCGGTGAACACAGGTGAGGGTTTCAACGCTGTCATCGACCTCATCATGAAGAAGATGCTCGTTTTCAAGAACGGCAACGGCGCTCCTGAGGTTCAGGACATCCCTGCAAACTTGGCCGACAAAGCTGAAGAACTTCACAACGAGCTTATCGAGCACGCAGCAGAAGGCGACGACGCTTTGATGGAGAAATTCTTCGACGAAGGTACACTTTCAGAGGAAGATATGGAAGCCGGTATCCGCATGGGTATCGCAAAACGCGAGATGTTCCCTGTCATGTGCGGCGCAGCTAAAGGCGGTGTCGGCGTGACACGTCTCCTCGAGTTCATCGTCAACGCCTGCCCATCACCGGCACACGTTGCTCCTATCAAAGCTGAAAACGGCACAGAGTTCCACAACAGCGTTAACGATCCTGCCGCAATGTTCTTCTTCAAGATCTCTAACGAGCAGAACGTTGGCGACGTCGCTATGGCACGTATCTACGGTGGCACAATCGCTGAGGCTCAGGACCTCGTCAACCCACGTACAGGCAACAAGGAACGTATCTCACAGATCCTCGTTTCAAACGGTAAGACACGTGAGAGAGTCGAGAAAGCTTGCGCTGGCGATATCATCTCAACAATCAAGTTGAAAGATGTGCGCGTGAACGACACACTCGTCGATGCAAAAGCTGCTGACGCCGCATTCCCTGCAATGAAGTTCCCGACACCTATCTTCTCAATCGCAATCAAAGCTGTCAACTCACAGGAAGATGAAAAACTTGGCGGTATCCTCAACGATATGCACAAGACCGATCCGACTATCATCACTGGTATGTCACGTGAGTTGAAACAGAATATCCTTCAGTGCCAGGGTGAATATCACCTCAACACAATCAAATGGTACCTCGACAACGTCCACAAGATCGCTGTTGAGTTCGCATCACCTAAGATCCCTTACAGAGAGACTATCACCAAGTCAGCTAACGGTGACTACCGTCACAAGAAACAGTCAGGTGGTTCAGGTCAGTTCGGTGAGGTTCACATGCGCTTGGCTCCTTACTATGAAGGCTACACCGACCCAACAGACCTCCAGGTCCGTGATACTCAGGAGTACGACCTCCCATGGGGCGGCAAGCTCATCTTCAAGAACTGTATCGTCGGTGGTGCTATCGACGCACGTTTCATGCCGGCTATCTTGAAAGGTATCAACGAGCGCCTCGAAGAAGGTCCATTGACAGGTTCTTACGCCCGCGACATCATCGTCTACGTGTACGATGGTAAGATGCACCCAGTCGATTCAAACGAAATGGCATTCAAGATCGCAGGTCGTATGGCATTTTCAATCGCATTTAAGGCAGCAGGTCCTAAGATTATGGAACCTATCTACGATCTCACAGTCCGCATGCCGGAAGATATGATGGGTGCTGTTAACACTGACCTTCAGGGCCGTCGCGCTATCATCATGGGTATGGACTCAGACCGTCACTACCAGATAATCCGCGCAAAGGTGCCGTTGGCAGAGATGGATAAATATTCTACAGCTCTCAGCTCACTCACATCAGGTCGTGGCTCATTCACAATGGAATATGCTGAGTACGCTCAGGTTCCAGCCGATGTCCAGACCAAGCTGTTGAAGGCTTACGAGGAGTCGAAGAAAGAGGAAGATTAACAATTATTGTTAGTCGTTAAAAACTAGACGACCTAAACCAGGCTGGACAAAAGCTTCGCATTAATCCAAGGCCTGATTTATGGTCGTCTAGTTTTTTTTGCAAAAATTTTCAAATAAATTTGTTTTTTAAAAATATAGTGTTTATCTTTGCCTCGTAATTAACCTATTATTAATCAAAAAATTAACATTATGGAAGCAGAAAAAATTCAAAACTGGAATCGTACGACAGACGCGATTTACAAGAATGTGTTACTTTATTCAATAGCAGGCATCTGTGCCGCTGTGTTCAACATGGTTCCTGGTTTGGGATGGTTTGTTGAGATGTTTAATTTCTGTGTTGTGGCAGGTTTTATAGCCTTCTTCCTCAGAATTAAAGACATGGCTTTGTTGGTTGACGATGCCGACGCAGCAGCAGCAAAGAAATTGAGCAACGGTGTCTTGGTTTACATCTTGTCGTTGATTTTAGGCGAGATTATCGGTATAGGCTGGCTCTTGGGACCTATCGCAGTAATCGTGTCATGCGTCCTTATGCTGTTGGGCTACAGCGCTTTGAAGAAATCGGAGACATTCCCTGGCAAAGACGGCATGAAGATGTTGTTCATCGCTATGATTCTCGGTATCATCGGCGGTGTGTTTGATATCATCCCAGGTATCGGCGCAATCATCGGAGGTATCTTCTATATCATCGAGTTCGTCATGGTGCTCCTCGGCTGGAAGAAAGTCGCGACACCAGTTGCTGAATAATATTGGTGAAACAAGCTAGACGACCTAAACCAGTCTGGACGAATGGTCGTCTAGTTTTTATAATGAAAATGTAGAGACGTCACAGCATGGCGTTTCTATATTTTTTTATAAATTGTTGATTTTCAAAAAATTTTATATATTTGCAGAATAAAATCTGAAAATATGAAAAAAGCGTTGTTGTTGTCGTTGTGCGTACTGTGTGCGTTGACGGCGTTTTCACAGAAACAGAAGGGATACGTAAAGACCAAGGGTCGTATGGTGAACGGACAGCTTGTGCCCGGACAGGGTTTGAAAGGCGCGGTGGTGTCGGTGAAAGACCGTACAGCTATTCTTGTCAATGCGGAGGACGGAGCGTTCACGTTTCCCACTACGGGTGAGTTTTTCCAGCTCGACTCGGTGACGAAGAAAGGCTATCAGCTCGTCGACATGGACGCGTGCCCGAGAACGTACAAATACTCGCCGAATCCGCTTTACATAGTGATGGAAACGCCCGAGCAGCAGCTGCAGGACAAGCTTAACGCGGAGCGAAAGATTCGTCGCAGCTTGCAGAGACAGCTGCAGGAGAAGGAGGACGCGATCGAGGCCTTGCGCGAGGAGAACCGCATCACGATGGAGGAATACCAGCAGGCTCTGCAGCAGCTGTACGCCGAGCAGGAGAGCAACGAACAGCTGATCTCCGACATGGCGAAACGTTACTCGGAGCTCGACTACGACCAGATAGACGAGTTTAACCGTCAGGTGAGCACGTTTATCCTCAACGGCGAACTGACAAAGGCCGACTCGCTGATAAACACCAAAGGCGACATCAGCGAGCGTGTCGAACAGTTGAGACAGCACGAGGAAGCCAACGCAAAAGAACGCGAGAAGCTTGAGAAAAAACGTAAGAAACTCGAGAAGAGCGAGGCAATGGCAGCGAAAGAGAAAGAAGATCTTGCCAACGACTGCTACAGGAAGTTCGAGATTTTCAACATGCGGCACCAAAGCGACACCGCCGCGTATTATCTGATACTTCGCGCCGACCTCGACACCACCAATGTGGCCAACCAAAACGATGCGGCCAAGTTCATAGTCGAGTTTCTGAGCGGCTTCGACAAGGCTTTGCCGTATTATAATACCGCTTTACGTCAGTCGAGACTGCAGTTTGGAGAGAACTCAGCCATGACAGCCACGCTTTACTACAACATCGGCATGATTTACTATTATCAGGGCAGCTGGCAAGAGGCCTTGGACTATTTCAACAATTCGCTGAACATCCGTCTTGAGCTTTTCGGCGCCAACCGTCCGGAAGTGGCCGAGATGTACAACGCCATCGGCTTGATATATACATATCAGGGTGAGTATGACACCGCTTTGGAATATTTCTCCAAGACTTTGGAGATAAGGGAAAAAGCTTACGACAAAGACAATACCGAAGTGGCGGCGGCATATAACAACATCGGATATATCTATTCAAGCCAAAGAGATTTTGAGAAAGCATTGGAATATCAGAATAAAGCATTGGAAATCAAGAAGAAAAGCATGAATGAAGACAACCCGAGTCTGGCTATTTCGCATACCAACATCGGCTCTATCTATGTGTTTATTAAAGATTTTGACAATGCGACTTATCATCTGACAAAAGCCCTCGAGATAAACAAGACGGCACTGGGAGAATATCATCCCAACACGGCCGGAAGCTATAACAACATGGGCATGCTTTACATGAATCAGGGCGAATACGACAAGGCGTTGGAATATATCAACAAGGCATTGGATTTAAACAAGAGACTGTTTGGCGAGAAACACGAGAAAGTGTCAACTATTTATGGCAATATCGGCACTATGTATTCTCGAATGGGTGATTATGAGAAGACTCTCGAATATTACAATAAGGCTCTTGAAATAAATAAGGAGATCTTGGGAGAGGAACATATCAGCACCAAGAGGTTGGAGAAGAGCATCGAAGTGGTAAAGAAAAAAATGAATGAGCAATAATATGGAGCAGCAATTCAAATATTTCGCCTTCATCAGTTATAACTCGAAAGACACTGACTGGGGCAAGAAAATACAGAAAAAACTCGAGCATTACCGAATGCCCGCCACCATCTGCAGCGAGCATAACTGGAAGCGCAGGCCTATCAGTCCGGTGTTTTTCGCGCCTACCGACATACAGCCTGGCGGTCTCAACGAGGAGCTTCAGGAGCGCCTGCGCGCTTCGCGCAACCTCATCGTCATATGCTCGCCCAACTCCGCGAAATCGGAATGGGTGGGCAAAGAGATAGAGTTTTTTCACAACCTCGGACGCACAAAAAACATCTATTTCTTCATCGTCGACGGCGTGCCTCACAGCGGCGATCCTGAGACGGAGTGTTTCAATCCTGTTGTGAACACCCTCGGACTGCCTGAGATTCTTGGCGCCAACATTCACGAGAGGGTGCATCGTCTGCCGTGGCTTAACAGGGAACGCGCCTACGTGCAGCTCATCTCGAAGCTGCTTGGCATAGAGTTCGACGCCATCTGGCAACGTCATAAACGACTGCTTGCCAGAAAGATAGCGGCGTTCACCTTTGGGGCGTTGGTCGTTTTGGCTGCCTTGCTCGGCATCTGGAAGAACAGTCAGCCTTTTGATGCCGGGGTGCGCTTGAACGAGGCGTCGGTGGTTAACGTGAGCCTGCCACCGCTGGAAGACGCTGTCGTGACAATGACACTCGACAACGAGACTAAGAGCGACACCTTGCGTACAATCGATTCGGAGCTGATATTCAACAATATACCGCATAAATTTCTCAACAAGCAAGTACATTTCAACGTCAGCTGCCGCGACTTTATCGATGTTGACACCGTGGTCGTGCTGACCAGAAACACCGTCTTGGACATCCGTCGCAACCCTTCGGTATATGGCGACATACATTTTTATATATGGAACCCCGACAAGGAGGAGTTTGTTGCAAACGCTGAGATTATGATTGACGGGCACGAGGTCGTTTCCGATGCCGACGGCTTGGTGACGCTTCAGATTCCGCTCGCGTCGCAGAAAAGCTCGTACGTTATCGAGACGTCGACTCCGTTGAAAAACAACGTTGTCACTATGCCTTGCGGCGAAAATGACGTTGTGCTGACCAAATAAAAACAGTGATTTTTATTCTATCACGCCGCTGCCTAAGACAACAGGCTCTGTGGCGTGGTAAATGGTGCCGAACTGTCCGCTCGCGACGCCCGAAATCATCACGTCAGAGTTGATTTTCAGACCTCTTTCAGTGACGCTGAGCGTTCCGGTGCGGAACTCCGGCTGGTGACGTATTTTGTATCTAACTTGTTGACCTTCAGCAAATTTTATGACAGGATTCATCGCCTGCACGTCGACTAGCTCAATCTTGTTGGTGTACTGCGTCTCTGGGTCGTAGCCTTGCGACACGTAGACAATGTTCTGCTCAGTGTCTTTCTTCACCACAAACCAGGGACCGCCGCCTAAGCCCAAGCCCTTGCGCTGTCCGATGGTGTGGAACCAAAATCCTTTGTGCTTGCCAAGCTTCTTGCCGGTCTCAAGCTCGATGATGTCGCCTTCTTTCTCGCCTACGTATTCGCGGATATAGTCGTTGTAGTTGATTTTTCCAAGGAAGCAAATGCCTTGAGAATCATGACGTTGCGCACTTGGCAAGCCATATTTCTCAGCTAGTTGACGCACCTCGCTCTTCGGTATACCTCCGACTGGAAACATCGCCTTTTTCAGCTGCTGATATGTGATTCTCGCCAAGAAATCAGTCTGGTCTTTGAAGGTGTCGACGGCTGTTCCAAGCCATGCAACTCCCTCAGCGTCAATCCATTGCTGGGCGTAATGTCCGGTTGCGATGCGGTCGAACTGATAGCCTGCTTTTTCTTCGAAAGCTCCAAACTTGATAAATCTGTTACACATCACGTCGGGGTTGGGTGTCAATCCTTTGCGTACTGACTCCATTGTGTAGCGCGCCACGCGGTCATAGTATTCTTTCTGAAGATCAATGATGTCGAATTTGCAGCCGTATTTTCTGGCTATGAACGTCGTTATCTCAATATCTTCCTCGGCAGGGCAGTCCATTAGGTCTTCCTTGCCTTCGAGGCCTATCTTGATGTAAAAGATATGAGGGTCAAAGCCTTGCTCCTTGAGGAGAGGCACTATCACGGAGCTGTCGACGCCGCCTGAGACTAACGCTGCTATTTCCATTATTTACGTCTCTCGTAGATGGTTCTGTTGACAGGGATGGTGAAGCCGTATTTGCCGCCCATCTCGGTCTCTGCCGAGCCGTAGATACCGCCGTCGCGCTTGCCTTTGTAGGCCGCCCACATGCGGTCGCCGTATGAGAAATGCCACCATTCACCAGGGAAGTTGACGAAGTCTTGTTTCTTCATGAGTTTGACAAGATTCTTGCGGTTTTTCCTTTGTTCCTTGGTGATATGGCTGCTGTAGGTGAATGTGGAGTCGTTGTATTCGTGGAACTTGGTGCCGTAGTTGAAGTCAACGCCATTGTCGTCGCACAACGCCACGTCGACTGCACCGCCTGTCTCATGTCCGCCCAGACTGCCTTTCGGGTCGTCGCTGATGTATTTCGCGAGCACGATGGCCTCGTGACGACCGATGCCTGGCTTGTCTTTCGACACCTCTGCGATGGCAGCCTCAAAAGCCTCGTTCATCTTGATTCTTGAAAGGAAAACCTTGTAAATCTTGAGGTTTACGCCCTCTGGAAGCTTGTCGGCGATTCTGTAAAGCTTGAAAAGCACCTCTTTTCTGACGAGGATAGGTTCTTCGAGCGTCTCTTTGTTGAAGATGATGTTTTTATGAGGCAGGAAGTCGACGAGCGGATCAAAGCATTCGTGCACGTGGACTCTACCGACATAGTGTCTCGACATGATTTTTCTAAAGCCGAGGACGTATGTCATATGATGCCAGTGGAATCTGAAATGACGTCTTCTTCTCTTCGATTTGAAATACCAAATTATCCAAATCAGGAATATTAATACAATACCACCGATGATGAAGTTCGGGATGTTGTCGATGAAGAACTGCTTGTGTTTTTCAAACCAAGTGATTATTTGATCTAACATATCTTAATTTTATTTTAACTCTACCAAAATAGGGCAATGGTCGGAATGTTTCGCCTCCGGAAGTATCGCCGCGTTTACCAATCTGTCTTTTAGAGAATCTGTAAGTATATGATAATCAATGCGCCAGCCCTTGTTATTGGCTCTTGCGTTGGCTCTATAGCTCCACCAGGAATAGTGGTTTGGCTCTTTACAGAGAAGACGGAAACTGTCGATGTAGCCGTCGCTGAGGAAGTCGGTGAACCACTGGCGTTCCTCCGGCAAGAAGCCCGAGCTGGTGGCGTTACGAATAGGGTCGTGGATGTCGATGGCCTCGTGGCAGATGTTGTAATCGCCAGAAAGCACAAGATTCGGACGCGTTTTCCTCAGCTCGTTGACGTATTTTCTGAAGAAATCGAGCCATTCCATCTTGAAATCCTGACGTTCTTCACCTGTAGTGCCCGAAGGATGATACACGCTCACCACCGACAGATCGCCGAAATCGGCTCTCAAAAAACGGCCTTCGTCGTCATATTTCTTGTTGTTCATGCCAAAAACTACGCTGTCGGGCTCTTTTTTTGTGAGAATTCCGACGCCGCTATAACCTTTTTTCTGTGCCGAGAACCAATAACAATGGTACCCCATCGCCTCAATCTCCATCACAGGTATCTGGTCGGGCGTCGCCTTAAGCTCTTGAAAACAAACGACATCAGGCGAGACCGTGTCAAGCCACTCGAGCAATCCTTTCGAGATTGCCGCCCTGATTCCGTTCACGTTATAGCTAATAATTCGCATCAAAAAGCATTAGTTCTAATAATCTCGCAAAATTAGTAAATTTTTTTGAAAAAAAAGATTCATTATAAAAATTCATTTTTTATTTTTGCGATGTGAGATTAAGATTGAAAACACGGGCAAAACTTTTCTTTAAGTCATTGAATAGATGGCGTTTAGCTCATTTGTCCGACCGACAGTTCATGATGATTTTGGCTATTCCTACAGGATTTTTAGCCGGTCTCGCCGCTGTTTTGATAAAATTCTTCACACATTCGATTCGCGACCTGTTTTTTTACATCAGGACGCTCGACAGCAATTTAGACCTGATGTTTTTTGTCTTGCCCGCAATAGGTATCTTATTGACAATCATAGTAATACGATTTATTATCAAGCGCGAGGTGGGGCATGGAATACCTGGACTTTTATATGCTCTGTCGCGCAACAAAGGCATAGTGCGGCCTTACACCACCTTTTCGTCGATCATCACCAGTGCTTTGACGGTCGGCTTCGGCGGTTCTGTCGGATTGGAAGGCCCGTCGGTGTCGACAGGCGGCTCCATTGGATCTAACATCGGGCAGCTTTTGAAGCTTAACCAAAAGCAGATCAATGTGTTGATAGGCATGGGCGGCGCCTCGGCACTCGCTGCCATCTTCCAGGCTCCTATCACCGGTGTCATCTTCGCCATGGAGGTCTTCATGATCGACATCTCCATGACGGCTCTCGTCCCGATCATCATTTCGGCTTTCGTGGCCATCCTCACCTCATATTATCTTCTTGGAAGAGCCCTCGAATATGAAATAACTATCGCTGAGTCGTTCATCCCATCTAACTCATTGTATTACGTGGGTTTAGGACTGGTGGTGGGCCTAGTCTCGGCTTATTTCATGAAGATTTATTTTGATGTCGACAAGAAGTTCCGAAAGATTAAAAACCCTTGGAAACGCTTTGTCTTCGCGTCGTTGGGACTGGGTGCGCTCATCTTTGTGTTCCCGTCGTTGTACGGCGAGGGTTACGAGACCATCAACGCGGCTTTGAATGGCAAGTCGGATCTGATTCTGTTAAACACGGTTTTCGAGCCGTTCACCGACAACATCTGGTTGATGATCTTGATTTTCGTGGTGATAATATTATGCAAGGCTTTTGCCACTTCGTTCACATTTGCCGCAGGCGGTGTGGGAGGCACCTTTGCCCCCGCTCTGTTCCTCGGTGCCATGACCGGAATGGTTTATGCGTTGATTATCAATAATTTGGGGATGGGCAACCTCGATGTCTCGAAGTTCGCTCTCGTAGGCATGAGCGGTCTCGTGGCAGCCATGTTGCATGCCCCGCTGACAGGTATCTTCCTCATCGCTGAGATAACAAACGGCTACTCTTTGATGGTTCCGCTGATGATTGTGGCGGCCTTGTCGCTTGCCATCAACAGAATCTTCTTCAAAGAGTCGATCTACACTCGCAGCATAGCCGAAAAAGGCGTGAAGGTGTCGTTCAACAAGGACGAGACCATCCTTAGCATGATGACTACCAATCACTTAATCGAGACAAACTTCATCAGCATACGTCCTGATCAAACCTTGGGCGATCTGATTCCAATCATAGCGTCCTCGTCGAGAAACATCTTCCCGGTGGTGACCGAAAACGGCGATTTCAAAGGCCATATCCTCTTCGACGACGTGCGAAAATATATGTTCGACACGAGCATCTACGACACTTCTATCGAGAAAATAATGGTGTATCCCGATTATATCATAAATCCGGAAGAGTCGATGGAGAGTGTGGTGAAGAAATTCGAAGAGTCGCACAAATACAACATCCCGATTATCGACGACGGTAAATATCTCGGCTACATCTCGCGCGCCAATGTCTTTACTACTTATCAGGCGATGCTGAAAGAAATATCTGCAGAATAACGAAAACGTCAAACGACAATAAATCAGGCCTTGGATTAATGCGAAGCTTTCTTCCAGACTGATTTATGTCGTTTGACGTTTAATCTTTTTATGGTGAAAATAATCATTCCAGATTGCCCACATCAGGAAGATTACCACGTAGAACATTATCTTGAAGATAACGTCGTGAGCAAAGGCGAATGAGTTTGGGAATGGTCTTAAAAACAGGCAGATTCCGACGATTCGCACCACATTGGTGAATTCTACTATCACCAAGCCGACCGGGATGTACCATGATTTGTGTTTCCACGGTCCGGGGAAGATGAGCATGAGGAAGAGCCAGTGCATCCATTGTTTGAGGCTGGTGCATTCCGGCGCCACGGTGACAGCTGAATAAGATCCTTCGTTGTTAAGAAAAAAGATGGTCTGGTCTTTCGTCACGAAATCCATGCGGAAGATATGCTCCAACGTCCAGGTGCTCTGGTCGAAAAGCAGCGCCGACGCCCACACGAAGAGCTTGTCGACAGTGCCTTTGATGGGCCAGAAATCCATAGGGCCTTCCCATATCACATAAAGGATGTGAAAGCTGAAAATCAACACGAAAAACAGCCCCACGTCGAAAAGCGACTGGTATCTCTTGTCGGCGTACAGTTCTTTTATTCTTTGTTTGGTTATTTCCATTATTTAAACCGATATCCTAAAGTGAATTGAACTGAGCTGGTTGTCGATTTTGCCTCAGAGTAGGTGTAATAGATTTCTTCTTTTTCGTCATTCAAGAGAGCTGGCGTTTTTGTCTTTAAGATATCAGTAAAGCCTATGCTGTAACGGGCCGAGAGGAAGAAATTGCCGTAATATCCAGTCAAACCTCCTGTTGCACAGAAGTTCAACGAGTTATATTCGTCGTTGTCTTTGTATGCTATCTTGAATTGTTCTATGCCGCGCTTGCCTTCCTTGGTGGCTCTGAAACAAAAGCTTGGCTGCGCTCCGAGGTCGAGCGACAGGTAATCGCAGGCGTAGATCTTCAACAGCAGAGCCGCGCTGAAGTTGCTGATTTTTGTCTTGGCATTATATTTATAGGTGACAAAGTCGTCGTCGCCTTGATTTTTCTTATCGACAGTTCCAGTGATGTTATAACCATATTGATTATAAAAAAGCTCAAACTGAAGTCCCAACATGTCGTTGACTTTATATTCGAACAATCCGCCGAGGATAAAACCTCCGTTAGGCTTGACTTTCGCGCCGTTGACAGTGAGGAAATATACGCTGTCGATTTTGTCGGTTTCGTAGTTGTAAATTGTTATCGGTTTGTCGTCGTCATAATAAAACGATTTGTTAATATTCATCATGTTGACGCTTCCGCCTGTAAAAACTCCGAAATGCATTTCGTTTTGTGCCGATAACCTCAGCCCGAATATTGCCAAAAGGCATACCAAAAACGTTAATTTCTTATTCATTTTTTCAAAAAATTTTTTACAAAAGTAAGCAAAAAAAATAAAAAGCAGTATATTTGTGAGATTTTTTTGATGATTTTTTATGAATTTAAGGGTTACATGTGTTCAGTTTGATGTCGTCGCGCGTAAGCCGGAAGCTAATCGCCAACATCTCGACGAGATGCTGAAAAGCGTTGAAAACACTGATGTTATCGTGTTGCCGGAGACGTTTACTACCGGCTTTCCTGCCGACCCTAACGAGTTTGCTGAGGAGCTTGGCGGCGTTACTATGGAGTGGATGGAGAAAGTGGCTAGGGAGAAAAACTGCGCAGTCTGTGGAACTATTTTGACAAAAGCCGGCAGCCACAAATGCTGTCAAAACACACCCAAAGAAGGCTTTTACAATAGCTTCATTTGGATGGAGCCGAACTGGAATTTTTACGTTTACAACAAACGGCATCTCTTTACGATGGGCGGCGAGATAGGGTTGAACAACGGCGAAGAGCGCATCACCATAGAATATAAAGGTTGGAGAATCAGGCCGTTTGTGTGCTACGATTTGCGTTTCCCGGTATGGAACCGCAACAGCTTCAAAGACGGGAAATTTGAATATGATTTGGCGATCTACACCGCCGAGTGGCCTGAAAAGAAATCGGAGGTGTGGAATACATTGTTGAGAGCGAGAGCCATTGAAAATCAATCGTATATCGTAGGTGTAAACCGCGTTGGAATTGACGACAGCAACATAAAATATAAAGGTGAGAGCATGATTTTGAACATGAAAGGGCGAGTGGTGAAGCAAGCGGAAGAGGGAGAAAACATGTTCTCAGCTGAATTAAATAAAGAGGAATTAACAGCGTTTCGTGATTATTTCACGGTAGCAAAAGATTGGGATTAATATGGATATTATCATTGCAGGTGACGGTGAAGTTGGCATGCACTTGGCGGAGGCCTTGGAGCGCAGCGACCATAACATCACCATTGTGGATCCGCATGAGGAACTTTTGAAGATGATGGAGTCGCACTCCGACTTGATGACGATTGCCGGAGACTCCACTTCTATCAAGGTTTTGCAGAAAGCCAACGTAAAGAAGGCCGACATGGTCATAGCGGTGCTTCACGACGAGCATATCAACCTTTTGACGGGTATTTTGGCGAAGAAACTCGGCGCCAAGCGCGTGATTGTGCGCGTCAACACCATGGAGAACCTTAGTCCGGAGTCGTGGCGTATCTACCAAGACCTCGGCATTGACGGTATCATCTCGCCGGAAGATATTGCAGCTCAAGAGATTACGACCTTGATTAAGCAGACGGCGGCGACTGAGGCTTACGACTTTGCCGGAGGCAAGCTCGAGATGTATATGATGAAACTCGACGAGAACGCCAAGGTCATCGACAAGCCGCTTAAGGAGATAGCCGACCGCTTCAAACACCTTGATTTTAAGCTAGTTGCGATACATCGCCGTCAGAACACCTTCATTCCTCACGACGGCGACGTGTTGAAGGCTGGCGATATGGTTTATGTCATCACCAAGCCAACGGCTATGCGTGAACTGATGACGCTGAGCGGCAAGCAGAAATACAATATCCGCAACGTGATGATCATCGGTGGAGGCCGTGTGGGACGTATCACGGCCAAACGTCTCGAGAAAGATATGGACATCAAGATTATCGAGATGGACAAAAACCGTTGCTATGAGCTGACGAGCGCGTTGTCGGACACTTTGGTAGTCAACGCTGATGCCCGCGACGTGGATATGCTTGAGGAAGAAGGCATCAAGAGTGTCGACGCCTTCATCGCGGTTACTGAAAACACTGAGACCAACATCTTGACTTGCTTGCAGGCGAAGGCTTACGGCGTAAAAAAGACTATCGCTTTGGTCGACAACATCGATTATATTGACATCTCGCAGAGCATTGGCATTGACACAATTATCAACAAGAAACTCATCGCGGCAAGCTATATAGTGCGTTACACTTTGGGCGACAATGTCTCGACACTGAAGTGTTTGAGCGGTATCGATGCCGACATTATGGAGTTTGTGGTTCCCGACGGATGTGCGGCTACTATGCGACCAATCAACAGGTTACATCTTCCGGAGGGTGCTATTATCGGAGGAATTATCAGGGGTGAGGTGAGCTATATCGCCACTGGTGATTTCCAGATTGAGGCGGAAGATAGAGTCGTTGTTTTGGCTTTGCCGAATGCTATAAAGGAGGTTGAGAAATTATTCAGATAGATTTTGGGTTGCAAAAATTAATTTTTAAAAAAATGTACAACGTATTAAAAAATGTTGTATTTTTGCAACCGCAATGCCCAATGGTGTAATTGGCAACACGACTGACTCTGGATCAGTAAAGTCTAGGTTCGAACCCTGGTTGGGCAACGTAAAATGCAAGAGATGTCAAAAGAGGCATCTCTTTTTTTGTATTAAAAAATATAATATTTTTTAAAAAATTGTCAGACCTATTTAATTTTTATTTAACTTTGCAATTGACTAATTTTGCCCTGATTATCAGGTTGTGAAAATAGTCGAAGATAGGTAATAATCCCAACAAGATTTTATAAACAATTGAAATCCAATAACTTAGCTGATTTCGATGTCCCCGAGATATGCTCGGTTCTGTAACTGTGCCTTTTAAATAAATGGATATAATAGAGAAAAATGCGGTAGCTTGGTATGTGTTGCGTGTGACTTATCAGCGTGAAATAACGGCATCGAAGGCGTTGGAGGAGTTGCAGATTGAGCATTACGTGCCTACAGTCAGGACTAGAATTCGCAATGAGAAAGGGATTTCGATAGGATGGAAGACCGAGCCGTTGGTGCATAATTATATCTTTGTTCACGACACGTACGAAAACATTTTGAGAATCAAGCAGGGCAAGCTCGACTATCTTCGTTTCATGATGGGGAAAGATGACTCTGGCATGATGAGTGTGCCGCAGTATGTGCCCGACAAGCAGATGGCCGATTTCATGAAGGTGGTTCGCACTATGGGCTACAAGCCGGTTGACCCGAACATCGATTTACGCAAAGGAGACAGAGTTAGAATCTTAACTGGTCCATTCGAAGGAGTTGAAGGCATTTACGTGAGAATGCCAAACCGCCACGAAAAACGAGTAGTAGTAAAAATTGAAGGAATTGCAGCCGTTGCAACAATGGCATTGAACGCAAGTGATATAGAAAAAATTTGAAAGTATTAAATCAATGAAAGGCATAGTTCTCGCTGGTGGTTCCGGCACTCGTTTATATTCGATAACAAAAGGCGTTAGCAAGCAACTCTTGCCTATTTACGACAAGCCGATGGTGTATTATCCGATTTCGGTTTTGATGCTTGCTGGAATTCGTGATATTCTGATTATCTCGACACCTTTTGATTTGCCAGGTTTTAAACGCCTTTTGGGTGACGGTAGCGACTATGGCGTGCATTTCGAGTATGCCAAGCAGCCAAGTCCTGATGGTTTGGCACAGGCATTCATCATAGGCGAGAAGTTCATTGGAAAAGATAGCGCCTGCTTGGTTTTGGGCGATAACATATTCCACGGAAGCGGCTTGACAAAGATGCTTAAGGAAGCTGTGAAAGAGGCTGAAGGCCCTTCGACAGGCTCAGGGATCGGAAAAGCGACAGTTTTCGGATATTGGGTCTCGGATCCTGAAAGATATGGCGTAGCGGAGTTCGACAAACAAGGCAATTGCTTAAGTATCGAAGAAAAACCTAAAAATCCGAAGTCGAATTATGCTGTTGTAGGATTGTATTTCTATCCAAACAAGGTTGTTGAAGTTGCCAAGAATATCAAGCCATCCGCCCGTGGAGAATTGGAAATCACGACTGTCAACCAGCGTTTTCTTGAAGATGGAGAGTTGAAGGTTCAGGTCTTCGGAAGAGGTTTTGCGTGGCTCGATACAGGAACGCACGATTCATTAAGCGAGGCTTCAACCTTTGTTGAGGTTATCGAAAAACGCCAAGGTCTCAAAATCGCCTGTTTGGAAGGCATCGCATATCGTAACGGTTGGATTACCGAGGAAAAGATGCGTTCTCTCGCTCAGCCGATGCTGAAAAACCAGTACGGACAGTATCTGTTGAAGGTGATTGACGAGATGAAAAACGAAATAAACTCTGAAACATTTAAAGAATAATAAAACATTACACTATGGAATTAAAAGGAAGTAAAACCGAAAAGAATCTCATGGAGGCCTTCGCTGGCGAATCCATGGCACGCAACAAATACACATATTTTGCCTCGAAGGCCAAGAAAGACGGCTATGTCCAGATTTCGAAGATTTTTGAGGAGACTGCAGCCAACGAACAGGAACATGCCAAGATTTGGTTTAAGTATCTGCACGACGGCGAGGTACCAGGCACTGAGGCTAACTTGAAAGCTGCCGCTGAAGGCGAGAATTTCGAGTGGACCGACATGTACGCCCGCATGGCAAAAGAAGCCCGTGAGGAAGGCTTCACCGAGATCGCCCGTAAGTTTGAGATGGTGGCTGCCATCGAGAAGGAGCACGAAGAACGTTATAAAAAACTTTTGAACAACATAAAAGAAGGCATCGTCTTCTCTCGTGACGGCGACAGAATATGGAAATGCTCAAATTGCGGTCACATTGTGATTGGTAAGAAAGCTCCGCAGATTTGCCCTGTCTGCAACCATCCGCAGGCGTATTTCGAGATAAATGCGGAGAATTATTAATAAAAAATGTGTAAAGATTATGAAAAAACTTCTAACATTATTAATCATGTGTCTTTGTTTTTTCACTGGCTGCAAGGCGCAGTCGAAGGTTGACAATTCTGTGTCAGGCGATTTGAACCTCGACAAATATCTCGGAACGTGGTACGAGATAGCCCGTTTCGACCATAAATTTGAAAGAGGAATCCAATTCTGTAAAGCACAGTATTCATTACGTGAAGACGGCAAAGTGGCTGTGTTGAACACTGGAATTAAAGACGGCAAGCCAAGCGAGGCAAAAGGTAAGGCTAAGTTTACTGACAATCCAAGAATCTTGAGAGTTTCGTTCTTCGGTCCATTCTATGGAGATTACCGCATCATGCTATTAGACGAAAACTACCAGTGGGTTTTGGTTGGCGGTAGTGATGAGAGTTATCTGTGGATTTTAGCGAGAACGCCGAAGATTTCGGATGAGGTTAAGGAGACGATTTTGAATGAGGCAATGAGAAGAGGATATGATGTGGAAAAGTTGATTTGGGTGGAGCAGGAATAATAAAGAATCATGACACATCTTACAGATAAAGAACATGAAGCGCAGATGGCGAGCATGCGCGAGTTTGACGAGCAGATGCCATAGCCTTTTATAAACTATCCGCACTTGCACCGTCAGGTTTGGGCAAAAGAGTATTTTCGCGCTTTAGCAAATAATTCTGAAACAAAATTCAAAGGTGATTACACGCAGATTCCTCGTGGTCGTGTAGCTTGGTCGGTTAATAAATTCATTGTGCTTGTTGGCAAATGGGCTGAACCGATTCAAGATGAATTGACGGTATTATTGGAAAAGGAGTTTTCTTTACCGTATTTTGAGTTTGTTTATGATCCACATTGGGATTTAGGATACGGCTGGAGTGGGAATATGCCGACAAGTAGGTGAAAATTTTGTATGTGTAGATAATTGTCTATTTGTTTATAATGTCACATTTCGTAGAATTACATCTGATAAGATCCAATAATCAACCAATTATCTTGAATACGGATTGGATAGCATATATAAAGCCTTTCGATAAAGGATCTGTTATTTATTTGGGGACAATTGATGTTAGTGGTCAACAAGGAGATTTGAGATCTGGATTGAGTACAGTTTATGTGTTGGAAGACTATTTAATTATTAAAGAAATGCTTCGTTGTAAATGAATCAAGATTTTGTAGTACCGATTACTCCAGCTATACTGGAATTTAAGGAACATCTGTTATGCCATCCTCGTACCATTCTTTCAGCTAAGTATGGTGACGGAAAGTCATACTTTCTTGATGCATTTAAAAATGATAAAGGAGTAAAAAGGAAGTTCAAATTCATTACAGTTTATCCTGTTAATTATCAGGTGTTGGAGAATAAAGACATTTTTGATGTTATCAAGTATGATATTCTTCTTCAAATGGGGCTAAATGATATGCTTGATGAATCAATTGATGTTTCTTCACGTGATGCGTTTTTATATTGCATAAAAACAAACGGATTGGATCTGTTGGGTAATTTGTTTGACGTGGCGGGTAGTATAGAAGGAGCCCCAATAGTAAAGGCAATTGGAAAGATTGGAAAAGCATTAACAAAGGTTATTCAAAAAGTTAATGACGCTAATAAGGATTATCAGGAATACAAGAAAGGAGACCTAGGTGTACTTGACAATTATGTTGAAAAAATTGACAAGATTTCGATATATGAAGAAGATTTGATTACCCAGATAATACAGAAAGGAATTGCAGCATGGCGTAAAAGGAATAGAAATGGGAAAAAACGTGTTGTATTGTTGTTGGAGGATATGGATCGTGTTGATCCTGCGCATCTTTTCCGTATAATGAACATTTTTTCTGCTCATATGGATTTCTCTTATCGTTATGGCATTAGTCCAGATTCATCGCTGCAAGGCAATAAGTTTGGTGTTGATAATGTCGTGATGGTGATTCATTATGAAAATCTGGAAAGCATTTTTCATCATTTTTATGGAGAAGATACATGTTTTGAAGGATATGTCCATAAATTTGCTGATAAAGGGAAGTTCGTATATTCTTTGAAAACAGAAGCTATTAAATATTATTACAAAAGTTTGAATAGTATTAGTAATTTATCGGAAGAAACATTAAAGCAACTTTTACCCGAAGCTAGACTTCAAACAAAAACTATGCGAGAATTTAGTAACAGTTTAGACGAGATACAGCTTCAGTATAAGCGCATTGATGGTATTATAGTTGACATTACTGCTCTTATGGCTTCTATGCGAAGACTAGGATTGGGCGATAATGTTATAGTGAATAGCTTTAAACAACTTATATCGCAAGATATAAAAACGTGGCTAAAATATTTATATCCATATTTAAAACATTTTGGGAAACTAGACGATTCAGTAATCTATTTAAATAATGATAGTCATAAGTATTGTTATAACTTCGAAGAAAATAACAATACAATAAAAGTTAATTCTGCATCATATTTTGGTAATGCACCTATGTTAAATATGAATGTTTTTTTATATGAAGTCCTTTCGTTAGTTATTAAGTGAAATGACACTAATAAAATGTTCTGATAGATTAATTACAACAGTTCTATTATTTAACAATAAACAAAAGAAATAATAAGTTATATATAGTAAAAAATTATTTTTAAGAAATATTAAGACTTAATCAAAAGTAGTATTATGACCGAATTAAATATAATTAGACAGGAATTAGCAAAAAACGGCAACAGGGCGTTCAACAAAGCGAAGAATACTTCTGGCGCGTATATTATGCGTGGAAATTCAATTGTTCATGTAACTTCAGACGGAAGTATTAAAGTAATAAAGAAGACAGGTCAAGTAAGAGTGCGTTTAAACGATTCCGATAGGGTGGTTGTGATTAGATGAACGGCAAGAAAAGAGTTAGAATTTTTGCTGGGCCGAATGGCTCTGGCAAATCAACGTTGAAAAACGACATTATAGCTCCTCGATTTAAGATAGGCACATACATTAATGCCGATGAAATGCTTAAAACGATGCAGACTACTTCCAGATTGGAGTTTTCTGATTATGAATTAATGGTTGATGAAGCAATATTTGAACAAGAATATTCCAAATGGACAATACCTACAAATCGTAATTGGTGGGCATTTGAAAATAATGGCATTTCAGTAAAAGATAAAAATTTAATTGATGGATACTTTGTTTCTTTTCTTGCAGATTTAATTCGTAATGCACTCTTGGGTATAACTGACCGTTTTTCTTTTGAAACAGTAATGTCACATCCCTCGAAATTGGAATTTATAAAAAGAGCACGAGAATATGGCTATAAAGTATACCTTTATTTTATTTCTTTACATGATCCTGACCTTAATGTAAAAAGAGTATCAACAAGGTTTGAATCAGGTGGTCATAATGTTGATGAGAATAAAGTAAAGATGCGTTATAAAAGGACTATGGATTTATTATTCGACGCTATAAAATTAGCTGATAGTGTATATTTGTTTGATAATAGTTCTAGCAAACCACAGCTTTTTGCCAAGAAAGAAAACGAGCAGCTAGAAACATACGGAGAATTCGTTCCTGTTTGGTACCAACAATATGTACTGGCAAAAATAAAAAGTATTCAATAAAAATGATTGTACAATCAACATCTAATCTATAAGAATCTCAGTAATATGATCTTCGACCACCTCTCCAACATATCTCTTTACAAAGCCCTTTCCAATGACATTAACATTGGTTTGACCTATTTGCACCAGCTAAACCCCGATATCGAACCAGGTGTTTATCAAATCACCCCTCGTGTCAAAGCCATAGTCTCTGAATATGAAACTAAGGTGAAGAATAAGGTTGGCTTTGAGGCGCATAGGAAGAACATCGACATACAGTATCTTTTGAATGGTGAGGAGCGGATTGCTTATATGCCGATAGAAAAGTTGACTGAGACAGAGCCTTATAGCGAAGAGAAGGATGCGGCTTTCTATGCTGCTGAGGGTGTTGCGGCGCAAACAATGACAATTGGCGGTGGATATTTTGCCATCTTCTTTCCGCAAGACGGTCACATGCCGCAGTTGTGTGTCGATGAGCCACGGATGGTGAAGAAAGTGGTGGTGAAAGTGGCGGTTGGATAAATAAAGATTAAACGAATATACATTATATATTATATGATTAACGTTGGCATAATAGGTTGTGGCTTTGTGGGTGGAGCGCTGAAAGATTGGTTGGAGCACAACAATCCGGAGTGCAAGTTGTTTATCAGCGACCCGCCGAAAGGTTATAATGATGATTTGAGCGATATCGACATTGCTTTTTTGCAGATTCATGTCCCTACTGAAGACGACGGCACACAGGATTTGACACTGATGAAGCAGTTGATTAAAAACCTGCCGGATGTGCCAGTGTTTGTGCGTACAACAATACTTCCGGGCTCGAGCGAAATGCTAACGCGTGAAACTGGCCACCAGGTGTATTACATGCCAGAGTTTCTTACCGAGCGCACATATATCGAAGATTTCAAGAAGCAGACGATGGTGTTTACGGGTGCGCACGATCTGCTCGCCAAGATTTTTGTCGGCAAAAAGTTCACTATCATGTCGCCGTTGGAGGCTGAGCTCACAAAATACATGCACAACGTGTTTGGTGCTTATAAAGTCACCTATTTCAACGCTTGCCGCGAATATTGCGAAAAGATGGGTGCTGACTGGCGCAAGGTGCATACCGGCGTGCTGCTTTCGGGCTATATCAGCGACACTCACACCTACGTGCCTGGTCCGGATGGCAAGTTCGGCTATGGCGGCAAGTGCTTCCCTAAGGATGTGAATGCTTTTGCCAAGATGACTGAAGGCACGCCTCTCGGAACGCTTTTGGAGCATCTGCATGAGTTGAATGTGCATTTCAGAGGGGTGGAGGAACATATATAAACTAATAAAATAAATTCAACAAAATAAATACATATATGTCAGTATTCAAAGACAAAGTCCTCCTTATCACCGGAGGCACCGGCAGTTTCGGTAATGCAGTTTTGAACCGTTTTTTGAGAACGGATATTGGTGAAATCCGCATTTTTAGCCGTGATGAGAAGAAGCAGGATGATATGCGCCATGACTTCCAGGCTCGCATGCCTGAAGTGGCCAATAAAATTAAATTCTATATCGGTGACGTGCGCAACAAGAGCACACTGAAATATGCCATGAAAGGCGTTGATTATGTGTTTCACGCGGCTGCACTGAAACAGGTCCCGAGTTGCGAGTTTTTCCCAATGGAGGCTGTGAAGACCAACGTCATCGGAACTGATAACACTCTTGACGCTGCCATTGATGCAGGCGTGAAGTGTGTGATTTGTCTAAGTACTGATAAAGCAGCTTATCCAATCAACGCTATGGGAATCACCAAGGCCATAGAGGAGAAGATAGCGGTTGCAAAGTCAAGAATGAGCGGCGACACCAAGATTTGCTGCACTCGCTATGGCAACGTGATGTGTTCAAGAGGTTCGGTTATTCCTCTTTGGATTGACCAGATTCGCAAAGGCAACCCAATTACTTTAACAGAGCCGAAGATGACCCGTTTCATCATGAGTCTTGAAGAGGCTGTTGATTTGGTATTGTTTGCCTTTGAGAACGGCAAGAATGGTGATATTCTTGTGCAGAAAGCCCCCGCATGTACAATCCAGACTCAGGCCGAGGCCGTTTGTGAGTTGTTTGGTGGCAAGAAAGAAGAAATCAAAGTTATTGGTATCCGCCATGGCGAAAAGATGTACGAGACATTGCTGACAAAAGAAGAAGCAGCCAAGGCCATCGACATGGGTAACTTCTACGCAGTTCCAGCCGACAACCGCGATTTGAACTACGATAAATATTTCAAAGAAGGTGATACCAAGCGTGCAACGATAGAGGAGTTTAACAGCGACAACACATATCGTCTGAACCTTGAAGAAACAAAGGCGAAGATTGCATCGCTGACATACATTCAGAATGAATTGAACGGGATACCGAATTTAGTGTAATATGAAGATTTTAGTTACTGGAGCTAAGGGTTTTGTAGGAAAGAACCTCTGTGCGCAGCTTAATAATATAAAGGAAGGCAAGGCGCGTTGCTATGGCGATGTGCAGGTTGATGCTGTTTATGAGTATGACATCGATTCGAAGCCTGAGGATTTGGATGTTTTCTGCAAGGACTGCGATTTTGTGTTCAATCTTGCTGGCGTGAACCGTCCTCAGAACCAGGAAGAGTTCATGCAGGGCAACTTCGGTTTTGCTTCGACCTTACTTGATACGCTGAAAAAGCATGATAACCGTTGTCCTGTGATGCTTTCAAGCTCGCAACAGGCTTCTTTAACAGGTCGTTTCGGCAATAGCGAATATGGGCGCAGCAAGAAAGCTGGCGAAGATTTGTTCTTGAATTACAGCAAGGAAACCGGTGCAAAAGTTTTAGTGTATCGCTTCCCGAATTTGTTTGGAAAATGGTGCAGACCTAATTATAATAGCGCTGTTGCCACTTTTTGCAACGCTTTTGCCAACGATTTGCCTTACACTGTAAATGATCCTTCGGTTGAGTTGGAATTGCTCTATATCGACGACTTGGTTGACGAAATGATTGCCTGTTTGAAGGGAGAGGAGCACAGATGTGAATTTGACGGTCTCGAAGTTATTCCGACCACGGATGACACGGATTCAACGGATAAAAATGACAGTGAAAAAAATCCGTCCAATCCGAGTAATCCGTGTTCGAAAAAGGGAAGATATTGTTACTGTCCAGTAACCCATAAAATAACTTTAGGTGAGATTGTGGAGTTGCTGAAATCGTTTGCTGAACAGCCCAAAACCTTGATGATCCCGGAGATTCCTGCTAACAGTTTTGCCAAGAAATTATACAGTACTTACCTTAGCTATCTTCCGAAGGAAAAAGTCGCTTTTCCGTTGAAGATGAATGTGGATGACAGAGGTTCATTTACTGAACTGGTTCACACCTTGAACTGCGGTCAAGTGAGCATAAATATTTCAAAGCCGGGTATTACAAAAGGTCAGCATTGGCATAATACCAAGTGGGAATTCTTCATTGTTGTAAGCGGTCATGGTTTAATTCAAGAACGTAAACTTGGCACGGACGAAATCATTGAGTTCGAAGTCTCAGGCGATAACATCCAGTGCGTGCACATGCTACCTGGATATACACATAATATCATTAACCTAAGTGATACTGAAAATTTGGTTACAGTAATGTACTGCAACGAAATCTTCGACCCGAATAAACCAGATACCTATTTTGAAAAAATATAACTATGGTAAGTTTTAAAAATAACGGGAAGCTTAAGCTTCTCATCATCGTTGGCACACGCCCTGAAATCATTCGTTTGGCAGCCGTCATCAACAAATGCCGTCAGTATTTTGATACAATCCTGGCTCACACTGGCCAAAATTATGATTATAATTTGAATGGTGTCTTCTTCAAGGACTTGAAACTGAAAGACCCTGAAGTTTACATGAACGCTGTCGGCAACGACCTTGGCGAAACCATGGGAAACATCATTGCCGAGAGCTACAAGCTGATGGTTGACATCAAACCAGATGCAGTATTAGTTTTAGGCGATACTAACAGTTGTTTGAGTGTCATTGGTGCCAAGCGTTTGCATATTCCGATTTTCCACATGGAAGCAGGAAACAGATGCAAAGATGAATGCCTGCCAGAGGAAACCAACCGCCGCATTGTTGATATCATCAGCGACGTGAACATGGCTTACAGTGAGCATGCTCGTCGTTACCTTGCCGACACTGGACTTCCAAAAGAGCGCACATACGTCACAGGTAGCCCGATGGCTGAGGTTTTGCATGAAAATTTGAAAGAGATTGAGGCTTCTGACATTCATAAGAGATTAGGTTTGGAAAAAGGCAAATACATTCTGCTTTCAGCTCACCGTGAAGAAAATATCGACACCGAGAAGAACTTCATGAGTCTCTTCACTGCAATCAACCAGATGGCTGAGAAATACGACATGCCGATATTGTACAGCTGCCATCCTCGTTCTAAGAAACGTCTCGAAGCAAGCGGCTTTAAACTTGACAAAAGAGTTATTCAGCATGAGCCACTTGGATTCCACGACTACAACTGCTTGCAGATGAATGCTTTTGCAGTGGTTTCCGATTCAGGAACATTACCAGAAGAGAGCAGTTTCTTTACAAGTGTGGGACATCCATTCCCAGCTGTATGCATCCGCACATCAACTGAGCGCCCAGAGGCTTTGGACAAAGGCTGTTTCGTGTTGAGTGGAATTGACACAGTTGGTCTTTTGCAGAGCGTTGATGTAGCAGTGGAACTCATCCGCGATGGTCATCATGGCATACCGGTACCGGATTATGTTGATGAGAATGTGAGCACAAAGGTGGTCCGCATCATTCAGAGCTATGTTGGTGTGGTGAATAAGATGGTGTGGAGAAAATATTAAACAGCATTATCAAGAACAGAATTAATAGAAACGGTTTATGAAAATTTCAGTAGCAGGAACAGGCTATGTGGGCATGAGTATCGCCACTCTGCTCGCTCAACATAATGAAGTAACAGCTGTCGATGTGGTTCAAGAGCGTGTTGACATGGTGAACAACAAAAAGTCACCAATTCAGGACGATTATATTGAGGAATATTTGGCAACTAAGCCTTTAAACCTCAAGGCTACTCTTGACCAAGAGGCTGGTTACCGAGATGCTGAGTTTGTTGTGATAGCTGCTCCAACCAACTACGACAGCCAGAAGAATTTCTTCGATACTTCTGCGGTGGAGGCTGTTATCGATTCTGTGCTGAAGGTGAATTCGGAGGCGGTGATGGTTATCAAATCGACTATTCCTGTTGGCTACACGAGAAGTTTGTATGTGAAGTATGCCGCAAAAGGTGTTAAGAAATTCAACCTGCTCTTTAGTCCTGAGTTCCTTCGCGAGAGCAAAGCCCTCTACGATAATCTCTACCCTAGCCGTATAATCGTTGGTATCCCGAAGATGATGAAAGGTGTTGAATATCAAGAGGAAAATGAGGCTATCAAAGCTTTGACTGATATTGATTGGCTCACCGAGCGCGCTCACGTATTCGCTAAGCTTCTACAAGAGGCAGCTATCAAGACGGATGTGCCGATGCTGTTTGTAGGCATGAAAGAAGCTGAAGCCGTGAAGCTCTTCGCCAACACCTATCTGGCATTAAGAGTTTCTTACTTCAACGAGCTTGACACGTACGCAGAGATGAAAGGTCTCGATACTCAAGCCATTATCGACGGCATTGGTCTTGACCCGCGTATTGGTTCTCATTATAACAACCCAAGTTTCGGTTATGGCGGTTACTGCCTCCCGAAAGATACAAAGCAACTTCTGGCAAACTACGAGGACGTTCCTCAGAATATGATGACGGCCATTGTCGAGAGCAACAGAACAAGAAAAGATTTCATTGCCGACCAGGTTCTCAAAATGGCAGGCTACTATGCCTACTCGACCAACAACCAGTATGGCGCAGAGCACCAAACTCCGACAATCGGAGTTTATCGTCTCACCATGAAGAGCAATAGCGACAACTTCCGTCAATCGGCTATTCAAGGAGTGATGAAGCGTATCAAAGCCAAAGGCGCTCAGGTGATTATCTACGAGCCTACATTGGAAGACGGCAGCACATTCTTCGGAAGTTTGGTGGTTAATGATTTGAAGAAGTTTAAAGAACAGAGTCAGGCAATTATTGCAAACAGATATGATAGTTGCTTGGACGATGTGATGGAGAAAGTTTATACGAGAGATATTTTTAAGAGGGATTGATAAGAAAGGCGTAGTAATAAAAAATAAGTATCGCGCGCGTATATAACAATATAATAATCTATAACATATAATATATAGATAATCAACGAGTTGGCATAAAAATTTTTTCAAAAAAATGTTGAAGCAATAAGTTTTATTTGTACCTTTGCAGCGTACAAGTAACTATAAATTCAATATTTATGAAAAAGCTATTTTTTATGCTGGCTGTCAGCTTGCTGGTGGTGAGCTGCAGCAAAAAAGAGGTGTTGACTACAAGTCAACCAGAGGGTTTTGCCCACATTCGCGTTGGTGTCAACGATTTTACAATCACCGAGGGGAAATTTCCCACTCGAGATGGGGAGCCGGTAATCGAATACGCTGGTGTCAAGGCTATCGACTTGGCGTTCTATGAAGGGACGACTGAAGTTTACAAGCACACGCAAATGCGTGACGAAAATCCGCACCACCTACGGTGCCGGTGGCAAGAGTTTCAATCCAACCACGGGTTTGGTCACGGTCAACAGTGGGTTTGCGGTCACCAACACGCCTAGCAGTGCTGTGACGACACTTGATGTGAGCAACTACACGTTCCTGGCTACCGATGAGCAGACGATGGACATTACCATCGAGGCGCTTGACGCTGATTGGAATGTGTTATTCACAAAGGTGGTGCCAAACGTACCATTGAGGCGAAACCGAATTACCACGTTACGTGGACAGGTCTTTACGGCAGGTACGTCGTCGGCAACCTTTCAGGTTGATTCCGATTGGCTGGAAGGCAACGAAGTGCCATTCTAAAGAATCCACCCTGAGCCGTGGCTTAGGCTACGGCTTAGGGTTGTGAAATATAGCGATATAAAGGGACAACCCATATCAGACCATTTTATTGACGTCAATAAAAAGGTCGAACTGGGAAGTGGTGCGTTTCGCGATGTCGAAGATGTCATGCTCACCCGCTATGCCTGTTATCTTGTTGCGCAGAATGGCGACCCGCGCAAGCCGCAAATCGCCTTTGCGCAGACCTATTTCGCTGTGCAGACCCGCCCTCTGGCCGACTTTCTGCCCACCATCAGTATTAAGGCAAAGGACTTTGCTGCTGAGATGACCAGCGTTAACGTGCAGGCCAAGGACCTTCAGGGCGAGGCCTCCATCACCAAGGAGCATATCGATAACAATGCCGCAGTGCGCAAAATGCTCACCGAGCGAGGCATCATCCCCGAGAACCTCCCTGCTGCAGAGGACGTCAAGAAGGTCGAGCGTCGCTTGGCCAGCGAAGAAAAGAAACTCTTGAAGAACAAGAAAAAGTAGCCCCTAGGCGAGGGCGAAGCCCGAGCCAAATATCCGTTCAATCCGAGCTATCCGTGTTCGAAATATAACCTGCGAGCAGCAAATTCGAGTTTTTCGATGTAGAAAAATAAGAACCCTCCGTGTGTGGGAATAAAATAATCCCTCATCGCCAGCGGAAAGAAGAAAGTCAATTTTCACGCCACCGACTACCTCGATGACAAGATGTACAACTATCAATTATCAACTGGCTAACCGCCTTTTTCCAGAAGCTCGAGGCCATCTTGGTTCGACAGGCTCACCATGAATTGGTTTATCCTGAGCTTGTCGAAGGAATGCCATACGGGAGTTCATCCCGAACTTCGAGCACGAGGAGAAGGGGAAGAATCTTGATTCGAAGATGTGATTTGTACCATAGGCGTACCATAGGCGTAGCGTAGGCGAAGCATAGGCCAAACGATAAGACCTCCGGGGAGTGGCAATTTGAGGACGAAACGGGGGCGAAATTGAGAGAAATATGTCGCAATATACTTTGTTCTTCTCTTGGCAAAACGACCGGAAAGATACCCGCTCGGTTATCAACACCGCGCTGCGGGAGGCGAAAGCCGCCCTTGAGGCCGACGGCATCGAGCTGGTCGTCGACCAGGATACGCGCAACCGCACCGGCAAGCGCAACATCGACGCCGAGGTGCTCGACAAGATTCTCCACTGCGACATCTTCCTTGCCGACCTCACGCCCGTGGTCACCTACACGCCTGCGCCCGAGCGGCACGACCTGCCGAAACACATGCCCAACAGCAACGTGATGTACGAGTACGGCTATGCCCTCCACGCCAAAGGCGAGAACCGAATGATAGTGCTGGCCTCGCTCAACAAGGACGACGACGAGCATATCGAATTCATGCCCTTCGACATCAACCACGACACCATCACGCTGTTTACCGATGTGAAGAGCCTCAGCAACCTGCACCTCTGGATTCGTAACATCATCAAGGACGTGGATGAGGAACGTGCCAAACAAGTGCCCCAATATGCCTGCGAGCTCTTGTTCCAGACGGACGATGGATTATCATTGTCAAACGAGATAACCATCCGTCCGCAGTATAAGAAGATATATTACCAGTCGGCCAAACGGAGAGAAATGGCAAAAGCCGTCACCTACAATACGCCTGCGCTTGACGCTCTCACCAATTCGCTCAATGCCATTCAGGAGCTGTCAAACAAGATTCAGAAACCGATGGCAAAGATTATGGTGGCCAGGCCGGCCGGCAAAACCACAAACCTCAGCATGGCACCCGTCAGGCTCATATTCTTCAACCGAGGCACCGAGGCGCTCGACAATCTGGAGATAAGCGTCTTGGCTGTTGACAGGCAAGTGACCTTCGACGACACCAACGAGAAATATGGCATACCGCTTATTCAGCCTAAACGCATCAACGCCACTTCGGCCAGTGAGTTGGGCATCTTTCAGAATATTGCCACGCTCAACCCGCAGTCGTTCTACAGGTTCGATGAAGTGTTTGTCCATGCCCCTCACGACATTGGTTCATTTTATCTTCAATGGTCGCTGAGTTCGAGAACGTTTCCTGCTCATGGCCGTCTGTTGGTTCATGTTGAGCCTGATTACTTGCCTGACGTGGTAGAGAACGACGAGCTGGCTGGTACAGAGCAGGTGGTTGACTTGATAAAGGAAGAATAAATAAAACAATGAAATATGGATAACAAACCACTTGACTATCACATACCCCAAGGATGGGTGATATTCATTTTTGTATATTATTTCGCTTTGATACTAGGCGGGGCGATTTTTGTTCTTTACTTTCTTCTGTATGGTATGCAAGGTGAGTTGAGCCAAGAATCAGTCAGGGAATACACTTTCTATGTGTCTATGTTGTCGAGTGCCATGTTGACGGGGGTTCGTTATTCCCAAAAACTGTATAAAGCTTGTATTGATGGCAGGGTGTCTTTCGAAAGCAATAACAAATCTGTTATCATTGGCAATGTGTTGTATTTTCTGTTACGGCCAATCTATTCTGTGGTCTTTACTATAATGTTTGTGATATGTCTGATAGGTGGTCTGAAGTTTCTTGTTGGTGGGATGGACTGTACCATAAATGAGCGTATGGTTTATTTGTCAGCGATTGTTTCCGGTATTATCGGCTTTTCAATAGGTAATGTACTTGACCTGTTCGATGTTTTCAGTAAAGAACAAATCAATAAAATAATATAGCTATGACCAGCCAGGAAGAAAAACTTAAAGTGATTAACGAACTACAGACTTTGGCAGAACGGGTTCATGAACTGAAGCAGCAACACCGTCAGAAACATCCGATTGTTATCGAGTTTAGCGGTTCACCAAAAGCTGGGAAAACCTCAAGTATTAACTCTTTGGAACTGTTTCTGAAAAGGAACGGATTCTCTGTAAAAGTAATTCAGGAAAGGGCAAGTGTTTGTCCTGTTAGCGACAAACAGAGTCCTATGTTTAATGTTTGGACCGCCTGTATGTCACTTGCAGGAATGATAGGAGTTCTTGAAGACAAGAAGAGCACTGTTGAGGTATTGATTCTTGATAGGGGCATCTTTGATGCATTGTGTTGGTTTGAATGGCTATATTCCTGTGGAAAAATGGAACGCCAGTTGAAGGAGGCAGTGGAATCGCTATTGCTTCACGAGGATTTTTTAAAGTCGATAGATATTGTTTTTGCGTTCTGTACAACACCAGAAAAATCAATTGAAAGGGAATATGCAAATCTGCTCACCAATAAGCCTGGCTCCATTATGAATGTCAGCGTTTTGCAAACCTACCTTAATGCAATAGAGGCTACTATTAAGAGCAAAGGAGACCGATTCCGCAATGTGTTTAAAATCGATACAACCGAGAAGAATCAGGATCAGGTAGGCAAAGAAGTGACACAGATGGCATTGAATACGTTAAGAAATGTCCTCATGGAACGCATCGGTTATTTTGAGAAAACCGATGAACTGATTTCTGTATTGGGAACAAAGAACTTCTTTGAGTATGAGGAATTGAGACCTTTATTAGATTCAAATAAAATAAAATTCGATTATCGAGATGATGTAGAGGATAAAGAACAATATTTGCAACCTATACCTATTGCTGTTATCTCCAATGAGAAAAACAGGATACTTGTTGTCAAAAAGAGCAATATTCCAAATACAGAAAAATCGCCTGAAAAAGATAGATTGCTGCCTTACGTTGGTGGACATACTCGACGTGAGGATGTTGTTTCAGAGGGGAAAGGCTGTCTCCTTGATATTTGCAAGTCTGCATTGAAGAGAGAATTAAAAGAGGAAATAGGTATTTCTGTTTCTTTGGATGACAAATTACCGAACATCATATTTACGCCCAATGTGGAGAAAAGCAAGAAGCATTTGGCAATATGCTTTAGTATAAAAGTCGAAGGAGAACCGAAACTAAACCTGGACGCAAACGAATTGGTGTTAAAAAAAGGAGTAAGCAAGAGCGGCAGGTTTCTGACTGCTGATGAACTGCAAAAAGAAGACCTTGAGGATTGGGGTAAAATTATTCTCAGAGAATACTTTAAAACTGAACAACTTACCCTGTTTTCAAATCAGGAACAGAAATAATCAAACACAACAAGAATAATCAACAACAAACTTGAATTCAAAAATGACGAAACGAGAATTATATATAGGAACCATAACTGGTGTGGCTGGTAATTTCGTTTATGCTTTGATAGAGGCATTAGGCGAGAAGTGGGATGGATTGTGGGTGTTCTTGAAGAATGTTATTACGGCACAAATACCATTATGGTATTTTCTTGTAGTCGTAGCGACGGCCTGTTTGATTGTTTTCTTGATGTTAAGAGGAAAGAAAAAACAACCTGCATTTTTGATGCACACCGAGGAAGAATATATGGGCTACAAGTTCCAATGGGTATGGAAACTGAATGAAGAAACCGGGCATTATGAAATGAATGATTTTTGGCCAATTTGTCCGCAATGCGGTTTGCAATTACGAGTAGACCAATATGACCCTATAGATGCCTACCATTGTACTAATGGACATTATGTTGAACTTGACAGAATGCTTAGCCTGAAACGAGACTTGCTTCATAAACTGCAAAGAGATAATAATGAATACGCAAGTATAATTGACTACCCTGATTTGTAAAATGCTAAGAATTATACTAATTACCTCTTTCAGTCATATTATAAGTCAAGCTTATAACATTTTTCCAATTATTAACTATCAACTGAAATAAAGCGCCCCTCTCGGTCTTTACGCGCAGCCGGAGCCGCATTAGGGGCAGGAGGGTACCCGCTTAACTCGACTGCTCAAAGAAAACAATCTAAGATGATCTACGATAACATCTCTAATCTTGAATTATATAAAGGTCTATCGCCTGACATTTACGAAGGGATAAAATTCCTAAAGGAGGCTGATGCCAGTATTGCCAACGGGGTGTATCAAATTAACCCTCGGGTAAAGGCTATCGTGTCTGAATATGAGACTAAGGATAAGAACGAGTATGGCTACGAAGCACACAGGAAGTATATTGACATACAATGTACCTTGAAAGGCCAGGAGAGAGTTGCGTGTCTGCCCATTGATAAATTGATAGAAACTAAACCCTATAGCGATAAAGACGATGCGGCATTATACTCAACCACTATTAAGCCAATAGTAATGACCATTGGCAATGGTTACTTTGCCGTGTTCTATCCTCAGGACGGTCACATGCCTCAGTTATGTATAGATGAGCCTCGAGTGGTTAAGAAAGTGGTAGTGAAAGTTCAAATGAATAATTGAATAATTAATTCTATGACAAACAATAATAACCAAGTGTCAGTAACCTACACCGACTGCGAACTTCGCAACCTCGTTGAGGAATACATCACCCAACAGAAATCCGGGTTTACGCTGAAAGGCGTATGCTCCTACGTCCTCTATTGGGCTGTTGAGGACGATAAGGTGGCTCAAGGCCATAGCCTGATCGAGAGCAATGCCATAAGCAACGCTGACCAGGACAGGGTAAAGCGCCTGTTGGAAGCCGTCGTCACCGATGGCAGGATTGCTGTCAGTGCGGAATCTTCAGCAAAATATGTGAAAAATATAAGTTAACAATAATTACCTCAATAATATGTTATACACAGAACTTCAATTTCCCAAAGACAGCTTGTTCTTGGTGACGGGTGGTGCCGGTTTTATTGGCTCCAACCTTTGTGAAGCTATTTTGAAACTGGGGCATCGCGTGCGTTGCCTCGACGACCTTTCCACCGGCAAACAGGCTAATGTGGATATGTTTATGGGCAATCCGAACTACGAGTTCATTAAGGGCGACATCAAAGACCTCGACACCTGTATGCGTGCTTGCGAGGGAGTGGATTATGTGCTTAACGAGGCCGCTTGGGGCAGTGTGCCTCGCAGCATCGAGATGCCGCTATTCTATTGCGCTAATAACATTCAAGGTACGCTGAATATGATGGAGGCTGCCCGTCAGAAAGGAGTGAAGACCTTTGTGTATGCCTCCAGTAGCTCTGTGTATGGCGATGAGGCTCACCTGCCTAAGAAGGAAGGCGTAGAAGGCAACCTCCTCAGCCCTTATGCCCTTAGCAAGCGTTGTGATGAGGAGTGGGGCAAGCAATACCACAAGCACTATGGGTTGAAAAACATCGGACTTCGCTACTTCAACGTATTCGGAAGGAGACAAGATCCTCATGGAGCATACGCTGCTGTAATTCCTAAGTTCATCAAGCAACTCCTGAACGACGAACGTCCCACTATTAATGGTGACGGCAAACAGAGCCGTGACTTTACCTATATTGAAAACGTCATTGAAGCCAACCTTAAAGCCTGTCTTGCGCCTGATGAAGCAAGTGGCGAGGCTTTCAATGTGGCTTATGGTGGCCGTGAATATCTGATTGACATCTATTATGACCTTACCAGAGCTTTGGGTAAGGACATTGAGCCAATCTTTGGCCCCGACCGTAAAGGTGATATCAAGCACAGCAATGCGGATATTAGTAAGGCTCAGCGTCTGCTGGGTTATGACCCGCAGTATGATTTTGCGAGAGGCCTGAACGAGGCTATTGAGTGGTATAAAGCTAATCTGTAAAGAATAATATGTCATTTACCTCCCTTAATTTCTGGTTCATATTCCCGCTTATCTTCGTGTTCTACTGGGCAATCCCTGCCAAGTGGAACACGTGGAGGAAGGTTTTGCTCCTTGTGGTGAGCTACCTTCTGTATATGAATTGGAAACTGGTATATGCCCTTGTGCTGCTTGGTGTCACGTTGGTGACGTACTGGGGGGGGGCACTTTTTACAATTAAGAGTAGAGAGTGAAGAGTTAAAAGTTAACGAAAAAAAGAGACGGAAAAGGTTAGCTTGGTGCTTTGCATTGTTGGCATTGTTGCCACTGTTGGTATTCAAGTATTACAATTTCCTTAATGACAGCATCAGTGCAGGACTTGCCAGCGTGGGGTTGCAGTTCGCTTTGCCGGGTCTTAATTGGGCGATACCTGTTGGTATTTCATTCTTCACTTTCCAGGCTGTGGGCTATATGCTGGATGTTTATCATGGAAGAGTAAAGGCTGAAAAGAACCTGTTGGATTATCTGCTATTCGTTTCTTTCTTCCCTCAGGTAATGTCCGGCCCAATCAGTAAAGCTGACGAACTACTGCCTCAGATAAAGAACCCACACAAATTTGACTACGAGCAAGGCAAACAAGGATTGAAATGGCTCCTTTGGGGCATGTTCATTAAATTAGTCATTGCTGACCGATTGGGATTGTATGTTGATACGGTTTACGCCAATTACATCCATTATAGCGGTTCGTCCATTTTTGTCGCGAGCCTGTTCTATACCTTGCAGATATATTGCGACTTCGCTGGTTACTCCTTAATGGCAATTAGCATAGCAGCAACTTTAGGATTCAATCTGATAAACAACTTCAAACGACCCTACTTCGCAACAAGTATAACTGAGTTTTGGCGCAGATGGCACATATCATTGACCAGATGGCTCACGCAACAGGTTTATATCCCTCTTGGTGGTAGCCGTTGCAGCAAAGTCAGAACATATTGGAACATTTTAGTGACCTTCCTTGTGAGCGGCATCTGGCACGGAGCCAACTGGACTTTTATCGTGTGGGGTTGTATGCACGGTGTGTTCCAGATAGTTGAGAAGGCATTAGGTTGGCAGAAGTATGAAGGTCATAACTGGGCTGTAAAAGCCATTAGAATATGCATTACATTCCTGTTGGTGAACTTCGCATGGGTGTTCTTTAGGATGCCAAGCATTGGTGAGGCATGGCACGCAATATGCAAGATGTTTACAGACGTTGGAACTCCAAGCATGACAGGAGTGGGTACAGAGTTGTTGTTTATCATTGCGATAGGTTTGGCTGTGCTGTTCTTCAAAGATTTGCGTGACGAGTATTTCAGTAGCAAGATGAGCTTTCTTGAAGCCAAACCGGTACGTTGGGCAATCTATGTGGGGCTGTTCTGTATGGTATTGATGTTTGGAGCGTTAGATGGTGGTTCTTTTATTTATGTCAATTTCTGAGCCGTGAAGAAGTACATCATCAACATACTGGTGTTTTTCGTAATAGTTGCAGCGATTGACCGCAGCGTTGGATTTGCTGGAGACTATCTTCAAAGCCATGCTAAAGGAGGTCCTACCCGCGAACTCAACGACCTTGTGATGGTTGACCAGCATGACGTGCTGATATTTGGCTCCAGTCGTTGCAAGAACCATTACGACACTCCTCTTATCAGCGATGTGTTGGGCTTGGATGTCTATAACGCAGGTTATGATGGCAATGGGGTGGTATTGTCATACGGCTTGTTGTCGTTGATACTCGAGCGCTATCAGCCCAAGTTGGTGCTTTTGGATGTGGAACCAGCCTTTGATATTAACGTCTATGCAAACGATGACAATCACAAGCGTTATATACGCAGCTTAAAACCTTACTACAAAAATCCTGTTGTGGGTACAATAATTAAGGAGGTTTCTACCGAGGAATGGTATAAAGCCCATTCTGGGATGATGCGTTACAACACCGAGATTATTAACAAGGGAAAAGACATCGTAAGAGCACTGCCTAAGGCGGGCCACGGTTATGTGGCGCTTGAAGGAGAATTGAGTTACGAACCAGAAAAGAAAGGCTATGATTCAGAGGCTCAGATAGATGGTTTCAAACTGGAGTGCCTTGAAAACATGATATTGCTTGCCAAATCCAAAGATGTGCCAATAGCTATTATTGCCTCCCCTAAGTACGGAAGGTCTTCTTCAGAAGAATTGGTTCCTGCTTTTGAGATATGCCGCAAGCATCAGGTACCTATCCTTGACTATTATACAGATTCGCTGTTTATGCAGCATAGGGAATGGTTTAAAGAAGCAATGCATCTCAATAGTACAGGAGCCCGTGAATATGCATGGATAGTTGCCAAAGAGATAAATAACTTATTGAATAGAAAATAGTTAAACACATAAGAACAATGAAAGAGACTAAAATTTGTGTAATCGGACTCGGTTACGTTGGCCTGCCTCTGGCTCGTTTGTTTTCAACTAAGTATGAAACCGTTGGTTTTGACATGAACCAGAAGCGTTGCGACGCACTTATGGCCGGTCACGATGCTACCCTCGAAGTGGCAGACGACATCCTTCAGGATGCTATCAAGAACCACGGCTTCATCTGCACTAGCGATATTGAGAAGATTCGCGACTGCAACTTCTACATTGTGGCAGTTCCTACACCTGTGGATAGCGATAATAATCCCGACCTCACTCCGCTCGTGGGCGCAAGCACCACGGTTGGTAAAGTAATTGGAAAAGGTGATGTTGTAGTTTATGAATCCACGGTATATCCCGGTGTGACCGAGGATGAGTGCATACCTGTTGTGGAAAAGGTATCTGGTTTGAAGATGAATGTGGACTTCTATGGTGGTTATTCTCCCGAGCGCATTAATCCGGGTGATAAGCAGCATACCGTAGAGCATATCAAGAAAGTTACCTCTGGCTCTACCCCTGAAATAGGTAAGTATATCAATGAGGTTTATAGCTCAGTTATCACAGCTGGTACCCACCTAGCTCCTACCATAAAAGTTGCTGAGGCTGCTAAGGTGATTGAGAACAGCCAGCGTGACATCAATATCGCCTTCGTGAATGAGCTTTCCAAGATCTTCAACAAGATGGGTATTGACACCCTCGATGTGTTGGAGGCAGCTGGTACTAAGTGGAACTTTTTGCCTTTCCGCCCTGGTCTGGTTGGAGGTCACTGTATTGGTGTTGACCCCTATTATCTCGCCCAGTGCGCCCAGCGTCACGGTTATAACCCTGAAATTATTCTTGCCGGTCGTCGTATGAATGATGGTATGGGTGAATATGTGGCCACTGAGACCATCAAGCTCATGTTGAAGAAGGGTATTCAGGTACTCAATTCAAACATCATCATTCTTGGCTTCACTTTCAAGGAAAATTGCCCTGATGTTCGAAACACTAAGGTGATTGACATCTATAAGGCACTTAAAGAGTACAATCTGAACATTACGGTTTACGATCCTTGGGCCAATCCTGCCATTGTTGAGCACGAGTATGGTATCATGGTAGTAAACGAGTTGCCTACAGAGAAGTTCGATGCCTGCGTTGCTGCTGTGGCACATAAGAAGTTTGAAGGTCTTGACGTTACAAGCCTCCTCAAAGAGAAACACGTTATCTTTGATGTGAAGTGTACACTTGACCGTAGCATTGTTGACGGTAGATTGTAAAATAGATTTCTGGCAGCTCAGGTGGAACGATAGTTTGCAGTTCGATACTGCCTGCCAGAACAAAGATTAATACTTTTTTTATGAAAGGCATAGTACTCGCCGGTGGTTCCGGAACAAGGCTTTACCCTATCACTAAGGGTGTCAGTAAGCAGTTACTCCCCATTTACGATAAACCGATGGTTTATTATCCTATTTCTGCTCTTATGCTGGCAGGTATCAGAGATATTCTAATTATTTCAACACCATACGACCTTCCTGGTTTCAAACGCCTGCTTGACGATGGTAGTGACTATGGCGTACATTTCGAGTATGCCGAACAACCTTCTCCCGATGGCCTTGCACAGGCTTTTATTATTGGTGAGAAGTTCATCGGTAACGATTCTGCCTGTCTGGTTCTCGGTGATAACATCTTCTATGGCGCAGGATTCACCAAACTGCTGAAGACTGCCGTGCAAGATGCAGAAGAGAATGGCAAAGCTACAGTCTTTGGTTACTGGGTATCTGATCCGGAACGCTATGGCGTTGCTGAATTTGATAGAGAAGGCAACTGCCTCAGCATTGAAGAGAAACCGAAGGAACCTAAATCTAATTATGCCGTAGTGGGACTCTACTTCTATCCCAACAAGGTGGTAGATGTAGCTAAGCATATTAAACCTTCAGCTCGTGGAGAGTTGGAAATCACCACTGTAAATCAGGAATTCCTGAAAAATGGCGAACTGAAAGTACAGGTCTTCGGTCGTGGTTTCGCATGGCTTGATACTGGCACACATGATAGTCTGAGTGAGGCTTCCACATTCATTGAAGTGATTGAAAAACGACAGGGTTTGAAAGTGGCATGCCTAGAGGGAATTGCTTACCGTAAGGGTTGGATTAGCGAAGAAAGGATGCGCGAATTAGCCAAGCCTATGTTGAAGAACCAGTATGGTCAATATCTATTACGTGTGATAGAAGAGAAAAAAGAAGAAGTGGATTCAGATACTTTTAGACAATAATATGGCAACTATTGACGATGTTAAGATAGCGGAACTTCCACGTTTTCTTGATGCAAGAGGGAATCTTTCTTTCGTGGAACAGTTGAACCACATCCCGTTTGAAATCAAGCGGACGTATTGGATATACGATGTGCCGGGAGGGGAAATCCGTGGAGGCCACGCTTTTAAACAGAACCAAGAGTTTATGGTTGCGTTGTCTGGCTCGTTTGATGTGGAAATAGATGATGGCGAAAATAAAAAGACTTTCACACTGAACCGCTCCTATTATGGGCTCTATGTGCCAGCTGGTTTGTGGCGCGAAATTAACAATTTCTCCACCAATTCCTTGGCATTGGAATTTGGCTCTGAACATTATAGCCAAGAAGACTATATTCGCGAATATGATGAATTCCTAAAACTGAAACACGATGGAAAAATATAGTGTTTTTGACTGCTCCATGGTGGAGTTGGACAAGCATCACAGCGACCGCAAGGGAAATCTTACAGTGGTTGAGAACGGGGAAACATTGCCCTTCGATGTAAAGCGAGTGTACTACCTCTATGATGTCCCTGGTGGAGAGAATCGAGGCTCTCACGCTCACAAAGAATTGAGTCAATTGATCATTGCTGCCTCTGGTTCCTTTACTGTTACCTTGGATGATGGGAAATGCAAACGCAGTTTCTTTCTAAACCGTCCATATCAAGGCTTGTATGTAAAGCCTGGTATGTGGCGTGATTTGGATGATTTCTCTTCTGGTGCTGTATGTATGGTATTAGCAAGTGAGGTGTACCAAAAGGAAGACTATATTCGTGATTATGATGAGTTTTTAAGATTTCGTGCTGCAAGATAATTTTTGATTGTTGTTGATTAGATATTGTTTAATATGAGAATCTGTATCGGCGGAAAGAACAATATTGCCGTTAGTGTTTGCGAGTACATTCGGGAATTTTATCCTGACATGGAGGTCTATGCAATACCAAACAAGAACGACGATGGTGCAGATGGCTTTCAGCGTTCTTTAAAAAAGTATGCAGAGGAGAATGGGGTGGAGGTGGTTACCTTAAAAGATGTTTACGAATGGGAAGATTTGATTTTTCTTTCGACTGAATTTGACCGTATCATCAGGCCAGATAGATTTAAGTCGAAGGAACTATTTAACATTCACTTTTCCAAGTTGCCTAAATATAAGGGATGCCATACTGCTGCTATGCCTATCCTAAACGATGAAAGAATTACTGCCGTTACCTTCCATCTGATGGAGGCTGGTATTGATACTGGAGATATCATTGACCAGAAAGATATTATGATATCGGAAGATGAAACATGTAGCAGCCTGTACTTGAAACTCATCGAGACTGGTACGCAGGTGGTGATTGCCAATTTGCCGGCAGTGGTCAATCATTCTTATTTGGCACATCCGCAACCCGCAGCAGATTCAACCTATTATTCACGCACAGAAATTGATTATGCCACGGTTGAGGTGGATTTTAATAGGACAGCCAAACAGATTGACAGTCAGATAAGGGCATATTCTTTCAGAGCATTTCAACTACCTAAATACGGCAACACGCCGATAGCATTTACCCAGATTACTTCTTCAAAAAGTATTGACAAACCTGGGACAATGATAGCAGAGGATGATTATTCGTTCCGTGTGGCTACAATTGATTACGATATCATACTCTACAAGGATCGGTTTGAGTATATTCAAGAACTTGTCAAAGATGGAAACATTGATGCGTTAAGACAGATTCCTTGCTTGTCAAAGTATGTTACAGAGCATGAGAAAACACATGGTTGGACATTATTGATGGTTGCGGCATATAATAACCAGCTCGAAACAGCAAAGTATTTAGTGTCCTTGGGGAGTGATATTAATGCGAGAAACCACAAGGGGACGACCGTAATAATGTTTGCAAAAAATGGAATGCTGAACACGAATGATGACCGGTTGTTTAAGTACTTGCTAAGCAAAGGAGCGAACCCTTATCTAAAGGACTATGCAGGGAAGAACCTGTTTGAATACATTGACGAAAATTTAAAGTTGAAAATATTAAAAATGACTATTAATTGATATCATGAATAGTATTCCGTTTTTATCATTAAAAGATGTTACTGCCCTTCATGGCGCAGAGATTAATGAGGCTGTAACCCGTGTGGTTAATAGTGGCTGGTACCTTCAAGGTGAAGAGAACAAACGCTTTGAAGAGAACTATGCCAAGTTCATAGGGTCCAAGTACTGTATTGGCTGTGCCAACGGTCTGGATGCTCTTATCTGGATCTTCCGTGCCTATATTGAGATGGGCGTGATGCTGCCAGGTGACGAGGTGATTGTGCCGGCAAACACTTATATCGCCACTATACTATCCATCACTGAGAACGGATTGAAGCCTATTCTTGTGGAGCCTAAACTCAATACTCTGGAGATTGATGATGACCTCATTGAAACTGCCATTACTCCGAGAACAAAGGCTGTTGCTATTGTCCACCTCTATGGTCGCAATGCTTATACCGATAAGATAGGTGAGCTGTGCAAGAAGTATAACCTGAAACTCATAGAGGACAACGCTCAGGCTCACGGTTGTAAGCATACTGATGGTCGCACCACTGGCTCCATCGGTGATGCAGCAGGCCATAGCTTCTATCCTGGCAAGAACCTTGGTGCCTTAGGTGATGGTGGTGCTGTAACTACCAATGACTCTGAATTGGCTGCTGCTGTCCGTGCATTGGCCAACTATGGCTCGCAGAAAAAATATGTGTTCAAATACACGGGGCGCAATAGCCGTTTGGATGAAATTCAGGCTGCGGTGCTGGATGTAAAACTGAAATATTTGGTTGAGGATAATGCCCATCGTAAGGAAGTGGCTAACTATTATTATGATCATATCAACAATCCGTTGGTGGCGTTGCCTGACCGTTTGCCAGATGAGCAGAATGCTTATCATCTCTTCCCGATACTGGTAGCAAATGGTAAGCGTGATGCCTTGCATGACTATCTTGAGCAGAATGGTGTGGGTACTGTAATTCACTATCCTATTCCACCACATAAGCAGGAATGTTACAAAACGTGGAACAACATAAGTCTGCCTATCACAGAGAAGATCGCAGATGAAGAGTTGAGCCTGCCGATTGGGCCGAATATTACAATCGAAGAAGTAGTGATAATAGTTAATTTGATCAACGAGTTCTGAAGGATAATAAAAGATAATGGCTGAGCTGTCAAACAATCAACGAATTGCCAAGAACACCCTCTTGCTATACCTGAGGATGTTCTATAGTTTAATCCTCTCTCTCTTCACTGCCAGAATTGTTTTAAATGCACTGGGATTTGAAGACTATGGTTTGTATAATGTTGTAGGTAGTATAGTGGCAATGTTCGGTTTTATCCGGTCGGCGATGGGTAATTCTGTACATAGGTATATTACATACTCTATTGGGAAGGGCAATTATGAAGATGTAAAAAAGGTGTTCTCACTTAGTATAATGATTTTCACCGGTTTGGCTCTGTTGATTGTTGTACTGTGTGAAACGGTTGGGTTATGGTTCTTCTATGAGAAATTGAATATTCCAGAAGGTCGAATGACAGCCGCTCTTTGGGTATATCAATTCTCAATCATTACAACAGCACTTTCCGTAATATGTGTGCCGTATGATGCAATTATTATCGCACATGAACGTATGAATGTATTCGCATTTGTACAAGTATTGAATACAACTCTCAATTTAGGAATAGTATATTTGGTTTCTGTCACTCCATATGATAAACTCATTATCTATGCTTTGTTATTAATGCTTATCCAAGTGATGAATCGATTAATATATGGAATTTATTGTGGTCGTCATTTCCCCGAGACAAAATTCCATTTTGTAAAGGATTGGCCGCTGATGAAGGAAATGACATCATTTGCAGGGTGGAGCCTTATAGGAAATCTAATTTGGGTGGGTTATACACAAGGTGTTAACATTATGCTTAATATGTTTTGTGGCCCTGTCATAAATGCAGCAAGAGGTATTGCCGTTAATATACAGAGTTCTGTAAAAGGTTTTGTGACGAATTTTCAAATGGCGGCAAATCCACAGATTACAAAGTCCTATGCTGCACAGGACTTCAATCGAATGCATAGTCTTATCTTCTTTAGTTCTAAGTTTTCATTTTTTTTACTGTTAATACTGGAGCTTCCCATTTTTTTGGAAGCGGATATAATCCTTAAATTATGGTTGGTCAATGTTCCGGAACATACAATTGCGTTTCTTCGAATATCTTTGTTGACAATGTTGATTGGTGCTCTTGAGAATCCTATAGGGACAGCTAATTCGGCAACCGGCAAGATCAAAAAGTTCCAAATCGTTGTAGGGTGCTTTAATGTGTTTATCATAATCCTCTCGTATCTTGCTTTGCGTATAGGGTATCCTCCAGAGAGTGTCTTCATTGTTCAATTGGTTATTACATTAATAGTCCAGTTTGTTAAGGTATATCTTGTGAAAAAAGAGATTAATTTATCAATGAGGCAATATGTGTATCATTTGATTATTCCTCTTATGATAGCGTCAACAGTATCTGTAATTATACCTGGGTTGTTATATTTTACCATTGAACCAGGAATTGCAAGGCTGATTATTGTTGTATTTGTATGTGTTTTTTCGGTAGTAGGTTCTGCGTTTTTATTTGGATTAAATAAAAACGAGCGTCAATTGGTACATAAATATATTGTCGGTTTCTTGTCTAAAATAAAAAGGAAAAAATAAACAGCAGTATTATAATAATGTTACTTTAAATAAATTAAATGGATAAGATTTGCAGCAAGGCTAATAGGCATTTTTTAATGGGTGTATCGATAGTTGCAATAATATTATGCCACATTACTCAATTCGTTGGAACTTACAAGGGGATTCGCACTTTCATTGGAGGTGAGTTTTTCTTTTCTAGTGCAGCTATAGGTGTTGATATATTCTTCTTCTTATCTCTTGTTGGATTGGGCTTTTCATTTGAAAAGAGCAATTTGATAAACTTTTACTGGAGAAGAATTAAAAGAATATTCCCGGTATATGTTACTTTTTTGTTTGTCGCACTATTCTGGTTCTACCAAGATGTTTCTTCTTATGATAGGATAGTATTGTTTCTTCAACAAATCTCAGGAATCTCTGCGTTAAAGTTTGTTTTAGAGCGAATTGAATGGTATGTCCCATCTTTGTTAATACTATATGCGCTCTATCCTTTGGCCTTTTTATTAGTTAAGAGAGTATATAATAATCGAAGGATGGAAATTCTGTTCTTATTCGTATCTATTTTGGCTGCATATCCTCTTTCGAAATTATTTGTGAATTTATTTGCTATGAGGTTGCCATTATACTACTTGGCCATACTAACTTATTTCTATATTAGAAATGGCGAATCCGAGAAAACCGCATCAATATTTCTTATTGCAGTGGCATGTTCGTTTTTTGTCCAAAACCAGCTTATTTCTTATGCGTGTATAATCCCTTTGTTTTTATTTGTGCTTAACCGTTATATTGTTATTATTAATGAAACGCGTATAGGTCGTGCTTTTTCATGGGTTGGTAAATACACTTTAGAGATATACCTGGCTCAAGTTATTGCAACCAAGTATTTTATAAGGTTAATTCCGTCAGATAATATTATAGTTATCACAATCATTGTATTTGCGATGACTTCAGTAATTGCCTTCTTGTTTAATATGGTGCAACGTATGCTTGATTCTATAGGCTCTCAAAAAAACGCCAAAAATTGAGTCGATAATCGAATCACTTTACAGTATACTAGTTATCAAAGTAAGATATTCTTACTGGATTGTTTAATTGTTTATATAATATATGAAGACGTTCGGAATAGTTAGTTGTAATACTCACGTAAACTTCACAAACTACGGCTCAGCTTTGCAGTCGTGGGCTTTGTGTAGGAGCGTTGAGAATTTGGGATACGTGGCCAAATTGGTTGACTATTGTCCCAAAATGATGGAAGAGCGCGACATCCTTAACCCCATGAAGCACATGTGGGACACGGATGCCGATTCGCGTCGGAATCTTGAGTTAAGCATGCCCGCCATAAGGGTGAACTATCATAAGTTCGACACTTTTTATAACCGCAGATTTATAAAAACAAAGAAAACATACTTCTGCAAAAATTTTAACGAGATTATAAAGGACGAGCAGATAGATGGTTTTGTATGTGGTAGCGACACGATTTTCTGCATTGATGAATGGAACGGATTCGAGGATGCTTATTTCGCTGAATACCCTTGCATGAAGAATGGCTATGCCGTTTCGTATGCTGCAAGTTTCGGTGATGCCCATTTCAATGACGAAACATACGCCATCCTTAATCAGAAACTGAAAAACTTCAAGGCACTGGGTATCCGTGAGAATAAGATGATTCCTTACGTGAAAGAGCATACCAACTTGCCGGTGTTTCGCACTATTGACCCGACTCTCTTGCTTGAGGCCAAAGATTATGAAGAAATCACCGCACCAAGAATAGAAAAAGAGAAGTACTTACTTCTATATGCACGTCGTTATAACAAGAAGATGTTCGACTATGCCGAAAGGGTGGCCAGTCAAAATGGATGGAAGGTGGTTGATATCAGTCTTCGCGCGGAAAATGCCGATAGACATCGCATGGCGTATGATGCAGGGATTGAAGAGTTTATGTCGCTTGTGAAAAACTGCGAATTTATGGTGACTAATTCATTCCATGGCATCATCTTTGCCACACAGTTCAGAAGACCATACGTGGCTTTCTCGCGCGAATCTGGTGATTCAAAGATAGCCGAGTTGTTGGCCTTGTTCGGCCTTTCTGACAGGTTACTTGTCAATGGTGACGAAGCATACAAAACGGATGTCGATTATGACGCAGTACATTCAAGGATATCGGATGCAAGAATAGATTCTCTGAATTTCTTGAAGATGGAATTGGATAATTGTAAATAAACTAGATAATTATGTCAGAATTGAATTATACGAATGAGCGAAATCACCAGATATTGATTTCGTTGCTAAAAGCACATAATATCAAAAAGATAGTTGCTTCTCCGGGAACAACTAATTCTGTTTTTGTGGGTAGTATTCAGAACGATCCTTTTTTCGAGATTTATTCAAGTGTCGACGAAAGGTCTGCTGCATATATAGCTTGCGGACTTTCATTTGAAACGGGGGATCCTGTTGTGATTAGTTGTACTGGAGCTACCGCAGCGAGAAATTATATGTCTGGGGCAACAGAAGCTTATTATAGTAAGCTGCCAATCCTCATTTTGACATCATCACAGCACAGCAGAAATATTGGGCATCTCTGTGCTCAGGTTACCGACAGAACGACACCTCCAAAGGATACTTGCAAAATTAGTGTAGAATTGCCGATGTGCCAAACAAAGGAGGATGAATGGTTCTGTGAGATTCAGGCAAATAAGGCACTTTGTGAATTGAAAAGACAGGGTGGAGGTTCGGTTCATTTGAATTTAATTACGAGCTATAGTTATAATGAAAAAACTGCCCTGACGGCAAAAAGTCTGCCTGTGGCAAGAGTCATTCATAGGATTGCTTATGGTGACAAAATGCCTTTGTTGGGTGGTGAGCATAATGCTGTATTTGTAGGCTCGCATAAAAAGTGGAGTGCTGAGTTAACGCGCAGCGTGGAGCGCTTCTGTGAATCGAATAATGCGGTGGTTCTATGCGACCAAACCAGTAACTATCAGGGTAAATACCGCATCCAATACCCATTGGCCATTAATCAATCTTCATTAAACAAGGCCAATATTCCTGCTTATGAGATGGACACTCTGATACATATTGGAGGGGTTACAGGGGAAGAAGGTGCTGCGAGAATGGTTCGAAGTAAGCGTACATGGAGAGTTTCGGACGACGGTGAAATGAGAGACTATTTCCATAATTTGAGCCATGTGTTTGAAATGTCAGAACAAGCATTCTTTGACGAATTCTCAAAGTCAAATAAAAACGACATATCATATTATCAGGCATGCAAATCTGAATATGATAAACTTGCTAAGCAGCGAGATGGTCAGCTTGCTCAAATGCCATATTCAAATGTGTGGATAGCCCAAAAAGTATCACCAGCAGTACCTGAGAATTCTACAGTCGTCCTCAGTATTTTAAATACTTTGCGCACATGGAACTATGCTGAATTTGACAACTCAATAAATATCTTTTGTCCAGTGGGTGGATTTGGAATTGATGGGGCAACTTCGTCGTTGCTCGGTGCATCTTTGGCCAATCCAGATAAATTATATTTTGGTGTTGTTGGAGATTTGGCGTTTTTCTATGATTTGAATGTATTGGGAAACCGTCATGTGGGAAAAAACATAAGGCTGCTGTTGATTAATAATGGTATGGGGTTCGAGTTTAAAAAATGTTATGCTATGGCATATCGGCTTTTAGGTGACGAGGTCGAGCCTTTCGTGGCTGCAGCAGGGCATTTTGGACAAAAATCTCCCATGCTGGTCAAACACTATGCAGAAGATTTGGGTTTTGAATATATGTCAGCATCAAATAAAGATGAGTTTATGGCCATGCTTGATAAATTTGTATCACCGGAGGTGACGAACAAACCTATCGTTTTTGAATGCTTTGTGGATTCAGATGACGAATCAACAGCATTAAATATGATTCATAACCGCAATTAGTAGAGAAAAATATGAAAAGGATCTTAGTATTTGGAGGTACTGGCGCAATGGGAGGGTATCTCGTTGAACTGCTATCCTCAAGTGGCCTTTATGAAATTGAAGTGACCTCTCGTTCAAGTCATAAATCATCGCTTCCTCGTGTGAGGTACATTGAGGGTAATGCTCGTGATAATGCGTTTATGCAAACAATGCTGGATGTGCACTATGACATCGTAATTGATTTTATGAATTATAATTATGATGAGTTTGAACGTAGATATATTGCGCTACTTTCATCATGTGAACAATTTATATGGTTTTCCTCAAGTCGAGTATATGCTAATTCAGATAGTCCGTTGACAGAATCATCTCCACGTCTGTTGGAGGTTACCAACGATCAGGCTTTCTTGGCTACAAACAGGTATGCTCTAAGAAAAGCAAGACAGGAGGATTTGATTAAGAATTCGGGTTTCAATAACTACACTATTATACGACCATACATAACGTACAGTGACGCAAGGCTGCAATTGGGAATCTATGAGAAGGAACAATGGCTGTATAGAATTCTAAAAGGAAGAGATTTGGTTGTCAATAAGAATATACTCGATAAAGAGACAACGCTTACTTTTGGTTGGGATGTTTCTCGCGTAATATTAAACTTGGTTGATAATAAGGAGGCTATGGGTAAAATAGTTCAAATAGCCTCGAGTGAGAATATGACATGGCGTGAGGTGTTAGATCTGTATTTGGGTGTGTTGAAGAGCAAAAGAAATATAATGCCCAAGATATATGCAAGTGACGACATGTGGGCAATTGACGAACTCTATGAGGGTGGTTATAATACCATTTATGATAGAGTATATAACCGGCATTTTGACAGCTCGCTTGCTGCGCATTTGTTTGAGGGGAAGACTGGCGATAAAATGAATTATAAAAATATGCGAAGCGGTTTGAAAAAGTGTTTGTCAGATTTCCTTGATAATGGGGCGAAATTCCTTAAAATTGATTGGCAGTATGAAGCATACCAAGATTTGTTAACTGGGGGAATGGCAAAAAGAGAAGAATTCGATTCTGAAGAGGATTGGGAAATCTATAACTCATATCGCAAATTGCCATTATCGCAAATCGAAGGACTTGGTAATAAGTTGGAGTTGGTAAATTAAAATGTATACAATAAATCCGGGAAAGAAATGAATTATTACGTAAACCCAAACATATCCAACACGCCACGGGTATTCCCTATGCAAGGCCGCGCTGATTACCATCGTTATGATGCAAACGAGAATCCAGAAGGTCTGCCTTTTGAGTTTGTGGAATCAGTAAAGAAAGAATTGACACCTGATTATCTGGCTATGTATCCCGAGCCGGAACGCTTCATTGGCAAGTATGCTGACTACATGGGAGTGGCCAAAGAAAATGTGTATTGCACCAATGGTTCCGACCACGGTATCCGTGTGTTGCTAGAAACTTTCGGAGAGCCTGGTAAAGATGTTGTTACTGTTTCACCTACTTTCGAGATCTATTGGGTATGTTGCAGCCTGCTTGGTTTGAAACACAAACCTGTGCAATACAATTCAGACTATACCATCAGCATCGAAAGCATCCTTGATGCCATGACCAACGATACCCGTGTGGTTGTATTGCTTAACCCCAACAGTCCCATAGGAAATTTGTATTCTGATGATGAAGTGCAAAGGGTTATAGACAAAGCCAAGCAGATGGGTGTAATTGTGATTCTTGATGAAGCCTATCATTATTTCTATGACAAGACATTCTTGCACTTCGCAATGGAAAACGACAACGTGGTGCTGTTGCGTACTTTCAGCAAGCTGATGTCGATAGCAGGGCTGCGTGTAGGAATGATTGTGGGACATAAAGATCTTATCCACTATGTGCGCAATTCGCGTTTAGCCTACGAAATGAACAGCATAGGGTTGTTGTTTGCTGAACGTATCTTGGAACATCCTGAAATGATAGATGATTTAATCAGGCAGGAAAAAGAAGGCAAGGCTTACTTTATCGCCGAGCTTGAGAAGCGTGGCTACTGGTATATGGATTGCCACGGCAACTATGTACTGGTAAAACCCAAGCACGATGCCCATGAGGTTTCTCAACGCTTAAAAGATGAGAAGAAAACGTTGGTGCATCCATACGGAAATGCCATGATGAAGGACATGCTCAGGGTTACTATCGGCTCTGTAAGGGCCATGGAGTTTTTTGCAGAAGCATTCTTTGAAGTTGATAAAGAATAAACAATGAAAAAAGTAATTACATACGGCACCTACGACTTGTTTCATTATGGTCACCAAAGATTGCTTGAACGTGCAAAAGCGTTGGGTGACTATCTCATCGTAGGTGTAACTGCTGATGATTTCGACAAGGCTCGTGGAAAAATTAATGTAGAGCAAAGCCTTATCGAGCGCATAGAAGCTGTTAAGAAAACGGGTATTGCCGATGAGATAATTGTAGAGGAATATGAAGGGCAAAAAATTGATGACATACAACGATATGGCGTTGACATTTTTGCTATCGGAAGCGACTGGAAAGGGAAATTTGATTATCTAGGCGAATATTGCCAGGTGGTGTATCTTGATAGAACGCAAGGTGTGTCAAGTACAGAATTAAGGACACAGCGTAATAAGATCCGGCTTGGATTATATGGTAAATATCCTGCAATCTATAAGTACGCTAATGAAAGTGCCTTCGTTAATGGGCTTGACGTAACAAGTGCATTGGTTGACGATATAGACCGCTTTAAGCTCAATTATCCGTCTGTAGAGTTGATTACTAATTCGTATGAAGAGTTGCTCGACAACGTGGATGCAGTATATTTGGTAACGCATCCTTCACAGCATTACGAACAGATTAAACTGGCTCTGGAAAAGAATAAGCATGTTTTATGCGAGTCACCGATAGTTCTATCAGCTAATCAATTTGATGAGTTGTCAGAATTGGCTAAAGCCAGAGGTCTCATTCTGATGGAGGCCATCAAGACTGCTTATTCGATGGCATATAACCGATTGATACTTTTGTTAAAGGGAGGAAAAATTGGACGTGTTGTGTCGGTCGATGCTATATGTACAAGTTTGGCGGATATGCAGAATACAGACACTAGTGAACTGAGTAATAAATGGAATAGTATCTGTGCATGGGGACCAACGGCTCTACTGCCAGTATTCCAGCTATTAGGAACTAACTATAAATCCAAAATAATAACATCAACTTTTGCTGATAAGGAAGAGACATTTGACTTGTTTACAAAGATTGCATTTGTTTATGAACACGCAATTGCCTCTATCAAGGTTGGCAAAGGTGTAAAAAGCGAAGGCGAATTGATTATTTCGGGTACTGAAGGATATGTGTATGTCCCTGCACCTTGGTGGAAAATGGATTATTTTGAAATTCGTCGTGAAGACCCGACACAAAACAAACGGTACTTTTATCAATTAGACGGTGAAGGTATTCGATATGAGTTAGTCTCTTTCCTGAAAGCAATCCAAGATGGAAGGAAGAACTTGTCATATGTAAGTGACAGTGTTTCTAAGGCCTTTGTAGAAATAATTAATGATTTTAATATTAAGAAAGATTTAATATCAATTTAACAATGAAAGAAATAGGTCTTGAAGAGTTAAAAGAACTCCAACTAGATATTCTACAAAAGGTACATCAGTTTTGCTGTGCTAATAATATTCGTTATTCATTAGCGGCGGGAACTTTACTCGGTGCTATTCGGCATAAAGGGTACATACCATGGGATGATGATATTGATATTCTTATGCCGCGCCCGGACTATGAAAAGTTTCTTGGAATTTTCAATGGTTCCTATCCGGAGTTGGAGGTATTGGCGCCAGAGCTTGATTGGAATTATTATGCACCATACGCCAATATTTGCAATAAAAGGACAATACTTAAAGAAGGTGCCCTAAATCACCGAAACAAGGAACTGGGTGTTAAAATTGATGTTTTCCCAATAGATGGGGTGCCAGACGATCCGGAAGATTATAAGTTATACGATTCAAAAATGAAAAGATCCTTACAAAAGATTAGTTATAAAAAATGGACGATTCGCGATTTCAAGAAGGCATGGCGTGATAATAAGAAAGGATTCTTAATCCTCATTCTTAATTATTCTTTAATTTGCTTTACGAAATTCGCTAAATTACAGAAGAAACATCACGATTTAGCAGTACGTTATCCTTTCGAACATTCAAAATATGCAGATAATACAGTTTTCAATACATCTCAAAATTTAAAAAGAGTTGAGCGTAGTTATTTTGAAAACTATATTACAGTCCCGTTTGAGAACTATACTTTTTTTGTTTTAAAAGAGTATGATAGTTATTTGAGGGTAATTTATGGAGATTATATGCAAATGCCCCCTGAAGACCAACGCATTCCACATCATGATTTTTATGCTTGTTGGAAATAGGTGGATTGATATAAAAAAATAAATATTCCAAAGAATGAGTACTAGTTTGAACCGTATTTCATGGGTTGATGCGGCCAAAGGATTTGCAATGCTTTTAATAATGTGGGGGCATGTTATGCATGGGGGGGGGATTTTAAGATATGGCTTACATCATTCCATGTGCCTCTTTATTTTGTTTTGACGGGAATACTCCTGACTCGTCAGAATAAAACAAATAATTGGCGTACACTATGGAAAAAACTGATAAATCCCTATGTGACATTTAGTTGTATTGCAATAATATGTTTGTCTATCTATTGTTTAGTAGTTGCTGGCATTACTTCGTGCATATACCAATCTGCGATTAATGTCTATAAAACTATAACAGGGTATGGAGTCGGACCGATTTGGTTTATTCCATCTTACTTTGTTTCATGTCTAGTCTTTCATAAAACATCAAAATGTACTATTTGGCTTCAAGTACTGGTACTCATTGTGTGTTCAGTCATGGGGGTGATTGGCAGTTACTTGTTTGAGAAGTTAAGTTTAGTTATTAGTAATGGAGATATTTATAATATAATTTATTTCCCATTAGCTGCTGTCTTACGGGGTGTGTCTTGTACTTTTTTTGTGATACTAGGAAAGTTGTTGTATTTTTTATTCATCAAGTTGCGAGAGCGAATTCACAATGATATCAGTGTTAATTATTGCTTATTAGCTATTGGTATCGTATGTCTTCTTTTAAATGTATGGTTATCTCGTTATTTGTTGGATGTGAATTTCAGTATATTAAAATTGGGAAGATACCCATATATGTTCTTCATTAATGGAACATTGGGCTCTATATGGGCTATAGTTTTGTTTTATTTGTTGAAAAAAATTTACACGTTTCCCATTATGCAATATGTGGGACGTAATTCACTAATAATTATGGGTACGCATATGTCATTGCTACTTACGATTCATGTCCCCGGATTATTGCAGTTGTTTATTACTATTCCTGCATATCAAACGACAGAGTACTACTTATTTGGAGTAGTTTGTGTGATTATTATGCTATTATTTGAAGTCCCTGTGATTTATTTATTCAATGGGCGTTTGAGCTTTCTTTTGAAAGGAAGGTAATGAATAAATGATAGAGACTGAATCACATCGCTACTTGTTTTTATGAAGTAATTGATAGCCATCATCTTAGAATTGTATAATAAATGAAAACAATACTATTTCTGTTGTATAGGGAATGTACATTCCTTCCTCCTTTTATGACAATCCTCGATTGTTTAAAGGATAAGTATGCACTAAAGGTCATCAGCAGAGAATCACCTGATAGTTTGGAACGGCTAAAAAAGCAGTACCAAGGTAGTGATGTGACTTTTCTGGCACCAGCCGTTGTGGAGAAAAAGAGGGGACTGGTGGACAAGGTGACGGATAGAATTCAGTCTATTCTACACACACCTTCCAACGTGTATAAGGAACATCTGCAATTATTGGAAACCACCCAATATGACCTCCTGTGGGTTATCCATGAGAATACAGCCTATGAGTTCAAGGATGCTTTGATTGGTAAGAAATACCTTTTAAGCATCTATGAGTTAAACGATCATCGTAGGGATTTCTTAGATCAGATAAAACCAGTAATAAAAAGTGCACAGGAAGTACTTGTCCCAGAATATAACAGGGCCTGTATTCTTCGCGTATGGCTCCAGTTGGATAAGACACCAACGGTCATACCAAACAAACCCTTGAATCATCCTTTGAAGCGTAACATCCCTAACTCCTATCAAAAACAATTGGAGGTGAAGAAAATAATACTCTATCAAGGTTATATTAACCGAAGCAGGAATCTTGATAAGGTCTGTGAGGCAGTAAAGGATTTGTCGGATTACTGTATTGTCCTGATGGGGAAGGGCGATGACGATTATATCAATGAGCTGAAACAGAAGTACCCTCAAATTATTCACATCTCATTTATTGCACCACCTGAGCATTTGTATGTAACCAGTTGGGCACATATCGCCATAGTGAAGTATGACTTTGTGGTTTTAAACGCCATCTTTTGTGCTCCTAACAAGACGTGGGAATATACAGGTTTTGGAATACCAGTACTTTGTCACGCAATTCCTGGTCTTCAGTACACTATCGGCCAGTACAAGGCCGGTATTTGTACAGATATGGATGATACCGAATGTATTAAGTCTGCGATAAAAGAGATTGATAAACATTATGATGAGTACAGTAATAATGCTTTGTCTTATTATAATAGTTTTGAAGTAAAAAGTGAAATCGGTTTAATAGCCCAAAGGAATATATCAAATGAGTGAAAAGAAACGAGTCCTTTTTGTCTTGCCCCGTTATGAGATAGGAGGAATAACTATCAGTCTATACTCACTTTTATCAAAGATTGATCCTAGTAGGCTCGAGATTGATGTATTTGCTAAACCTGTGGGGGCGTATAAAGGTAAGATGCCAAACTGCAAAGAACTCTCTCAAAATATTTGGATTTCATACCCATATATAAAAGGCAGTTTTTTAATTAAAGTATTCCAGGCTATTATTTATGGCATAAGGTATGCTTTCTCAAAGATTCATATTAATTTATTCCCTTTGATTTACTGGATTGGAGGAAAAACGCTTCTTTCAGACAAATATGATGCTGTGGTTTCTTTCTCTGAGGGTATGGCTGACGTGGTATGCTCTTTCCCCGCCAAAAAGTTGATTCAATGGGTGCATTGTGATTATCGTAGGCATCTGGCAGAAAATGACCCTAAAACAGAACGTTATGCTTATGAAAGATATGATACAGTGGTATGTGTGTCTGATTATGCAAAAGGGGCATTTGCCGATATTTATCCAGATTTTGCGACAAAGACTATTGCCATACATAACATTATTAACGTTGAAGATATCTTGATGAAGGCTGCGAAGGCTGATGATTTAGACAACCGTTTCTCTACGGATGTTTTTACAATAGTTTCATGTGGTAGATTAGATCCGGTCAAGCAGTTTTCGAAGATACCTAAGCTTGCGCACAGCATACATGGCTTAACTGATAGACCATTCCGATGGTATATAATAGGAGGAGGGTTCACTGAAGAGCAGCAACGGATTGAAGACGAGATACGGAAATATGCTGTGGGGAAATATGTATTTCTTCTTGGTTCTAAGGACAATCCGTATCCTTATATTTCAAAAGCGGATTTGTATGTCTGTACATCTGAATCAGAATCTTTTCCTCTTGCTGTCAATGAGGCAAAAGCCTTGGATATTCCAGTTGTAACCAATGACTTCCCTTCTGTACACGAATCAATTGAAGACTGTGTGGACGGTTATATCACGAAACTTGATTCTATGCCTGAGCGGATAGCGAGTTTTATGGGCTCTCCTTTGAAAACACCAGGAAATAGAATAAATAATACAACATCGTTAGATGAAATATATAAATTATTTGAATCATGATTTTTTTGAAAGGACACTCACTTAGTGAGGCTATTAAGTATTTCTTGTCGCGTTTTTGTGCTACAGAGTGGAGCAAGATGCACTATCTGCGCCTTAATTCTGACATAGATGTTCTCAATGAAAAGTTGCAAGGCTTTGATTTGGATGTGCTACCTCTTACGTTGGATATGGTCTTAAAGGGTGATGACTCGGTGTTTAAAGGTGCAAAGTTGGAATTATATAAAGAGCGTCTTCAAGATCCAGCTTATCACGGGTTTGGTATCATGGAAGATGGCAAACTCATTTATTCTACTTGGTTTTCTACGGATAACCTGGGCTTACCTCTCATAACCAAACGTATTCCCTTATTACCCAATGAGGGCCTTTTGGAGGATTCATATTGTGCTCCTTCTGCCAGAGGACGTGGTCTGCATGGAAAAATGAATTTCTACCGTTTGAAGAAACTCCACGAGCTGGGTAGAGATCGTGTACTTGCAATCGTATTGGACGGTAATACACCTGCTATGAAAGTGCAGTTGAAGAGTGGTTTTGAAGAATTGGGAGTGTTCTATCTTGGAAAGATTTTTGGCATTAAATTTTGCACACTAAAGAAGTCAAAGTACGATGCAAAATAAGGCACTTGTAATAGGGGGCGACCATCAGAATACTTTGGGCGTTATTGAGGCGTTAGGGCAGAAAGATGTATGCTCTTACGTTATCATCCTTGGGCATGTTCAGTCGAGCTTTGTGCTGAAAAGCAAGTATGTGGTCGAAGGCTGGATATGTCAAGAGGAAAGGGATGTTGTGTCTTGTATTCAAAGCCATTTTAAGGAAGAAGGAAAGAAGGCTGTGACAATCGCCTGTTGCGATGATGCTGCCAACATTTTAGATGCCAACTATGAGCAAATTAAGCATCTGCTAGTTATCCCTACGGTTAAAGAGGCAGGAACTCTCATTTTATGGACGAATAAGGAAAAGATGACAGAAGCAGCGAAGTCGCTTGGAATTACCATCCCTTCATCTTGGCTCATCAGTGATACTACAATACCGGAAGATATTACCTATCCATGTGTGATAAAACCTATTACTAGTGTCAAGCACGGTAAGGCGGGATTTGCCAAATGTGTAAATAGAGATGAATTACAGGCCTGTTTGGATGCTAAGAAAGCTGGCGAACCAGTACAAGTCCAGCAATTCATTGAAAAGGACTTCGAGTTCCAGTTCATTGGATGCTCTCTCAAATCAGGAGAAGAGGTCATTATCCCGGGACGTACACATATTGAGTCCACTACAGGGTTCAATAATTTGGTGTTCTTACGCTATGACCGAAATGACTCAACCTTTGACAAGACCGTTGAAGACAGCAAACGATTTGTGAAAGAAACAGGTTATTCGGGCCTGTTTAGCATAGAGTTTATGCGTGGGAAAGATGGGAAAGACTATTTCCTTGAAATGAACTTCAGGAATGATGGCAATGGCATTTCTGTCACCTCTTCAGGTACAAACCTGCCATTTATTTGGTATCTATATGCCTCTGGTGGTGGCTATCAAACTGAGATTGCTAGTAGCACAGTTAAAACAACCTATATGATGCCCGAGTTCAGTTTTCTGATGTCGGTGCTGAACGAAGAGGTGCCATTCAAGGAATGGTTGGCTGATAAGAGAAAAACGACGTGTTATCTTACACGTTTTGAGGGTGACATGGAACCGTATAAAGCCTATATGCGCCCCAATAGGAAGATACTGGTCAAGGCATTTATCCGATACGCTTTAGTTAAACTACACATTTTACCACTGATAAAAAAATTTTTGAACTAAACAATGAACTGGAAAGCACGATTATTATACCCACAGAACTGGAATATCGGGTTTTGTGAGCAAACGCCAGAAGAGCTAATTCGCGATAAAAAACTGTATAAAATTAAATGGCTGAAACATCCGTATCGTGATCGGTGGTTTGCCGACCCCTTTATATATCAAGTTACAGAGAATGAGATTATTGTATTTGTTGAAGAATGCATGATTTCAGATACCCCCAAGGGAATCATTTGTGAGTTGGTGATCGACCGGAAAACGATGCGTTTGAAAAAACGATATGTGATGTTAGAATTAGATACGCATCTTTCGTATCCGGCTATTGTGGAGAAAGCTGGTGTGACATACGTTTATCCAGAGAATGGAGCATCGGGCAGTTTGAAGATGTACCGTTATGATGCAGAAAAGCACCAGTTGGTCGAGCCAAAGTGTATATTGGATGAAGCCGTAGCTGATTCCACTATATTGGAACGAGATGGCTCATATTACCTGATTGCCACACAAACAGAAAAACCGCTGGAGGAGGCATATTTGTATAAGAGTGAGGATTTGTTCGGGCCTTACAAGTTAGTTGTGGAATTGCCAGTCCAAACAAATCGCAGTTGTTCTAGACCTGCCGGTAATTGGATAACCGTTTCCGGCCAATTATACAGACCGGCACAAGACTGCTCTGTTCGTTATGGTGGGGGCATATTCATAATGGAAGTAAGCTCCCTGGCGCCATTCAACGAGAATAAAGATAATGCTTTAATACCATTGGATTATAAATACAATCTTGGAATACATACGATTAACTACTCCAATTCTAGAAATTTGGAGGTGATTGATGGCTATGGATACCTGCATCCTTATTTTTCCCGAATTTGGAATGGTTGGTCTCGTGTTAAACAAAGTTTATTAATAAAATAACTATGTTGGTATATCTGACTGTAATGATTATGTGTAGCATATTGTTGTATGCTATGCGGTATAATAAAAATAAAGTTACACCACTTGCCATTACATTTGGAATGATATGGATGATGATTGCTCTTCAAGACGGTTGGGGTGGTGATCATATGGTGTATATTAATCATCTTGATTATATCAAGGGTTTAAACTTTTATGAAATTATTTCGGATGATACCCATGGCGCAGTAGGCTACAAGTTAATAATGTGGCTAATGCCAGATATTCATACTGCGCAAGTTGTTGGGTTGGCAATTTGGTGCTTTTCCATGGCGTTTTTCTTCTATCATTTTGTACCTCAGAAATGGTGGTTCTTTGCGATATTGTTTGTGTTTTTTGATAGGGCGATTCTAATGGGAATGGTGTCTTCTTTTTTACGTATGGCAATTGCTAACTCATTTTTGATTTTTGCGATATATTATGTGAGTAAAAGCAAACGAGTTGTAGCGGGGATCCTTATTTTTGTGGGGTCTTTCTTCCATCAAAGTGTTCTTGGGTTATTGCCTTTGGTTTTTGTTAGTACAAAGCCCACTATACGCAGTCTATCATTTATCTTGGGCTTGTTTGCTGTTATTGCAATTGTTTCTATCGTATTTCCTTCATCGTGGACTAACCTTGTAGAGAGTGTAATCTTAGGAGTAGATTCATTAGCAGAGTACGCTTTTTATTTTGAGGAAAATGCTACTTTTCAGTCAAAAGGATTAATATTGATAATTCTTTTTTACTGGGTTTATCAACTGTCTAAGCAAAAGATACGTCAGGACTTGTCTACACAAGAGTATTTGATGTTGAATCTAGCGTTGATTCGAATTGCTTTTGATCTTTTGCCAGCATTCGGGCTTTCAACACGTTTTTTCTACTATATTGATATATATTTCTTTGCAGGTATGATGTGTTTGTTGAATAGAATGCATAAAAAGAATATTCATATTTATGGTATTGCTTTTACGTTACTGATCGTATTTTGGTTCTTTGGTTATCATACGTATTCTAAAACACTATTTTTTAGAGAGTGTTGGTCATTCTATAATTTTATTTTCTAATGTTATATTTTATAGGAGATGCATATTCACCGGGTACTCCAGGTGAAAACCGGTTTGACGGCATTTGCCGAGGTATAGCATCACAAGGTATTGCCATAACACGAGTCTTTATTCGTCCTAACGAAGAAAGGATGAAAACGAATGATATAAATACAGGGATTCAGTATAAGTATCTATGGGAGGGGAAAACTCTAAGTTCTGGTAAATGGCGCCATATTCAACAGATTAGATGGTTACGAGCTTTCTTAAAGACTGTTACGTCTGAAGACAAGTTGGTGGTTACAAACTCTGATTATTTGTTTGTATATTCATGGTTCCCCAAACTTCATGTTTATCATGAAAAATCAGAGTATCCTGAATTACATATCGAATCGGAGCCATGGCTGATTAGACAGATCTTTAAGGCATATATAGCGACGTGCAAAAAGCTTGATGGCTTATTCCCTATCTCTTTCGCCCTGAAAGACTACTTCATGTCGAAGGGAATTGCGGAAGAAAAAATACAAGTCATCAATATGACGGTTGCCCCCTCACGCTTCGTTGGTTTAAAGAAGGAAAATGTCACTGATAAGTATATAGCCTATTGTGGAGCGGTAAGCAATTATAAGGATGGTGTAGATGTTCTAATCAAGGCATTTGCTATTGTTGCCAATCATATACCCGACATCAAACTGTACATCATTGGAGGATTTCCTTTCAAGAAAGATAAAGAAGAGGATTATGCCCTTGTTGACTCTCTTGGGCTTAATGAAAGGGTGGTATTTACAGGCACTATTCCCCGAGAACTAATGCCACAGATGCTGAAGAATGCGGAAGTACTTGTTTTAGCGCGCCCAGACAACATCCAAGCAAAGTACGGTTTCCCGACGAAGTTGGGAGAGTACTTACTTACAGGAAATCCTGTTGTTGTAACACGAGTGGGTGATATCCCTCAGTTTTTAAAGGATGGTGAGAGTGCCTACATAGCAGAACCTGGAAATGTAGAAGATATTGCACATAAGATGATAGATGCGGTGTCATCTCCTGCTGCTAAGGAAATTGGTCAGAACGGAGCTGATGTTGCTATGAGAGAATTCAACAGTGAAACAGAATCAAAGAAAATTATAAAGTTTATATATGGCTAAAGATAATGTGTTCGTATCGGTGTTGATGAGTGCGTATGCCGAATCTTTGACGACGCTCAAAGAGGCAATAGACTCTATCTTAAATCAAACTTTCTCCAATTTAGAGTTTTTTGTGTATCTGGATAAGCCGGACAACGATACACTTTGGGCATTCCTACAAGAGTGTGCGGCTGCGGATTCTCGACTTATCATTCACAGAAATGAGAAGAACCGTTTCCTTGCAGGTACTTTGAACGATGAATTGAAGTTGGCGAAGGGAGATTATATTGTCAGAATGGACGGAGATGATGTGTCTGCACCTAATCGTATAGAACGCCTTGTAAACTATATGGAGTCACACCCGGATGTAGGGGTGGCTAGTTCATGGATGAAGGAATTTGGACACGAACATTGGTGGAATAATAGAGTTATTAAATATGAACCAGATTTTGAAAAGATGAAGGTTTACTATCTTTTCAAATCACCCATCGCGCATGCGCCCTGTATTATAAGACGTAGTATTGTAGATAAGTTCGGTCCCGCCCTTTATAATGAAAGGTGTAGTAAAACACAGGATTATGAATTATGGTCAAGGTTAATTCGCAATGACGTAGTATTCGGCATGGTGACAGAGCCTCTGTATTTGCGAAGGAAAACACAGGGCGCCGGTGCAAATCCAATCAGTTTTCGCGTTATTGGCAACCAGGTTTTGAGGCGTAATGTCAAGTCGGCTTTAGACCAAGTAAACATTGCCCTTCCCAATAAGGTGGAAAGTGAAATGATAGGGGTAGTACACGCCTCTATCAAAGCATCATCAGGATTGATAAGGAACCAATTGAGAATGATACAGTGTATTCTGTATTCTAATATATATCATAACCCAATAAAAAGAATGGCTCAAGTGTTACGAAATCATGATTTGGGATGCTTGTCCGTTCTGTCGTTTAGGATGCTAATCCATTTCTGTCTTCCTGGTTATTTGGAGAATATTAATAATATGGTAACATCTCCGGATCAACTTATTTATAATGATAATAGTATAGTCAAATGATAGAAGGAATACCTAAAATTTCAGTTCTGGTTATCTGTTATAACCAAGAAAAAGTAATATCAAGAGCCATAAATTCATTACTTGCACAAAAAGATTATATTTATGAGATATGTGTGAGTGATGACTGTTCAAAAGATAGAACATGGGAGATATTGCAGGAATATGACCGTAAATATCCTGGCTTATTTGTGCTCAATCGAAATGAACCTAATGTGGGAATCTTTGAAAATTTTGAAAAGACTTGGACTATGCCATCTGGCGACCTCGTTTATCAGTTGTCTGGTGACGATGAGTGCGGAGCAAACTGGATGCATACGATAATTGATTTTATTCAGAGTAATCATATCGATTACAAAAATGAGAACGTTTGTATCTATGGCGATTATAAGGCTATATATCCCAATGGCGACTCAATGGTTTTCCGCAACAACCTAGTTGATACGTTCAAAGAAACCATATATCTATTCCTTAGAACCTGCATAGGCGTTAGGAGTATTTGTTATAGTATGGGAATTTTGAAAAGGTTCGAAAAGGTCAGTCAGGGTAGGTCACACATCGCGGAAACAGCTCAAGAGGTCCAAATTCCATTGAATACACAGAAGAATTATTATATACCGCAAGTAGGTAATATCTACTATACAGGAATCGGTATTTCAACACAAACTAGTTCTGATAAATTCTTTGATGAACGGCAGCAGATAGTTCCATATGCACTTTCTTTTTTAGAGAGTAAGGGCGTGTCAGTTGATCCGAAGTTTTCACTATATACGAAAGCAAATCTAGCAGAAAAGGAGTACCATCACCATCGTAGTCTCAAGAATCTGCTTAAAATGGTGTTCTGCAAACTTAGAAGTTACGACCATAGGATAGGATTGAAATCCATCGGATTCAAACAGACCGTTTTTGCCCTTCGTAGGAGACTGCCCCACAAGCGCCCAATAGTCATGTACGTATAATTCATAACATACATTATTGATACGGATGAAAGTAGAAATCATAACATTACATCGAATAACCAATTTTGGCTCTATGTTGCAGACCTACGCAACACAGACCGCCATTGAGAAACTCGGACACGAAGCGGAAGTGATGGACTTTGTGCCTGAAGGTATGTCGTTTAAACGAGCTAACTGGCCCCAAAATGACGTGCCTGCATGGAAGAAACTAATTAAGCTTCCTCCACTTTTTGTTGTGAATCTTATAGAGTATCAAGATGTGTGCAGATTTCTACGGAAATATATCCATATCTCTCCCAAGCGTTATCACTGCTATCAAGAGATAATGGCTGACATCCCTGTGGCTGATGCCTATCTGAGTGGAAGCGACCAGGTGTGGAACACGCAGAATAATAATCCTCCTGAGGATTTGAAAGCCTATTATCTTGGTTTCGCTCCAGAAGGGAAGAAACGCATCGCATACGCTGGTAGCTTTGGTAAGAACACGTTCACGAAGGAGGAAGAGCGTATCATCAAGGAGTATGTCTCAAAATACGATTATATCTCTGTACGTGAAGATGATGGACTGAAGATTCTGCATCGTTTTGGGTTTGATAATGGTGTTCATGTAGTTGATCCTACTCTCTTGTTGAGTGGAGATGAATGGCGGAAGTTCGCATCGGTGAAGAAAGCCCCTAAACCTGGGTATGTGTTTGTCTATAACCTGAACCGTAACGGGCTGATTAAAGAAGTGGCGAAGGCGATAGCTAAAGAGAAGGGTCTGAGAATCATTAACTTTGCAGATACCTTTGACTTCATTAAAGGTGCAAAGAACCGTTTTGGCAATACTGCTGAGGATTTTGTTAATCACATCGCAAATGCGGACTATGTGGTTACGGATTCATTCCACGGAACAGCTTTTTCGCTCAATCTGAACCGACAGGTGATAGTCGTAAAAGCTCCGCGTTATAACTCAAGAATAGAGAGTATTCTTCGTGTGGCCGGGTTGCTCGATACTAGACTTGTTGGTACTGTAGAGGAGGGATTAAAAGCCGCATCAACTGCTATCGATTATAATGAAGTGAATCCTCGGATTGAGGCAGAGCGTAAGAAATCATACGAATATCTAAAGAACGCACTAAGCTAATAACAATATGGGTTTCATTAAAAGAGGACTACAACCGATACTCAGACGATTGCCTTTTCACAAGGTAACACCACAGATTGTTGAACTGAAACAAGAGGGATTGCTACAAGGCAGGGCGGCTCTGGTTACAGGCGGTACCAGTGGAATTGGAAGTGCGATAGCCAAAGCATTCCTAAAGGCAGGAGCGACTGTTGTGATTACAGGCCGCAGCCAGAAAAAAGTGGATGCTGCCGTGCAAGCGATTAAAGATGAGTTGGGAAGTTCAATGCCACTCTATGGGTTGGAATTGAACATGAAGGATGCCAACGCCTTTGACGATAAGTTTAAAGAATTGTTGGCACTTGTTCCAACAGGACAAGTGGATATTCTGGTAAATAACGCCGGTGTCTCTGTAGATACCCATGCTGCATCACCTGAGGAGGAATTTGACAGTGTTTTGGACACAAACCTGAAGGGCGTTTATTTCCTCAGTTATCGATTCGCACATTATTTCAAGGATAATCAGATTAAAGGAAATATACTCAATATCGCTTCTTCATCAAGTGTAAGACCAGCCACCTCTGCCTACGGACTGTCAAAATGGGGCGTGAGAGGGCTGACTGAAGGATTGGCCCGACTACTTGCGCCTCACGGTATCACCGTAAATGGTATAGCCCCCGGACAAACAGCCACACCTATGATGGATGGAGTATCAACAGAGAATATATACCATCCCACGAATTTGATTGGTCGGTATATTCTGCCAGTAGAGATAGCTAATATGGCTGTTATCTTAGTGTCGGAAGCTGGAAGAAGTATTGTGGGTGACATTGTGTATATGACTGGAGGTTCCGGCAATGTGACCAATGAAGATTTGCCCTACGAATTTTGAACGAAAACTTTTTAACAATGAATTCCAAATATACCAGTGAAAAGGCCATCCAGATATTAGTGGCCTTATTAAAAGAACACGGCATCAAGAAAGTGATTGCCTGCCCAGGAGGGACGAACATGATGTTGAACGCCTGTATGATGTACGATGGCGGTTTTGAAATGTACTCCTGCGATGATGAACGCTCTGCTTCCTATATGGCAACGGGTATGTGTGAAGAGTCGGGAGAACCCGTTGTGATTACCTGTACGGGTGCAACAGCTTCGCGCAACTTTATGCCTGGACTTACCGAGGCGTTTTATCGCAAGCTCCCAATCCTTGTCATCACAGGACAGCAGGACTACCGCAGACAGGGCAATCTGCACGACCAAATTATTGACCGCAGTGTGCATCCGGTGGATCTGGTGAAAAGCAGTGTTTACGTCCAGATAGTAAGGGACGCAAAGGACGAAGCCAATGCAGCTTTAAGAATCAATCAAGCCATCTCTGCCTTGACATTGAACGGTGGAGGGCCTTCGCATATCAACCTTGAGACTTCCTATAGCCAGTTGTGGAATGAGTCAGAGCTGCCTTCCGTGAAAGTGATTCGAAGGGTGGATGTGGACGGTAAGTTTCCAGAGTTGCCTAAAGGAAAGATTGCGCTTTTCATTGGTTCGCATAAAGCATTTACGGCATCAGATATAGAGGCCATTGATGCATTCTGCTATAATCACAATGCAGTGGTGTTCTGCGACCATACTTCCAATTACAAGGGGCAATTCCGCCAGATGAATGCAATGCTGAGTCTGCGTCATGCCAATTGCATGGGGGGGATAGATTTGCTTATCCATTTTGGAGAGATTTCAGGAGATCACTTTGCGGTAGGTGACAATGCAAAGGAAGTGTGGCGTATCAGCAATGACGGCCAGATGCGCGATAGGTATGGCAAACTAACCTATCTTTTTAACATGACGGAAGCCCAGTTCTTCAACCACTACAAAGATGAGAACGTCAATCCCGGAGATTCTTTCTTGAAAGAGTGTCAGACTGAGTATCAGCAAATGTACGAGAACCTGCCCGAACTGCCGTTCTCGAATATATGGTGCGCCAAACAGTGGCATAATAGGGTGCCTGTGAACAGTTGTTTGCACTTTGGTATTCTGACATCGCTCCGCTCGTGGAACTTCTTTGATGTTCCGAAGAGCGTGAATACGATGAGTAATGTAGGTGGTTTCGGAACGGATGGTATGATGTCCTCACTGATTGGTGCCTCTTTAGTACATCCCGATAAATTGTATTTTGGAGTGGTTGGAGATTTGGCGTTCTTTTATGATTTGAATTCATTGGGTAATAGGCACATAGGAAAGAACGTCAGGGTCATGCTGTTCAACAATGGTAAGGGTTGCGAATTTAAGCACAATATGAGTCCTGGGCATATCTTCAAGGATGATGTAGATTTGTATATCTCTGCTGCTGGTCATTTCGGAAAACAGTCACCCACGTTGGTGCGAGATTACGCCCAGAATTTGGGATTTAAGTACCTTACTGCAAGTACTAAGGAAGAGTTCCTGGCTAACATTGAAGAGTATCTCAATCCGGAAATTACTCAGTCCTATATCTTCGAAGTCTTTACACAGGATGTGAATGAAAGCGAGGCTTTGAAGTTAATGAAGATTAATGGTTTAAAAGATAACATCCAAGAGACAATGAAGGATTCTGGCTTGGATGTAATGGTCTATAAAGCCAAAGATAAAATCTCCAAATTGTTCAAATAGCATATATGCCCACATTGCTTCTAATCAATGTAGCACTAAACACTGGCTCAACAGGCAAAATCGTTGAGGGGATAGGAGGTTTGGCCTTATCCCAAGGGTGGGATGTGTACGTGGCTCACGGTGCTCGCTATGTCAACCAAAGTAGCTTGAAGAGTTATCAGGTGACAAACAATGCAGGTGAAATTCTTCATTACATTGAAAGCTGCCTCTTCGATGCCCAAGGCCGTGGTTCCAGAAAGGAAACAAAGCGATTCCTGAAGGTCATAGATGAGATAAAGCCCGACGTGGTGCATATCCATAATATCCACGGCTGTTTCCTCAATTATCCCATCTTGTTCCAGTATCTTCGCGAAAAGAACATTCCAGTGGTGTGGACGCTACATGACTGTTGGGCAATGACTGGTCATTGTGTGCATTTTATGCGGACAGACTGCGAGCAATGGAAGACGCAATGTGTGAAGTGTCCGCAAAAGCACGACTTCCCATCCAGTTATTTGCTTGACCGTTGTAAGAGCAACTATACCTTGAAGAAACAGCTGTTCACCGCAATGGAGAAGTTGCGGATAACAACGGTGTCATCTTGGTTGAAAGGTGTGGTTGAGCAGTCGTATCTCCGTAAGTTCTCTGTGGATGTGGTTCCTAATGGTGTTGATACGAGTAAGTTTGTCTATACCGAAGGTGATATTCGGGAGCGCTACGGGATTGGCGACAAGAAACTGGTGCTTGCCGTAGCATCAGGGTTCGAGGAGAGAAAAGGAATCTATGACTTCGTGAAGCTCAGTAAGATACTACCGAAAGAGTATCAGTTGCTGCTCATTGGAACTAATGATAATGACAAGAAAGTGTTGCCTGATAATGTGATTGCCGTCACACGGGCAAATGGGGCCGCAGAACTGGCTGCTTTCTACTCTGCTGCTGATGTGCTTTTAAGTCTGTCATACGAGGAGACCTTTGGGCTTACCATCATCGAGGCAATGTCGTGTGGTACACCCGCTATTGTGTATGACAACACAGCCCAGCCTGAACTGATTACACCAGAGACAGGATTGGTAGTTGCCAATGGTGATGTTGAAGGAGCAAAGAAAGCGATTGAAGAGGTTTGTTCAAAGGGCAAAGCCTATTATTCCACTGCCTGCCGAGAGCACGCATTGGAATATGATGAGAAAAAGAGTTATCAAAAATACTTAGATTTATATGTACAAATACATTAAGCGTTTATTAGATTTGGTTTTTGCGTTAGTGGCACTCCCGTTTGTGCTGCTTATCATAGTTATCGTTGCCCCCTTTATCTGGTTTGATGACCGAGGCCCTATCTTCTATGCCGGTAAGCGCATAGGCCTTCACGGCAAGCCCTTCGGAATGCTGAAATTCCGCAGCATGAAGGTGAACGCCCCCGACATCCGTCTGGAAGACGGCAGCACCTACAATGGCGACGATGACCCGCGTGTGACGAAGGTGGGCAGGTTCCTGCGCAAGACCAGCCTGGACGAAATTCCTCAGTTCCTGAACGTGCTTACAGGACAAATGAGCCTTATTGGCATCCGTCCCGACCCGTTGGACTGGTTGGAGAAGTACAACGAACACGAGCGCGTAATCCTCACCGTCAAACCTGGTATCACCGGCTACAACCAAGCATACTACCGCAACAGTGCAGACGGTGAATTGAAACTGAAAAACGACGTGTACTATGCAGAACATATCTCCTTCTGGCTTGATGTGAAAATCTTCTTCAAGACCATCAAGACTGTTCTGCTACGCGAAAACATCAATGTTGACGAAGACAGAAAATGAGAGAATACGGAAGTGAACATCCAGCAGTAATGCTGCCTGATGGCTATTTTGAGACATTCCAGAAGTATGGCCATTGCACTTGGCTCCGCTCAGGACGCGAGGCTCTGCACCTTGTGGCCTTAAACATCAAAGGCAACAAGCAGGAGCCCACAGTACTGATGCCAGCCTATTGCTGTCACTCAATGGTTGACCCATTCGAGAAAGCAGGGTGGAAGGTGGTGTATTACCGCCTGAACGAAGACCTGACCGCTGACTTAGATTACCTGACACACCTCTTGGTGACAGTACGACCTACTGCGACCCTTACTATGAACTTTTACGGTTCAGCTTCGACGCTGGATGCTGTTTCGAGCATCAAATGCGGTTATCCAGAATGCCTCTGCATTGAGGACTTCTCTCACTGCACCTTCTCACTCGCTGGCATTCACAATCCGCAAGTGGATTACTATGTAACCAGCATTCGCAAATCAATAGGAGTTTGTGATGGAGCAGTGATTATCAGCCACAAAGCCCTTGATGAAAAATGGGTTGAAGTCGGTGAAACGGAATTTGTGAGTGCTAGACGTGATTGCCAGAAACTGAAAGCACAATACACCTATTCACAGAGGGCAGACAAGAAGAACATCTTTTTCCCGGAGCTACGTCGTCAGGAAGGTGAATTGGATAACTTCTCGGGTGTTCATCGCATTTCCAAGACAGGAGAGGCTATGCTGAAAACTGTGAATGGGGAAATGATTCGCTATGCAAGGCAGAATAATATGAAGCATCTGTGGGAGCTGCTCAATGGAAAGGTGGGAATGGTTACCGGATTGGAAAAGAGTTTCGTCGGTGCACCATTCTCATTGCCTATCCTTGTTGACAATCGGGATGATGTGCAAAAGAAATTGGCGCAGAAAGGCGTGTATGCACCTGTGTTGTGGCCTGTGGCTGATGAAGCAAGGGCTATTTGTCCAGTCTCAGCTAAGATAGCAGACATGATGCTCTCACTTCCCATTGACCAAAGGTATAACTATGATGACATTGAGGACATTGCCTCGATAGTCCTTGACATATTACAATGAAGAAACTAATGGTACTTGCCGCAGGGCTGTTACAGCTCCCGGTAATCAAGAAAGCCCACGAAATGGGCGTGTACGTCATTGCAGTAGATGACGACCCTGGTGCCCCAGGAATGGCATTGGCTGACAAGGCCATTGTGCCGGGTGGGTTGATCAACGAAGAAAAGTTATTAGCTATTGCCAAAGAAGAGCAGGTGGATGGTGTGATTCATCCTTGTTCAGAAGTGGCTATGAATGTGATGGGACGCATCAATGATGAGCTGCATCTGCATGGTATCTCTCGTGAGACGGCAGTTAGGGCTACCAATAAGCACCTGATGCGTGAAGCGTTTGAGGCGTATGGCGCTCCCAGTCCGAAGTCATATTGCACGGATGATGTGGAGGAAGGGTACAAACTGTTCCTATCGATAGGAGGCAAGGCAATCTTGAAACCTTCGCGCAATAGTGGTAGTCGTGGTATTGCAGAGATTGAACAGGGTCTTTCGTTTGAAGAGTTTGCTCCGCTGTTTAAACGCTCTAAAGATGAAAGTCGTGACAAGTCGGTGATGATTGAGCAGTTTGTAGAAGGCCCTGAGTTCAGCGTGGAAATAATTGTCTCGCATGGGACGGTGAATGTGCTGCAAGTGACCGACAAGAAAACCACCGAGGCTCCTTACTTTGTGGAATTGGGACACAACCAGCCCTCGCTTTTTCCTGCTGAGATAGTTGAAGCTGTGAAGGATGCTGCTGTAAAGGGCGTGAAAGCTTTGCGGTTGAATGACTGTGCAGCCCATGCTGAGGTGAAAGTTCAAGACGGTAAGCCATATATTATGGAGATTGGAGCCCGTTTGGGGGGTGATTTTATCTCTACAGAACTTACCTATCTGAGTACGGGCATTGATATGGTGGCAGCAGCCATCAATGTGGCATTAGGGGAGGAACCTAATTTGAACCCCATAGCCAAGCCGCAGGGTGTGGCTATTCGCTACTTTACACCTAAGCCTGGAGTGGTTAAGGCCATTGAGGGTGCAGAACTACTGGAGCGTCCTGACGTGTATGATGCAGAGATATATGTGAAGACAGGTGATGTGGTTCGTGAAGTGAAATCTTCGTTGGACAGAAGCGGGCATGTGATTGTGACGGCTCAAACGCCAAAGGATGCCATTACGGAGGCAGAAAAACTCATTTCTGCCGTTAAGATTATTACAGAATGAAAATACTGATACCGTTCTCTTATTACCATCCTGAGCAGTGTGCCGGCCTGTTTGTCATAGATGATATGACGGAAGAGGCCGCAAAGCAAGGGATATCTTCGATGATTTCTGTGCCTACGCCTACCCGAAACGTAGAGCCGGGGGCAAAGTGGAGCAGGAATGAGACACTGCGTGACGGAATGGTACAGATTCACCGTTTCCACATGTACGGAGAGGGTAAGAATCCCGTGCTACGGGCTTTGCGTTATCTATTCTGTGAAATAGTGCAATTACATTATATGCTCTGGGAAAAATACGATGTGGCGTTCATTGACAGTACACCTCCTATTCAGGGATTGAAGCTGCCTATTGTCCGTTTGTTTAGGAAGAAACCTGTGGTGTATAATGCACAGGATTTATTCCCTGAGACCCTGAGCGGTACAGGTTTAGCAAACCAAGGCGGTCTGCTCTGGAAGATAGGTATGTGGGTGTCAAACGTAACCTTCCGCAATTCTGATAAGATTATTGCCATATCACACGACATTAAGCGAAGTATGGTTGCCCGTGGCGTGCCTGCTGAAAAGATAGAAGTGGTATATAACTGGGTGGATGAGAAAGCTGTGCAACCTGTGGAGAAATCTGCTAACCCATTGTTTGAAGAGTTTGGGCTGTCACGTGACAAATTCACGGTAGTTTATGCCGGTAACTTAGGCAATGCACAGAATATTGGAATCGTGCTGGACGGAGCTTCTCGTCTGCCCGAGGTACAATTTGCACTGTTTGGTACAGGAGGACTGGAAGATGAGATTCGCAATAGAATAGAGAAAGAAAGATTGACCAATGTGCATCTGAATCCTCTGCAGCCTGTGGAACGGGTGAGTTATGTATATTCCCTGGGTGATGCCTGCATCGTCTCCTGCAAGGAAGGGTTGGGCGGTAGCGCTATGCCGTCTAAAAGTTGGTCTATCATGTCCTGCGGACAGCCTGTGATTGCCAGCTTTGATGAGGGAGAGTTGAAAGAGATATTAGAAAAGAATAATTGTGGCGTGTTTACGCACGCAGGTAAAGTGGATGAGTTTGTGGAAGGCATTAAGAGCCTTGCTGCAGATCCTTCCCGTTGTGAAGAGATGGGTAAGAACGCCCGTCAGTTTATACTGGATAATTTGACCAAAGAAGTTGGTAGTAAGAAATATGTTGAGATAATAAAGAGTGTTGTAAAGAAATAAACTATTTTGAGATATGAATACTAAATTAAGAAATGTTCCTTTCTCGCCCCCGGATATGAGTGAGGCTGAGGCTAAATTAGCATCTGAAGCTATCCTGAGCGGATGGATTACCACTGGCCCCAAGACCAAGGAGTTTGAGAAGAAGATTGCCGCATACGTGGGGACAGAAAAGGCAGTGTGTTTGAACTCTGCAACGGCTGCTATGGAAATGGCTCTGCGGCTGATTGGAGTTGGGCCTGATGATGAGGTCATCGTGCCTGCATATACCTATACAGCATCAGCTTCCGTTACCCAGCATGTGGGCTGCAAACTTGTACTGGTTGACTCGCAGAAGGACTGCGTGGAGATGGACTATGACAAACTTGCAGAGGCTATCACCGAGAAGACCAAGGTGATTTGTCCTGTGGATTTGGGTGGTGTGATGTGCGACTTTGACAAGATTTTCGCTGTGGTTGAGGCAAAGAAACATCTTTTCCGTCCGGCTAACGAGATTCAGAAGAAGATTGGGCGCATTATCATTGCAGCTGATGACGCTCACGCTTTCGGAGCCCAATGGCACGGAAAGATGGCGGGTGCTATTGCTGATTTTAGCTCGTTCAGTTTCCATGCTGTAAAGAACCTCACAACTGCTGAAGGTGGTGCGCTCGTGTGGCACCTTCCCTTTGGGAATGAGCCGGTTCAAGGTGCAGGGTTCAAGGTTCAAGATTATTTCCCGACTGTACCGAGAAAGGAAGGAGAAACCTGGAATGAGATGTTATATCGTATCTCCCAGTTGCTTTCACTTCACGGACAGAACAAAGACGCTTTGGCAAAGACACAGTTGGGTTCTTGGGAATACGATGTGATTGGCCCTTGGTATAAATGCAATATGACCGACATTATGGCTGGTATAGGTTTGGCTCAATTAAGCCGTTATCAGGGTATGTTGGAGCGTCGTCGCCATATCATTGGTGTGTACGACAAGGCCCTGAAAGACTTACCTGTTGCCGTATTAAAGCATTACGGTGAAGACTTTGCCGGAAGTGGTCACCTTTATATTACCCGATTACTTGGTCGCACAGATGAAGAGCGTCGTGCTGTGATTGTAAAGATGGCAGAGCGTGGCATTGCTTGCAACGTACACTATAAACCTCTGCCCATGATGACGGCTTATAAGGCTCTTGGCTTCGATATCAAGAACTTCCCCAATGCCTATAATCTGTTCGTAAATGAGGTTACACTTCCGTTACACACTCGTTTGACGGATGAGGACGTTGATTACGTCATCTCAAACTACGTTGACATTATAAAGAGTTTGTAGGGATTGTGAAATCTGATTTAAATCAGTCTTTCATATCGCTTGTAAAGCTTGGGATAGGGCATGACTTGGATGCTTTATTCCAAAACGTGAACTGGGTAGAGCTAAAAGAACTTGCTGAGAAGCAGGGACTTTCGGCCGTTGTGCTTGACGGGATTGAAAAGCTTCCTGAACAGTATAGACCACCTAAAGTGTTCCTGCTGGAATGGATTGGTGAAACACTTCAAGGGTATGAATACCGCTATGAATTGTACTGCCGTACAATAGCTGAAATGGCTGGATTCTATAACAGTCACGGGTACAAGATGATGGTGCTAAAGGGGTACGCTTGTAGCCTTGACTGGCCAAAGCCAGAACATAGACCTTGTGGAGATATTGACATCTGGCAGTTTGGTCAGCAGAAAAATGCTGATGAAGCGTTGGCTAAAGAGAAAGGAGTGGAGATAGATTCTTCTCATCATCACCACACAGTGCTCTATTGGCGTGACTTTATGGTGGAGAATCACTATGATTTTATTAATGTGCATCATCACAAGTCAAATTCTGAGGTAGAACGAGTGCTGAAAGAACTGGCACAGGATGATTCCCATAGTGTTGCAGTATATGGTGAGAAGGTATATTTGCCGTCGGCTAATCTACACGCCCTATTTTTGTTGAAGCACACTATGATGCACTTTGCAGCAGAAGGGATTTCGTTGAGACAATTGTTGGACTGGGGCTTTTTTATGAAAGCGCACCATCAGGAAATAGATTGGCCTTGGTTCTTTGAGAAGTTGGAACAGTTTGGAATGACCGCCATGTTCAATATCTTCAATGCCATCTGTGTTGAGGACTTGGGTTTTGAGGCTGCGGTATTCCACCAGGTACAATTTAACCCATTCTTGAAAGACCGGGTGTTGAAAGAGATTCTGGAGCCTGAGTATGGAGAAGAATTGCCAAAGAAACTTGTTACTCGTCTAGTCTTTAAATTCCGTCGCTGGAAAGGAAGTGCTTGGAAACACGAGTTATGCTATAAGGAAAGCATGTGGAGTGCTTTCTGGTGTGGAGTGTGGAACCACTTGTTAAAGCCATCATCAATATGAAGTATTTGAAAGCAGTTTGGGCCTTCTGCTCCTATTTGTTTTGGCCACAATGGAAATAAGATTATGGAAAACTTAGTTGAAAAGATAAAACAGTTTATGGTGAACGAAGCACGGTCAGGCTCGATGGACTTCGGATGTGTTACACCTATGTACGTGTATCGTATGTGGGGAGGATCTGTAGCTTTGGCAGAGATAGAAGAAGCATTAACGATAATAAGAAAACAATAATAATATGTCAGTATTTAAAGACAAGGTACTGCTGATTACAGGCGGTACAGGTAGTTTTGGTAACGCAGTATTAAACCGTTTCCTGTGTACAGACATTGGCGAAATCCGCATATTCTCGCGCGATGAGAAGAAACAGGATGATATGCGTCACGACTTCCAGGCGCGTATGCCGGAGGTGGCCAATAAGATTAAGTTCTACATTGGTGACGTGCGCAACAAAAGTACACTGCATTATGCTATGCAGGGAGTGGACTATGTGTTTCATGCAGCAGCCTTGAAGCAGGTGCCTTCGTGCGAGTTCTTCCCGATGGAGGCAGTAAAGACCAATGTGATTGGGACGGATAACGTGCTTGATGCTGCTATTGATGCAAAGGTGAAATGCGTCATCTGCCTTTCCACAGACAAAGCAGCTTATCCTATCAATGCAATGGGTATCACAAAAGCTATTGAGGAAAAGATTGCAGTGGCCAAGTCGCGTTTGAGTGGAGAAACTAAGATCTGCTGCACTCGTTATGGTAACGTGATGTGCAGCCGTGGTTCTGTGATTCCTCTGTGGATAGACCAGATTCGAAAAGGCAATCCGATTACCTTGACGGAACCTAAGATGACGCGTTTTATCATGTCTCTGGAGGAGGCTGTTGACCTTGTGCTTTTCGCTTTCGAGAACGGCAAGAATGGTGACATCCTGGTCCAGAAAGCCCCCGCCTGCACCATCCAAACACAAGCTGAAGCTGTGTGTGAGCTCTTCGGTGGTAAGAAAGAAGAGATAAAGGTGATTGGTATCCGCCATGGTGAGAAAATGTACGAAACATTGCTTACCAAAGAGGAAGCAGCCAAGGCCATTGACATGGGCAACTTCTATGCGGTTCCTGCAGATAACCGTGATTTGAACTACGACAAGTATTTCAAGGATGGTGATACCAAGAGGGCTACTATTGAAGAGTTCAACTCAGATAATACTCGTAGGTTGAATCTGGAAGAGACCAAAGCAAAGATAGCCAGCCTGGAATACATCCAAAACGAGCTCAATGGTATTCCTAATATAGTAAAGTAAGCTATGGTTATAGACAAGACTTTGCTTGATGAACTTAGTGCCAAAGCGAAAGAGTCGCCCCGGCTGCGAATGAATTATGACCTACGTAATTCCGCCGAGGACAATTCCCAACGTATGCTGAACGCCTTGGAGATGGGAACGATAATGCCCATACACCGGCATCTGGCATCGACTGAAACAGTGGTTGTCCTTCGCGGCAAGATATGTTGGCACTTTTACGACGATGCCGGCAATGAAACAGAGCATGTGGTGCTCGATGCTGACGGTGATGTGCGTGCACTTAATGTAGAGAAAGGCCGTTGGCACTCATTGGAATGTATGACACCTGATTCCGTGTTGCTTGAAGCAAAAGATGGTGCGTATGCACCATTGACAGAGGATGAGATAATGGAGTTATGACGCAGGATGAAAGATGGATGGTACGATACAATGAGGTGAAGGCTTTTATTGAAACTAATCATCGGAATCCTTCGAAATACTATCCGGAAGAGAAACTGATGGTTCATTTCCTGAAACGAGGAAGGAAGTTGATAAATGCTGGAGAGTTGGCTGAGCCGCGATTGGGTATGTTCAAGGAATTGCTTGCTATGTGTGAGAAATACAAACACGTAAACCAGTATGCATAAGTAAAAAATATGGATATAAACGAACTGATAGGGCTCTTGAACGAGGTCTTGCGAATTGATGCAAAGAGCGATGATGGGAAGAAGATATCTTTTTCTCTATCTGCTCATATGCATGAACGTATCTTTGAATTAGGAGAAGAGACTGTTAACGAGATATTGGGATATGATGATGAACTGTTAGAGGATCCAGTAAGAATCGTATCAAAAAGGTCTTGTGAGTTTCTCATCAGGGTGTCGTCCAAGATGTTGATAAGATATGATGAAGCAGAAGAGTATCCAGACAAGTACAATCAATTGACATATAGAATTGGCAGACCATCGTTAAAGATGGTGATAGCCCTTCTGAAGAAATATAAAGACGGCCCAGCAGAACTTTGTCAAGAGATTAGAATGAGGGTGAGACGTATGGCAGAACGCATGGAATCGGATGGAGCGAGCATCTTACAGGAAGCTGTCCCTATACGTACACGATTTCTGCAAATATCGTTGAATGATGATAATCCCAATGAAAAAGTCGACTATCTAACGCTATGTACATCATTCTGCTTTGTGAGTGGATATAATCTCGGAAGAACATTACTGCCAATCAATTCTCTGGACGATTTGTCGGACACGTCTGCGGTCAGGAGGTTGCGTAGAGGTACAACAGAAGAAATGGAACCTCCGAGAAGGAAATATATCAACGAACTGGTTTATTTCTATGCTCGTGGAAACAGCGGTGAAACATGGGACTATCAATACTTATCATACTATCATGTATTGGAGTATTTCTTTGAGAAGATATATTCCGACAATATGGTAGCGAAAATGCGTTTTGAGTTAACACGTCCTGATTTTTCGTACAAGAGAGACCGTGACTTGTTGAACTTTGAAAAAACGATGAGAAAGACTTTTAAGGATTTGTATTCGTCAAGTGGTGTGAATGAAATTGAGGCCTTGAACTTGACACTGAAAAAATACGTGCCTGATTTAAGTAAACTGCGAGATGGACTGAATGAGGTATCAGGCACAATAGTAAACTACATTAAAACTGCTGACACACCCTATTCAACAAGTAAAATAGATTTGGATGCTCCAGATACTACGGGTATTTATACTGCAATGACCAACCGTATCTATGCCACAAGAAATGCCATTGCCCATAGTAAAGAGAGTATATCGAAAAAGAAGTTTGTGCCATTCAAGCATGACAAGGCGTTGATAAACGAAGTGTTGTTGCTGCGAATCATAGCAGAAGAAGTAATCATCAATTCGTCAAAGGAATTGTAATTCTATAGTCATTGTGCTATGACGGAAGAAGAGTACAAGAAATCAGTTGAAGAATCGAAGAAGGCTGCACATGAAGAAACCATGTGGGGTAAACCGGCGCGTGACATTCTTACCGGCATCAGCAATAACAGTAATGTTAGGCCGGTAAGAGCCATCTGGGAACTTGTACAGAATGCTCGTGATGTCGTTAAGCCTGAATGTAGAGCCAAAATCAAATTTATAAGGAACAACGATGAACTGATATTTCAGCACGACGGCATACCATTTACGCACAAGACTATTGAAGCTCTGATATTGCAAACAAGTTCCAAGGCGGTTGCCAACAATGTGGAGGTGGGACAGTACGGGACAGGTTTCTTGACCACCCACAAATTCGGGCTTAAATTTACACTGACGGCACCGTTGCGTACTTCGGAGAGTTTTGAACGGTATTATAAGATACAAGGGTTTGAGATTGACCGCTCAACTACAGACAAAGAGACGATGTTGGCGGCTATTAAAGACCAATGGAAGGAAACAAAGAACTGGGGGCTCGACTATAACGAAACAACGGAGAACCCCTTTGAATACACCATCTTCAAGTACCAGCACGAATCGGAGAAGGCCAGATTGAATGCAGAAGAAGCATTCAAGGAAGCACCGGACATGGCACCATACGTGTTGCTGCTGAACCCTCAAATTGAGCGCATAGAATTCATTGACCAAACCAAGACTACGAGCACGAAAGTCAACTATGTGATGCCCCGCGCTCGTGGTGAGAAAGTGGATGAATTGCAAGACGGAACGATATACAAGAACACCATCAGCATTATTGACTCAAACAAGGGTGAAGACAAACTATGCCTTTATTACATAGAAAGTTCGGAGAAGATCGACAATGGCGAAACACAACAAGCCAAGGTCACAGTCATCTTGCCTGTCAAAGAGGAGAATGATGGCAGTTTGCATGTTATAAGGTTTGGAAAGAATGTCCCACAGATTTATCTCTATCTTCCTTTGTTGGGAACGGAACAATGGGGCTTCAACTATCTTTTCCATTCACCACAACTGACGTGTGACAGGGACAGCAGAGATAGTCTGAGACTGGTTGGCAACGGGCAGAATAATGACCATCAGGCACAAGAAAACAGGGAAATTATAGACTTGGTGAACAAGCTGATCTGGCAGTTCATTGAGAAGAAGATAGGAGAACTGAAGGATGCGAAAAACCTTGTGAGTGTCAACTTCAAAATACAGCAGAGTGATAAGGAACTGGCGGCATATTACACTGAACTGCAAAAGCTGTGGCGTGAAAGATATGAGACTCTGAGTATCGTAGAAACTAATGGCGGCGGTCAGTACAAGATCAACGACATTTATGTGCTGGACGAGAAACTTCGACAGGATTGTGACTGTCACCCAGAGTTGCTGGATGCCATCTTCAAATTAATTGACAAAGCCAATAAATGGATTGTTCCCAAGAAGGAGGATATGGTTTACTGGAGCCATACCATCAATGAATGGTATGGCGATGATGAGAATCCACACCAACTCAGTATAGATACCTTGGTGAAGGGTATGCCAACGGATGTGGTTACAAAAGAAGAACTGGGATGGCTGCATGTGCTATGTGCATATATCTTAGAAACAAAGAGAACGGATTTGTTGGGGCAGGTGAAACTGATACCCAATGACAAGTTAGTCCTACAGTATAGAGATGTTTTGAAAAAGCCGGTTAAGATGGCCGGTGTTGTGCGCAGTTGCCTGGAAGTGATGGCAGCTGACGAAGTTGCTACGTTTGTCCATCCGCTGTTCTGTGATGTGATTAATGACACGGTGGTGGATTACCCTCAAATCAAGGAGTACATCACCAACTATATGAATAACCACAATAATGAGCAGAACGGCTTAAGATCCGAAATAATGAGGCAGAGGCAGGCTGAATTGGCATTGCCAACTAATCAACGGAGGTTTAATGGTGAAGCATTCAAGGACAAAGGATATGAGACTGGGGTAGTTCAGTGTATGCTTAATATGCTTTTGTCCTTGTTGCCAGAAGATACTAATGGTTTCGGAGGAAAAGTATTGCCGCTATTTGAGGAATTCTATAGCTTGAAAGCCAAGGCCGAAGAGGGACGGCTTGACAAGGTATATGGGCTGGATGACAGAGCATTTTATAATGCAATGATTTATGACTCTCTGTTTAAGTTCACTCTTTCTGACCAAAAGAATGAGAAGAAAGACTGGATAAAAAAGATGGTGGAAGTCGTTTATGGACATAGCGATAGTAAACCTTTCTTGGCAAACTACCAAGTTTATCCCGACCAGACAGGTGAGTTTAAATATGCGGAATGGTTGAAGAAACAGCCAGAAGATACGCCTGACAGAGCACTTGAAATTTATGATGCGATTATGAGGAAATCACCTCTGATGAGCATCAAGACAGAGCTTGTTGACAAAGACTATAATAACTTCTTCCAAGGGAATGGGGAACTTAAATCGGTTGAATCGCTACGTGAAATAGAAGATGCGGTGGCTAAACGTAATTATAGTTTGAAAGGTTATGAGCATTGGGGTCTTATTGTTGAAATAATAAAACACCAATCATCGGGTGAAGCAGATGCAGAACAATGGAAGCATTTGTTCGCAGATATAGAAAAGAATAAAGGTCAACTAATGTTTTCCACATTGGAAGACCAGTCAAAGAAAGACAGTTTATTCTCACTGATTGAGATTGAGGATGCGGAACGGTTGGAGTTGGTGGCAAAGCTGGCCAAAGAACCGAGATTGGAAAGACTGTACGATTTGGGAAAGAAAGCCTTGCTGATAGAGGAAAGAGATGAAAACGATAAGGATTTCAAGTTGAAGTTGGGTAAGTTTGTTGAAGAGATACTGCTAAAAGAGCTTAATCAACAACTTGGAGGTGTTTCGTTGACAGTAGATCCAATAGAAGATGAACAGTATGGTCAGGATATGGTTTTGCGTGTGGATGGCGAAGATCTGTATTACATAGAGGTAAAATCAAGATGGAGCAGTGATAAATCTGTACTAATGAGCACGATGCAGCACAGGAGGTCATATGAGAAGAAAGATTGTTATGCTCTGTGTGCAGTCGATATGGTGGGAACGGGTACGGACATTGAGGATGTGAAAGCGCATCGTTATCCAGCATTCGACCAGGTTGAAAGCCATATACAAGTGTTGATGCATATAGGTGAATTGAATGAGCGACTCAAAGATGCTACAGAAAACTCTGATGGTAAGGTTCATGTGAATGGTGGCTATCAAGTGCTGGTGAGCCAGAAGGTGATAGAGAACAACTCTGTGTCGTTCAGTACATTTGTCGAGGGACTGAAAAAAGTAGTTTTACTGAAATTAGAGGGGGTGCGTTAAGTATGTACCAGCCACAAGGGATAATATGTGAGCATTGCGGGCACCAGGGGCAAATCATCACGGAAGGTATTCGTGTGGCGGATTTGACTGTGGTATCAGCACCATCAGCACCAATTAGCCAATTAGTGGCACGAGTGGAGTGCTCTTGTTGCCATCAAAAATTTGATTTGGTATTTACTGAAAGTCAGCGAACTGGTAGTGAGATAATGTACGTTTGCGACAATCAGCAGAATGGTGGATTGGAGTTGTGGAGAAGATGGGAAAACGGAATCCCCAAACAGCCAGGTTATACCCCAAACTATGCTGGCAGAAATCCGTCTGAACAAGGACTTGATGCCCTGTGCAAAAGAACCGCTGACAATCTCGTGGAATGGCAAGAAAGAGGTGTTCCTGGCCAAGGTCTTGAACAGATATTAAGCAGGGTTGAAGATTACACGAAAGATAGTTCTTGGAAAAACTTTAGGAAAAAACATCTTGTTGTTGTGGTCTGCGGAAACGGTATGTTCGGTAATATTCATCATGGTTTTAGCGGTAAGTTTGCCCCTGTTCACTATAAGAATCCCGGCCTGATGAATGCAATGCGCCAAAACCTTGGCGCAGAGCCAGAGGAGAAGTCTAACCAGTTCTGCAATAATCTTGTGGGACATTGTGCTGAGGTTCACGCCACAAACAGTTATTTGTATTACGATCAGCACGCCCCGTTGAATCAGTTGGAATACAGTATAGCCTATCTGGTTCGCAATGCAATGCCTCAATCCTATTGCATGAATTGTATCGCTCTATTCAATTTGAGAAATGCCTGACGTAAAGCATAGTGATTCGTATTTTACGAATTCTGATATAGACTGGTTTTGCAGGGTTAATGGAGTCAATATACATGTGGCTTCCATGGGTCATGCCATTCCTGAACGAGTGATGCAGTCGTTGCCAGCGATTTATGAAAAAGTGTCGGTTATGGAGATGGTTGCTTGGACAGGGCGAAATGGGATGTGGTATAACGAAGAGTTGCTACGGACGATGTTGAGATTGGAAAGCCCTGTTGAAATGGGAAGATACCTGACCACTTTTGTCGTGATGGCACGTAAAGGGTTTTACTCGTTTGCCCCATTAACCACAGACCCTACAGACAATGATTACTATCTAATGGCGAAGCCGGCTGCATATAAAGATTTTGAGTTGAACGGCATAGTGAGTAAGAATGTGGAGCATTTTGAAATTAATGAAGTTGGGACTTTTACTCCGGTGCGGATAGTGGAATTGATTAGCCAAGGAGATGAAGCATGACAGAAACGCCTCTATACCTTTACGGCAATACTGAGTTACCATCACCTGATGATGGTGCTCTCTTTCATTACACCAAGTTTGAGAGTCTCTTGAAGATTCTCGATACAATGACACTTCGTTCTTCACCTCTGTCCAAATTGAACGACTTGAACGAGGCGAACATTGACAGTCTTGACTGGAATCAGGATTTCATGTTGATGTTCAAGGCTGAGAAGTATGTTAAAGAACAATGTTCAATCATTAGTTTCTCAAAGAACTACATGAATGGGCCCATTTGCGAAGAAGGTTCAAACCATCCAGCCATGTGGGCGCATTATGCACAAGATTCCAAAGGTGTTTGCATCGTGCTGGATAAGGGCAATCTTCTGGAGAACAATAAAAAGCAACTATCTACATTATTTTATAAATTAGAGCCTGTAGGATACAGCTTGCATAATGCACCGAAGCATGGAATCGAATATGAATCATATACCGATGTTTCTGATTTTGTTCGAAAAAACTACAAGGAACTTTTCTACAAAAAACATGTTGATTGGTCATACGAAGATGAGGTAAGGTTCTTTGTGGAATCGCCTGAGATATATTTGAATATCCATGGGGCAATCAAGTATATTGTGCTGGGAGGTAGGCTGCGATTTGATGAGGCACAAATTGAACGACTCATTGAGCTTATGATTACGCCAGGAAAGAAGGCCTATCGGTATTTCAATATGCATTCTTTCGCTGAAATGATGCCAACGATAAACGGCTATTTGACCGTTGATGGTGCACCGACCATTTATATGCAACTACAAAAGATGGCGAAAAGGTCTTCTTTGGCCAAAGAGTATCTTGAATGGCATGAGGAGAATTATGGTTAATCGTTGGCTAAGTAAATTAAAGAGTAATAAACATTTAGAATAATATACAATGAAGAAAATTATGCTGGTCTTTGGCACAAGACCGGAAGCTATCAAGATGTGCCCACTGGTGAAGGAGTTTCAGAAATACCCGAACGATTTTGAGACAATCGTGTGCGTGACAGGTCAGCACCGTGAGATGCTGGATCAGGTACTGCGGATTTTCGACGTGAAGCCTGACTATGACCTGAACATCATGAAGCAGGGGCAGGATCTCTACGACGTGACTGCCCGTGTGCTTACTGGTATGCGCGATGTGTTCAAAGAGTGCAAGCCGGATGTGGTGCTGGTACACGGTGACACTACCACTTCGACCGCTGCCGCTTTGGCAGCTTTCTATCAGCAAATACCCGTGGGTCATGTGGAGGCTGGTTTGCGCACCCATAACATCTACAGCCCCTGGCCGGAGGAGATGAACCGCCAAATTACAGGCCGCATCGCCACCTATAACTTCTCACCTACGCCTTTGAGCGAAAGTAACCTGAAGGAAGAGAAAGCCCAAGGCCAGATTTACGTGACAGGCAACACGGTTATTGATGCTCTCCACATGGTAGTCAGTAAGCTGAAGACTGACAAGGATTTGGCAGACGAGCAAATCAATGTGCTGAAGACAGCTGGATATGACGTGACTCGCCTTAATGGCGGAAAGAAGTTGGTACTGATTACCGGCCATAGAAGAGAAAACTTCGGTGACGGCTTCATCAGCATGGTAACAGCCATGAAGGATTTGAGCGAGAAATATCCTGATGTGGACTTTGTTTATCCTATGCACTTGAATCCCAATGTTCGCAAGCCCATTCACGAAGTGTTTGGTGAAGACTTGACCCGCCCGAATTTCTTCTTCATTGAGCCATTGCAGTATCTGGAGTTTGTGTATCTGATGGAGAAATCGACCGTGGTACTGACTGACTCGGGCGGTATTCAGGAAGAGGCTCCTGGACTTGGAAAGCCCGTCCTTGTGATGCGTGACACCACCGAACGCCCTGAAGCTCTCAAGAGCGGCACTGTACACTTAGTGGGCACCAACCACGACCTTATCGTCAATGAGGTGAGCACCCTCCTCGATGATGCAGCCGCATACGAGCGTATGAGCAAGGCTGTGAATCCTTATGGCGATGGCAAGGCTTGCTCGCGTATCGTCCGAGTGCTGAAAGGTGAAGAAGTGGATAGGTACGAAGTTTAGAGTTTAGTGTTGAGGGTCAGTTTAGAAGTTTAGAGTTGAGAGTTTGAAGTTCAAGGCTTATGACACAGGACGAGAGATGGCTGGCTCGTTACAATGAGGTGAAGAGCTTCATTGAGGCAAATCATAGGAACCCCTCCAAATATTATGACGAAGAAAAGTTGATGGTTCACTTCCTAAAGCGAGGGAGGAAACTGATGAATGCAGGGGAGTTGCAAGAGCCGAGGCTTGGTAAATTCATGGAATTATTAGAATTGTGTGAACAAAACAAACATAAGAATCAATACGAATAAAATAACAATACAATATGTTTAATCTTGACAAGTTTATAGCTGACTCGGTGACATATCGTCCTGTCAGCATGTTTAAAGCCGATATTGAGGCTAACCGTGAGACGCTGACACGCGAAATTAAGGGTAAGAAAGTGTGTGTGATAGGTGGTGCTGGCTCCATCGGTTCCAGCTTCATCAAGGCGGTGCTGCGCTTTGAGCCGGTATCGGTAGTGGTGGTTGACCTGAATGAGAACGGCCTCGCTGAGCTGGTGCGCGATGTGCGCTCGACCAACGGACTGTATGTGCCGGACGAGTTCCGTTGCTACACGCTCAACTTCGCTGACCCCATCTTTGAGCGCATCTTCCGCGAGGAGAAGGGTTTTGACATTGTAGCCAACTTCTCTGCCCACAAGCATGTGCGCTCGGAGAAGGACAGGTATTCGGTTCAGGCCCTGATTGAGAACAACGACATCAAGGCAAAGAAGCTGATGGATCTGCTGACGGTCTATCCTCCAAAGCACTTCTTCTGCGTATCGACCGACAAAGCCGCCAATCCTGTGAATATCATGGGGGCATCGAAGCGCATTATGGAGGACTTGGTGATGGCTTACAACAAGTACTTCAAAGTGACCACTGCCCGTTTTGCTAATGTGGCGTTCAGTAACGGCTCATTGCCTGATGGTTGGATTCACCGTTTGCAGAAGAAGCAGCCGCTGGCGGCACCAAGTGATGTGAAGCGTTACTTTGTGTCGCCTGAGGAGTCTGGTCAGATTTGTATGCTGGCATGCATTCTGGGCAATGGCGGCGAAGTGTTCTTCCCGAAATTGGGTGAGGACCAGATGCTGACGTTCTCTTCGATTTGTGACAAATTTGTTGAAGCCAACGGTATGGAGAAAGATCTTTGCGCAACTGATGAGGAAGCTAAGCTTAAAGCCTATCAACTTAAAAACTCTGAACTTGCCACTGACTCTAAACCCTCAACTCTAAACTCTCAACTGATAAAGTACCCAACGGTGTACTTTAAGAGCGACACTACGGGTGAGAAGGCTTACGAGGAGTTCTACATCCCGGGTGAGTGCATCAACATGAACCGCTTTATGGCTCTGGGTGTGGTGGAGGAAACCACCCGTAGGCCAATGCCGGAGGTGAACGCCTTCTTTGAGAAACTGGAAACTCTTTTTGCAAAGGATGATTTCACCAAAGCCCAGGTGGTAGAAGCCATCAAGGAGTTTATCCCGAACTTTGAACACGAGGAGAAGGGGAAGAACTTGGATCAGAAGATGTAGGTTGAGCGTAGGCATTTGGAAATATACTTTCTGGTTTTAGTGGATATTAAGGTTGATTATTATGTTGAAAAAGATAGCTATTCATATTGAAAAAGAATTCTCCAATAATATATGGAGACTTGTTTTTGGTCTATATGAACTATGTCATGGAGGAAATAGTTCTTTTGGAGAAGAAGACTTTTGTGCCTTAAGGGCTTGTTCTGTGGCTATACGCTATCACGAAGATACAAGACCAATTGATGCAATAGCTGTATTTGGAACCGACTTGGATTATCAAACTTTGATCAATGAAATTGACAATAAAACAGTGTTTTTTATTAGTATAGTGTATGTAAAAAACAATGCGAGCGTCGGTGATCCTAATTTGCTTCCATTAATTGCGTGGCTTAGTGATAATAATAAACAGAATGAGAAATTGGATTTTTCATTTGGAATTGATGTTTCTGGGCTTGATCAAAAAAGCAAAAACAGATATATATATACAAATGGGCAAAAATTATCAATAATAGATGTATTGCCAACTCCTCGTGCAAGTAGGCGATGCGTTTATTATATTGATAATTATAATAATAGAATAATTACAAAAAGTTTTCCTTATAGTCTTTCTCACGACGCACCGGGAAGCAGCAGATCATTATTGTTGCCTATTGACAAGTGTTCTGTTGAATCGTATTTTGATCACCAAAGAATAGTGATTAATAATCCTTTCCAAGAAATCCTTAATAAATCCATTAAAAGTATTAAGATTCATCTGGATACGGATTTCACTTGTAGTTTTTTAGAGGAGTGGCTTGCAAAAGGATACCTGGCTTCAATAAACAATAAAGAAGAAACAATCAACCAGCAATACGATGAAACAAAAGACATTTTTCACGAATACAGTAATAACATATATGAATTAGTTCAGAATATCATACTTCACACCGACGAAAAGAATGGTTGGTTGTCAATAAGGTTTTATAAAAAGAGTGATATACAAGTTGATCTGCGTGAAAAAATCCCATTTTTTCAAGACTATTCAAGTGACGACCGGTTTTTGGTGTTTGAATTAAGTGATAATGGCCAAAAAGGGATTGTCAACACTTTCTATAAGGAAAATGAAGAAATCAAAATAGATGATAATGACAAAGATGAATCACTTGGTAACGCTCAGTTGGGTTTAAGACATTTTTTTGATCCTCAAGAAATGCTTCCTGACAATAGCATCCAGTTGATATTAAGACATGTATCCCACTTGGGGATAAAAGCTTTTGTTTCTTCAATTATAAATAATGGCGGCTATTTTTCTGTCGAGACAAACAAAACCGAGAACAAAAAAGAAAAGTTGGAGAGCAGGGGTGCAACAATTACTGATCCCGTAGAGGTGGATGGTGATCCAGGGACTATTTATCAAGTTATTCTTCCCGTTAAAAAAAGGCAACAGCCAATTACGGTTTCAATAAGGAGTGTTGATGATACTTCGGTTTTGGATATTAATAAAAGCAACAACAATTCGGATGTTATAACAGTAGAAAGTATGTTGTTTGAAGCCAAAGAGGTCCGTGTGGGTCCTTTTGATAAGGTTACTATTAATAACAAAGAAGACCAAAAATACTGCATTAAAAGAATTGGTGATCTAATTATTAACCAAATAAACTCACTTTCTCAAAACATTTGTTTAAATGCATCCGATTTTAACATTTTTCCACCTTTTTTTCTTTTCAAACTAATTGCATATATTAGACTAAACCTTCAGGATCAGCATCAGCCTGAAACGATTATATTATATAATTTGGATGACAACATCTATAATCGTCTTGAAGGCATCTCTTTTTTAATAACAGAAACAATTTCTAAGAAGAATCAGGAAATATGGTCTGCAAAGTATGCCACGGTGCTGATATCCAATAAATTACAAATTCTAAGCTTGAGTGGTTCTACTAAAGATGATTTTTGTTATATCAATCAAGAACTGAGGAAAAACTATTCTAACGCATTAAAAAGAATACCACTTGCTTATTCCCAAATAACAAATGAAAAACAGAAAGGACTAAACAAGTTTATTCGGCATTATGACTTGGATACTGAAATAGCAAGTCATATTGAAAATCAAGTTTTAGAACAACCAATAGAAGACTCCACAACAAATGGTTTTGGATGTGTTATAAATATACCAGCTAGACTTGGAGAAAAGATATACATTGATGAATTTTATCAAGCCGATTATTTGTTCTTAAACGGTTTTTATGCCAAAAAGTTTGCAATTTGTGTCGCTCGAAATATTGTCAAACAATTAAACGCTAATTCCGAGAAGAAAAGAGTGGTATTGCTCGGATACCATCAGTACTCGAAATTATTGATAGATTGCGTTTCAAAAATATTAACAGACTATTCAAAGCAGTGCTCAAAACATGATTATTATGTTGAAAATAGTGTTATTGGATATGAGGGCAGAAAAAAAGACGCGAAAATAGATAAAGACACAGAAAACGATTCAGACACAGAAAAGGAATCAAATGATTTGGTTTTTGATTTCGTTAACGTCTCATCTCATGATAATGCTGATTTACAAGGGGAGAAGCATCATGTTGTTCAAAATGAAAAATGTGTTTTAATTACGATTGTCCCCATAGCAACTACACTCACCACATTTGATAAACTAATCAGCCGATTCAAAAAGGAACAGCCATTATTTCACGTTGATTCTGAATATAACTATTGTACTATTCTTGTTAGAGACAGGCCAAAGGGTGTTGAAGAATTATGTGAGGGTGGGCAGACCAAAATGGAAAGCGAATGGGGATGGACAGGCGTGGACGAAACGAATCGGACGGTATCGGTTGGATTAAGGACGATACATTTTCTTTGTTCAAAAAAGACCCGATGGCATCGATTGATTGACGAAGCTACATTTCCAAATAATGACTTCAGTGAGGAAAAATTTATTGTCCGAACTCGAAATGCATCGCTGAATGTAAATAATCTACTGGGATACCCACAAATGTCCATACCACCAGACAAAAATAATGAACAATTATCAGATTACTATGGATATACTGGAGATAGACTAATTGATATGAAAAGTTTCATTCATTTTGGTCATCTGAAACTTGGTGATAAACACTATAGATATTATTTTGATATTCCTGGTTATATTAATGAGTCAAATAAAAAAATTCAGCTGTTAAAGTCTGGTTTGGAAAATAACAAAATAATAAAGTGGCCCCAATTATATAATTGGGTGGTTGAATATTTAAAAGAACCATACAATAAGCAAGAAATATTTACTATTGGTGGAAAGTTGAGAGACAAAGAAGCGCGAATTAATGTTCTTGTCACAGTTGAACCGGATAAAAACCCTCAATTAACCTCTTTTATAAACAAGTATCTTTTCAATAACAGCGCCTATGTCTTATTTCTTGACATACATGACCATGATATCAAATATAAACATTCAATAATTAGACAATTGGAGGTGCTAAGAAAACAATATGACGCTATTATTAAATCACAGGTTCAAGAGCATATCCCAGGTCTTTCAGTAAAAGACGGAGACAAATTCATTAACTATTATTTTGTCGACCAAGCTCTATTAACAGGCAATTCATATTTTACGGCCAAAAGACAAATTGCTGAGATTCTCAATGATCCGACATTCAAGTTTGATGGCGTTGTGACTATTATCAACCGTTTATCTAAATTCAAATATAATGAGATATCTAATGATTTATTAATACAAAATGGGATATATTCATTCAATCATTTCTTCGTTCCTTCGTGCAAATCAGAGAATGCCGACTGTTATCTTTGTAACCAAAGAGACTTCTATAAAAGTTTAAAAAAGAATTCAGTAATTACCGATTGTAGGAATATCATTGAATTGAATAAATCAAAATACAACGAAAAGGTATATTCTAATGATGAAAAAAATGAAATAGAAGATAAGGATAGGGTGTTTAAGCGGATGCAATGGCAGAACAGGATTTTTTATGAAGTATCTAACGCAAATCTTGGTGATGAAAGCATAAAGGCAAAAACGGATCATATTGAAAAAATTCTCGATACTTTGTTTCGTAAAGAGTGTAATACAATTGATGATAAAATTGCATTTATTAAAGCAGTTTCCACTCCACCCTTGTCTGATTATGCTAGAATACGTCGTTTTGCTTTCAACATGATGCTTCAGGAATTAAAAAACGGAGTGTTTAAACTAAATGAAAAAAAAGAGGATAGAAACTATTCATTTAATGACTTTATTCTTCTTAAAGTGTTATTAAAACATTTGGCACTCCTCGGTTCCAATTCCTTGGTTAGAAAGCAGGTTATACAGGAATCGTGGCTATTGTATAAAAAAGTACTTGACAACCTTCCCAGTGAATTAACAGAACTATTCAAACGTATAAATGGTTCAATAACTGAGATGGAAAAATGTGTCAAGGAATCAAGAATAATAATAACAAAAGACGATGTTGATACTATTCTGAAAGCGCTAACTATTAAAGGCGAGACTCTTGACCAGACAATCTTGAGAAATGTTAATGGCATCAAGAAAAGAATACAATTGATTAACAATCAATTGGTTGGGCAACAGTTGATTGATTTTGATGACAAAGATGATAAAGAAATCATATTGACCCAGCTTAAAGATGAAATAAAACAGGTATATGATATCAACGACTATATTATTCCAATAAATGACGAAGGAACTCTCTTGAACGACAAACCATATTATACAAGATTTAAAAGCAGGATTAGGAATTATAACAATAAAATAAACCAATTCCCGAGACAACTGATTTTTTACATAAAAATAGCTACACATGATGATCCGTCAAAATCATTATGGTTGGGTGAATTATTGCGCACAGGAGAAGAAATGGATGTGAGGAAGTATAATAAGTATTTTTGTGTGAGCAAGACAAATATGTATAATTCTATCTTTATTGATAGTTTAATCGGGAAAGACAATGTTCTTCTTCCACATTTGTTTTATGATAATACAACCATCATAAGAAAGACTTTGGATAATCTACATAAGGAAAAAGTGCAGGTTGATGATGGTAAATTCGATCTGAATGAGTTGCTTGAAAATAAAGATATTACACTTGATTCCATTAAAAAAATAGTTTGGGGTAACAGAAAACAACTGGTATCCGAATATAATAAGAAAGTTCAAGAAAATTATTATTATAATTGGTTTAGGATGTTTTATAAATCCGATAATTCGAGATCTTTCATTGAAAATGATGAATCTGTTGATGGCATTCATCTTATAGAAAAACATACGATGGTTTTATATGCAAAGCTGTTATTAAAGAGGTTCGCCAATCAAGAGATGAAAAATGACACTTTCGATAATAATGCGAATCATCTACTTGAGGTCTTTGCGGAAATCATTGATGCGCAAGCAGCGTACATATCCATAAAACCACGAGGAGACAATCATTTGATTCATACGCTTTCTATCTATTATCGCACTGATGATTATTTCATTGAAAAAGATAGTATAACATATGATAATACATTCTATTGCACGAAACTTCTTGATAATAAGATAACACATTCAGATGATATTACCATTAATAGAGGTAGGCCTTTTGTAATGCGTAAAAAACTAGAAAAAAACGGCTTTGGTTATGGAGAAAGATTTGATGGAAAGTTTAGTAGGGCAGCGTATCTGACATTAACCATAAATCAACCAATAAATGATGATAGTGGAAGAGTTAAAGACGAGACAGTTGGTCTGGTCACATTTTTATTCGGAAAAAAACAGCAAGAGAACATTAAGGACAACGATTTTATAAAAGAAAAACAAGAGCTCGGCAGACTACTTCTATTGCTTAAACCAGAACTTGACAACTATGTCAAGCATGTGTCTGATGAAAAAATGTTTGAGGTTTGGGCAGAGAAAGAACATTTAGCAATGATTACTATGGTGTCTAATCATAGGTTAAATCTTGGCGGGTGGGATCTAGATAATCTTCCTCCTGAGTACTATAAGTCAATTCCCAATAGTTTGGTCATGTTTTCGGACGTGACAATTCGTCACATGTATGCTTTATTGCTTAATTACAAATGCATCCCATACAACCCACAACGGAATCGAGGTGTATCATTGAAAACTGTTTTTAATAAGAAGTTTATATTACTATTGGATACAATTACTGATACAACTAATAAAGAAGTTCGATTAAGTGTCTATGGAACGCCTCCAGATATTTTTATCCCAGGTACGTTGACTATAATCCGTTCATACATCATCCAAATGATTATTAATGCAGGAAAGTATTGTTCTGGAAAAGAGATTAAACTTGTTTTCTTTGATACTGGTTTTATGATAGAAAATAATCTTAATTTGTCAAATAACAAGATAGAGGTGATGAAAATAGAATTGGAAAAAAAATATAATAAAGACTCCATGGACAGATTTTTAAAGTCTCCCACTCCTTATAGGCAATATGGATTCACTCTCATTTCATTGTTATATTATTGTGATTCGATTGGCCTAAAATGCCATATAGAAATAGATAAAGAAGAAAAAGTATTCAGAATTGTAATAAATCATTAACAACAGAATAATATGAAAAACCAGAAAATTTTAGTTATTGAGGATGAAAACAATGCTCGTGATAGAATTGTGGGTATTTTGAAAAATGATTACTCACACATTGATGTGGATGAGGATTTTAATGATATAATCCAAAAAGGAGATACCGAGAAACTACATGAGCATTTAAAAGAAATAATAAAAAAGAATTGCAAAGAATTAAGAGCAATCATTTGCGATTTGAACCTAACAGGTTCTAACAATCAGTTTGAATCTGGAGTTGATCTCATTAAATGGATTCGTACAGAGTGCCATATATTTCCCCATGAAACAGATGAAATATTTTTTGAGGCCATTCCCATTATTGTGTGTACAAAAAAGGATTTTACAAATTGTAGCCATAATGAATACTATAATGTCATAAAGGCCGGTGCAGATGACATTATCACGAAAAGCGAAGGCGATGGCAGTTGCTTTGAAGACGACTTAAAAAATAGCATAAAACCTAGATTGAAACGGTTTGGTGAAATTTGTAAAAATTTACTTTTTTATGAGTACAAAATAGGAATATCTTATACATGGGAAAGCAAGGATGAAAAACACCATGAATTTGTTAATGAGATAGCTCAACTTTTATCAGTTCAATATACAGGGAGGAGGGTTTTATATGATGAAATGAAACAAGAAGCAGGTGAAACCATCGGACTAACCTCTGAAAAATTTTCTCTAAAATACAAAAATGATTGTGAATACATTTTAGTTTGTCTTTCAAAAGACTACAACAAGCGAGATAATTCATGGACAAAAGAAGAGTGGACCAATATAAAAGAAGTATATGAGAAGGATCATGAACGAGTGTTTTTTCTTCCAATAGAAGAACTTGATTTAAAGAAAGTATATAGTAATCTTGGAATTACAGATAATAAAAAGCAGACCATAACGATCAAAAATGCACATACAACCAGAAATAATTATTATGATGTTTTAAATGGAAAGAGTGATAAGCAACAAAAGAATTGGAGTAAGATGATAGAAGGTTCTAAGAGTGTATGTGAATTTGTAAATGAAGGTTTTAATGAAAGAAATAAAATTATAAAAGAAAGTATTACAGTGGGAATTACCAATGTTATTTTTGAAAAAATCAAAAACAAAGATGGTAGAGATAAACAAAACATCACAATGTAATATCACCATATATAATCCGCTATTATCGCTACTCCACGTCCAAAATTATTCCTTATCTTGCCGCAAAAACGGCTTATGACAAGAGATTTAGGACAAATGACTATTGCGACGGCGTCGGAGGAGTTTTTACGCTACTGCCGGTTCGGGAGAAAACTGGATGAGAAAACAATAAAGGCATATCGCTTCGACATAAAACAATTCGCCGACAAATTGATGGAGAGCGCCAAATTGGGCGATGTTACAAGGGATTATCTGAAGCAATGGATCGAATCGTTATCGAAATATCGCTATAAAACAATTAAGAGAAAGATAGCATCAGTCAATGCTTTGATGAATTATCTCGAGGGAGAATTCGAAGAGTTCAACAATCTGTTGCGCAGTTTGCACATAAGGTTGAAACCACCAGTGAGATTGCCGATGGTTATGACAAAAGATGAGATGCAGAGAATTGTTGGCAGACTTGACAAGGAGATAACCGCTACTGAAAACAACAGGCAAAAATTTCTGAGTGTTCGCAACAAGGCCATAATTGAACTTTTATTCGGCTCGGGGATGAGAATCGGGGAATTGTGCGGACTGCGAAATAAAGATGTAGATTTACAGTTGGGACAGGTGCGAATAATCGGGAAAGGTAACAAAGAACGGATAGTTGATATATGTCTGCCAGCGATTTTGAATCCACTACGCCAGTGGATAAAACTCAGAAAGTCTTCAGAAGACCCCAAGGATGCCTTTTTCACCAGCCACATAGGCCGAAAACTGGGTCCTCAAACCATTAGGGCATTGGTTCGTCAACTGACTCGCGAATGCAACATAGAAAAGCATGTAACACCACACACTTTCCGCCATACATTCGCAACGCTTCTTCTCGAAGAAAACGTAGATATATCATATATCCAGCACATTTTAGGTCACAGTTCCATCTCAACCACGCAGATTTATCTTCATGTCAATCCTTTTAGACAAAGGGATATTTTGATGAACCATCACCCGAGGAGTAGGATGTAATGAGTTTTAAGGGTGTTAGTAATTTTAACAAGAGCCGATGTGAAATTTTTCTCTTAAGTAGATTATTTTGCAGATGGCTTGGGAGGCTCTCGTTTTTATAGAAAATGATGCAGAATGTAATGATGTAGTGAATTTATGGACAACGAAGCACGTTATTGTTCAGTGGACTATGGCTGCGTCACGTCAGAGTAAGTGTATACGATTTGGGGAGGTGTTATATTACATTAGAAGAGATAGAAGCAAGTTTAACCTTTATCAGAAAAGATAAATAAAGATTATTGATAAAACATTGTTGGACAAGATAGGAAAATAGGCAAATAGGCAAAGTGAAGGTATCAACCTATGACGACGCTGACACAATCATCTAAAGCGTAATTCTTGATTCTCAGTCTGGTCAATATGGCGTTGACATCCCAAAGAACGTGTAGTACACCATTGAAAGCTTAGAATCAGACTCAGTTATTTTTGGGCGCAAGTAAGGGTCGTTTGTGTCACATGAATAGGAGAACATTCTTAATATTCCACAAAAATGAAGTACTTGAAAGTTGTTTGTGATTTCTGTAGCTATATGTTTGTGCTGCAGGGATGATGGAAACATATATAACAATATGGCAATAAAGAAGATATTAGAGAAGAACAATATGCTGGTAAGTTTCAATTTTATGACTATCAGCATATATGCTCTTCGTGTTGGGAAGAATAGTATGGAGTGGCGAGTTGCTTATGGCCTGATAACACCCTCTCCTGATAAGATGCCCAAACCTATTGTACTAGGCTCAAATCAAATTGGCTCATGTGTGTTTGGTAAGAAGAGTGAAAGGCTGAGCATCAGAAAGGTTATCTGGTCGGGAGAAAGAGACATTGTACTGGGTGTTTACGAAGATCTTGTGAACGGAGTAAGTTTGAAAGCATCGTTCCTAAAGTGGGGAGTGGATACCAGTCAATTCAACTATGATGTGAGTTTTACACAGGAGTCGAACTACGAGGAATGGGGACAAGAGCCAATTCTGGGTAGTCAGTCTTCTTTTACTCAAATAATACAGATGATTGATCCTGCAAGGTTGTTTGAAATAGACGGGAAAATACCTGATGATATAGAAAAAGCATTAGCTTTGCTAGAGGATTACCTTAAAGAACAAACACATCTGCCTTTTGGAGAGCGTTATGACCATGTTGGGAATCTGGAGATAGTGGTTGCTCTCGACAGAGATGCTGCTGGAAGACCCCTTGTGGAATGTTGCTGGGAGAAAGGGACTCCTTTCGTTCAACATGTTTATATTCACGAGAAGTTGGTTGAGATGGGCGATGTGCTGACTATAAATGTAGTATGTAAAGAGGATGGAAGGACTGTAAATGACAGCATTGAGAGAAAAGAGATTGTGGCGGTCAGTGATATGGAACTCAAATATTCTTTTGAAAAATGCCCAGATAGTATAGAGATAAAGATTTGGCGTGAGAGAAATGGTGAAACAGTGGTGGTCTCTGACATCTTGCGTCATTTCCTGAAACGTATTAGTATTACTGCCGGATTGATTGGTGGAAAGATGAAAATCACGACGAAATGGCTGAAAGAAATACGCAATGTGGTTCCTGAAAAAATGCGAAAGGAAGTGGATGAGGCGATGACCATTGAGCGTGGCGAGAGTATGCACTCGACTATTGGTGAGCTAGAGAAAAAGCGTGTATATAGAAAGAAACCACAAAAATGCAATGATGTTTTTTTTCCAAAAGGATGGGATGCCAAAGAGGAAGAGCATGGCCTGTTATCGTTCCTTGAATGGTTTAAGGATAAAGCTAAGAACTCCCAAAGATTATTCCTGCAAGACCCGTACTTCGAGGATGTGGCAATGTATTTTCTTGCTTCAGCAAATATAAGCAGCGAATACACTGTGCTGACACAGACTCAGCTTCGCACCAATCCTGACGGCACTAACAAAGAAGTGAAAGAGGATGAAGATGGATGGAGGAAGAGAAGAATAGTTGAGAGCATTAAGGCTAATCCTAGGATGTTCGCTCCAATGAAACTGGTGGTTATAGACATACCCATTTCCCATAATGTGTTACACGACAGGTATCTGATATTTGACTATGGAGAAGGGAAAGTGGAAGCTTACACATTGTCGAACTCATTGCAGGGCGCAACCAATAAGTTGCCGCTGCTGATAACCCAAATTGGGGATGTCGCCTTTGAGAAGGTGATGAAACACATAAAGGAGACAATGAGCAGGGAGGGTGTTCAGACTATCTATAACTATGCAGAGATAACGTCAGAGCGAGAAAATGTGGAATTAGATAAAGTGGCTGACGGGGGCTTCTTGAAGTGGTTGGATTGCCAAAAGAAAATCATGAAGGGTGGTAAGGTTGACCATATTTTAAGAGATATTCGTGAATGGAGGACATACGACAAGTTGGCGACATTGGGCTATTTCCTGGCTGATATGTCAGATGAAGAAGCCCACGTTATCTTATGTCATTTGAAGAATAAAATGCGTAAGGATGCTTATTGGGTTACCACTCTGAAAGACTTTATCCTGAAAGGGCATTATTCCAATTATCCTGTAGGGTATATAAATACTCCATACAGAGGAATGATACATAATGACGCCACCGTTCTGATGGGTCTAAAATACGATCAAATTGTAACGTGCTTCAATGCCCATTTCTTGGACTATATTGGCTGTGAGGGTCATAGCTACGGGGTTTGGGGGCAGTACTTTACTGCCAAAATATTATTAAGACTGTCGCTTACAGAATATGTAGATGTACTAAAGCAGTTGCGACCCACGTTACTTAAGATTTATTCCGACAAGACGATTGAGCCGTGCTACAAAGTGAGCGTAATGCTGATGGCTGAGCTTATGGAGTGCGACTATTGGAACAAATCAGATGCTGTGATGACGGCTTTGATGAGCGAGCAGGATGCTTGGCTTAGAGGTGTCGGTGCTCTGGTTTTCTTACATAAGGCACAGGATGCCAGTTTCAATTGCAACAATTTCCGCCATCTGGTGTGTGATGATGAGGTTGTTACACTCAGCCATGCTGCATGGGGAATGAAACCGGCTCCAGCTCATATGGATGTGTTCTATGAATGGCTGGTTGATGCATTTGCCAAGAAAGGTGATGCTGATTATTTCAAGAAATGTCTGTTTGAAGACATATTGGGAGAATCGCATTGTATAAAGGATAAGACCAGTTATGTGGAACACGTTGTATTGCCATTGGTTGGGAAAGGTCTCGTAAGAAAAGATGAACTTTCCAAACAAATGATAGAGGCGCTCTTTACAAAGAGTATCAGAGGTGATGAGACTGTTAAGGTAAGAGAAGTTCTACCGGCATGTCTTCCTGTTGTTGACGGTGATATAAACCTGATGTATGACCTTTCGAAAGAAACTTTAATAGGTTATAAAGAAAGCGTACGGAAACTCCCTCTCAAGGGTGATGAAGTGTTGTTTGAAGTGGCAAAAGACTGCATAAACCTCAGAGTGATACTGATGCATCTAATAGATAACTATGAAGGGAAAACCAATTTTGTGATAGATGCAATCAAAAAATTGCTCGCAGAACTAGATCAAAGTTTGGATGAATACGGACTGAGCAGGTCGAAAAGGATGTTTGAGTATTAAGAAGCATGGTTTTCTCTATGGATACTATTTTCGAACAGGATAAACACATGTTAACTTTCATGGAAAGTGTTGAGAAGGGAAAGACTGATTTCCTTCTTGGCATAGACAATCCTACACGTGTATATAAGGCAAAGTTTGAAAAGGATGAGGATGACAACTTTATCTTGAAGTTCTCTGTTCTCGATGGGGATGATTTCGATGGGGAATATTTCTTTTCTAAACCGGCAGTGCTGTTTGTTCCAAACAAGATTCAGATTCTGCTGTTGAATACTGATGCGCTGGGGTTTACACAAACCATCAACGAAAAAGGACCGCAAGAAGTTAAGGTGACCTATAAGAGTTTTGGAACGGAGGTGGATCCTTCCAAATGGAAGAACTCTAAGCACTGTGCATACATCCGATACAACAAGACGGATTTCAGATATACAGACATGAGTCTGGGGTATGATATGGTCACAGACAAGAATCAGCATAGTAGTTGGAAGAATGCTTTTTTGATTAGACTGTCGGGAGATAATAACATTATCGTAAGTTTTGAGGAAATGATGGCAGGTGATGATGCCTACTGCGTGTTCCGTGCTCAGAAGAAAATGAGTATAGACCTGTTTGAAAAGGCTGTAGAGGCGGTGAGAATAGTCTATGGACTGCTCGCAGGTTATAGTTTTGCTGATAGAGGCTACTTTATTTCTGATTACACGGATGATAAGCCTAAGGATAGGATTCCACTCATCGTAAGGTATCACAATAGGGAGAGGAATAAGAAACACAAATATCCGTTGCTGGATAAAACGCGCTATGTGGATGATGACCACAAACAGTTTGAACTGACAACGGAGCAAATGAATGCCTTACTACAGCTGTTAATTAAAAATGAAGAGTTTGCAAGAGCGGCAAAACTGCTGATAGATGCTTCCGCTATAGACGGAACATCAAGGGGTGTGCTGGCAGTTGTGGCTTTGGAAACGATAGCCAACCAACTTGTTCAGAAATCAGATGAGGCCAAGGTGATAACGGATAAGGAGATTGCATCGCAATTGAAATATGAGTTGAATAAAGGGTTGAAAAAGATCAAGGAGAAAGTCGCTGCTGAGGATTACAAGAAATTAGAGTCAAAAGTTAATTCCGTGAACAATTTGCCCAATGCAGTGAAGCTGGAATCTGTGTTTGAGCAGTTGAGGATTGAACTTGACGAAGACGAAAAGATTTGTATTTCGTGCAGGAACCAATTCTTGCATGGCTGGTTGCCCAAGAATAAGAAACTGAGTTTTCTAACGGAGCAGGAGTTGGTGTTTATGGTGTCTCAACGATTGATTATGCTGACGGCAATGTTGCTTTTGAAGAAAGCGGGCTATAGCGGTATGGTGAATGACTGGGGTTATACAGAAGTAGTGAAACTGAGAGCTATCGGCGAGGGTAGATCGTTGAGGCATGTGGGGAATGCACATAAAGTGGTGTAGATACGACGTTAATGAACAATGGAAATAATGACGCAGGACGAATTGTTGATATCAAAATACAATGAAGTCATGGATTTTATGGAGAAGAACCACAGGAATCCATCTAAGCACCGCCTAGAAGAACACTAGATGTTGAATTTTGTTAAGCTTAACAGAAATTTGATGAACAAAGGTGAGTTGAAAGAGGAGAGAGTGGAGATGTTTCAGAAGTTGATGGAGATAGGATAAAGGTATAAAAGGGTGAATCAATGGTGATAACGTTAAGTGGTTTAGAGAATAGCTATTAAACACTTTTTACGAATTAGTTTGCGAGAATACGTCTTTGATAGAGAATGTTATTCATAAAAAAGAAAATGAAACCTAATACTATAATAGAGCTTGATTCAAGAAAAGCGAGAGAATATCTGTTGCTTCCTTCGTCATATTGTACGGTCAATCTACCTGAATACTATGACTTTTCAAAGATTTTGAAATTTGTCAAACAGGTTGTAGGTCGGAAAGATATTCATACTTGTTTGGCAGATAAGAAAAAGATGCCATCTGGCTTTGAAGGCGTAAATCACCAGCTTTTGATGAATAAGGATGGACGTTATGCATATCGGCGGATACAATTGGCCAATCCTTATATTTACTATTTGCTTGTACGAACAATAACTGAGGCAGATAATTGGGATGTAGTCAAACGTCACTTTGTAAACAGAGGTAGGCCAAACATCATCGTGGCAAGCTTACCTAAGGTTAAGAAGATTAAGAAACAAGCTCAAGCTGGTATTGATATACCCGCATGGTGGGATGATTTTGAACAAGAATCAATAGCTTTGGCGCTAAAGTATCAATATGTGTTCATTACTGATATAACAGATTGCTATGGCTCCATTTATACCCATACCATTCCATGGAGCCTTTATGGTAAAAATTACGCAAAAGAACATCGCGCTGAAAAGAACTTAGGTAATGCTATTGACCATTATATGGGTGCGATGAACTATGACCAAACAAATGGAATTCCGCAGGGAAGTGTGTTGTTTGACCTCATAGCCGAGATGGTTTTAGCCTATGCTGATGCATGCCTCTATGATAAACTTGCAGCCAAGGGCTTCGGTGACGAAGAGTATTATATCCTTCGTTACAGGGATGATTATCGGGTTTTTGCCAACAGTAAGGAAAGGTTGGAAACCATTGTGATGGTTTTGCAGGAAGTGCTGATAGATCTGAATTTACGAATGAATTCATCAAAAACCCATTTGTCTGAAGAGATTGTGCTGAGTTCTATCAAAGCCGATAAATTGGCTTATTTATCACAACCACTGATCTATAAAGGTCGCTATTCTTTGTTTACTACGGTTCAAAAGGAGTTGCTTTATATTCTTCAGTTTGCCAAGAAACAACCCAATAGTGGTATGGTGGCACGCCTGCTTTCTGAACTTCTCAATCGAATAGATAAATCGAAATATGAAAAAGAAAATATGCGCGTCTTAATCTCTATTACGTTGGAGATTATGATGACTTCACCAAGAGTGTTTAATGTGGGAACTGCATTGATTAGTTGTTTCTTGAACAGAATAGAGTATAATAAGGACGTTGTTGTTAAAGATGTTTACACCAAGTTGCGTAGGATGTCAAACACTGGCGAATCTGAAATTTGGTTGCAGCGAATCACATTCCATATGAATTATGTTGAAATCGCTTATGAAGAACCACTCACTCAGCTTGTTAAAGGCAATGAAGTTAAAATATGGAATAATACTTGGGTGAAGCCGGCGTTGTTGGAGAGTTTCCCGTTGCTAAGTATTTGTAATACAGAAATTCGAGATGCACAAACACCTGTTATAGAAGCTAAAGAAGTGTCAATTTTTGATTATTAAAAGTTGTTTTGTCTCTCAAATCACAAATATTCATTTCGCTTTGGCGAATATTTTAGGTTGAAAATCTTGGAAATTTTTTAAACAAACGAAATTCTTTTGCAGAAAAATATTATTTTTGCAAAAAAGCTTACGTATGAAACATTTAATCATAAGGAATCTCGGTCCAATTAAAAGTGTTGACATAAAGTTGAATAAGGTTAACGTTTTTATAGGCCCACAGGGAAGTGGTAAGAGTACTATTGCCAAAATAATTAGTTTTTGCAATTGGCTTGAAAAGGTAAACGAGGGTACTGAAGCAGCGGTTGCTGACGGACTTCGCATTCAACTTGAGAAGTTTTACCACATGAGAGGTTTTTTCAACGAAAAAACACAGATACTTTATGAGGGTCAGAATATTGCTATAGTATATAATTGGAAATCCGAAACTTTGCCGATAGCAAAAAGATATCTGGATGGACAGACCGAGCATCTGAACAATGATGAATATGTTTTCTATACGACAGATAAAACAGAAAACCCTAAGGTTATATACATTCCAGCTGAAAGAAACTTTGTTTCGGCAGTTCCAAACCTGAGCAAGTATGCCGAAAAAGACGATGTTCTCCAGTCGTTTATCAATGATTGGTTTGAAGCAAAGCGTCATTATCCTGAAGACAAACCATTCAATGTTGTAAACTTGGGATTTATGTATTATTTTAATTCCGGCAGAAATAGGGACGAATTGTTGTTAGAAGACAAAACGCCAATAGCATTGACCGATGCTGCAAGCGGTTTTCAGTCGATTGTTCCGTTGGCGTTGATGGTGCGTTGGTTGTCGTCTGGTATTTATGAAGAGAATCAACCGTTCTCGCCGGAAGAGGTGCAGAGGGTGAGAAATATTCTGGCACATGTGTCGGGTAGCACATCTGAGTCCGAATCTCAAGTTATTGAACGCCTTAGGGGTTTTATACAAGGCAAGATATATTCGCATACACAATTCATCATCGAAGAACCTGAGCAAAACTTGTTCCCGAAGACACAAATGGATTTGTTGTATGATTTGATATCGGAAATCAACCATGGTCGTAATCATCGGCTTGTAATGACAACTCATAGCCCATATTTACTGTATGCGCTTAATAATTGTATGCTTGCTTATTTGGTTAAAGATAAAGTTGATAAAGAAGTGGCTGATGAGATAGAGTGTTTGCCTTATGCATTGAATCCTCACGATGTTTCTGTCTGGTCATTAAAAGACGGTTATCTACGTAATGCCAAGGGAGAAGCACATAAAACAATACAGGATGAGCGCGGTTTGATAAGAAAGAACTACTTTAACGATGTGATGCATCAGGTGATGGGTGATTTTAATAAGCTGTTGGAATATGATGATTAGTGAGACATTTGACAAAGACGTATTCATTGCCGATTTCACTGAATATAACAACACCCATGGTTCGCAATCGACAGACTTTTCTGGAGTTACGATAGGAAAAGAAAAAAATGGCATAATTCCATCGTTCATACTGAATAATCCAAATAAAGTTCAGGTTAAGGTAGTGAACAATGAGAAAAATCAGCCTGTATATACTCGTGAAGATAAAACCAAGGTGAGTAACTGTGAATGCATCATACACACCGACCGACATGACAATAGTAAAGGATGGCTTATGTTTCTAGAATTGAAATATTGTAAGCCGCAAAATGTCTATGCCAGAATGCTGGAAGGTATTGGACAATTGAAGGCTACGTGCAATTACATTCTGAAAGAGAAACAAGAAATAGATGAATCGCAGTATTCCAAGAAATATCTGGTTATTTCAACACCAGGTGTAGAACCGCTTGATCCGTTTGACGCATCATACTTTGTACAGGAAGATATGATAACAATCAAAGAGGAAACTGGCGCATTGTTGAAAGCTGCTAATCAGGCTTGGGTTTTGACGCCAGCAGTTGTAAAATTTAGTTCTCCACAGTTAGATGAATAGAATGATTATTAAAGCGGCAGATTTTCTTCGTAAGGCAAGCAATACAGAAAATAGCATCATATTTCCCTTTAATGTTATACTATTATTCCTCAATTCTTCTTCGCTTGTTCTTCGTTTTTAAATCGAATAACAATCGAACAACAAACAAAAAACAATTAAATATCAAAAAAGGGTAATATATTGAAACAATAAAGACATTATGAAAAAAAGAAAAGCCAGAGGAATGTTTACGATTGCCAGATATCCGCAATCGGGGATGACCTATTATTTGAAACAGGGGCAGACGATTGGACGTTCGGCGCACAACAAAACAAAGCCGAATCACTGCACACTGAAACAATTTGAACAACGCCAGCGGATGAGGCATTCCATAGCGTTGTGGCACACGCTTTCGTGGTGCAACCCTATGTTTACCGAGCATCAGTCGGCTTATAGCGGATTTGTGGCGCTCGCCAACAGGTTGCCGGCGGTTTTTGTAAACGATCGCGAAGCGTCGGACAATGCTTCATTGCTTATGCCCGATATCCCAGTTAGCGAGGGCACTATGCTCTCTGTGAAGCAGTATCTCGGCGAGGTTGATGGCGTCGCCGCCTTGATCACTAATCTTAAAAAGAGCGACATCCGCCAAGGCATGGAGCTACATCTCTACACCGCCGAGCAAAAAATTGAGTGCGATTGCCCGAAAGTTTATTTTGAAGTCAGAATAGTTGAGAAAGATGAACTAACCGAGACGGACAATGGCCTGGCGTTGGTGGGAGATGACTTTGCAAACACTAACAAAGGCTGGGCTTTGGTGCTCGTCAAAGGCAAGCGCTGTTCATCGCAAGGCATCGTCACCCGCTGCACTTTATACCAGCAATACACCACCCAAGAGGCAATGATCTCCGCCGCCAAGTCGCATAGCAACAGGAAGATGAAGATTGACTTGTCGTTGAATGCGTTTTAATGTTTGTGTAATATAAAATAAATTTAGTATTTTTGCATTTTACACTTAAGATATGGGAATTAATCACCGCATCCACCTCTGTCTCGCTAAAATGTCGCCAACTGGCGCTGAGCAACGCTACATCCAGGAAGCATTTAGCTCCAACTGGGTAGCACCGCTCGGCCCCAACGTAGATGCCTTTGAGGATGAACTAGCCCGTCATTTCGACCGACCGCAGGGAGTGGAGAAATCTCCTGTCTATGTCGCAGCAGTTTCATCTTGCACCGCGGCAATCCATTTGGCATTGCTTCTTTTAGGCGTTGGCAAAGACGATGAGGTTTTGTGCCAATCATTTTCTTTCTGCGCAAGCTCAAACCCAGTTGTATATTGCGGAGCAACGCCGATATTTATCGATAGCGAAAAAGAGACTTGGAACATGTCGCCGGAGCTTCTCGAAGAAGCGATAAACAACAGGATAGCCAAAACTGGCAAAAAACCAAAAGCGATAATAGTTGTCGATCTTTACGGAATGCCCGCCAAATGGGACGAGATAACTGCCATAAGCAAAAAATACGACATACCAGTCATCGAAGATGCTGCCAACGCTCTCGGTTCATTTTATAAAGGCAAACCATGCGGTACTTTCGGCGATATCGCTACACTTTCGTTTAACGGAAATAAGATGATAACCACTTCAGGTGGTGGAGCTATCATCTGCAAAGACGAGGAAACCAAGAAGCGTGCCATTTTCCTTGCAACACAGGCAAAAGAACCATTTTTGCATTATGAACACGAGATGATTGGCTACAACTATCGAATGTCAAATATCTGCGCCGGCATCGGTCGTGGCCAGATGACGGTTTTGGAAGATCACATCAAACATCATCAACACGTCCACGAACTATATCGAGAATTATTTTTGAACACTAATCTCACGAATAACACGAATATTTTTGTTCAAGATAATCCTAACGCTGATTTTGACTCCAACTTTTGGCTCACCACAATCCTTTTCAAACAAGAAATTGACACCGAAGCTTTCTGCCTGAAACTTGACAAAGCCGGCATCGAAGCGCGTCCACTATGGAAACCAATGCACCTTCAGCCAGTTTATAAACACGCTCCGGCTTTTACCAATGGCTTTTCAGAGTATCTCTTCCGACACGGCATCTGCTTGCCAAGCGGCCCGTGGGTGACCGACGACGACGTGAAATATATCGTGCAGAAGATAAAGGAGGCGAGTATTTTTTAATGGTTATTGGTTATAGTTTATAGGTTATTGAGATTTACATAGATAAAAGGTCAGGTTTCAGAAGGAATCTGGCCTTTTTTGTTTTCTATAATTCAAAATTTATATATTTTTTTAAAAATAGCTGCAATTTAAACTTTTATTCGTATATTTGCAGCGTTAAAGTTTATATTTAAACTATTATGGAGAATATTTACATGTTGGCGGATGCTGCAATCTGTCAAAAAATAGGAGGCAAGCTGAAACAGGCAAGACTGAAGCAGAACATTACCCAACAAAGTCTCGCGGAAGCTGCCGACGTTTCGCTGTCATCCATTAAAAAGATTGAGAATGGCGAAATCGGCTCATTCGATTCGCTGCTGAGGGTGTTGCGGATTTTAGGGAAGCTTGACGTGCTGCAGCCACTGGTAGAGGAAGAGCAGTTGAGCCCCAACGAATACTATAATCTGGTTCATTCTGCAAAAGCGAAAACAAGACAAAGAGCTGTGGGTAAGATTGATAAAGTTGAAAAGGAGGATTCGGAATGGTAGATGTTGCAAAAGTCAACATGTTTGGGATGTCTGTCGGCACTTTCCGATGGGATGATCGATACGAGGTGGTCAGATTTGAATACGACACTAGCTTCGTTGGACGTGGTTTGGAGCCGTCACCTTTGATGATGCCCGTGCGCGAGGGACGCGTTTATTCATTTGGCGATTTGGACAAAGAAACTTTCAAAGGTTTGCCTGGTATGTTGGCAGATTCATTACCTGATACATACGGTCGCGCATTGTTCGACAAATGGCTGGCTTTGACAGGCCGCACGAGCAGTAACCCTATTGAAACGCTGTGTTTTTTGGGCAAACGATGCATGGGGGCCTTGGAATTTGAGCCGGCAATGGACATCGCATACGACAAAAATGCCAAATTCGAAATCGATTCTTTGGTGAATGTCGCAAGTGAAGCCTTGTCGCAAAAATCATCATTTGGAGTTAATCTCAACGATGACAAAAAAACGGCAATAGCTGAAATTTTAAGACTTGGAACATCTGCTGGAGGACAACGTGCAAAGGCTATTATTGCATATAATAAAGTGACAGGTGAGGTGCGTTCAGGACAAGTGGAAGCGCCTGAAGGATTTGACTATTATCTTATCAAGTTGGATGGTGTTTCGGCAACGGCTGGTTTTAAAGAAACAGGCAATCACGGTCGTTTGGAGTATTCTTTTTATAAGTTGGCAAAGGCTTGCGGCATTGAAATGACTGAATGTTCGCTGATAGAGGAAAACGGTCGGGCTCATTTCCTCACAAAGCGTTTCGATCGCGAAAACGGCAAAAAGATTCACATGCAAACGCTTTGCGGCATCGCCCATTTCGACTATCGTTTGCATCGCGCCTATTCATACGAGCAGGCGTTTAATGTGATGAGAGCCTTGAGGCTATCATATTCCGAAGCTCAGGAAATGTTTCGCAGAATGGTGTTCAACGTTGTTGTTCGCAACCAGGATGACCACACGAAAAACATCTCGTTCCTCATGGATGAGCGTGGAAAATGGAAACTTTCGCCGGCCTACGACATGGGATACGCCTACAACCCCAACGGACGATGGACAGCCACGCATCAGATGTCGATAAACGGGAAGTTTGATGAGATTACTCGCGATGACTTACTTACTTTTGCCCATCAAAATAACATTAAGGAAGCTGCTAGTATTATCGATGAAATATGTGAAACCGTTTCACATTGGCCTGAAATAGCTAAAGATTGCGGTGTAAAACAGGAAATAATCGATGCTATCTTTTCAAATATGCTGATAAAATTGCATTGATAATAGATGCTTCGTCAGAAAAATTTTCAGGTTTACACATAAGGTTCTTCGTTTTTAAAGCGCAAAGTTACAAAAAATAATTTTTCAATTTCATTGAAATTTTGTATCTTTGCAAATTATACTTGAAATAAGCTATGGCAAAAAAGGCATTAATAACAGGAATCACCGGCCAGGACGGCTCGTTTTTGGCTGAATTTTTGATAGAAAAAGGCTATGAGGTGCACGGAATTCTGCGCCGCAGCTCGAGTTTTAACACTGGCCGCATCGAACACCTTTACCTCGATGAATGGGTGCGCGATATGCATCAGAAACGTTTGATAAACCTGCATTGGGGCGACATGACGGATAGTTCGAGCCTCATCAGAATCATCAGTGAAATAAAGCCCGATGAGATTTACAATCTTGCGGCTCAGAGCCACGTAAAAGTGTCGTTCGACGTGCCGGAATTCACAGCCGACGTTGATGCTATGGGCACATTGCGATTGCTCGAAGCAGTAAGAATAGCTGGTCTCACCGACAAATGCCGCATCTATCAGGCTTCGACATCCGAGCTCTTCGGAATGGTTCAGGAGGTGCCGCAGAAGGAGACCACGCCTTTCTATCCGCGCTCGCCATACGGAGTCGCCAAGCAATACGGCTTCTGGATTATGAAAAACTACCGTGAAAGCTACGGCATGTACTGCTGCAACGGCATTTTGTTCAACCATGAATCCGAGCGCCGTGGCGAGAACTTTGTGACGCGTAAAATTACTCTTGCAGTGGCACGAATTGCCCAGGGATTTCAGGATAAACTTTATCTCGGAAACCTGAATTCTCTGCGCGACTGGGGCTATGCCAAGGATTACGTCGAGTGCATGTGGCTCATCCTTCAGCAGCCAAAACCTGAGGATTTCGTCATCGCCACCGGCCAATATCACACCGTCCGCGATTTCTGCACACAGGCATTCAAAGAGGTCGGAATCGAGCTGCGTTGGGAAGGCGAGGGCGTGAACGAAAAAGGAATCGACGTGAAGACTGGCAAAGTTTTGGTTGAGGTCGATCCGAAATATTTCCGTCCAGCAGAAGTCGATCAACTCTTAGGCGACCCGACGAAAGCAAAAACCCAACTCGGCTGGAATCCAAGCAAAACATCCTTCGAGGAACTTGTCCGCATCATGGTGAAACACGACATGAAGAAGGTTCGCAAAATGCACCTCCGCGAAAACATGGAAGATTGATGTCTTGTCATTTCGACCGAAGCGTAACGTAGTGAAGCGAAGTGGAGAAATCCTCCATTAACGAAAGCTAATTACTATAAAGGATTTCTCGACTCCACTCCGTTCCGCTCGAAATGACAAGTATCTCGATGTTAAAATAAAAAATATAAAATGGAAAAAAATTCAAAAATATATGTTGCAGGTCATCGCGGAATGGTAGGAAGTGCTATTGTGCGTGAGTTGCAAAGGCAAGGATATAACAATTTGGTGTTGCGCACTCACAAAGAGCTCGATTTGACCCGCCAAGACCAAGTCGAGAAGTTCTTTGCTGAAGAAAAACCCGAATATGTGTTCCTCGCAGCAGCAAAAGTCGGTGGAATCGTGGCAAACCAATCAGCTCTTGCCGATTTCATGTACGACAACATGATCCTCGAGATGAACGTGATTCATGCTGCCTGGAAAAACGGCTGCAAAAAGCTGGAATTTCTCGGTTCGAGTTGCATCTATCCGAGAATGGCACCTCAGCCGATGCCTGAAAGTTGCTTGCTTACTTCGGAGCTCGAAAAAACCAACGAGGCCTACGCTTTGGCGAAGATTTCAGGTTTGAAATACTGCGAGTTCTTGAACCGCCAATACGGCACTGATTATATCTCAGTGATGCCAACAAACCTCTACGGCCCTAACGACAACTATCATCCGGAGCATTCGCATGTTTTGCCCGCTCTGATTCGTCGTTTCCACGAGGCGAAAGTCAATGGTTTACAAGAAGTTACCTGCTGGGGCGACGGCTCACCTTTGCGCGAATTCCTTTATGTAGATGATCTAGCTAATCTATGCGTCTTCTTGATGAATAACTACTCAGGCAACGAAACCGTCAACGCTGGCACCGGCAAAGAACTGACAATCAAAGCTTTAACAGAGTTGGTTGCAAAAGTTGTCGGCTACAAAGGCATCATTAAATGGGATACCACCCGTCCAAACGGCACTCCACGCAAGCTTCTCGATGTTTCGAAAGCCACAAAACTCGGCTGGACTTACAAAACCGAACTCGAAGACGGCATAAAGTTGGCCTACGAAGATTTCCTGAACAACCCAATTAGAGCAGAAAGATAAACGACCACGGATTACACGGATCAAACTGATAATATTCTTCGTTATAAAAAAATCCGTAAAATCTGAGCAATCCGTGTTCGAAAAAGAAAAAAAAGAAATATATAATTTGTTTTAAACGACCACGGATTACACGGATCTAACAGATATGTTAATATATAGTGAACAAAGTTATAAAATCAATGGAGCAGCTTTCCATGTTTACAATACACTTGGGCATGGATTCCTAGAAGCAGTATATCAAGAGGCTCTTGAAATAGAATTTAAAAAACGTAACATACCGTATGAACGTGAAAAGGAATTAAAAATTATTTATGATGGTGTAGTGTTAAAGCAAACATATAAAGCAGATTTTGTTTGCTACGATAAAATAATAGTTGAATTGAAAGCTGTCAGTGATCTTGACGACGCACATCGTTCACAGGTTTACAATTATCTCCGTGCAACGGGTTATAAACTTGGCTTGCTATATAATTTTGGTTGTTCTTTAGAACTGGAAAAAGAAAGGATAGTTATATAAATTGACCACAGATTTAACGGATCAAACGGATAAAAAGGACGAAATAATCCGTTAAATCCGAGTAATCCGTGGTCGAAAAAAGAAAAAATGTGGTAAATGAAGAAAGTCTTTGTCAGCGGTTGCTACGACTTATTGCATAGCGGGCATGTCGAGTTCTTCTGGCAAGCTTCGCAATATGGCGATTTGTATGTGGGAATTGGCTCTGATGCTACTATTCTCGAGTATAAACACCATAAAACCGTCTATTCCGAGCAGGAACGCCTCTTCATGGTCAAAAGCATCCGCTATGTGAAAGACGCTTTCATCAATGCCGGCAGCGGAATCATGGATTTCATCCCGACTGTCGATGCCCTGAAACCTGACATTTTGGTGGTCAATGCTGACGGCGACAAAGAAGAAAAACGCCAGTTTTGCAAGGAACGCGGCATCGAATACGTGGTTTTGAGTCGCGACCCGCATGAAGGTTTGGAAGCACGTTCATCCACAGATTTGAAGAAGACGGAGAGTCGTATCCCGACTCGTCTCGACATTGCTGGAACTTGGATCGACCAGCCATACGTCAGCTGTTTCGCTCCAGGTTGGGCAATAACCATCTCGCTGGAACCGAATTTCGAGGTTCGCGAACGCTGTGGACTTAGCACCTCGACGCGCAACGTCATCAAGCGCATTTGGCCGTATCAACTACCAAATATGGACCCTGAGATGCTTGCTCGCCTCGTGTTTTGCTTTGAAAATCACCCCGAGCGCGAGGACGGCATCATCAGCGGAGCGCAGGATGCGATAGGTATTTGCGTTCCGGGACTTTGTCGCCATTATTACGACAACCATTTCTGGCCTGAAAAAATCGAGACTTGCAACGATGAATCAACACTTCAATGGCTTGAAAATCATCTGATTATGATTCCGATGGAGCTTCGCAAACCGGGCTGCAACGTTGTGGAAGGCAAAGATATTACCAAGCCGAAAGTTAAAACATTGGCAAAAGCTGCTGATAACTGCTGGAATGCCATCATGCACAAGGATTTGCAGGCATTTGCCGAAGCATATAAAGCATCATTTGAAGCTCAAGTGGCAATGTTCCCAGCCATGATCCAAGGCTGTGTCCAATCGTACATCGACGCTTATAAAGACAAGGTTTTGGCCTACAAAATGCCTGGCGCCGGTGGTGGCGGCTACCTCGCTTGCGTCGTCGCCAACGCTGAAAAATTCTCAAAAGAACACAAAGAAACGATAAGAATAACAATCAGACGTTCAGGATATTAATGAGCACGAAATAAAAAAACCACGAATAACACGAATCCTCACGAATAAAAAATCTTCAGAAGAAAAATCATAGGAAGAACAGATTCGTGTAAATTCGTGCGATTCGTGTTCAAATAAAAAGAAAAAAATGCGTTTAGTTGAGAAAAAATATGTTGTTCCGTTTGTGGTAATCACCACATTATTTGCGCTTTGGGGCTTCGCCAATGACATCACGAACCCTATGGTGGCGGCGTTCCAGACTTTGATGGAACTCCCGGCAGCAAAAGCATCTCTGATTCAGTTCGCATTCTACGGAGGCTACGCCACAATGGCAATCCCTGCGGCGCTTTTCATCAGAAAATACAGCTACAAAAGCGGAATTTTGCTCGGTTTGGCGCTTTATGCCGTCGGCGCGCTGCTTTTTATCCCCGCAGCAGCACGACAAAGCTTCACGTTTTTCTGTTTTAGCCTGTATATCCTGACTTTTGGATTGGCATTTTTGGAAACTACCGCCAATCCTTTCATCCTGTCTTTGGGTGCTTCGACAGGCTCAGCAACCAGTGGTGCTAACGCCACTCGCCGCCTCAACCTTGCCCAGGCTTTCAACCCGATGGGCTCCCTGGCAGGAATGGCAGTTGCCTCGATGGTTGTTCTTCCTAACTTATTGAGCGACAAGCGCGATGCCGCAGGAAACATCATCTTTCCAATGCTCTCTGAAGCCGAAAAAGCCGACATCCGCCTTCACGACCTCGCAGTCATTCGTGATCCATACGTAGCTCTTGGAATTGTTGTCATCATAATGATGATAATCATCGCCCTCGTAAAAGTGCCAACCGCGAAATTAATAAACCACGAATCTCACGAATCTTCACAAATAAAAAAATCCTCAGAAGATCAGATTCGTGTCAATTCGTATGATTCGTGTTCAACTAAAAAGACTATCGGGAGGTTATGGAAGAATCGTGTTTATCGCGAAGGTGTCATCGCCCAAGTCTTCTACGTCGCCGCGCAAATCATGGTGTGGACTTTCATTATCCAATACGCTGATAATCTTGGAATTAGCAAAGCTACGGCGCAAAACTATAACATCATCGCGATGTGCCTTTTCCTTTGCGGTCGCTTTATCTCCACCTTCTTGATGAAATACGTTGACGGTCGAAAACTCCTGACAATTTTTGGCATTCTTGCTGCGATTTGTTCGCTTGGCGCGATATTAATTATAGGAAAATTAGGTCTTTACTGCCTCATCGGTATCAGCCTCTTCATGAGCTTGATGTTCCCGACGATTTACGGCACCGCATTGGAAAAAGTCAGCCTTGAAGATGCCTCCCTTGGCGCCGCTTTCCTCGTGATGGCCATCGTCGGTGGCGCCCTGATGCCGCCACTCCAAGGCCTCATCATCGACTGCGGCACAATCTTCGGTCATCCAGCAGTCAACGTGAGCTACATATTACCACTTATATGCTTTATCGCGGTCGCCATTTATGGCTCCCGCTCAAGAAAAAACACGAAATTAATCGACCACGGATTAAACGGATCTAACGGATAAGATTCTTCGGTAGGAAAAATCCGTAAAATCCGTGCAATCTGTGGTCAAAAAAATTGCGGAAGAACAGATTCGTGTAAATTTGTGCGATTCGTGTTCAAATAAAAAAATAAAAAATTTGAGGTAAAATAAAATGAAACGATATTGTCAGTGTTTACAGCTCGTCGATGACGAAGTAATGATTCAAAAGTATTGCGATGTCCATAAGCACGTCTGGCCCGAAATCATTGAAGGTCAACGCGAAGTGGGAATTCTCGATATGCAAATCTATCGCAAAGGCCGTCAACTTTTCATGATAATGGATGTGAAAGATGACTTCGATTTTGAAAAAGACATGGCACGCCTTGCCACTCTGCCTCGTCAAGCGGAATGGGAAGCCTACGTCTCCCAGTTTCAAGGCTGTAAAGCTGATGCTAGAAGCAATGAAAAATGGCAGTTAATGGAAAGAATATTTTAGCCTTAACTACATTAAGCGGCTGCCTTAAGGGCATTAATGCCATTAATGACGTTAAGGGCTTTAAAGTTGCCGCTTTAAAGTATTTAAAGAGCTATTATCTCTGCGAGATCTATTCGCTTGCGAACTAATTTAATGTGGAAGAAAAATATTCGAAAGAATTGATTTCTGCGGTTTCTGCGAGATCTGCGTGAGAAAAAATAGTATCTTTGCAAAAACTATCATTATGTCCAGAAAAAAAACAAACAGCCTCTCAACGTTCGTAAACACTATCTTGCGAATCTACGGCGAGCACCCTTTCAAGCCAATGAACTACAAGCAGATAGCCAAGATCATGGGCGTTCGCGACGCTGCAGGTAAAGACGTGATATTTCAGGTGCTCGAGACCCTCAACCGTGACGGTCAACTCATTGAGCATCACCCATATAGCTACACGCTGAACCCTGATCTGGTTAACGAATACGGTCCGAAGCCGCATTACGTGGTCGGTATCGTTGACATGAAAAGCACCGGCAAGGCTTACGTGGTGCCTGAAGACGGCGGCGAGGACATCCAAATCGCCTCCAACAACACGGGAAAAGCGCTGCATGGCGACAAAGTCAAGGTGGCGATGTTCCCGAAACGAAAGTCGAAGAAGACCGAAGGCGAGATTGTGAAGGTTATTCAGCGCGCGCATACCGAGTTTGTTGGAATCTTCTCAGTATCACACGGTTACGCCTTCGTGGTGCCCGACAAAGACACCATGCCAGTCAACTTCTTCATCCCGAGAGGCAGCTACCGTGGCGCCCGCGACGGACAAAAAGTCATCGTCAAGCTTGCCGACTGGCCTGAAAACTCGCGTAACCCATTCGGCGAGATCGTTCGTGTGCTCGGCACCCCAGGCGAGAACAACGTCGAGATGCAGTCAATCCTCGCGCAATACGAGTATCCGCTGGAGTTCCCGAAAGAAGTCGAGAAGGAGGCAAGCAAGATTTCTGACAAGATTTCATCTTCAGAAATCAAAAAACGCCGTGATTTCCGCGATGTCTTCACCATTACAATTGACCCTAGAGACGCTAAAGACTTTGATGACGCTATATCTTATCGCAAACTCCCGAACGGCAACCACGAAGTCAGTGTCCATATCGCCGACGTTTCATATTACGTGAAACCAGGTTCCGCCATAGACCAAGAGGCTCAACAGCGTGGTACTTCGGTTTACCTTGTCGACCGCACAATCCCGATGCTTCCCGAGAAGCTCTGCAACATGGTGTGCTCGCTTCGTCCTGACGAGGAAAAGCTGACATTTTCGGCAGTCTTCGAGATGAACGACAAGGCCGAAATCCTCAAAAAATGGATAGGCAAGACTGTCATCAAATCGAATCGCCGCTTTGCCTACGAAGAGGTTCAAGCCATGATTGAGGGTGGGGAAGGAGATTACAAAGAAGAAATATTGGTTCTCAACGATTTAGCCACTAAACTTCGCGAAAAGCGCATGGCTCAAGGCTCAATCAACTTCCATTCCGAGGAGGTGAAATTTATCCTCGACGAGAAGATGCACCCAATCGACACCTACATGAAGGTGCAGAACGAGGCGAATATGCTTATCGAGGATTTTATGCTGCTGGCAAACCGCACTGTGGCCGAGGCAATCGGCAAGAAAGACTCAAAATATCACGGCTACACCTTTGTTTACCGTGTTCATGACGAGCCAAACCCCGAAAAGCTGTTCAGTTTTATCTCGTTGGTGTCGAAATTGGGCTATTCGATGAATATCAGCACTCGCGAGAATTTGGTGAAGTCGTACAATGCCCTGTTTGACGCCGTTGAAGGCAAGGGCGAGCGCAATCTCGTTGAGACTGTGGCACTTAGAACTATGGCGAAGGCACTCTACAGTACCGTCAACATTGGTCACTATGGCTTGGCGTTCCCGTTCTACACCCATTTCACCTCGCCAATCCGTCGTTATCCCGACTTGATGGTTCATCGCCTAATCGAGAGTTATATGATTGAAAATCAGCCGAGTGTGAGCCAGGAGGAATACGAGGTTCTGTGCCAGCACGCCTCCGAGATGGAGCGCAAGGCTGCCGAGATGGAGCGCGAGTCGGTGCGTTACAAACAGGCTGAGTATCTGCAGGATAAGATCGGCAAGGTGTTCGACGGACTCATCTCCGGCATCAGCAAATGGGGCATCTACGTCGAGCTTAAAGACAGCAAATGCGAGGGAATGGTGCGATTCAGCACCCTCGACGACATGTACTACATCGACGAGGAAAACTTTCGCGTAGTCGGACAGGAAACACGTCAAATCTATCGCCTCGGCGACGCCGTGAAAGTCCGCGTCGAAGCTGTCGATTTGATTAAAAAGCAAATGGATTTTACTCTGGTATCATCAGCGAGTCGGCGCCGATCCGCTCCATCTCGCGGTTAAACTGCCTGCGGGTTCGCGCTAGCTTTCGCTTGAAACGTGCTGTTTTATTGAACTTCTTGTAAATCAATGATATAGGATTTATCGTCGAGGCCGGAGGGTCTTTTATCGGAGTCTTGTAAATCTGCTTTTCGTCGCCTATTTTCGAAATTCCCGGCACAAAAAACGGCTTTTTCAACGGAGTCTCGCTGAACGTTTTCAAAAGAGTTCTATAATCGGGCCAAGGATAAATCTCCACTGAATCGAGAACGATATCTTTTCTTATCAGCTTGATAATCAATTCTTTACCAGACAAATTATCTTTATCTACCGGCACTCTCTGTCTCTCAAATCCCACGCAGCTAACCCAAAGAGTATCTATTATTTTTGATTTTATCAAAAACCATCCCTCCAGATTTGTGGTCGTTCCGTAAGTTGATAACTCACTGACAATGTTTACATAAGGAATCGCCGTCAAGCTATCTTCCGAAAAAATCCTTCCTTTTACTATGAAACATTCTTCCTGTGCTGTTATTTTTAAAGCACAAAACACCAAAATCAGCAATAGGAAAAAGTTTTTCATAAAAAAATAACGATGTAACTATTGAAATATTACACCGTTATTTAATAAATATCTGTTATTTGTTATAACACAGAAACTCTTTTAGTCTCCACTCCCTTCTCCGTCTCCACTTTTATATAATAAACCCCCGCTTCCTGCTCGCTGAAATCATATTCAAAAGCATCACCACTTGCTTCATTTTCAAAGATTATTTGGCCTAAACTATTGAAAATGCGGACATTCTTAATGCCTTCAGCCTCAATTTTCACTGCACCTTTAGTTGGATTAGGATAAATCGCCGAAATCACATTTTCAACTTCCGAAACTGCTTGTGGCTCAGCCTCTATGAATTCATAAAAACCTTTCAATCCCATCGGGTCGTACCAGGCAGAGTTTTGATATGCTGCGGCGCATCCGAAAGGAACTGTAAGTGTTTGAGTACCAAATTGTTCAAAAACAACGCAATTCCATCCCGGTTCGTTGCCAAGCTCAGGAGGTACGGTTGCCAATGAGACGGCATGTGTAAAATGAGAGCATTGTCTGAATGCGTAGTCGCCGATAAACTTGACGGATTCACCAATGGTCAACGTACCGTCGAAACCTTCGCACTGGAAAAATGCGCCGGCGCCGATTGTTTCCACTGAATTCGGGATGGTCAAATCGCCAGTCAGATGGAAACAGAACGAGAAAGCGCCTGCTCCGATTGAAGTTATCGAATTCGGAATATTGATCGATGTCAGAGCATCGAGACCGCAAAATGCGTTCTCACCAATCGCCGTGACTGAGGTAGGAATCACTGTATTTGCGCATCCTGTCACCAACTCGTTTGTGCTTGTACGGATGATGGCGTTGCAGTTGTCTCTCGAGTCGAAAATCGGGTTGGCAGCGTCGACATTAATACCGCTAAATGCGCAATATCTGAAAGCGTCCAAGCCAATCGTTGTCACGTTGCTTGGGATGTTCAGCACGCCATGCAGACCTGCGCAATCATCAAAAGCATATTCGCCGATGGTTGTTACAGAAGTGCCAATCACCAAGTCGCCGTCAAAGGCATAGCAAGTGAAAAATGCGCTTGCGCCGATGGTAAGTACTGAATTAGGAATGATCAAATCGCCAGTAAAACCTGAGCAATACGCGAAAGCGCCATCCTCGATGGTAATCAATGAATTCGGAAGTGACAAACTTGTCAGATAAAAATAATACAAGAATGCGCTGTTGCCGATGTTTGTCACAGCATAGTCATTGCCTTCGTAATTCACCGATTCCGGGATGTTCAATGGTCCTGTGGCGTTGTATCCGTCAACATGTCCGGTCAATGTCACCGAAACGCCGTCAGCATTAACCTGATAATTCAAATCACCAGCGGTAAAAGTGGTTTGTGCCATTCCAGCAAAACCAAACATCACGAAAAAGACTGCTAAACAAGCCCTTTTGAAAAATAAAGAATTTTTCATTTTATAGATAAAATTTAAATGGTTTAAATAAAATTTTCGGCCGCAAAAATAATAAAAAGTCTTTAGTCGTTAGACATTAGTTGTTAGATTTTTTTGCCCACTAACAACTAAAGACTAAAAACTAAAGACTAATGGCTAATAGCTAATGGCTATTCAGCTAATTTATTATTGCTTCCTAACACATTGATAATCTTGTGCATATACAGCTCTTTCATGTGATCTCTTGCCGGTCCCAAGTACTTTCTCGGGTCGAACTCTGCCGGTTTCTCGGCAAATGCCTTGCGCACTGCCGCTGTCATGGCGAGACGGCTGTCGGAGTCGATGTTGATCTTGCACACTGCCGACTTCGCTGCCTTGCGGAGCTGCTCCTCTGGGATGCCGACGGCTGCCTTTAATGCGCCACCGTATTTGTTGATGGTATCGACATCGTCTTGTGGCACCGATGATGAGCCGTGAAGCACGATAGGGAAGCCCGGAAGCTCTTTCTCGATGGCCTCGAGCACGTCGAATGCGAGCGGTGGAGGCACCAAGCGGCCTGTCTTCGGGTCGACGGTGCACTGCTCAGGAGTGAATTTGTAGGCTCCGTGTGATGTTCCAATCGAAATTGCAAGTGAATCGACGCCGGTCTTGGTCACGAAATCGACCACTTCCTCAGGTTTTGTGTAGTGACTTGCCTCAGCTGAGACTTCGTCTTCAACACCTGCCAACACGCCGAGTTCGCCTTCGACTGTCACGTCGTATTTGTGAGCAAAATCAACAACTTTGCGTGTCAGAGCCACGTTTTCGTCGTATGGAAGTGCCGAGCCGTCGATCATCACTGATGAGAATCCCATCTCGATGCAGTTTTTGCAGAGCTCGAATGAATCGCCGTGGTCGAGGTGAAGCACGATCTCGGGATGAGCGCAGCCGAGTTCTTTCGCGTATGCCACAGCGCCTTCTGCCATGTAGCGGAGCAGAGTCTGGTTGGCGTAGTTACGAGCGCCTTTCGAAATCTGAAGAATCACTGGCGATTTCGTCTCCACAGCCGCCATGATGATGGCCTGCAGCTGTTCCATATTATTAAAATTGAATGCCGGGATGGCATAGCCGCCATCGACCGCCTTTGCGAACATTTCACGGGTGTTCACCAGCCCTAAATCCTTGTAGTTTACCATAATATGAAGTTTTTAATAATTTTCTATCTGCAAAATTACACATTTTCATTCAATTTTCAAAAAAATGTTGCTTTGCCAAGAAATTTTTTGAAAAAGCCATCAATTATGGCGAAAATCACATGGTTTGTTAAATCATTATAAATCAGCATATTATAATCAAATGTAAAAATTTATTAACAATTGAATTTGCATCAATCAAGTGTTTGTTGCATTATAACCAATTAAAAACCAATCCTTTACAAAACCATCCAAAACTTAGTCGTTTTTCATACGACTAATTCGAAACACCTGTCGTAATTTTGCGAAGAAAAATATTTTTAAAAACATGGACATCATGTTAGTATTTTTACTACCTTTGCAATGTCCAAAATAATGGGTGTAATGGACAAGTATAAAACAAAAGAAATTATTAGAATAATTGAGGCAGACGGCTGGTTTTTCGTAAGGCAGAAAGGAAGTCACAGACAGTATAAACATAAAACAAAAAAAGGAACGGTGACGATAAACGGGAAACTAAACGAAACTCAGGAACAAGAATTGATTAATAGTATTTTTAAACAGGCTGGATTGAAATAATGGAAACAATTAAAGTAAAAATCGTTTGGAAAAACAATTACGGGGCGGTTTCAGATCAGGTTCCGGGATGTGTCGCCACTCATAAAACCCTTGACGGCGTTAAGGAAGCCTACGAATCGGCTTTAAAATTTCATATTGAAGGTTCCGAGCCTGATACATTGCCAGAATGCGTGAAAAGCGAGTATTGTCTGGAGTTTGTGCTCGAAGTGTCTGCACTCCTTCATTATTACGACGGCATTTTAACTCGTGCCGCATTGAGCCGTGTGACTGGTATCAACCAACGTCAACTTGGTCATTATCTTAGCGGCTACAGAAATCCACGTCAAGATAAAAGAGACTTGATAATCAGTGGATTACATAGAATTGGAAATGAGTTTATGCACGTTCAATAGGTTATATCAATGATCAAAAAAGCTGAAAGCATCGAAAGCAAATACCGCGTGGATTATGTCGATAGTGGACTGCCACGCTGGCTTATTGATACGGCGTTTGTGTGTTGCCTCCTGCAGGCCGTCGCCGACTATGGGCCTGTGATGGACTATGTGGATTGCAACGGATTGTCGTGGGTTCGCGCCATCGTCCAGACATTCGGCGCAGTGGTGATGTATTTCGGATTGCTGCGCGGGATGAAACAGCTATATCGCCCGCTCACCGTGTGGTGGTGGATCGTCTTGGCACTGAACATCGCCGGTTTTATAACTGAGATGATACCGTCAATAGCGTTTACTGTGGGGCTGCCAGTGGCGGTGTCGCTGATGCTGGTATATCTGCCGCTTGGTTGCATAATAGCTTTCAGCTATCGCGGACGGCTTCGTCAGGTGGGAGTGTGGATGGCACTGTTTATCCTTATCTCATCGGTCGTCCCGGTGGTGGTGTTCTTGCTGCCGATACCAATTGATGGCTTGAATGATCTGCTGTTGGAGATACCTACTGTCGCCGTTATCGTTATTTACGCTTGGGTTCTTCGCCGCGTGCTGATTCAAAGCCATGACGATACTGCGAAGGCGTGATGCCAAGACGGCGTTTCACCTCCACTTGGAATGTGCGCCGCCCGCCGAAGCCTGCCTCCATCCCCACAGCCTCGATAGTCCATTGCGGCTTCTCGCGTAACAGCTCGCATGCATACAGGAAACGTTTCTCATTGAGGTAGTCGCCAAGACTGGCATATTGGGGGTTGTTGCTGAACAAAGCCCCCAATCTGCGTTGTGTAATTCCTAATGACTTTGCCATCGTTTTCAGGTTGAGACCGCTGTCGGTGTAAAGCCGCGTCTCGTCCATCTTCTGATCCACCCATGCCATCATATCCTCGTCACTCATGTCGGCGGTGAACTCGATGTTTGCACGATATTCCTGAGTCTGCTCACGCAATTTGTTCACCTCGTCCGACTTCTTCTGCTTCAGCTCTTCCTCTAAGCGTTTGTTTTGCTCCAACAACGCATTTTGGTTGTCAACAAGCTTCGAATTGATTGAGATAATCTTCTTCGAGCTGTTGTTCAACACGAGCATAGTGATGATGAACGCGATTATCAACACTATGATTATTGCGAGGATGAGCAACGAGGGTCCTGTCATATTTTATTTCTTTGTGCGTTTTAATGCGTATCCGGCTCCTAATGCCGTAAGCACCAACAGACCGCCGCCAAGCGGGGTGGAGTTGTAGTCGATGCCCGTGCCGTGGGTGGAAGGCAGCACTAATCCGTTGTCGATATTACGGTAGATGTCGTCCTCATCGTTGCCGTTCCAACGGAAGAATCCGTCTTTCTGGGCGTTAGCACCAAACGATATTGTAAATATTAATGCTATCGTGAATAATATCTTTTTCATGGCTTGCTGTTTTATCTAATAACAATCTTCTGTGTTTTTCCTTCCAATCTGAATATGTAAACACCGCTTTGAGACGGCTTGCTAACAGTCTGTACACCGCTGATGTGCTGAGTTGCAATCATTCGTCCCATCACATCAAACACCTGCAGCTCTCCTTCGCCGCTCACTATGATGTCCTCGCCGCTCTGGTAGGCGAATACGCCATCGGTCTCGACATTGGCGAACACCAAGGTAAACCTGTTGCTGAGGTCGGCCGACGAGGCCATGAATGTGTATGTGGTAGGGTTGTCGATAGTCTTGTCTTCAAACTTGTCGATGAGCTGGACTCTCACGCCGCTCATGTCTTCAAAATTGAAGCTGATACTGTATCTGCCTGTTTCTTTTGCCTTGAAATTCAATGGAATAACGCCGTTTTTCTCGGAAAACACGATAGCGTAGTCTTCACCGTTTTGTGGGATGTACAGCTTGGCATGACTTTCGTTGAAAATGAATTTGCCCAGCTCTGCGCCTTCGTTGAAGCTCACTATGGCCTTGTCCTGAACCGCGTCGCTGCGGAGGTCGGGTCTGGTGAGTGTCATCTGCAGACTTCCGTTGCTCTGAGTCATGGCGACAGGGGCTTCTTGGCTGAATCTAACAGTCTCGTTGTTTGCCTCGGCTTTCACCACAATGCCTGTACACACCGGAATGGTGTTTGTGGCATACTCGTTGACAGCCTCGATATCGCTGCCGGCAGCGTTCATCTTGTAATAGCTTCTGTTGACGTATGCCGGCACATTGAACGGGTTGCCGATGAGGTTGAAGCCATTCTGAAGTGTCACTTCCTTGGTGGCGTCTGTGTTGAATGTCCCACGGAAACTCAGCTTTCTGTCTGTCTTGGTGGCGTATAGATAGCCTTGGCCGTTGACGAGCATGAAAGGATCTTGCTCTGTGTCGTGCCCGTGGTAGTTCTCCCATTCCAAATCCGCGCTCTGGTTGAAGCGGAACAGGTCGTAGTTGTATTCGTAACCTTGTAGCAGGGTTCCCTCGAGGTTTTCCACTTCCGAAGGCTCGATGCTTCCTTCAACGGGCGATGAGATGAACACCCAGCCGCTGTTTTCGCTGTCGCCGTGGCCTGTTACCTCAAGGTTGATGACGGTGTTGTCTATCAAATTAATGCCAAACGTACCAGGGTCTGCATTATAATTATGGATATAGAAATTGAAAACACTGACAGTAGTTGAAAAGTCGTTAGATGGCACCTTCCTCCACTGATTGTTGTCCAAAACGTAATTAGTCTGAGCGCCCGAATTTGACATATTATACAATAAGCCTATAGTATAAAAGGCATTATCTTGCGTGGCTGATTGGTCTGAACCATGTCTGGCAATCAAGTTTTCACCGTGAGCGTTGAGACTAACCTCACCCTCTTTAACCAAGACATAGTAAGGCTTGTAGACCTGCACCAAGTTGTTTTCCACACGTTCGAAGTTCAACTTTCCTGCGCCTGCGTCCCAGGTTGTCGGCTCATACACCTCGCAGTTACCGGTAAGGGTGATGCTGTAAGGCAAATATAGGGTGTAGCTCTTTGGTGTATATGATGTAACCGTCTCGGTGAGGGACTCAGTCTTGGGTGAACCATCCAGATTGACTGCTTGCACCGGATTGCCGTGCGGGTCGAGGACGAGCATATTGTTTTCGTCCTTTACATATATTGGATACTCGGTAGTGACTTGCTGTGTGCCGTTCGATTGGGCGCTGAGCGTGATAGGGTTGATGACACCGTTAGTGACTGTAATTTGACGTTCACTGATAGGCAGCGTCTCTTCAGTGTAGTGGAGGACGCTGAAATTGTTGTCAATGGCAATGCTGTGGGCGGTGAAAGTGTTATTTTCATCGTTATACCGTACGCTGCTGGCATTGTCCACTGTCAGGTAATTCGGCTTGTCAACAAAGACATTGTAAGGCATATAAACCACCTTGTTGGCATCTGTATCTCCGTATGCATAGTAAGCGAAATAGCCTGGCCAAGGCAACTCATTATACTTGAAAGCCCATTGCCCTGGGTTGTTGGTGTTTAATGTAGTTTGTAACTGCATGCCTTTTAAGTTACTGTCATTGTTTCCGACTGCCACTTCATCGTGTTCGCGGCTCCATCTTGTTTCTGGATTCAACCATCTTGGGCTACCATACAGACGGTCTGGGTCAAGATCGTCGTTGTTCATATAATCATCTCTTGTCAAACTGTTTTCAGAGTGAAGAAGGGCATAGCAATAAGCCATGGATTTTTGGCCTGTAGGAACATCTTTGTCTTGGTAGCCCACAAGTGCGCCACGGCAAACTTGACGGTCGATATATTCTTTTATTAAATCTGAATCATCAACCTTCACACTGCTCCAAGTCACTTTGGTTTGGAGATTGGCGCAATTGGTGAACCATCCTTTTTTGGCAAAACCTATCAGTCCTCCCGCAGCACCCCATGATGGATGATTAGTATAGAAATAGTTACCGCCATCATAACATACATTAAACACGGAGGTCACCGAACAGCCCTCAACCACGCATCCGTTCATGCGGAGTTCGCAGTCGTCACTGCTGTAATCCTCTGCAGTGCCGATGATGCCGCCAGCGAGGCTGCGGCCTGTCACGTTGCAGTTTTTCACCAAAACGTTCTTAACGGTGGTGGCGCCTTGGGCATGGGCAATCACTGTTCCCACATGCCAGTTCCCCTTGATAGTAGCATTTTCCACGATGAGGTTTCTCACCGTGGCGTTGCGGGTGCCGCCGAAGAGTCCGTTGTTATGGCCATCTTCTGAAGTGTAGCTGTCATCGCTACCGACGGTCAGATTGCTGATGGTGTGCCCTTGTCCGTCGAAGGTGCCGTAGAAGTCATAATACTTATCAGAGCCGTCAGTATATACACGTCCTATAGGTGTCCAGGATGATATGCCACTGAGGTCGAGGTTGGCTTCCAGTTTAACCACATAGCCGTTGTAGTTGGTTCCTGCATTCACTTTGTTTCTGAAAGCAATCAAGTCGTCAACAGTGTAGATGCTGATGCAATGGTCTGTATCCCATTGTTCTAGCGTGCGGATGACGTTGAAATAGCTGCCCCAGCCTATCTGTGAGCGTGTCTCAGTCTTATTCCATGTATAAGGTGTCGTGGAGGTGTTCATGCAGGTCCACGAGTAGTCATTCTTAGCAGCTTGGTAGGCGCTTGTGCTGCTTTCAGGCACATAAAGTTTCAAATCAGGATTACGGCCTTCGGTGGAGCCATCCACTTGGAACACGTCGTACCATCTCCATGTCGGAGGCGTGGTGGCAGCACATTTCATGGCCACCAGGTTGGGCAACTTGCAGAATGCGCCGCCGCCGATAGTGGTGACCGTCGATGGCAGACTGATGGCTTCAATGTTTTTGCAGCCTACAAAGGCAAAGTTGCCAATGGTGGTCACACCCTCGTCGATCTCCACTTCTTCAAGGTTGACACAGAAGCGGAAAGCTACAGGGGCGATGGCTGTTACGTTGTAGGTGGTATTGTTGTGAGTGATAGTGGAAGGGATATGCAGCTTGCCTTCGGCATATTGAGGGATACAGGCGTTATAGCCCGTGCCTATTGTGGCAACATTGCCGTCGCTGTTGAGCACGACCTCCACCTTGATGGTGCCGTTCTCAAACGGCAGGTTCACTGTGGTTCTTATGATTTCAGCCTGCAAAGAGGTCGCCAAAAGTATCGCGATAATTGCTGATAGTATCTTTTTCATGTCTTTACTCCTTTATCATTATTGAAGAATTTGCTCTAACATTTCATTTTCTGCGCTTCCTACGTTCAATCCTGTGTAGAATACACGGCCGCCGCCGACATGGTCCCACTGCGGGTCAATGATGTTGTCGCCGGCTGTGTAAAGTGAGCACTGGGGACTAAGATTTGTGTTAGCACTCGTCGCATTATCGTATGGCACAACGGTATCGGAACGATAGTGCCACAATTTAACGGGGTGAGTCGGTGTCCAGCCTTTTGTCAGGTTGTTGCTCTCCAAGGCCAGATGCAGGTCTTCACATACGCCACGTGTTGTGGGCAGGGAGTTGAAGTTGTCATTATTGCTGAAATAGGCATATACTTCAGGCGTCATGAGTCTATATATATAGGCTTTACCATCGTCTAATAGGACATCAAGGAACTGTCCGTTTTCATACAAGGCATCCAGCGCATCGGTGATGTCGTCGGTGGTCTTCTCCTTGCCAGGGTCGTTCTTATCTACAATCCATTGCACTATGCCGGTGTCAATAAAGCTCTTCACAAGATAATCCTCCATTTTGTGTTCGCGCATGTAAGGGTTGCTGTCGAGCATGCCTTTCAGGATGAGTGGAAGCACCACAGGCATGTTGAGCAATCCGCCGTTTTCGCGGATGTAGTAGCGCACATGGGCAATAGGATCGTATGGGCCGTCGCCGCAAACGGAGCCAGCGAAGTGAAGCTCGTCGTCGAGGCCGTTCTGCTCAATGAAACGGTGTGTGGCCATAGCCACCGAGCCGCCTTGCGAATAGCCCACCGAGGCCGTCTTCCATCCCGGGCGGAAGGGGTGGCGGTACTCTGCAATGACGGGGCTGTTTTGATACAGCGCAATGCCATAGCGTGTGGCATCGACCACTTGGCGTGCCGTCAACTCCTGATAGAGGTAAGGGTGGGGCAGGTTTTTGGTAAGGCCGTAGCCTTCATAGTCGGGCAGGATGACCAGGTTGTAGTAGAGCGGGTTGCTTTCCGGCTTGTGAAAGGTGGAGCCGCTTGAAGCGTGCCACATCAACATGCCGACGTCGGTCAACGAACTTCCTGTCAGGTAGTATTCCGAAGGGGCTTCCTTGTTGCTGGTGATGGTGACGTGGCATCCGATGATCACATTATTAATGTATTCAGGGTCTTCATCGGGGAATGCCGCTAATGCCGAGAGCGTGATAGGCTCGCCGTTGGCATTGATGGAAGGGTAGAAGAAGCGGAACCAGTACATGTCGGACCAGGAACTGCTTTGCCCATCCATGAAGTCGCTTCTGTTATTCCCGCCCTTGGCCTCGTCACGTGCCTGGGTGCGCATCTTGGCAGTACCCGGATCCGTGAACCATTCCATGTTGGTGATGGCTCGTAAAGTATCATAAGATCTGTTTTCGGTGTTGAAAACTACCGAGTCGGTGACCGTCATCGTGAGGTGACCAAAGGTCTCGATGCTGGCATCTTCGAATTTGATCTCTCTCGGGACATCGCCCAGATTGACCTGTGCCAAAGCGCCTGTCGCAATGCATGTCATTGCAATGGCAAAAACCATTCTTTTTAATGAAAATTTAACCATTTCTTTGATTTTATTTCTAAAAATATGTGCAAAACTAGTGATTTTAGCTTGTTTACGACATTTTTATTTTAAAGTTGTTGCGCAGAAAAGCCTAATTTGCGCAGAAATGGCCATTTTTTATGTAAAAATTGGTTAAAAATATATTTGTCATCATGTTTAATCAATATGAGATTTTCTTATCTTTGCAAAAAATATTTTATGGCTCAACGAAAAGTACCGCATACCTACGTCATAGTTTTCTTCATAATAGTGGTCGCCGCCATCATGACTTGGTTCATCAAGCCGGGAATGTACGTCGACGGACAGTTTTATTATGAAAACGAGTTACCTGCTGAATATCAGGAGGTTTTTCAGCCTGAGGCTCAGACGTGGCAGGTGTTTTCGGCGCTTTTCAACGGCTTCGTGCAGCAGTCGAAAATCATCATTTTCATCCTGATGATTGGCGGAGCGTTCTGGATTATGAACAAAAGCCGAGCCATCGACATGGGAATCTTTTCTTTCCTGAAATTTACGCAACGACTTGAAAATCATAAGTTTATAAGCTTTTTAGGCATCGACAACATCATCATCGTGCTGATAATGCTGCTGTTCAGTCTCTTCGGTGCGATTTTCGGGATGAGCGAGGAGTGCATCGCCTTTGTGATTATCATCATACCGCTCGCAATATCAATGGGTTACGACAGCATTGTAGGCCTCTGTATGGTGTATGTTGCGGCGCATATCGGCTTTGCGGGAGCTATTTTGAACCCGTTTACGATAGGTATCGCGCAGGGAATCGCCGACGTGCCGCTGTTTTCGGGCATCGGCTACCGCATATTCTGCTGGGTTATTATCAACATCTTCGGAATCGCTTTCGTGCTGCATTACGCCCACAAAGTAAAGAAAAATCCGAAGATTTCAATCATGTACGACGATGATGCCTATTGGCGAAAAAACAGCGTGGCGCAAGGGCAGGAGTTTGAGCATTATGTGCCTCGTGCCGCTTGGTTTGTGTACGCCTTCCTGCTCATCGCAATGGTGATTTTCTCCTATCTGAACCCCAAAACAACTCTCGTTATCGGCTCCAGTGCTTTTGTGATGCCAATAATCCCGATTTTGACAGGAATTTTCGCCGTTTTGGGAGCGTTTTCATTAAGAAAAACGGTTCATAACTTCATTTTGCTGCTGCTTCTTTACACCATTATCTATTTGATAGTCGGTGTGATGGGCTACGGCTGGTACGTGATGGAGATAGCGTCACTGTTCCTTGCCATGGGAATCTGCAGCGGTTTGGCTATCGGCAAGAGCGCCAGCGACATAGCACGGCTTTTCATCGAAGGAATGAGCGATATTTTGTCGGCTGCAGTGGTCGTTGGTTTGGCTGGTGGCATCGTGATAATCCTGCAAAGCGGCGGCATCATTGACACTATTTTGTACGGATTGTCGAAATCGATGTCCGACTTCGGCAAGGTGGCGTCGGTGGAGATAATGTATGGCATTCAGACACTTATAAACATCATCATACCGTCAGGCTCGGCAAAAGCGGCCATCACCATGCCTATTATGGCGCCGTTCAGCGACCTCATCGGGGTGTGCCGTCAAGCCACCGTGATGGCGTTCCAGTTCGGCGACGGCTTCACCAACATGATAACGCCAACGTCAGGTGTTCTCATCGGAGCCCTCGGTGTAGCGAAAATCCCATATCAGAAATGGTTCAAATGGGTGTGGAAGTTCATCCTGATGATGATTATAATTGGAGGAATATTGTTAATTCCAACGGTTTTAATGAATTTAGAAGGATTTTGATGGGCACGTTGTTAAAAATTGA
>CAMZJA010000001.1 GCA_947307415.1 uncultured Bacteroidales bacterium | reverse complement strand
CGTCGCGCCGATGATACTGCACTTGTCTGTGGGAAAGTAGGTCGTCGCCAAACCCATAAAGGGACCGCAAATAAATGCGGTTCCTTTTTTTGTTTTTCTTCCTTTTCCCTTGATGGAAAATGAAGCGAAAAGATCAAGCGCCATCCGTGACGTGACATGTCGCGTCCCTACATACCGCCGTATGGCGCTGGCCACCGCACCTGAGACAGCGTGGCGCGAAGCGAAACAAAATGAAAATTGTTGATAACTTTTTGCGAATACCCCCCCCCTACTGTATTGAAATTTTTTGTAACTTTGCAGTCGCAAAAATTAGGATTTATAAAAATATATAACAATATGAAAATGAATAAGTTAAGTTTTATTAAAAGATTTACTTTTGCAGTTTTATCATTGTTAATAACCGCAAATTTGTGGGGACAGGAACCGGCAGCTCTTTCGGGCAGCGGAACTGAAAATGACCCATACCAGATTACAAGTGTTGCCGATTGGGACGCTTTCGCTGCGGCAGTTAATGGCGGCTACGACTATAGCGGAAAATATATCCAACTTGAAGCTGATATCCCATCAGAAGTTGAAATACTTGAGGGTACATCTGCGCTTACCTCTATGGTTGGCGTTTGGGACGCTGAGGAAGCCAATAGAAAACCTTTCAAAGGAACATTCAAAGGCAATGGAAAAACTATTATCGTCAGCTATACCTCATCGGCCGATAATTATACAGCTCCTTTCAGATGCACCAATGGAGCATTGATTACCAATGACCTGACTATTCTTGGAAATATTAATGCCACTAACGGATATGCAGCCGGAGTTGTCGGTGGAAACTATGGTAACAAAACAAAGATAAACAGCAATGTGACTGTTAGCGTGAATATAACAGGAGGCGGTACATACTGTGGTGGAATTGCAGTTGACGCAACCAAACTAGAAGTGAGTTCTTGTACCTACAACGGCAAAATAGTGGCAGGTGACTATAGTGCCGGTTTTTGTGCAACAGGTGGTTCAGATACAAAATTCAACAAATGTATTTTCGCTCCGGAAGAAGAAAGCTCGATAACCGGTGAACATACAGAGAATTTTATGAATGGAAGTTATGGTTACAGCAGCAATTTTTACTATACATATTTTGAAACTCCAGTAGTTTCTTCTTCAACACAGGGAACTTGTATCTATGAATCATACGACGATATACCGGATGATGGCAAATTCAGAATGAGCATAAGTCTTGCCGGCCATGAATACTACTATGTTGAAGGAACAGCTGCTATATCAGGTCTTGCAACAAGGTATTACCAAAACAATGCACAAAGCGGAGGTATCACATACGAAGTGAAATTTAATCTTCCAGGAGATGATCCTGCTGTTCTTGATGCCGAATGCTATACGGCAGAAGTGCTTGATGGCAGTGGCGACCCTGTTACTGTAAGCACAATAGCTCCGGGAGACTACACTTTGAGAATTACTGGCAAGAAAGGATACTGCAGTGGTTCGGTGACTTCGGATAGCTTTACTATTGTGGAAACTATTTTTGATCACGGCACGGGTACTGAAGACTGCCCATATGAGATTCGTAATAAGGCCGATTGGAATAAATTTGCTCAGGCGGTGAACGATGGACACAGTTTTGCAGGAGAATATCTAATATTGACGACGAGCGAAATTGTCTTAAATATTAACTCTGCTAGTACTGATAAGATGGCTGGTGTGTTGACCAGTGGCCCGACTGAAGACAAGTGGTTTAGCGGTACATTTGATGGGGGTTGGCACACACTGACTTTCAATGTTGGAACATCATCAACAGCATACGATCCGGGAAATTTATATTCCCCGAATGCCCCATTCCGTGTTATTGATGGAGCGACAATTAAAAACCTGACAGTTGATGGAACGATATATTCCACAAAGAAATACAATGCCGGTTTTGTTGGATTTGCTTATAATACCAAAACAAGTAAAGTAAACAATATTATAAACTGCACAAGCAATATTGTTATTAAATGTCATGATATTACTGCAAGTTCTTCTGACTGTTCGGTAGCTGGTTTTGTAGCGGAAAACAAACAAGGAAGCATTAAGTTTAATAATTGTATCTTCATTGGCAGCTTGGAAAAAGATGGTAATACAAATGCTCAGAAATGTGGTGGATTTGTCAGCTATAGCATCGGTAGTAAATTATATTTTACCAATTGTACAATGGCTGGTACCATAGATTTGAGCAATGCAGGAACATTTTATAGAGCAAATAAGGCTAATCATGAATATTCTAACTGTTATTATATCACGAATTATGGTGGTTATATAGATGATACTAATTGCAAACAAGCATACACAGACCCTTCGCATGCAGAATTGACCAACAAGATTTATAAACATTATAATATAAACAGCGCTGATTACTACATTCCAAACGCTGAGATTTCAGGTTTGGAAACAACAACATATTCGGCGGGTGAAACAATCACAATACCAGCCCCTACTATTACGTATTACGGCAGAACATTGACACGCGGCACCGACTATGTTATTAAAAAGAAATATGGAGCGGGTGAATATGTGCAGGTTGACGGTGCTATAACATTAAGTGATGCTGGCGATTATTATTTAAAGATTGAAGCCAAGGCAGGTAGCAACTACGGCGGTTCGCAGACTACAGCCATGAATGTCGTGTCATTCAGCTCGTGGGCAATTGTTCAAGAGTATTTGGCGGATGCTTTGAAAGGCGACAGGATTATTACTTTGAGTAGCAATATTACACCAGCTTTGGGAACCGACCATTATTTGGAGGTTAATGGTAATGTCGTGTTGAATCTTAACGGAAAAACAATCGACCGTGCTTTGAAAGAAAAAACTGTTTTTGGACAGGTAATTAGAGTGAGTGATAACGCAAATCTAACGATTAATGGTCCGGGAACCATAATGGGTGGTTTTAGCTGGCCTGGTGATATAACAATTCCTAAAGAAGATGTTTATTTGCCAGAAAGAGATGGCGGTGGCATACATAATAGGGGAAACCTTGTTTTGAATAATGTTGATGTCAATTATAACAAATGCCTAAAGGAGGCTGATAATAGTAAAAAACCTTCAGCGAGAGGTGGTGGCATATACAGTGGCGCAGGTAGTTCTCTGATAATCAATGGCGGCAGTGTCTCGAGTAATATAGGTCGAGGTGGCGGTGGCGGCGTTTTTTTGTGACGGAGCCAACCCATTTGTAATGACAGGTGTTGAGGTGTGGAGTAATACGGGTGATAGTAAAGGCGGTGGTTTGCGTATTAAAACCACAGGTGGCGCTATAGCTTATTTAACAGACTGTGATATTTCGTGGTGGAATTCAGCTTCTGCAGATGCTTCTCAAGGTGGTGGTATATATTTGGAAAGTGGTGAATTGGTGATGACGCGCTGTAATATAAGTGGTAATGCTACGACTATGCAGGGTGGTGGATTCTTTTCTTATAGTGGAAAAACGACTGCTATAGATTGTACTATTGAAAATAATGGTACATATTATTATGACAGTGATGTAAATCATGGTGGCGGTATTTGTCTGTTTGATAATAAGGGTTCTAACCATAGTATATATATTATGGATGGTGGTGTTATAAAAAATAATAATTGCTCAAAGGATGGTGGTGGTGTTTATGTGTATGAAGGTGCAGTGTTTCAGGTGAAAGGCAATGTGCAGATTACCGATAATGTGCAGGGAGAACTTGAGGTAGGAGGCGGTGATGCCAATAATGCATATCTGGCTGGTTCTGCTGTTATAGAAGTCATCGAACCAGGTCTTGGAAATGAGGCTTTTATCAATATCACACCTCATGATGGTGGCGGAGTTGCTGTTGTATTTGCTGAAGGTGCTGCGAGTGGAATTCCTGCAGAGAATTTGTCACATTTTACTCTTGATGGCAGCGATTACAACATAATAATCAACAAAGATGGTAATATCGAGTCTTACGAACCATATTCATGGACTGAAACAGCAACTTGGGATGGCACGATAGCAACAGATTTAAATGGAGAAATTCCTGATGGCTCAACCAATATTATAATCTATAGGGCGGTGAAAATTCCAAGTGGTGTTACCGCAAATGCCGGAACTATCACTTGCAATGCTTTCTGTGACATTATCATTGAAGACGGAGCTCAGCTTATCACCAATAGTGCTGATGTTGCTGTTTTGGCAAAAAAGAATGTCGAGGAAGCAGATGAAGATGACCAAACGGGATGGTATCTGATTTCGTCACCTGTGACTAATCCAAGTATCACTGACAATACCAATCTTATCACAAAAAGTGGACATTATGATGATCCTTCATACGATTTATATCGATTCAATGAAGCCGCTGAGTTGCAGTGGGAGAACTACAGAGCCAGTCATGCGGATTTCACGATTCTTCAGAATGGTCGCGGTTATTTGTATCGTAATGCAAATGACCATGAAATTGATATTGGCGGAACATTGAATGTTTCTGATATAACCTACAACCTTTCATGCAGTGGCAAGGGTGATTTGAAAGGTTTCAACCTTATTGGTAATCCTTATTCGCATAATATAACATTGTTGAATACAACATTGGTTGACAATAGCGGCAAACCGATTGTGGATGGTGAGAGTAATCCGATAAATTTGACAGGTTTCTACAGACTTTCGAAAGATGATGGTTCATGGTCGGCAAAAGTAACAAGTGTAGATGCTACAATTGCTCCGTTGGAAGGATTCCTTGTACAGGTTAATGAGCCAAGGACAGTGAAGTTTTCGAGGACTCCTAGAGGTAGTTCGAAATCGAATGGAGACAATATCAAATTTACGGTTGCTAACAGCCAGTATGAAGATGTGGCTTACGCATTGTTTGAGAATGGGTTAGGTCTTAACAAGATCGAACATATGAACGAAGATGTGCCGATGGTTTATATCAATATAAACAAAGAAGACTTTGCCATTGCGACTTTGAACGACGAGGTGAAGCAGTTTAACCTCAACCTCGAGGCGAAGACAACCGGAAAATACACTTTGAAAGTTGAAAAGACAGGTGCGTACAGATATATGCACCTCATTGACAAGGTGGCTGAAAAAGATATCAACTTGCTGGAAGAAAACGAGTATTCATTCATCGGCTCGCCGGCCGATAGCAAAGATAGATTTATCGTGCGCTTGGAGAACACAGCAGACGCGGAGAACCCGGTATTTGCTTATCAGAACGGCAGCGACATCGTGGTTTGCGGCGAAGGTGAACTGCAGGTGTTCGACTTGATGGGACGCTTGATTGCACAGAAACACGTGAATGGCGTGGAGACGATGCGCACATCATCTCTCAAAACAGGCGTTTATGTTTTCAGATTGAATGATATGACACAAAAAATAGTAATCAGGTAGTTAGTCAGTTGTTCAGTTAGTCAGTTAAACTGAACAACTAAAAATGAAAGAAGAGATTACATCTAATAAGAATAAAGAATAAAAATTCAGATATGAAAAAGATATTATTAGTGACAGCATTGGTTTTGGCAATAGGTTTAAGTGCCAGCGCACAGGACGGGTTTTTCAGAGGCGGTTACGATGACAGTGGCGACCGTGGAACTACAACTCCACTTCTTCCGGGCTATGGTGTGGGAGAAAATAACAATGACCAGCCTGGCACGGCTCCATTAGGCGGCGGCTTGCTCGTGCTGACAGTGCTTGGAGCGGGATATGCTTTGACTAGAAAGCGCAAGTAACGCTTTTTAGTCAGTTTGAAGTGTGGAGTTTGAAGTGTGAAGTTGCTTCAAATTTCAAACTAAAAAAAGTTAAAATGTTAGTTCAACATTTTAACTTTTTTATTATTTTTGCCGCTTAAAATTTCAAACCTATACTAAAATGAGCGGATTTTTCGGAATCGTATCAAAAAGGCCTTGCATCACAGACCTTTTCTATGGCATTGATTATCATTCACATCTAGGAACAACGGCAGGCGGTATCTGCACTTTCGACGGCGAAACCTTCCACCGTGACATCCACAGCCTCAAAGGTTCTTACTTCAGAACAAAATTTGAGGAGGATCTTCCTAAATTCACAGGTAACAGCGGCATCGGCATCATCAGCGACACCGACGCGCAGCCTATAGTGGTGAACTCGCATCTCGGCAAGTTTGCCATCGTCACAGTGGCGAAAATCACCAACCTCAAAGAGCTGGAGCAGGAATGCTTAGACAACAAACAGCACTTCGCTGAGCTCAGTCACGGCGACACCAACCCTACAGAACTTGTAGCTCTCCTCATCACTCAGGGTAAGGACTTCGTCGACGGTATCCAGAACGTCTATAAAAAGGTGAGAGGCTCTGTCTCGATGCTTATCCTCACCACTGATGGTAGCATTATCGCAGCCCGTGACCTTTATGGTCGTACGCCTATTGTCATCGGTAAAGACGACGAAGGCTATGTGGCGGCTTTCGAGAGCCACAGCTACATCAACCTCGACTACACCACCGAGCGTTTCCTCGGTCCTGGCGAGATTGTGCGCATCACTGCCGACGGGATGAAACAGCTGCTGGCACCTAACGACAAGATGCAGATTTGCTCGTTCCTCTGGATTTACTACGGTTTCCCGGCATCCGACTACGAAAACATCAACGTGGAAGAGATGCGTTATCGTGGCGGCTACGCTATGGGTATGATGGATGATGTGGAAGTCGACTACGTCGCCCCAATCCCGGATTCAGGTATAGGAATGGCTATCGGCTACTCGAATGCGAAACAGATTCCATACGTGCGCAGCGTGGTGAAATACACTCCGACATGGTCGCGCAGCTTCATGCCTGTCAACCAGTCGCAGCGTGAGCATGTGGCCAAGATGAAGCTCATCCCTAACCGCGCGTTGCTGAAAGGCAAGCGTGTGGTGTTCTGCGACGACTCCATCGTGCGCGGCACCCAGCTTCGCGACAACGTGAAGATGCTCTACGATTTCGGCGCTAAAGAGGTTCATATCAGATTGAGCTGCCCTCCGTTGAACTACGGCTGCCAGTTCTTGAACTTCAGCGCTTCGAAGAACGAGCTCGAGCTTATCACACGCCGTTGCATCGCCGAGTTGGAAGGCGGCGACAGCACCAAGAACCTTGCGCTTTACTGCGACTCGACAACAAAGCAATATGCCAACCTCGTCGAGATGCTGCGCAAGCATGTTGGTGTCGATTCGTTGAAATTCAACACGTTAGACAATATCTGCAAGGCTATCGGCTTGCCGAAATGCCAGGTGTGCACACACTGCTTCGACGGCTCGTCGTACGGCGACAAATAAGATTATTTGAAGATAATATCCACTGATGAATCACGGGAGAGCCCCAGCAACGAGGCGGCTTTTCCGTGATTCAACGCTATTTCAAGGAAGCCATGTGAGCCGAAGAGCGCCACAATATCGGGCATCGCGACCTCGGTGTAGCTGCGGCAGACCTTGTCGATGAGGTATTTGCCCACACGTATCTCGAAAGCCCTGCCGTTTCTGATTTTCTCGAACAGTTCCTTGGTGATGTTGGTGACCACGTTTTCGTAGGAGTCGACGAAGGTGATGATGCCGTGGATGGAGCTGCTGTCGATGGTCGGCTGGAAGGTGATACACCTCCTTATCTCCGGGTAAGCGCTTCCTATCTCGTTGAATGGTAATCCGTTAGCTATCATGGCGGCTACTTTCACAAAACGGTCGCGGGTGGTGAAGGTGAAATAGTCGGAGTCTTGAATCACCTCGATGGTGACGGCCTCGTAAGGCGTGTCGCCCAGGATGAGCGAGAAGATGTCGTTGTCGGTGCCTATGAAATAATGTCCGTTGGCTTTGAGCGCTATGTGCGGCTTGTCGGACGACTCCTCCGTCTCCACCCCGATGATGTGGATGGTGCCTTTAGGGAAGTTTTGGTAGCAATTACGGATGATGAAAGCGGCTGAAGCGATGTCCCATGGCTCGATGTTATGGGTGATATCGACAATAGTAGCGTCGGGCAGCGCCGATAAAATCGCGCCTTTTACAGCCGCCACGTAATAGTCCGACTGCCCCCAATCGCTTGTCAGTGTTATGATTGCCATGATTTTTTCCGCTCCGTATAAAGTGTCGTTTTCTCAAATGCAAAAATACATTTTTATAATGAAAATTTTTTATTGAAATAAAAAAGTTATGAACAATTTTTATTTTTTATCTTTGCATATCGAAAAAATGTAAAAATTCAGATGGCGGAACAGATAGTCCAGATAGAAAATGTCAACCCGAGCGATTTGTATGGCGCTAAGGATCAACACCTTACGATAATCAAGAACTTTTTCCCGAAGTTGAAGATCATCGCGCGCGGCGATTTCGTGAAGGTGATTGGCGAGGATGAGGAGGTGAATTATTTTCTCGACCGCTTGAACATGCTTGTGAATCATCTGGAGCGTTTCGGTAGCATCAACCCGCAAGTTATTGAGGATGTGATGATTTCGAATGGCGAGACGGCTTATGTGCAGAGCATGAACGAGGGCGATGTGCTGGTGTACGGTCGTAACGGCTTGCAAATCAAGGCGATAACGGTGAACCAGAAACGTATGGTCGACGCTATCGCGAAGAAAGACATGATTTTTGCCATCGGGCCTGCCGGAACCGGAAAGACGTACACGGCTGTTGCTTTGGCTGTGCGCGCGCTGAAGAACCGTGAGGTGAGGAGGATTATACTTACGCGTCCGGCGGTGGAGGCAGGCGAGAACCTCGGATTCTTGCCCGGCGACCTGAAGGATAAGCTCGACCCGTATCTGCAGCCGCTCTACGACGCCTTGCGCGACATGATTCCGCAGGCGAAGCTGGCGTCGTATATGGAAGACGGCACCATCGAGATAGCGCCGCTGGCGTTCATGAGAGGCCGCACGCTTGACCACGCCTTCGTGATATTGGACGAGGCGCAGAACGCGACACGGGCGCAGCTCAAAATGTTCCTCACGAGAATGGGACGCGACGCGAAGTTTGTCATCACTGGCGACGTGACACAGATCGACTTACCGAAAAACACCCCCTCGGGACTGCCGCAAGCTGTCGATATACTCGGAGATGTGAAGGGAATAGAATTTATCTTCCTGGATGAAAAAGACGTGGTGCGCCACAAGCTGGTGACGGATATCGTGAACGCATACAAGAAGTTTTATCATGATAATGATGATACTGTAGAGACAGACGGTCGTCCGTCTCCCGATGCCGTCATTTCGAGCGAAGCACGAGGAAACTAAAAAAGAAAAATTTAACAAAATATAAAAAATGAAAGCTTTAACAAGAACCGATTTCAATTTCAAAGGTCAGACAAAAGTTTATCACGGCAAGGTTCGTGATGTTTATTTCATCGACAACAAATATCTGGTGATGGTCGCCACCGACCGCATCTCGGCATTCGACGTCATTCTGCCGGAGGGTATTCCGTACAAAGGCCAGATTCTCAACCAGATAGCAGCTGAATTTTTGGACATGACCACCGACATAGTGCCGAACTGGAAAATCGCCACTCCCGACCCGATGGTTACCGTGGGCAAGCTCTGCAAGCCGTTCCCAGTGGAGATGATTATCCGTGGATATCTTACCGGTAGTTCGTGGCGCACCTACAAGAGCGGTCAGCACACCATCTGTGGCGTAACAATCCCTGACGGCATGAAGGAACACCAGAAGTTTGCCGAACCTATCATAACTCCTACAACCAAGGCAGAGGAAGGTCACGACGAGGATATCTCAAAGGAAGAGATTATCCGTCAAGGACTTATCAGCAAGGAAGACTACGAACAGATTGAAGTCATCACACGCAAACTGTTCCAACGTGGCACTGAAGTCGCTGCCAAGCACGGCTTGATTCTGGTTGACACGAAATATGAATTCGGCAAGATTGGCGACCAGATCTACCTCATGGACGAGATTCACACCCCGGATTCATCACGTTATTTCATTGCTGACCAGTACGAAGAGTGCTTCGTAAAAGGCCTCCCTGTAAAGCAGCTCTCAAAGGAATTCGTCCGCGAATGGCTGATGGCAAACGGCTTCCAGGGCAAGGAAGGACAGAAAGTCCCAGAGATGACACCAGAGATCGTGAAAGGCATTTCGGAGAGATACATCGAGCTGTATGAGAAGGTGACGGGGAAGGCATTTCAGAAGGCAGCTGATACCGAGGATATCAAGGCCAGAATTGAAACCAATGTGAAGAACTGGTTACAAAATAATGCCTAAACTATACGACGCGATAATGTCACACAGTAACCCCGACCTCGTGCCGGGGTTATCTCGTTTCTTCAAAACCGCTCCTGGCGGCTACGGCTTCGGTGATAAGTTCCTGGGAATCAAGGTGCCGACGATAAGAGAGACGGTGAAGGAATGCTGGAACGAGACGTCGTTCGAGGACCTGCAGGAATGCGTGAGCTCGGAATATCACGAGATGCGCCTTGCGGCACTGCTTACCCTCGTGCAGATTTTCAAACATGCGAAGAAAGATGAGCGGCTGCATATACAATGCATTGACTTCTATCTTGCTCACACTCAATATATTAACAACTGGGACTTGGTCGATTTGTCGTGCTACGAGCTTCTCGGCAGCTGGCTGGTGAATCGTGATAGAAAGCTGCTTTATGACCTCGCCGATAACGGAAAATCCATCTGGGAGCAGCGTATCGGGATGGTGAGCACCATGCAGTTTCTGAGGCATGGCGAGCTTGACGACACGTACAATATCGCCGAAATCTTTTTGGCGAAACCTCAACCGATTCATGACCTGCTTCAAAAAGCCGTGGGCTGGCTGCTTCGTGAGGCCGGAAAACGTAACGAGCAGCGTCTCAAGGATTGGTTATCAACACGTTACAAAACCATGCCTCGCACCATGCTGCGGTACGCAATAGAAAAGTTTTCGGAAAACGAACGTAAATCTTACTTGGAAAAATAATCATTTTTCTTTTTTCTCGTAAAAGTGCATGTCGACGATGTACTGAGCCACCTCTTTCGGCATGAAATAGCGCACATCCTTGCCTTCGCCGATGGCGTTGCGGATGAAAGTCGATGATACCTCAATCTCGGGAGCCTCAACCACCGTTACCGACGGATGCTCCACTAACTCATTGCTACTGTAGCCTTTACGCGGATAAACCATCAGGTGATGGTACTGCAAAATGGCCTCGTAGTTCTTCCATTTCTTGAAGCTCTCGATATTGTCCATTCCGCAGATGAGGTAAAAATCGGTGTTCGGGTGACGCTCGGCCAGCCTTGTCAGAGTGTCAATAGTGTATGACGGCTGCGGCATATAAAACTCGATGTCGCAAACCTGAAAACGCTCGTCGCCTTTCACAGCCAGCTCCACCATGTACATGCGGTGACGGTCGGCAAGCAGCGACTTCTTGTCCTTGAACGGGTTCTGCGGCGACACCACAAACCAAATCTCATCCATGTCACCATATTCTGCCAAATAATTGGCGAGCATTAAATGACCATTATGAATGGGATTGAAACTGCCAAAAAACAAGCCGACTTTTTCTTTCATACTTAGACCTTAGACCTTAGACTTTAGACCTTAGATTTTAGATGACTTTTGCTAATGTCTAAGGTCTAATGTCTAAAGTCTTATAAAATATTAAACAACTGTTCCTTAATCTTCTCCAGTTCGTCCTTCATTTTGACGACAAGTCGCTGAATATCAGCGTCGTTGGCTTTCGAGCCGAGGGTGTTGATCTCGCGTCCCATCTCCTGCGCGATGAAGCCGAGTTTCTTGCCGGCGCCTTCCTCGTCGATGCTCTCCTTGAAGTAGTCGCAATGCTTGCGCAGACGCACTTTTTCCTCAGTGATATCAAGCTTCTCGAGATAGAAAATGAGTTCCTGCTCGAAGCGGTTTTCGTCGTATTCGCCGCTGGTAAGCTCCTGCAGATTCTTGATCAAACGACCTTTGATGGTCTCGTGACGGTTCTTCTCGAATGGCTCGACTTCGCCGAGATATCCGAGAATCAAATCGACACGTTTCAGCAGATCTTTTTTCAGAATCTCACCTTCCTTGGCTCTGAAATCGTCAGTCATTGCTATGGCTTTCACCAATGTCTCCTTGATTTTCTCAAGAAATTCCTCGTCGTAATTCTGCTCCGGCGATACGAATATACCCGGCATTCTAAACACTATCGCAGCAATGTCTTTCGATTCCGGAATGTTATATTCCTTTGAAATATTGCCTATTTGCTCGAGATACGAAGCCACAACCTCCTTCTCGATGTGGGTGTTTTGCGCCACGTCGGTGTTGGTAATTGTCACCATCACGTCGACTTTTCCGCGTTGCAGGCGTGTCGCAATCTCGTTACGATATTCAAATTCGTTAGCCTTGAGCTCCTGTGGAAGCTTCATGATAAGGTCTAACTGTTTGCTGTTCAATGTCTTAATCTCAACAGAGATGTTGTTTGTCTTAAAAATCTGCTCGGCTTTGCCGTAGCCTGTCATCGAACGAATCATCTTCAGAAATAATTTTTTGCAAAGGTAATAAAAAGACTTTAGACTTTAGACCTTAGACCTTAGTTTTTTTAGTTTCATAAAGTAACATACATGCCGCGCCTCATTAATTACATTAAGTTGTCATTCCGAGCCGTAAGGCGAGGAATCCCAAAAATTATTTAAAAAAATTGTTTTTCTTTTCGAAATTATCATTAACTTTGTGGACTATTTAGAAAAATTAACAATTCAAAAAAATATTAACATTTAAAATTAGGATTTTATGTCACAGAAAATGACTTCACAAGATTACATGGACATGGAAGCCCGCTATGGTGCTCACAACTATCACCCGCTTCCGGTTGTTTTGGCAAAAGGTAAAGGTGCCAAAGTTTGGGACGTTGAAGGCAAGGAATATTACGATTTCTTGTCAGCATATTCAGCTGTCAACCAGGGACACTGCCACCCGGCAATCATCAAGGCTATGACTGAACAGGCTGAGAAACTGACACTTAGCTCACGTGCTTTCTATAACGACGCTCTCGGTCCATGGGAAAAATATGTTACAGAATACTTCGGTTACGACAAGGTTTTGCCGATGAACACCGGCGCTGAGGCCGACGAGACAGCTCTGAAGCTCGCACGTCGTTGGGGTACAGTGTGCAAAGGCATCCCGAATGACGAGGTGACAATCGTTTGCTGCGAAGGCAACTTCCACGGCCGTACCATCACCATCATCACCATGTCGAACGACCCTGACTCATATGCAAACTACGGTCCTCTGACACCTGGTTTCATCCGCATCCCTTACAACGATCCTGACGCATTGGAGAAGGTTCTTGCAAAGGATGGCAAGAAGATCGCAGGTTTCCTGTTGGAGCCAATCCAGGGTGAAGCTGGCGTTTACGTTCCGGATGAGGGTTATCTGAAGAAATGCTACGACATCTGCAAGAAATACAACGTTTTGTTCATGGCCGACGAGGTGCAGTGCGGTATCGCCCGTACAGGTAAGATGCTCGCTTGCGACCACGAAGGCGTTCGTCCTGACATCCTTATCCTCGGTAAGGCTCTCGGCGGCGGCGTAGTGCCAGTATCAGCAGTGCTTTGCGACGACCCAATCATGATGAACATCAAACCAGGTGAGCACGGCTCAACATTCGGCGGTAACCCAATCGCAGCAAGAGTTTCTATCGCTGCATTGCAGGTCATCAAAGATGAACATTTGATGGAGAACGCTGAGCGTCTCGGTAAGATCTTCCGTGAGGAAATCATGAAGATCAACCACCCGATGATTCAGAAGGTGCGCGGTAAAGGTTTCTTGAACGCAGTTATTATCAAGCCTATGAACGGCAAAGAGGCATGGGATGTCTGCTTGAAGATGCGCGACAACGGCATCCTCGCCAAGCCAACCCACCAGCACATCATCCGCTTCGCTCCACCATTAGTGATTACCGAAGCCGAACTGAGAGACGCTATCGAGAGAATTAAGAAATCGATAATGTCGTTCTAAATTATCAAGCAGAGAGTAGGGAGTGTTTTCTACTCTCTGTTTTTTATACCATTTAAAAACTTAACCATGAAAAAACTCCTAACATTAGCAATCATTATGATTGCACTGACAATTGTATCGTGCAAAAAAGAAAAGCCTACAAATGACAATTCCGAACCGCCCATTGTGGTGGTTGACAGCACTCTGTTACCGCAGGTGCAGACGATGTACGTGAATAATATTACTCAAGAATCTGCCGACTGTCGGGGTAAAATTATTGATTGGGAGATTGCTGGCGCGACAAATTATGGTTTTTGTTGGGATACATTACCAAATCCTAATATGAATAATAATCACTTGCAATCGACAATTATAATGGGAGGTGTGTTCGGCTTGACACTTATTGATTTGTCACCTTCAACAACGTATTATATCAGAGCTTATGCTGAGAATTCTAAAGGATTAGCTTATGGTAATGTTATTGAGTTTAAAACTTTAGATGAAGATCCACATCCTGGTCCATGGTCGCCGACTCCTGTTAATGGTGAGATCCCAACAAGCGTTTTGCCTAGTGAATTAGCCTCTGAGATAAGTCAGTATATTAATATTTATCAAGGAGTAAATCCACCGGAAGTTGAAGGTCAGTTCATTGTCAGTCCGTATATACTTTTTCATGCAACATCAGGTGATACCACTAATATCCTTTATTATGAGCGTTATATTGCTTTTTTTAGACATGGTGATAGAGTCGATTTTTTTGGAAAACAGTGGGATGACGATGCGAATGCCTATTATTTGGAAGCATACAGACAACTAAATGTTATAGGTGATGGTAATAATTTTACAACTTATTATATTGTAGAAGGTTATCCGAATGGAATGTACGCCAAGCAATCGGTCATTTTCAGTGGTACTTGGGATGTGGCTAATAACGCAATTAATGATTTTAAAGTTGTTACGATACTTCTTGCAACAGGCGGAAATCCTAATTTGGGATCGGTAAATTCATATTGTATATTTGGTGATGAAGATGGCGTTTCTGAGTATAATCCATGGATTGATAGTAAATGAAAATGGACTGGTTTAAGACCAAGATATTGAACGATAAACCCGTTGTCTTCGATCCGCTTCGGAGACAATGGGTTTCTTTAACTCCAGAGGAGCAGGTCAGGCAAAAAATGCTGCATTACCTCGTGGAAACACGGAAATTGCCTGCTGGACTTGTGGCGGTGGAGTATTCCATTAAGGTAAATAACCTTCCAAAAAGATGCGATATTGTGGTTTTCAACAACCTCGGCGAGCCACAGATGATAGTCGAATGTAAAGCGGAAACAGTGCCAATAACCGAAAAAGTGTTAGACCAAGCCATAAGATATTACTCCGGCCTGAAAGTGAAATATCTCACGCTAACCAACGGAAAATCAATGTTTTGCTATAAAGTTGAAGACGGAAAACTAGAGACTTTGACGGAGTTTCCTTTCTAAAAGATATCCAATTCCAAAACCAAGCATCATTCCAACTATCGCGCCGCAGATGATGTCTCCTGGGAAGTGCACTCCCATGTAGATGCGGCTGTAAGAAACCACCGCCGCCCAAGAAAACATCAGCCAGCCGATTTTGCTGTAATGCTTTTTCATCGTCATGAAGATGAGCGACGCCAAAGCGAAGGTGTTTGCGGCATGTGATGAGATAAACCCGTAATGTCCGCCGGGCTTGCCCTTCGGCGTATACACCAAGTCCTCAATCAAAGGGTCGTAGCAGGGGCGAAGTCGATGAAAAATCGGCTTGAAGACCGATGCCGAGATCTGGTCGGATAAAGTGATTACAATTACCACGCCAAGAAGCACCCACAGCCCCTTCCATCGGTATTTGTAGAAAACCAAGAACACCAGCACCGCATAAAACGGCAACCAACCCATTTCCGACGAAATAAACGTCATCACAGGGTCGAGCCACCCAACGTGCAAGCCGTTGAGGAACAGAAAAAGCTGATGATCGAGTTCGTTTAACATTATTCGCTCAGTGATAGCCAAATCAAATCCTTTAACTCCTTGATTCCTTCTCCAGTTGCCGAGCTGATGAACAGATGCGGCACCTTTTTCGGGAGGTGTTTCTTTATCTCTTTCTTCGTGTCTTCGTCAATCAGATCGCATTTGCTGACAGCCAAAATGCGTTTCTTATCAAGCAATTCCGGATTGTATTGCTTCAACTCGTTCAACAAAACATCGTATGCTTCTTTCACATCCGGACTGTCGGCCGCGACCAAGAACAACAAGATAGAATTTCTTTCAATATGACGTAAGAATCTGATTCCCAATCCTTTACCTTCGGCTGCGCCTTCAATGATTCCAGGGATATCGGCCATGATGAACGACTTGAAGTCATAATACGGCACAATGCCTAAATTCGGCGTCAACGTGGTAAACGGATAATCGGCAATCTCAGGTTTCGCTGCTGATACCACCGACAGTAACGTCGATTTTCCTGCGTTTGGGAAGCCTACGAGACCCACGTCAGCAAGGAGTTTCAGCTCGATGATGATCCAGCGTTCCTCTGCCGGCTCGCCTGGCTGCGAGAACTTCGGTGCCTGCAGTGTCGCTGTCTTGAAGAAGGTGTTGCCCTTCCCGCCGCGTCCGCCCTTCATGATGGCGATCTCCTGTCCGTCTTCCGTCACCTCGCCGAGCAGCTCGTGTGTCTCGGCGTCGTATGCCATCGAGCCCAGCGGCACCTCTATCACGGCGTCGTTGCCCTGTGCGCCTGTCCTCTGGTTGGCGCCACCCGACTCGCCGTCGCCGGCGAACAGGTGCTTGGTGTAACGCAGATGCAGCAGCGTCCACAGCTGAGCGTTGCCTTTCAAAATGACGTCGCCGCCCTTGCCGCCGTCGCCGCCGTCAGGACCGCCCTTCGGCACGTACTTCGCGCGGTTGAAATGCATGGCGCCATTGCCGCCCTTGCCCGAGCGACAGAATATCTTTACATAATCAACAAAGTTTGAACTAGCCATAAAAAATATGTTCCTTGCTTGTCATTCCGAACGTAGTGAGGAATCCCGTTGAGTTGCACGAGATTCCTCGACAAGCTCGGAATGACAATTGTATGTTAAAATTCGTCTTCTTCCTCTTCTTCGTTTGTCGTCGGTGTCGTCACCGCCGCCTTCTGCTCCTCCTCGTATTTGTCGCAGTCGAAATCCAGATCGACATTCGACCACGGCTTCGTGAAGTCGCCCTGGCTGATGTGTAGCGTCGGGTCGGCGTACACCTTCTTCATATATAAAGCCCAGATTGGCAACGCCATGTTCGAGCCTTGTCCGAGCGATATCGTCTTGAAATGCACCGAACGGTCTTCAGCTCCCGTCCACACTCCAGTGGTCAGGTCAGGGGTGATGCCCATAAACCATCCGTCGCTCTGGTTCTGCGTGGTGCCTGTCTTGCCCGCTATCGGGTTGCGCAATCCGTATTTAAATCTCAACCTCACGCCAGTGCCTTCATACACAACACCTTTCATCAGCTCTATCATCTTATAGGCCGTCACGTCGTCCATAGCCTCATGCTGCTCGGCCTTGAACGTCTCGATGACGTTCCCGTTCTTATCTTCAATCTTCGTGATGAAGATAGGCTTCACGTAGACGCCTCTGTTCGCGAAAGTGCTCATGGCACCCACCATCTCGTAGAGCGAGATGTCGCACACGCCGAGGCATATCGAAGGCACCGCCGGGATGTCGGATGTGACACCCATCCTGCGAGCCATCTGTATCACGGCTTCCGGGCCGAATCGTTTCATCAGATAAGCCGAGATGCGGTTGTTGGAATGCGCCAACGCCCATCTCAACGTCACCTCCTCGCCGAATTTCGTTTTGCCAGAATCCTTTGGCTCCCAGAACTTTCCGTCGGGCAGCTGAATGCTGTAGCTGATGTTAGGCACCATGGTGCATGGCGTGTATTCGCCTTCCTGCATCGCCAGCGAATAGAGGAACGGCTTGAAAGTAGAACCCACCTGTCGCTTGGCCTGCGTCACGTGGTCGTATTGGAAGAAACGGTACTCGTTGCCGCCCACATACGCCCTCACATAGCCCGTGCCGGTCTCAACCGACATCAGCGACGACTGCAGAAAATATTTGTAGTAACGGATAGAATCCATAGGGGTGAACACGGTGTCGATAGGACCGTCCCACGAGAACACCGTCATCGGTATCGGGGTGTTGAAGTTGGCGACGATGGAGTCCATGCTGCATCCCGCTTTCCTCAGCAGACGGTAGCGTTCCGAGCGTTTCATCGAAAGAAGCATGATTTTCTCCACGTCTTCTTCGGTAGGAAGCACAAACGGTGCCTTCGGGTCGCCTTGCCAATGGCGGTAAAATGCCGGCTGAAGGTCTTGCGACAGATGTTCACGCACCGCCTCCTCGGCATATTGCTGCATTCTCGAGTCGATGGTGGTGTAGATGCGCAGACCGTCTTTGTAGATGTTATACGGTGTGCCGTCTGGCTTGAAGTGCGTCTTCGCCCAGTCGTGCATCATGCCTCGCAAAAACTCACGGAAATATGTGGCGTGTCCAGCCCTGTGGTCGAGCACACCGAAATGCGACATGTCGATAGGTATCTGCGAGATGGAGTCGTACTGCTGCTCGGTGATGAAGCCGTTGGTTTCCATACGTTTAAGCACGATGTTTCGTCGTGTCAACGCGCTGTTTGGATTTCGTCGCGGACTGAACTTCGTCGGCGCGTTGACGACGCCGGCAAGCAACGCCGCCTCTTCTATCGTCAGCTCGTCGGGCTCCTTGCTGAAAAACGTCTCAGCCGCCTTCTTGATGCCGTAGGCGTTGTGTCCGTAGAAAACAGTGTTCAAATACATCGCGATGATCTCGTCTTTCGAATAGTTATATTCGAGCTTAGTCGCCGTCACCCATTCCTGTAACTTCCTGATTACCAGCTTGGTTTTGCTCAGATTCTCTCCACGAGGGAAGAGATTCTTGGCCAGCTGCTGGGTGATGGTGGAGCCGCCGCCCTGGTCGCTGTTGCCTGTGGCTATGCCCTTGGCCACCCTGAACAACGCTATCATGTCGATGCCGCTGTGCTCATAAAAACGCACGTCCTCGATGGCGATGAGCGCGTTGATGAGGTCGGGGGAGATGTCCTCATAGCTGACGTTCGAACGGTTTTCGATATAATAAGTTCCGAGAATCTTGCCGTCGGCGGAGATGATCTCAGTGGCGAGGTTAGTCTCAGGATTCTCAAGCTCCTCGAAGGTAGGCATCTCGCCAAACCATTCGTGCACAATGCCGTGGAAAAGCAGGAAAATCGACAGTCCAAACAACACAAATAACGTCCACATGACTATCATGTAGACTTTGACATCGCGTTTTTTTGTCTTTCCTTTTTTTGCCATAACTTATTGTTTTTCAAAGCAGATGCCGATGTCGGTAATGCCTTTCAGCTCCTTGTCGCGCATCGCTTGTTCTATTTCAAAATGATAATCGCCCCTCAACGGGAAACGCAGCGAAGGGTTCAGCAACACCTTCGCCGAGCGCATGGTGCCGCTGCCTTTGCCCATCCAGATGCCGTTGGGATATGCCAAAGTGCACTCGATGGTGTCGTGGGTCTGGTTGCCGTTCGGAAACTCGGTGTGCATGAAGATGTATAAATTGCTGTAGCGATAGTTTTCCAAGTGTCTGATATTCAGATAGAAAGCATAGTTTGTCAAGGTGTCGTCGACAGCCACGTCGAAAAACGGGATGTTCTCGTTGTCCCATTTCGCATCCGGAATCACGACGCTCTCGTCGTACAGCTTATCGTTGCCGCATGAGAACATCAAAAGTGCAATCGCTATTAAAAATAGGTTTTTCATTATTCAAGTTTCGACAAATCCGCCGGCTTCCCTTCCTCGCCGTAGTCGTTATTCTTTTGTTCCTTGATGAACGCGAAGTCCTCAAGCTGCTCAGGCATAATGCCTTTTTTATTATCTTCGATGATCTCTTTCACTTTCTCAGCCGGAATCGCCATCATGTTGTTACGGTCGAACGGGTAGGAATACCACATCAAACCCTTGAAGATGTCGATCTTCTGATAGATTCCGTCGCCTTTCTTGGTCTTCAACACTATGCGGTTGTCGGGGAAGTTCTTCAATGCGTCGACGTATGCCTCGTACTCGTAGTTGAGGCAGCATTTCAGTTTGCCGCACTGGCCCGCGAGCTTCTGCGGGTTAGGTGACAGTTGCTGCACTCTTGCCACGTTTGTCGTAACCGACTGAAAATCAGTGATCCACGAGGCACAGCAGAGCTCGCGGCCACATGATCCTATGCCTCCGAGCTTGGCCGACTCCTGACGGAACCCGATCTGACGCATCTCCACACGAACGTGGAATTCCTCAGCCAATTTCTTGATCAACTCACGGAAGTCGACACGTCCGTCGGCAGTGTAATAGAAGATAGCTTTTGTCCTATCTCCTTGATACTCAATATCATTGAGCTTCATCTCGAGCTTCAGGCTCGACGCTATCTCGCGGCTGCGATACAAGGTGTGCTCCTCTTGGCGTATGGCCTCGAGGAACTTCTCCACGTCGTTGATGCGGGCGCGACGGTAAATCTTCTTCAGCTCGCTGACAGGTGTGTTGTTTTTCTTGCGTTTGCGTTGCTTCTCGATGAGCTCGCCCACCATGGTCACGATGCCTATGTCGTGCCCGATGGCTGTCTCAACCGCAACTAATTCACCCTCAAGGAGATTCATCTCCGAAGGATAGCTGTAGAAGTCTTTTCTGTCGTTCTTGAAACGCACCTCGGCAACCAGCAGGTCGCCCTCTTTCGGGGTGGCATTCTCATAGTCTTTGAGCCAGTTGAAGCTGTCGAGCTTGCACTGTCCGTGGCGCAACACGTTGCATGCGAACTCGTATTTGTCGGCTTTGATGCGGCATCCGCGGTGAAAATCGTTGGTCTGCGTCTTCTTCATGTCGTCGTGCAACGGCCATGTCGCCTTAAACTCCTCGCCCTCGTCCTGCTTGTTCACCAGGTTGTCCTCCTGATCCTCGTCCTTCATGTTGAATTTCTGAGGCGCCGACTTCAGCAGACTGTCAACGTCTTCGGTGTTTTCCGTTATATTTTCGTCAAGAATCTCTTCTTCGTTAATATCTTTTTCCAAATCTTTCTCTTCCATAAAAACAAAATTATCCAATATAAATAACCTGCAAAGATAAGGAAAATTATTTTATGTTCCTTATTTTTTTGTAATTTTGCGGAATGAAGCATATTTTTGGTTCGACACGTGAAGACGATGAGCAGCAGAGGCGTGAACGTTATGTCATGATGACGGAAAGCCCTGTGCGTCAGCTGGTTATGAAGATGGCTGTTCCGACAATCATCTCCATGATGGTGACGGCGTTGTACAACATCATCGACGCGTTTTTCGTGGGGCACATCAGTACCGAGGCGACAGCCGGTGTGGGCGTGTCGTTTGCCTACATGACTTTCATCAACGCCATCGGCTTTTATTTCGGTCATGGCTCGGGCAATTACATCTCTACGGCGCTCGGAGCAAAGAAATATGCCGATGCAGAGAGGATGGCTGCCACCGGCTTCATCTCGTCGATGGTGATAGGCACTCTGGCCGCTGTTTTCGGACTCCTGTTTCTCTCGCCGCTTTCGCGAATGATGGGCGCCACGCCCGACGTGCTTGAGTCGGCCAACGACTACCTGCTTTTCATCCTCATCGGAACGCCTTTCATGATGTCGTCGCTGACCTTGAACAACCAGCTGCGACTGCAGGGAAACGCGCGCTATGCGATGGTCGGAATCTCAACAGGCGCGGTACTCAACATCTTCCTCGACGCCTTGTTTATCTATGTTTTAGATATGGGTGTCATGGGGGCCTCGCTGGCTACGTGCATCAGCCAGATGGTGGGTTGGTTTGTGCTGTTTTTAGGCACCGAGAAAAGTGGTAACGTGCATATCCGTCTCAGGAATTTCAACCCGTCGTGGCAAAGTCATAAAGACATTTTCAAGGGTGGCAACCCTTCGCTGTGCCGACACGTCTTCGTATGCGTCAGCACCATCATGCTCAACCGTTACGCCGCCTATTACGCCGATCCCGGCACCGAGGCAAGCGCCATCGCGGCTTTCGCCATCGTCGCCCGTGTGATGATGTTCGCCTTCTCGATAATTCTCGGAATAGGGCAGGGGTTCCAGCCTGTGTGCGGTTTCAACCACGGCGCCGGTCTGCACGACAGGGTGCGCAGGTCGTTTATCTTCACGATGAGTCTTTCAACTATAGTGTTGATAATCATATCGATAGTGTTTTCAATATTCGCTCCCGACATCATCCGCGTCTTCCGCGGTGAAGACGCCGAGCTGATAAAAATCGGCGCCGTGGTGATGCGATGGCAGTGCCTGTCGTTTCCTCTCATCGGGGTGAGCACCGTTACCAACATGATGTATCAAACTACACGTAAAACGTTGATAGCCACAGTGTTATCCATGGGTCGCCAAGGCATTTTCTTCATCCCCACCATCATGATTTTGCCTCATTTCATCGGTCTTCAAGGTGTCGAGATGACCCAGGCCGTCGCCGATGCCCTGACGTTCCTGCTGGCCTTGCCGTTCGCGATAAAAGAGACCTTAGACTTTAGACCTTAGACCTTAGTCTTTAGCCATTAGCTTTTTTGAGAGGACATTATTAATATAAGGTGTAAAATATTTTTAGAAACAGGTTGCGTGTATTGAAATTTTTTGTATCTTTGCAGCCATTTTTAATAGGGGGGGGGTAAGGCGCTTTTATGACCTCAAAGTGCTGAACCTCAATCATTTAAATACACTTACTATTAACAATAATTACTAATTAAAAACAAATAATCTATGACAAAAAGAATTTTACTATCATTAATTTTATGGGGGGGGGTAGTTTTTAGCGCTTGGAGCTATAGCTTCTCTGCCGTAAATGAAGGGAAAACCATTTACTACAACATCTTATCGGGAAACGCCGAAGTTACCTACAATACGGGTTATAACTCTTATAGCGGCGCTATAATCATTCCAGCAACTGTTACAAATCCATCAACTAGTGTAACTTATGATGTTACAACCATTGGTTCAAGTGCATTTAAAGATTGTGTTGGGTTAACATCAATTACAATACCAAGTAGCATATCAAAAATTAATTCTGGTGCTTTTGCAGGATGCCTAGGTTTAAGTAATATAATTTATAATGCAACCACGTGTACTGATCCTTACTCTGCAGTTTTTTCAGATTCAGAAGCAGAAAGATTAACTATTACAATCGGAGACAACGTTACCAAGCTGCCTTCCTATTTATTTTGCAATTTAACAAACATTCAAAGTGTTACTATTCCATCATCTGTTACTTCAATAGGCACCCAGACATTCAGTGGCTGTTCAGGTTTGACCTCAATTACTATTCCATCATCTGTGACTTCTATAGGCCAACAAGCATTTCAAAATTGCATTAGTTTGAAACAGATAAACTATAATGCCACTAGTTGTGCGGATTTTACAAGTTCAAGCGGTAAACAACCTTTCAATGGTTGCACTGGAGTGAATTTAATTGTAATAGGTGACAATGTTACAACGGTGCCTGCTTATGCATTTTATGGATTAACAAGCGTTAAAACCATTATTATTGGCAGTTCTGTAACAACATTAAAAAGTAATGTATTCTATAATTGCACTGGATTAACTGAAATATGGTCTATACCAACAACTCCGCCAAATTGTGATGGATATGGTCAGTTTTCTTATATTCCAAACACAACTAAATTATATGTACCTTCTACCAGTGTTAGCTCATATACAAGTGCAACAAGATGGAATACAGCGAATTTTATTAACAACAAAACCGGTTTTACAAGTTTCACATCTGGTGATTTGTCATCTTTAGATAACCCTGCAACTATTGATGCTGCCATAACTGTCAACAGCAATACAGCAATCAACCAATCTATTATGATTAATAGTGGTTCGATAACTATTAATAATGGTTACACATTAACAGCAACGAGTACAAATACCATAACCAACCCAACAGCAGCAAACCTTATAATCGAAGACGGCGGTCAAATCATTCTTCCAGAAGACGCTTCGGTTAACGCCACGGTGAAGAGAAGCGTAACCGGATCATCGAAAGGCGACGCTGTTTGGGAGGCATTCGCTTCAACTATCAACAATCCTGCCATCGGAAGCACAAACCTTATCACGGGAACATACGATTTGTATATGTACGACGAGTCGGCTGACAAAGAATGGGTAAACTACAAAGCTCACACAAGCTACTTCGCCAACCTCACAAACAGCCGCGGATACCTCTACCGTAACGCAACCACAATGGATATCACCATAGAAGGCGCTCTCAATACTTCAGACATTTCAGACTACACTCTTTCAAGAAGTGGCGACCCAAGCATCATCGGTTTCAACTTCGTAGGAAACCCTTATCAGATGGATATATATAAAGGTGTGGCAATTTCGAACACATATCTCGAAACAGGATACTACGTTTTAGATGGTGGTGCATGGAGCGTTAGAGATGATGATGTCGCAATAGCACCAGGCGCAGGTATTCTTGTTCAGGCTAATTCAACTGGAGATGGGAAAAAATTAGACGTTACCTACACCAACGCTTCTGCAAAAGCTAACCACGACAACATCATGTTTACGGTGGCGAACTCGGAGTATTCGGATATTGCTTACGCTATGTTCGATGAAGGTCATGGCTTGAACAAGATCAGCCATCGTAACCAGGATGTTCCGATGCTTTACATCCCACAGAACGACGAAAACTTCGCAATCGCTATGATGAGCGACGACACAAAGGCGTTCGACCTCAACTTCAAGGCGATGACAACAGGCAAATATACTTTGAGCTGCAAAACAAAAGGTAACTTTAGATATCTACACATTATCGACCGCCTCACTGGCGAGGATGTGGATATGCTTCTTGAAGACGAATATTCATTCATCGGTTCGAAGAACGACAACGAGAACAGATTTATTGTCAGATTAGAGTACTCTGAGAACCCGGCTGGCTTTGAGAGCTCAACGTTTGCTTGGCAAAACGGCTCAGACATCATCGTTACCGGCGAAGGCGAACTACAGGTTTTCGATGTGATGGGACGCAGGGTTTCGACAATGCGTGTAAGCGGCGAAACAACGATAACCGCTCCGTCGATGCATGGCGTTTACATCTTCAAGTTGAATGATAAGACGCAGAAAATTGTTGTTAAATAATAAAATAAGGAAGAAAATACTATGAAAAAGATATTATTCGCAATAGCAATAGTTTTAACGTTTGGTTTAACCGCAACCGCCCAATCAGACGGCTTCTTCAAGAACTGGGACAACGGCATGGGCGACCGCACAGGCAGCACTATTAGTAACATAACACCTGTAATTCCTGGCGGAAATCCTGGAGAATATGGAGATGACCAAGAAGCCCCTCTCGGCAGCGGCCTCCTGGTTCTTACCGCCCTCGGTGCAGGATACGCCGTGGCTCGTAAAAAGAAAAACAGAGATTAAAAATATTTTGTATATTTGCAAAAAATTAACATTAAATTAACAAACAACATGAAGAAAACTTTATTTTTTATTGCGTCGCTGTTTCTGATGATGGCAGCCAACGCACAAGACTGGACATTCGTTAACTCATTCGCCACCTCGACAGGCCGCCAGCACGCTGTGGTCTTCGACGGCGAAAACATCTACACCGCCGCATGGGGCAAGTCATCGACAGTGCTTTATATGTTCTATAAATATGACATGGAAGGCAACCTCCTCGATGAGTTTGATGTCGACTTCACCGGCAACACCAACTCCGACAACTACATGCGCGACATGACCTACGACGGCCAGTATTTCTACGGCTGCGACGCCCACTCGAGCAAAATATGGTGCTACGACCTTCACAACAAGACATTGGTCAGCACAATCGAGACTGGCTTGGATGAGCTCGGCCACTGCACCTACGACCCTGCTAACGACGCTTTCTGGGTTGGCCAAAGAGCATCGGGCGAAGGCACTCTTTACCTCGACCTTAAGCTGGTGAACCGCAACGGTCAGGTCCTTCAGTCGGCCACAGCATTCAACCTCAGCGGCCACACAGTTCACGGCACAGGCTACTTTGTCGACGATAACGGACAGGCTCACCTCTTGCTGAACGCCGTAAACGGCTTCACCGATCATGTTTATGACTATAACATCGACACCGATGTCTTGAATTCGAACTACTTCGATTTCTCAGTGACACCAGGTTGGGGAGCAGCTTGCTCGGCAGGCGGCGCATACGTCGGAACAGTCGACGGCACACAGTGCTTCTTCGGCGATATCGACAAGAGCCCTAACATCATCGGCATCTATGCCTTAGGCGAGTACACTCCTGTAACTCCAACTCCTCCGGAGGGCGACATCCTCTTTGACTTCAACGACGGCATCATGCACATGAACCTCATCGACGGCGATGGCGACGGCTACAACTGGGAGATGCGCCAGAACTGGAGCAACCCTGAGAACCCTTACAGCATCACATCGGCATCAGTCGACATCTCAGAGTGGCCTCTCTATCCTGAAAACTATGTCGTGACACCTTACAAACTCGATTGCGAGCAGGTGGTGTTCCAGGCTAATGTGCAGGATGTGACACATCCGAACGAGCACCTCGGAGTGGCTGTTTCAACAACAGAAGGCGACAACGCCGATGCTTTCACAATTATTTGGGAAGCCGACATGACAGTGAAAGAAGCAGGCGAGTGGCATACTTTTAACGTCGACCTCAGAGATTATCAGGGACAGGATATCTACGTGGCTATCGTACACTTCAACTGCACCAACCAGTTTATGGTGAACGTCGACAACATCATGCTTTACAGACAATACAACGGCGTGAATGAGAATGCGGTGAATTCGTTTGCTGTTTATCCGAACCCTGCAGCCGATAAACTCATGATCGAAAGCGAAGCTGTTGTGAATCAATGCGAAATCTACAGCCTTACAGGCGCTATGATTATGAGCGAACCTGTCGGTAAGAAGTCGTTTGAAATCAACGTGAGCGAGCTGCCAGCCGGCACCTACCTCGTCAAGACGGTTTCAGAAGGCATGGTTCAAACAAAACGCTTCGTGAAGAAGTAATTTTAAGACCTTAGATATTAGACCTTAGATATTAGACCTTAGACCTTAGTTGTATACAGCTAAAGTCTAAGGTCTAAAGTTTAAAGTCTAAAACAAGCAGCTGTCAAGCGCTTGTTTTATCGCTTCCTTATCCAGTTTCTGTCCGATGAATACAAGCTTTTCCATTCTGTCGCCGTATTCCTCGTCCCAATCCTTCAAGATACTCGGGTCGCGCTCAATGAATTGTTGCAACTCTTCCTTGCTAGCGGTCGCGAACCAATAACCGGCTTCGCTCAATTTCTTCTGCTTGCCAGCCGTCTCGAAGATGTACGACATATCCTGATTATCAGCGAAATAGCACAGTCCTTTGCAGCGGATGATGTTCTTCGGCCAGCTGTTAAGCACGTAGTCGTTGAACTTCAACGTGTCGAACGGACGGCGGTTGAAGTAAACATACGTTCCGATGCCGTATTCCTCAGCCTCGCCTTCCTCCTCATCATGATCATGATGGTGATGATGCTCGTGATCTTCATGGTCATGATGATGTTCATGTTCGTCATGATCGTCGTCATCGTGTTCATCATGTCCTTCGATAATCTTGATCCAGCCTGCTGAACCCGAAACGGTGTTATAATCGAACATATAAGTGTCGATGATTCTATCCAAATCGACGTTTGCGTAGTCGCATTCCAAAATCTCTGCGTCAGGCGAGAGGCTTTTCACTATCTGGCGGATGCGTTCCAGTTCTTTCGGCTCGACTTCCGACACCTTATTTAATATTACGATGTTGCAGAACTCAATCTGCTCGATCACGAGGTTCTCGATGTCGTCTTCGTCGATGTTCTCGTTCTTGAGGCTGTCGCCGCAGCCGAACTCGTCTTTCATTCTCAAGGCGTCGACCACTGTCACTATGCAGTCGAGGCGCGGGGTGCCAAACTGCGTGTATTCCTTGCCCATCTGCGGGATTCCGGCGATGGTTCTCGCTATTGGTTCAGGCTCGCAGATGCCGCTCGCCTCGATCACAATGTAGTCGAAACGAGCCATCTTCATGATGTCGTTGAGCTGCTCGATGAGGTCCATCTTCAAAGTGCAGCAGATGCAGCCGTTCTGCAATGCCACGAGGCTCTCGTCTTTCTTGCCCACCACGCCGCCTTTCTGGATGAGGTCGGCGTCGATGTTCACCTCGCCTATGTCGTTGACTATCACTGCAAATTTGATGCCTTTCTTGTTCGAAAGGATATGATTTACCAATGTCGTTTTTCCGCTTCCGAGATAACCGGTCAGAAGTAGGACCGGAGTTTCCATTCTACTCATATATTTCAATTTTTTAATTTTTTCGAACTGCAAAGATACATTTTTTTTAGACTTTAGACCTTAGACTTTAGACTTTAGCAATAAGATTTATAAAAAACTAAGGTCTAAGGTCTAACGTCTAAGGTCTTTTTCGTAATTTTGCGCCCGCAATGAAAAAGTCTTTAGGTCATATTTCAGCCTTCTTCGCTTACACGATTTTTGGCTTTAACATCATCATTTGCAGAGACTTATCCACTTTGGCGCTGGTCTCTCCTATGGGTTTGTTATGTTTTCGTGTGGCAGGCGCGGCCGCTCTTTTCTGGCTTACATCGCTGTTTTTGCCTAAAGAAAAAGTCGATTTAAAGGATTTTCCGAAGATTTTTCTCGCCTCGATGCTCGGACTTTTCCTCACACAATGGTCGTTTCTGAAGGCGAGCACCATGACTACGCCTTTCGACACCAGCATTCTGACGCCTCTCACCCCGATTTTCACGATGTTCATCGCTGCCATCGTACTCAAAGAACCTATCACTTTGAAGAAAGCAGGTGGTGTGGCGTTGAGTTTTATAGGCGTTATCTTCTTGGTTTTCAATACTGTACGTGTCGATAACGGCAGCGTCACCGAGACTCAGCCTCTGGGCATCGTCTACATGATTGGTAACTGCATCTTCTTTGCTTTATATCTGGGCGCTTTTCGTCCGCTCATCACAAAATACAGTGTCGTCACATTCATGAAATGGATGTTTCTGTTCTCGGCAATCGTGGCTATTCCGTTGGATATCAAGGAGTTGGTTGGTCTCAATATGACGACGATGCCAGTGAAATACATCCTCGAACTTGGTTTTGTAATTCTTTTCTCAACCTTCGTGGCCTATTTCCTTATCCCTGTGGGGCAGAAGGTGTTACGCCCGACGGTCATCAGTCTTTACGGTTATTTGCAGCCTATCATCGCCACTGTGATGGGAATCGTCACCGGCATGGATCACCTGACATGGCAGAAGGTTTTGGCGGCAATTTTGGTTTTCACTGGAGTCGTCTTGGTGAACAAGAGTCGAGCTGCGAATAATAGACCTTAGTTTTTAGACCTTAGACCTTAGTAAAATCTTTAATAGAATTCACTAAAGTCTAAGGCCTAACGTCTAATGTCTCTATTCTTCGCGTTTGCGTTTCGCTACCGCGTATCCTGCTCCGAGTGCAGTGAGCACAATCAATCCGCTGCCGAGTGGCGCAGGCTGGTCACCACCGCCATTATTTGGCAGGCCAGGTACTCCGCCTCTTAAACCATTGTCAAAATCGTTAAACTTGTCGAGACCGTTGCCCACGTCATTCCAATCGTTGAAGAAACCGTCACCTCCACGCTGTGCGTTGGCACCAAGACCGATTGTCAAAACTAATGCTATTGCTAATAATATCTTTTTCATCGTATTTTCTGTTTTAATTTGTTTCTACTATTCAGTTTGGGTTTCCTCGCCCCTTCGGGGCTCGGAATGACAGCGTTTCCATTAATGAAACCTCTGTCATTCCGACCGCAGGGAGGAATCTCGTTATCTTACCACAATCTTTTGTGTCATACCGTTCAATCTGAAGATGTAAACACCTTGTGATTTCACGTTGATTGTCTCAATGCCGTTGACGTTTGTTGTCATCACCAAGCGTCCCATCACATCGAACACCTGCAATGTGCCATCGCCGTTGACGATGATGTCGCTGCCGTTCTGGTATGCGAAGATATCATTTTCAACGTTGTTTTCGTCGATGCCGTTGATGCTCGTTTCTTGGAACACGAGTGTGAAACGCGCTGCATCGTCATCAATCGATGCCTTGAACGTGTAACTTGGCTCAACAAGAAGGTCGGTCTCTTCGCCGGAGAAATTGTCGATGAGACGGAAAATCTCAAGGTCAAGGTTGTTGGCCTCAACAGTGATAGTATAGTAACCGTCTTCAACAGCCTCGAAATGCAATGGTCTTGAACCATTTGCAGTTTCGATTCTTGCTGCTGCATAGTCCTTGTCATGATTCATTACATACACTTTAGTGCTGTTTGCAATGTTCATCTTGCGCAAAGTGTTGCCGTTGCCAACGTTGATGTAGGCATTGTCTGAGGTGTTTTCGTTTCCGGCAACGATGCTGATGTAGCCTCTGTTTTCAGTCTCATCTTTTGAAGATGGGTTGAACACTAGTTTATGATTTTCATCAGTTGCCTGGATAAAGAATCCTTGGCCAGGTTTGATGGCTTTGCCGCCAACGCCGTATCCTTCAATGTTAACTGCTTCAAATTCTGTTTTGGCGGCATTTAATGCATAATATTGTGTAATTGCTGTACCGCCAATTGTAATATCTTCATATACAAGATTGCGTGAGAATGGGTTGCCCATAAGGTTGAAACCTTTCAGATCAGTATCTTCACATGCATAACTTAAATCTTTTTGGATTGTGGCGTCTGTTGCTTCCATCTCACCTGCGAAGTTCAAAGTCTGGTCTGCAGTGTTGGCATAAAGATAACCTGTACCGCGTGAAAGTGTTGTGAATGGAGCGGTTGTGCCGGTATTTGAGTACCAGTAGGCGTTAGGCTCGTTGTAAACAAACAAGTCGTAAGTGCCTGTTGCAACTGCCGATGTCGATAGTCCGTCAACTGGTGAAGCTATCAGATACCATCCTAAGCTGCTCTTGCTATAACCTGAGATGCCTTTCTGAACTGTAGCTTCAACAGGTGATGTATGGATAAGCTGGCCACCTTCTTGAACGACGAGGTTGGCTGCTGTTCCGTTGTTGGTTAAATCGCCAGTGACTGTCAATGTTGAACCAGCTGTAATTGTAATGGTTTCAGTGGCAGCGATTGTTAAATCATCACATGTATTATTGCCATAAAACTCAAGGTCGTTATCATTGTTTTTGACAAAGAGGTATATATCGGCCTGACCAGATGTGTAACATGCAAAAATATTGCCATTATTACGCATCCAATTGCGAGTGAAATTACCTTGTGATTTGATGGTAGCAACACCTTCTGCGGTAACTGTAATAGTCCATTGACTATTGCCATTTGTGTTTTCAGCTCTTGTTTTTAGGTGATTTGCACTGCTACTAGCAGCATATAAGAAACCTGGATAAGAAGCATCGTAAATTGTATACACTGAAACTTGTTCGTCATTGACGGTTATTGTTTCGGGTCCATTAATAACAAGTTCATAAATACCATTTGTTTCAGGAATTACTCCCGTGGTCGCTGTTGCTGCAACAGAAGTTCTGTTGTTGTCTTTTTGTTCTGCCATAACTCTTACAGAACCATTTGTACCGCTTGCAATGATATAATGCTTACCAGAAACAATTTGGCTAACATTTGTAATCAAAGAGTATGTTGTCACTTCGACGAATGTTGCCGAAACGATAACATCGTATGCAGGCATTGTGAATGTGTTTTCAGTTACTGTAACTTTGGTTGTCTCATCGTCTGCTTTGTAAACATTCCATTCACTGAAAGCATATCCGACATTTGCGGAATATGTCAATGTCATTTCAGTGCCTTCAGCCGCTTCAACAATCTCTTCACCATTAATCAGGACTGTACCGCCAACGATTTGGTCGTCGGCCATTGCCGTATAAGAAACATTCCATTTTGCAAAGAGAGTTAAGTCGGCATTGATAGTAACTTCCGCTTGATCGGCGTATTCAACATCGCCATCGGCGGTTAATGCCCATCCGGCAAATAATGAATTGGCTTTAGTGAACTGGTTAGCATTAAGCGCTGTTGCCACTCCATTATAAACATTTTGAGTATATGATGTTGCACTTGTGTTTGTTGTTCCTCCGTTACCGTTGAAAGTGATTGTGCTCTCGGTTAGTTCGGTATACTTATATAATGTCAAGTCTACACCATAAGATGATCCATAGTTAGCAAAACCATAATTATCATTTCTTCCGAGATATCTTGCTGTATTACTTTCATTGTCTTTACATCTTAAACGATACTCGTTGCTATTGTTTTTAGTGACTCCCCATTTTGCGCCACCACTAAAAGTAGGATTATCTACCAGAGAAACAGTTGTGCCGTTGGCGGCTGCATTGGCATACTGATCTTTTTTCGCATTGTAAACAGTCCAATAACCCTCAGTTACGCTTGGAGCAATATGCCACACAATGTCTGTTGAAGGGTCAGTAATGATATTGCCGGGATTGTCGAGGTTCTCAATGCCAAATCTGCTGCTTGAAATGGTATTGTTCATAGCACCTTCATCATAGGTGAGAATATAATCACCCTCAGCAATATCACCAGTAAACTTGACGAAGTTACCTGCGTATGTGTTAGGTACGAATGTTGCTGTAGCTGTTACGGCATAAGCAGGCATTGTAAATGTGAAGTTATCGCCACTGGCTACTGGAGTAATACCAGTTATTGAACCGTCAGATGTCTTTGTTATTTTAATCTTGACTAAATTGTAGCCTGTTTCTGGTACATAACTTAATGTTACTGTTTGTCCTTGGTATGCTGAAGCAGGTGAGGCTTCAATTATACCGCCTGCCACTGGACTGGCTACGCATGTGATTGCGTAAGTTGGTTTTGCGGTGAAGGTTGCGTCAACCCAGATGTCGTAAGCTGGCATAGTGATTACGTTGTTGGTTGCCACAATACTTTCATCAACAACAATATCCTCTCCGCTTTGTTTGTAAAACACCCATGAATTGGCTGTGAAATCATAGCCGGCATCTGGTGTTGCTGTTAATGTGACTTCTGTGCCTGCCTCAACAGTTGCTGATGGTGCAAAAGTGATTGTTCCGTGGGCTGTTGCTGGCAAGGAGTATTGTTCAATGGTGTATGTCGATCCTGTTACAGAGCCTGATAAATTGACAACAACATCTGTTGCGTCTTCATTAGTCAGTGTCATAACACCAGCGTAATTGTTGCCAAGTGCCAAGCCTGCTTTCATTCTGACGGAAATAGTGTTTGTATTGTCAATGTTGATAGTAGTTGCACTTGCCCAATTTTCTCCGTTTTTAATCTCAAAATAATCAGTTCCAGTTGTTATTGTAGCAGTGACATTTTTTGATGTTTCATTTTCCAAAGCTACTGTGAAATCTTGTTGGGCAGATGGGCCTTGGTTTTCTACATAAGTGAATGGATTTGCTGCTGCTGGTGTTAAAGTAATGTTTGGACCGGAGAATTCTGTAAAGTCTGAGGCATAAACAGGTGCAATACGTTTAGTGGTATTGTTATATTGGATATAGACACCTTTCACGCGGTATGTTTTACCGGCTTCTAAAGTTGGGTAATTTTGAATGTTGAATGTGTTGTAAGGAGTAATCACATTGTTACCATCAGTAAAATTGCCATTAGAATATGTCAAATTGCCTAAATCAACATAAGATCCATAATAGATGCCTTCTCCAAATACATCTGCGAGGCTAATCGCATATGGTTCAAATGTTTGATTGTGTGTAACAGTCAAGCCTGTTGTTGATGTTGAAAGACCAACAAGTTCTGCGCCACCTGTAAAGAGTTGAACTTTGGTTGCAACGGTGCCGCTCAACTGGTCTCCAATCGCAAAATCAATGCCGCCAGATTTATACAAGTTCAAGCCATATTGTCCATCCGATACATAGGCGTTAGAATAGGATTTTCCAACAACTTTCCAATTGTTAAAAGTGACATTGACATCGGTTTGGGTTGATCCCACCTCTGTAGCTTTTGCAAAAATTGCAGGAATTGTAGTTAATGGAGCAGCGTCTTGTGTTACAGTGACAACCTTATCGGTAGCACCCGTATAAGACAGGGTGACTGTTGCTGTGCGTTCAGTACCTTCGTTAGCCGAGCAGGTGAACGGGACAGAGCTTTCAGTTACCGTGCCTAATGTAATCCAGTCTCCAGAGGTAATTTCGGCTGTTACATTGCCAGTTGCATTAGCGAGGGTATAACCGATTGCACCTTGTGTTGCATCATAAGTTAAGTCCACATTGTTAGCTGTAATTGAAGGAGTTGTGCCGCCACCTGTGGAGTATACCACGGTGAATTTTTTGATATAATAAGCGCCTTTTCCGCTTGTTTTGGTCCACAGAATATTGATATTTCCGCTTGCTGAACCGGTATATTCATATGCAACATTACTAGTTGTTAGTGCATTTGTTGTTGAAGTGCCATTGTAATATGAAGTGCCTCCAACCGTAACAGCTAGGGTACCAACAAGGCTTGATCCTCTACTTGCTTCAACGGTAACTGACGATATTGTACCGCTAATTCCCGATGTGCTTATTGACACTGAATTACATGTGCTGTTATTGGTGCCAAAGTGCATGCCTTGTGTGCTGGAGTAATTGCTAATTGTTCCACCATCCATATTCAAAGTCCATGAGACACCATTGAGAGTGGCAGAGCCATTTGCGGTCCATGCATTGGATGAGAACGTATAAGAATACGTATCGCTGTTTTGCCCCCACATTTCCCCTGTGGTTGCCATCATTGTCAGCAGCATCATAGCCGCCGCGATTAAAAATGTAAATTTTCTTTTCATAGTGTTTAATTTTTATTTGTTATTTAGTTCGATTTTTTTCAAAAAGTGTTAAACTGCAAAATTAGATATTATTTTAATAAGGTGCAAGGAAATTTTTGAAAAATTATTTCTTCTTCCTTTTTACTTTGTGCTTTAACTTTACTACAGCGAAATTTAGCTCAAATTCCGACTCAGTTTCGCTGGTTTCAAGGTTGTCACCGATAATCTCTGAGATGATGTCACCGCCTTTTTCTACAAGGCTTTTCTGCGAAGTTTCATCAGATGCTTTTGTCAATTCAGATACAGTTCTCGCCAGTTCCCTCAACTTCGCAAAAGCCTCAATGATAGCAATGGTTGTATCGGTTGCCGTATCACTCTTTAGAATCGTTGCCAGCATGTAAAGACCTCTTTCGGTAAAAGCTTGAGGATAATATCTTGATTTTGGATTTAATTTTGCGGTCAAAATTTTTGACCGCAAAATTTCTAAGTCATTGTTATCCAATCTAATAATATAGCCTTTTGGAAACTTTTTTGGATTGTTTTTTACCGCTTGATTAATCTCTTTTGTCTCGACGTCGTATAGTGCGGCAACATCGGCGTCAAGAATCACTCTAACTCCTCGCAGTATGAGAATCTTTTCCTCAACCTGCTCAATTTTGATAATGTCTTTCTTTTTCATTGTTGTAAAAAATTTTAATTTTCGCGGCAAAGTTACAACCACCCGTTTCAATTAGTCGTACGAAAAACGTTTTATTTGAAATTTTGAACCTAAAGCTCTGATAATCAATACCGTTTTTTAACCCAAATGCAGTTTTGAATTGTTAATAAATTTTTACAATTCATTTCTTTTAACTTTTCTCTTTTCTCTTTCAACTTTTGTTCGTATCTTTGCAGAAAATTTTCGAAAATTTTAAAATCATGAGTAACCACAAAAAACTTTTTGAGGAATTTCCTCCAGTAACCACAGAACAGTGGGAAGCTGTAATAGAAAAAGACCTCAAAGGAGCCGATTACAACAAGAAACTTGTCTGGAAAACAGCCGAAGGTTTCCAGGTAAGGCCGTATTATCGCGCTGAGAATCTCAAGGATATCCCTTGGCTCGACACCAAACCGGGCGAGTTTCCTTACATCCGCAGCACGAAAAAAGAAGGCAACGACTGGCTTGTGTGCGAAGATATAGTAGTGAAGGACTACCATGAGGCTAACCAAAAAGCCCTCGACGCACTCAACCGCGGCGCAACAGCGCTGTCGTTCCGCCTCGAATACGACAAGCCGTACGACGCTGTCGAAATATCAGGCCTCCTCAACGGCATCGTAGCCGAAGCGGTCGAAATCAACTTTTACAACAACAAGTATCATCTGCCACTCCTCGAGATGATGTCGAAAGTGCCGGGAATCCGCGGCTCGCTGAACTACGACCCGCTGACTCGTTACATCCGTCGCGGTACTTGGTTCATCAGCGAGAACACCGATATGGAACTCGCAGCTATCCTCTCGAAAGCTGAGATTCCTAACGTGCAGACAATCGGCGTCAACGCTCACGTGTTCACCAACGCCGGCGCTACCATCTCACAGGAAATGGGCATCGCCCTCTCGGTGGGTGTCGAATATATCGAACAGCTCCTCGCAAAGGGAATGACAATCGACGAGATCGCTCCGAAGATGCGCTTCAACGTGGCTGTCGGTCAGACCTACTTCATGGAGATGGCCAAGATGCGCGCCTACCGTATGCTTTGGGCTGAGATCCTCAAGGCTTACGGCGCAAAAGAAGAGAACTGCAAGATCCGCATCCACGCCTTCAACGCGTTGATTAACATGAGCTTGTACGACCCATACGTGAATATGCTGCGTACCACAACAGGTACAATGTCGGCAGTGTTGGGCGGTGTCGACTCGTTCTGCGTCACACCATTCGACGCCACATTCGAAGAGGCTACCGAGTTTGCCGATCGTATCTCGCGCAACCAGCAGCTCATCCTCAAGGAAGAGTCACACTTCGACAAAGTCGCTGACCCGGCTGCAGGTTCATATTACATCGAAAATCTTACAGAATCCATCGCCACCGCCGCATGGAACGTGTTCCTCCAGATTCAGGAAGAAGGCGGCTACCTCGCATCGGTGCGCAAAGGCACTATCCAAAATATCGTGAAGGAAAGCGCTGCTAAACGCTTCAGCAACCTCGCTACTCGTCGCGAAACTATCCTCGGTACCAACCAGTATCCTAACTTCACCGAGACAATGAAGTTCGACCCGGCAGAGTGGGTGTTCAAAGCCGACTGCAAACGTGAGGCTAACGCCGAAGTCGACACCATCGACACATTCCGCGTGGCTCAGCAATTTGAGGCGATGCGCTATGCTACAGACGTTTACTCGAAAGACCACAAACGCCCGACAGCTTGGATGTTTACCTACGGTAACCTCGCAATGCGTAAGGCTCGCGCCAACTTCGCATCGAACTTCTTCGCTTGCGCAGGCTTCGAAGTGGTCGATAACCCTGGCTTCAAGACTCTCGACGAAGGCATCGAGGCAGCCCGCAAGGTGAAACCTGAAATCCTGGTCATCTGCTCATCCGATGAGGAATACGGCGAAGGCAACGCCCTCAAGATTTACGAAGAGTTGAAGAACGAGACCATCGTGGTGCTCGCAGGTAACCCTGAAGGCACCGTCGACATCCTCAAAGAGGCCGGCCTTGAATACTTCATCCACGTCAAGAGTAACGTCCTTGAGACATTATTGAGTTTCCAGAAAAAATTAGGTATAACAAAATGAGAAAGGAGTAAGCAATGAAACCAGATTTCAAAAATATCAATATCAACGCTATACCTAAGTCACAAATCAAAGCTGATTATAAACCTGACTGGGAAACAGTTGAACATATCAACGTGAAGCCGGCTTATACGGCTGAAGACCTCGAGGGCATGGAGCACCTCAACTACGCAGCAGGTATCGCCCCTTACCTCCGCGGACCTTATTCAACGATGTATGTGATGCGTCCTTGGACTGTCCGTCAGTATGCAGGTTTCTCTACAGCTGAGGAGTCAAACGCATTCTATCGTCGTAACATCGCCGCTGGTCAGAAAGGTCTGTCAGTGGCTTTCGACCTTGCTACTCACCGTGGCTATGACGCTGACCATGAACGCGTTATGGGTGATGTCGGTAAGGCTGGCGTGTCAATCTGCTCTGTCGAGGATATGAAGGTCCTCTTCGACCAGATCCCTTTGAATAAGATGTCTGTCTCTATGACAATGAACGGCGCAGTGTTGCCGATTTTGGCATTCTATATCGTCGCCGCTTTGGAACAGGGCGCAAAATATGAAGAGCTTCAGGGTACAATCCAGAACGACATCTTGAAAGAGTTCATGGTGCGTAACACCTATATCTATCCGCCTGAGTTCTCAATGCGTATCATCGCTGATATCTTCGCATTCACATCGCAGAATATGCCGAAGTTCAACAGCATCTCAATCTCCGGCTACCACATGCAGGAAGCCGGCGCTACTTGCGACATCGAGCTCGCTTACACCCTCGCCGACGGTTGGGATTACCTCCGCACAGGTGTCAAGTCAGGCTTGGACATCGACGCTTTCGCTCCACGTCTGTCGTTCTTCTGGTGCTCCGGAATGAACCACTTCATGGAGATCGCAAAGATGCGCGCCGCTCGTATGCTGTGGGCTAAGATCGTGAAGACATTCAACCCGAAGAGCGACAAGTCATTGGCTCTGCGTACTCACACCCAGACTTCAGGATGGTCACTCACAGAGCAAGACCCGTTCAACAACGTGGCCCGTACATGTATCGAGGCTATGGGTGCAGCTCTCGGCCACACTCAGTCGTTGCACACCAACGCTTTGGACGAGGCTATCGCACTTCCTACCGACTTCTCGGCTCGTATCGCTCGTAACACTCAGATTTATATCCAGGAAGAAACCAACGTTTGCCGCGTCGTCGACCCATGGGCAGGTTCATATTATGTTGAATCTCTCACCAAGGAAATCGCTGAGCGCGCTTGGGCTCACATCATGGAAGTCGAGGAGATGGGCGGCATGGCCAAGGCTATCGAGACAGGTCTTCCGAAGATGCGTATCGAAGAGGCCGCAGCTCGCAAGCAGGCTAAGATCGACGCTGGCACCGAGACCATCGTGGGTATCAACAAATATCGCCTCGAGCATGAGGATAGCATTGATACTCTTGAGGTTGACAATACAGCGGTGCGTGAGTCACAGATCCGCCGTCTGAAAGAACTGAAGGCAAAACGTAACGAAGCCGACGTGCAGCGTTGCCTCGACGCCATCACCGAATCGGTGAAGACTGGCAAGGGCAACCTCCTCGCATTGGCAGTCGAAGCTGCTAAATGCCGTGCAACTCTCGGTGAGATCTCAATGGCATGCGAGAAAGTCGTTGGTCGTTATAAAGCTGTAATTCGTTCAATATCAGGAGTTTATTCTATGGAAGCAAAAGGTAATGAGAAGTTCGCTAAGGCACAGGCAATGGCTGATGAGTTCGCAAAGATCGAAGGCCGTCGTCCTCGTATCATGATTGCGAAGATGGGTCAGGACGGTCACGACCGTGGCGCTAAAGTCGTCGCTACAGGCTACGCCGACATAGGCTTCGACGTCGATATGGGACCTTTGTTCCAGACACCGGCCGAGACAGCTCGTCAGGCAGTGGAAAACGATGTCCACATCGTCGGAGTGTCGTCATTAGCGGCAGGTCATAAGACCCTCGTGCCACAGGTTATCGAAGAACTCGCCAAACTCGGTCGCCCTGATATCATGGTGACAGTGGGTGGCGTTATCCCTCACCAAGATTATCAGTTCCTGTATGACGCCGGCGCGGTTGCCATCTTCGGACCTGGTACCATAGTGTCGGATTCGGCAATCAAGATGTTGGAATTGTTATTGGCAGTACGTAAACAGTAATTGAAAAATAAATATTACACGGTTTGGGTCGGCCGTCAAATCGGCGTCTTCGACAGCTGGGACGAGTGTCGTCAGCAGGTCGAAGGGTTCCAAGGTGCGAAATATAAAGGATATCCCACCCGCGAACAGGCCGAGGCAGCGTTCAAATCGGAACCGATAAAATCGTGGCAATCGTTACCCGACGGCGCCCCGAAACCGATCACAAACGCCATCGCAGTCGACGCGGCATGCTCCGGTAATCCAGGTAAAATGGAATACCGGGGCGTGTTCGTCGAGACGGGCACCGAGCTATTTAAAAGCCCGGTGTTTGAAGGCGGCACCAACAACATAGGCGAGTTTCTTGCCATCGTCCACTGCCTCGCATGGCAGCAACAAAAACGCCTTAACCTCCCAATCTATTCCGACTCGCTGAACGGTCAGAAATGGGTGAGTGAAGGTCTTTGCAGGACGAAACTCGTTGAAAATGAGAAGAATAGGTATCTCTTCGAGGTGATACGCCGTGCCGAGAAATGGCTTCACGACAACACCTTCAGAGTGCCGATTTATAAGTGGAGAACCGAGATCTGGGGCGAGATCCCCGCTGATTTCGGTCGTAAGTAATTGAAAGTCAACGTTATGATAAAATACGATACTTTTTATATCCAATGCCCGCGCTGCGAATCGTGGCTCGAAGGTCATCTCGTGAAGTCGGAGATGGTCAATAAATCGATATTGTATTCCGATGGTAAGACGTTGAACGACAATTACATAACTGAGCCGCAGAAGGTCATCGCATGCCCGGCATGCAGCCACTGGTTCTGGGTCGACGAATACAAAGAGCCGGTAGTAACCTACAAAAAGCCCGAAGTGCCTTATTATAACTGGAACAACTGGCGTTTCTTCGGCATCCATTTCAACAGCGTTGAAGGCCGTATGGCTCTCGTCAATCATTACAAGCAATGCCTCCAAGCCATTGAAAATGATAAAGATAAGGAGCTTTATATCCGCCGTCTGATGTGGTGGGCCTACAACGATCTGGTGCGTAACAACTATCAGATGCACCTGTCTTATCTCTTTTCCGGAAAGATGAGTTTCAACGTGTGGCGAAAGAACCGCCGCAAACAGAAACAGGGTCGTGCGATGTTCAAAAAGCTTCGCGTTGAATATCTCGAAAACCTTAAGGCTTTGCTCGTCCTCCTGAAAGGCCGTTACACCCCTGACGATGAGGAATATGAGGCTTCGATATTGGAAATCATAGAGTTATATCGTGAGATGGGTGAGTTCGGCGAGGCTCAGAAAATACTCAACACCATCCCTCGACGCACACATTACATCGCTCATATCGAGAGCGAGGTCAGAAAGAAGCACGATTTTGTGTTTTTAGTAGCTGGTTGATGACATGTGATGCGCAGAAGCATCCGAAAACAGCCGGCATATAAGAAATAGTCCCCACAGTAGCTATCTTGTTTTGTTGTTGCTCGTCTTCCACAATGAAGGCGTCGTCGGCCACCTTTTCAGGTGAGAAAACTACCGTTATCCCTTCACGAATGCCCAGTCGGTGCAGGCGTTTGCGGATATAAAACGCCAACCGGCAGTTGTACGACTTCGACATGTCGCAAATCTCTATTTTCGTTGGGTCGAATTTTCCGCCGGCACCCATGCAGCTCACGATGTTTTGATGGTTTTGCACCGCATAGTAAAGCAGAAACACCTTAGGCGCCATGGTGTCGATGGCGTCGACGACGAAGTCGAACTTCTGCGACATCAAATCTATAATCGACTGATCCTTAAGGTATTGCGTGAGCACGTGCAGCTTGATGTCGGGGTTGATGTCGCGTATTCGTTCCGCCATGACCTCGGTTTTCAAACGCCCTAACGTGCTGTCTAACGCCAACAGCTGACGGTTTTTGTTAGTCACGCTCACAGTGTCGCTGTCCACTATCGTCATTTCGCCTATGCCAGCGCGAGCGAGCTGTTCAGCGGCGTAAGCGCCCACGCCACCGAGACCTACTACCAAGACGTGAGCCTTGGCGAGCCGCTCGACTCCCTCATCACCTATTAATATATTAGTGCGTTGCTTCCAGTCTTCCATAATTTTCAAAAATTTGTCTGCACAAAACATCAATATCGCATCCCATCAACGCCGCCGCCTTCGCATAAACGTCTTTGATGTCCCTTCCGGAGACGTCGGTTTCCAGGAAAAGTCGCTCCAAAGGGATGTTTTTTAATATCTCAACAGCTTGATTTTCATTGCGATACAAAATTTCGCCAAGCGAAATATAAATATCATATTTCAGCAGTTGCCGCATAGTCTCAACTGAGCTGTTAAACCCGTGAATCACCCATGGCATGGTCGCCTTCGTCTTCTTCCTCATCTCGATTATCTCCGAGTACGCCCTCACACAATGAATTATCATCGGCTTCCTGTAACTCTCTGATAATCTTATCATTTCCTCAAAAACCTCAATCTGTTTTTCAAAGGTTTCCTTGTGAACTTTATCCAGTCCCACCTCGCCGATAACAGCTGTCATTCCGAGCGACCGCAGGTCGCGAGGAACATTGTTGTCATAATCGTTTACCTCCCAAGGATGCACTCCCCAGGTCACTGAAATTTTATCAAAATCATTATCTAAAATCCTGATAACCGACTGATTATCAACATGTGTATGGATATCTACATACATCAGAAGTCGACATTCGGTTGAGCGATGAGCTCCATGCTGTTGAGTTCGAGAGCCATTAGGTTGCCGAAGCCCACTTTCTGGTCTCTGTAATACACTCCATTGTCGAGAGCAATGAAGTTATATCCTTGAGATTCAATGAAAAGCTGAATGAGGCTGTGCTCCACCGGCACGTGTCCGTGTATGATTTTCTTGCCTCCTGTTTTTGCGGTGTCGACCTTGAAATCGCGCACCCAAAGCATCGACATCTTATCGTCGAACGGATCCGGGATGTTGAAGTTCATACCTGCATGGACAAGGATATAGTCGTCAAGTTCAATGAAATACTTGCCTTTTCTCATCCATTCGATGTATTTCTCATCGATGTCACGAGGACGTTTCACACCGAAACTCTTTAGCGTCATCTTGGCACCGTAACGTTCCCATTCTTTTTGAATGCTGCTCTTGGTTAACCATCTGTGCTTGTCGTTTTCGTATGAGTTCATGCAGTAATACTCATGATTACCAATGAGATACTGAATGTCATATCCCTCATTCTGAAAACTCATGATGTAGTCGATGACACCTTTACCGTCCGGACCGCGGTCGATGTAGTCGCCAAGAAAGTAAATGGAGTCTTCCTTGGTAGGCTGAATGCAGTGTTCGACAAGTTGCTTCAGGGTATTGACGCATCCGTGAATGTCAGGTATAATCCACCTTTTTTTCATAATTATTTTGCTTTTCCTTGATTAGCAACGCTTTGCATCTTCTTTGCAATCTCTTCAGGGTCACCGAGGAAGAAGTCTTTTTGAAGATTCATCTTATCGTCAAACTCAAAGATGTAAGGTATTGCCGTAGGAATGTTGAATTTAATGATTTCGTCTTCGCCCATGTTTTTCAGCTCCTTGACGATGCCGCGGAGACTGTTGCCGTGAGCTACCACCATCACCTCGTCGTGGTTTTCGAAAGCCTTGAGAATCACTTCTTTATAGTAAGGCATCAAACGTGCGATGGTGTCTTTCAACGACTCGGTGAGCGGAATCTGGTCGTCGGTCATCTCGGCATAACGCGGATCCTGACGCGGACTCTTCGGGTCGTCCATCGAGAGCGCCGGAGGCTGCACATCGAAGCAACGGCGCCATTTCAACACCTGCTCCTCACCGTATTTCTTGGCCATGTCGACCTTGTTCAAGCCCTGCAGCTGACCGTAGCTCTTCTCGTTCAAGCGCCAGCTTTTGTACACTGGCAGCCAGTCCATATCCATCACATCGAGAATGTTGTTGAGAGTCTTGATGGCTCTTTTTAGGTATGATGTGAAGCAAATCTCAGGTTTGTAGCCATTGTTTTTCAACGACTTACCAGCTTCCAAAGCCTCTTGAACGCCTTTTTCCGATAAATCGACGTTGGTCCAACCGGTAAAAAGGTTGAGCTTGTTCCATTCACTTTCGCCGTGGCGAACTAATATGAGTTTTTTCATTTTTTCAAAAAATTGTTAGAATCTGCAAAAATAATAAAAACTTTTATATAAAACAAATTTTTTATAATTTTGCATCGTGAGATTAGTTAAACCATCAAAAATTTTCAGGATTTTCTATCCTTCTCTGCTTTGGGAAATGCCGAAGACAGACAAGAAGACTATTTATCTCACTTTTGATGACGGACCTCATCCGCTGATAACGCCGAAAGTGCTTGAAATTCTTAAAAGATATGATGCGAAAGCCACCTTTTTCTGCATAGGAAACAACGTCCAAAAATTTCCAAAAACTTTTGAATTAGTCAAAAAAGAAGGTCATTCTGTCGGCTGTCATACCTTTAATCATGAGGACGGCTGGAAGACAAAATCCGACGATTACGTCAATTCAGTTTTATCAGCTAATAAATTGATTCACAGCAATTTATTCCGTCCGCCTCATGGGAAGATCAAATATTCTCAACTCTCAAAACTCTACACTCTAAACTCTACACTAAAAATAGTTGCCTGGACTGTCATCGCCTACGACTGGGATCATGCTCTCTCGCCTGAAGACGTCTATCAAAATGTCATAAAAAATGCAGGAGATGGCGCAATTATTACATTTCACGACAGTGTAAAAGCTTATAATAATATGATTTCAGCTCTACCAAGAGTATTGGAATACTATTCAAAAAAGGGTTTTATTTTCAAAGCTTTATAGTAGTTTGTCATTTCGACTGAAGCGAAGCGGAATGAAGACCTGAGCGAAGCGAAAGCATTCGCCATAGGCGAATAAATCCTTTTTCACCGAAAGCAATGTCTGAAAGAGGATTTCTCGACAAGCTCGAAATGACAATCCTATCCGATCCTGCTCCAATCGAAATCTCTCTCAAACTGCTGTGAGAAATATTGCTTTGTAGCGTAATGTTCTGGTTTTGAAAGCGTTGGGTCGGCATCCAAAAGTAAGTTCGCCATGCGGCGAGTGTGCCTGATGATTGGCTCGTCGTATTGTAAGTCGCCGATTTTCATCTCAATCATTCCCGACTGGCGGGTGCCTTGTGTCTCACCCGGACCACGTAATTGCAAATCAGCTTCCGCGATCTCGAATCCGTCGTTGGTCTTCACCATAGTCTCCATGCGTTTTTTCCCCTCGCCCGTGATCTTATGGTCGGTTATCAAGACGCAGTACGACTGCTCGGCGCCGCGGCCCACTCTTCCACGGAGCTGGTGTAGCTGCGAAAGCCCGAATCTGTTGGCATTTTCGATTATCATCACCGAGGCGTTAGGAACGTTAACACCGACCTCGATCACTGTCGTCGCAATCATGATATGAGTTTCGCCACGAACGAAACGCTGCATTTCCCAGTCCTTATCCTCGGCCTTCATCTGACCGTGCACCACGCTGATGTGATAATCCGGCTCAGGGAAATCGCGCATCATCGCCTCGTAACCTTCCTGCAGGTTGATCAAATCCATCTTCTCCGACTCCTTGATTAGCGGGTATACCACATAAATCTGATGCCCTTCGGCAATCTGTTTCTTCATGAACCCGATTATCGCAAGTCGTTGTTCCTGAAACACATGCACTGTCTTGACAGGCTTCCTTCCTGGTGGCAACTCATCGATTTTTGAGACATCCAAGTCACCGTATTGCGTCATCGCCAAGGTACGCGGAATCGGGGTGGCAGTCATCACCAAAGTATGAGGCGGGAATGATGTCTTGTCCCAGAACGAAGCACGTTGAGCCACACCGAAACGATGCTGCTCGTCGATGATACAGAGCCCTAAGTTATTGAAAACCACAGTGTCTTCAATCAAAGCGTGGGTACCTATTATTATTTGCAGGTCGCCACTTGCAAGGTCGGCAAGAATCTGTTTTCGCTCGGATTGTTTGGTGCTACCAGTCAGCAAGGCGAAATGCACATCCATGCCTTTGAGTTGCGCTCGCAACGTCTCAAGATGTTGAGTGGCAAGGATTTCCGTCGGTGCCATAAGGGCTGCCTGATAGCCGTTGTCGAGTGCGAGAAGCATTATCATCAGAGCGACGATGGTCTTTCCGCTTCCAACGTCGCCTTGAAGCAGTCGGTTCATCTGGTGGCCGCTCTTCAAATCGGCGCGAATCTCCTTGATGACACGTTTCTGGGCGTTGGTAAGAGGGAAGGGGAGATGTTCCTTGTAGAAACTATTGAAATAATCGCCAACTTGTTGAAACACAACGCTTTTTGTGTTAAGCTGTCGGTCTTTTTTATGAACCAAAAGCCGCAGCTGGAAGAAGAAATGTTCCTCATATTTCAACCTCGTCGTAGCGCGTTGAATATCAGTGCTGTTCGATGGCAAATGTATCTTGTAATAGGCTTCTTTTCGAGGCAGAAGCTTGTCGTGCAGAATCAGGCTTTGCGGCAGTACTTCCGGAATCATGTTCCACACTTGAAGCACGCATGTTTTGATGATTTTCGCGAATTGTTTGGTACCCAAACCGGCGTTTTTCATCTTCTCGGTGGTGTTGTAAACACCTTGCAGCGCCTCGCCGACCAGCACATCGTCTGGGTTATAATCCTCGACATCGGGATGGGTGAAGTTGAAGCGGTTGTTAAACACGCTCGCCTTGCCGAAGATAAGATATTTCTTGCCTGGCTGGAAGCGGTTTTTTATCCATTTCAAGCCTTTGAACCACACCAATTCGATGGAGCCAGTATCATCGGTAAATGTCGCTGTAATCCTTGTAACTCTCGGAGAACCAAATGATTGCATATTGCTCACCGTTCCCACGAGTTGGTAATAAACGGTGTCGTCGGTAATCTGCCTGACCTTATGAATCTGCGAACGGTCGATATACCTGAAAGGGAAATAATCGAGCAGGTCCTGAAACGTGAAAATGCCCAGCTCCTTATTCAGAAGCTCAGCCCGTTTCGGCCCCACGCCCTTCAGATATTCGATTTTCGTCTGCAGAAGATCCATCCCTTAAGATAGTTTTTGCAAAAATAATAATAATTTCAATAAAAAATATGTAAAAAATCAGGCCTTTGAATTTTCGGAGAAAATTTGCAGACTGATTTTGCTTGTTTTTAAAAAGTAAATCTTTTTTTTATAATTTTGCATCATGATTTATCTCAACGATCATACGGAGTTGCTTGATATTGAAGATGCTTTGTCGAAGGTGTCGTCGCAACGTCGTGAGCAGGCGCTGAAGTTCTCTCACGAGAGCGGCCGGCGGCTGTCGCTGGCGGCGTATCTGCTTCTTATGGAAGGCCTGCAAAAAGAATACGGCATCGCTGAGCCTCCTGTGTTCGAGTATCTCGAAGGCGGCAAACCCGTCATCAAAGGCCATCCCGAGATTCATTTCAACTTCAGTCACTCGGGCAAAGTGGCTCTCTGCGCCATCGACAGCCAGCCGGTAGGCGCCGACGTGGAGACACCACGCAAGATAACGCCATCACTGATATCATATACCATGAACGAAAAGGAACAGGCACTGATAACGTCGGCGCCCGAAAGCCTCTCGGCTTTCCTCGCTCTCTGGACAAAAAAAGAAGCCGTTCTTAAACTCACGGGCGAAGGTATCCGCAGCGACCTCAAAACAGTGCTAGCAAAACCTGAATTATACCAAATTGAAACCGTCATAACCGACAAATACGTCTATTCCATCGCAAAATTTAAATAAAATCAGTAAATAATAGTGCACTTACTGAAAAAATGCTTATCTTTGCAAATTTATTGCACATATTTGAAAAATAAAAATAAAAAATATATATCATGTTAAGCGAACAAGAACAAGTTAGAAGAAATTCTCTTCAAGAGCTTTACAAACTCGGAATCAACCCATACCCACAGGCTGCGTTCGACGTGAACGTTACAACCACACAGATTAGAGAACAATTTGACGACAGCGACCCGTCGAAATTCGCCAACGTCAGCATAGGCGGACGTATCATGAGCCGTCGTATCATGGGCGCCGCGTCATTCTGCGAGCTGCAGGACGCCTACGGCCGTATCCAGCTTTATCTTAACCGCGACGAGATCTGCCCAGGCGAAGACAAGACCTTGTACAACGTGGTGTTCAAACGTCTTCTCGACATTGGCGACTTCATCGGAGTGAAAGGCTTCGTGTTCCGTACTCAGATGGGCGAGATTTCAATTCACGTCAAGGAACTGACAGTGCTCAGCAAGTCCCTGCGCCCACTGCCTATCGTGAAAGAGAAAGACGGCGTGAAATACGACGAGTTCAACGACCCTGAGCTTCGTTACCGTATGCGTTACGTCGACTTGGTTGTCAACGATAAAGTTAAAGATATCTTCGAGAAGAGGACGCGAATCATCAACAGCATGCGTAACTTCTTCAACGAGAGAGGCTATCTCGAGGTGGAGACTCCGGTTCTTCAACCAATCCCGGGAGGCGCCTCGGCACGTCCGTTCATCACTCATCATAACGCTCTCGATATCCCGATGTACCTGCGTATCGCCGATGAGCTTTACCTGAAACGTCTCATCGTAGGCGGCTTCGACGGCGTGTTTGAGTTCTCACGTAACTTCCGCAACGAGGGCATGGATCGCTCGCATAACCCTGAGTTCACTGCGATGGAGATCTATGTCGCATATAAAGACTACCTCTGGATGATGGACTTCACCGAAGAGATGATATGCCGCTGCGCTCATGACGTGCTCGGAACAGATGTCTTGCATGTCGGTGACAAGGAAATCAGCCTGAAACGCCCGTTCAAACGCATCTCGATGATCGACTCCATCAAAGAAAACACAGGCATCGACATCAACGGAATGAACGAGGAACAGCTGCGCGAGGTGTGCAAGAAACTTGAGGTTGAAGTCGATGAATCAATGGGCAAAGGCAAGCTCATCGATGAGATCTTCGGCGCGAAATGCGAAGGTAACTACATCCAGCCGACGTTCATCACCGACTATCCCGTCGAAATGTCGCCGCTATGTAAACGCCACCGTAACAACCCGGAACTCACTGAGCGCTTCGAGCTGATGATCAACGGCAAAGAGGTCGCCAACGCCTACACCGAACTTAACGACCCTATCGACCAGCGCGCACGTTTCGAAGAACAGATGAAGCTCGCCGGCCGCGGCGACGACGAGGCTATGGTGATCGACCAGGACTTCCTCCGCGCCCTCGAATACGGCATGCCTCCAACATCTGGTATGGGTATCGGCATCGACCGTTTCGTGATGCTTCTCACAGGTCAGACACAGATTCAGGAAGTGCTCCTCTTCCCGATGATGCGTCCGGAAGTGCACAAGAAAGTGGCTACAAAAGAAGACTTTATGGCTGCCGGCGTGCCTGAGGTTTGGGCGGAAGTGCTTGTAAAACAAAACTATACAACAGTCGACATGATGAAGTCGGAGAAGCCTTCGGCACTTCGTGAGAAACTCAATGGTATCAGAAAGAAAACAAAAATGGACGTCCCTGCTTTACAACTTGAAGAAGTAGAGAAGTGGATTAACGGATAAAACAATTTAACCATGAAAAAACTGATCTTAACAGCAGTATTTGCAGTCATTTTGGGCGCACTCTCTTTCGCCCAGACAGTGCAGAAAACTTATTACTTCGACAACCCTACGGTTACCGAAGTGAACGGCTATGATGTGATAAAATTCGCCAGCACTATGAATAATGGCGTGGTGGGCGAAGCATCATTACCTTGGCAGTCTGTGTCGTTGCTTTTGCCGCAAAACACTGATGCTCAAAGTATTAACGTTGAGTATTCCGATTTTGTGGAGCTCGAAGGCACCTATAACCTGCTTCCGCAACAGGCGGCACGTCCGCTATCGTCAACGAAGCCGCTCATCTTCGAAAAAAATGAAGATTTTTACAGATCAACAGAATCGTATCCGCAAAACACGTTTTCTAAAGTAAACACTCAATATCTCAACGGCTGTTCGTTCGCTTTCGCACGCTTCACACCAGTGAGATACGTGCCTGCGACCGGTAAAGTGTCTTATGCAAAATCTGTAACCGTTACAATTGATGTAACTGCTTCAAAATCAGACAGAAGCAGTAAGGTTTGGATGACTCCTGAGGTCGAGAAACGTGTTGAACGTCTGGCTCAGAATCCTGATGCGGTGAAGGCTTACAAGACCAGAGCAAGAACCATATTGCCTAATTACGATATTCTTGTCATCACACCGCAGGATTGGGTGTCGCATTTCGACGAATATGTCGAGTTTTACCAGGCTCGCGGTCTGCGCACTCATGTCACCGCATTGGAAAATATCCTTCCAAACTTTGAAGGTCGCGATGATGCTGAGAAAGTGCGTGCATATATCTCTCAAGAGTATGAAAATGAAGGTGTTATGATGGTGCTTCTCGGTGGCGACGCCGGTATAGTGCCGTGGCGCGCTCTCTACTGCAATGTCTATGATGAAGAGATTGATAACCTTCCTGCCGACATGTATTTCGTATGCCTCGACGGTACTTGGGACGATAACAATAATGGTCTCTGGGGAGAGCCCGGTGAAGACGACCTTCTTCCTGAACTCGCAGTAGCTCGTATGCCTTTCAACAACGAGACACAGTTTAACAACATGATGCACAAGACGTTAGAGTACCAAGCCAATCCTGTGCTCGGCGAGTTCCGTACTGTTATTCTTGGCGGCGAACACCTCGGCGATGGTTATTATGGCAGCACCGATCTCGAACGTATCATAGGCACCTCAAACGATTTTGATTATACTACTATAGGTGTCCCGGAAGACTACGACTTTGTGAAATATTATGCCTCATACTCGGTTAACTGGTCGGGCGGTACTTTTAGAAATATTATCAATACTAATGGCGGACAATATATTCACCATGTGGGACATGCCAACACTGGCACTGTAGCCGGCTGGGATGTTATGGCGATAAGCGATGCTTCTTTCGCTCAACTCGACGGTGTGCATCATAACTACAACTTTTTCCATTCACACGGATGTGTCTGCGGTGACTTCACCCATACCTGTATCTTGGAACGTATGGTCAACATTGCCACCGGATTCGTGGCGGTGACAGGTAACTCACGCTATGGATGGTATCAACCTTGGGGCGACGGAATGGCGGCTCACTTGCACCGCGAGTTTGTCGATGCTTACTATCACGACCGCCTGCCATACATCGGAACAGCATTCGTGGAGATGAAGATAATGACAGCTCCGTATGTCGAATGGGATCAATGCATGCGTTGGAACGATTATGATATAAACATCCTAGGCGATGTGGCCGTTTGCCCGTGGCTCGACGAGCCTTTCCGTCCGGAAGTGAGCTACGCTTCGGCATTGACACTCGGCAGCACATCTATGCCTGTAACAGTCGCCAAACATGGCGAAGCACAAAGCAATTTCCGCTGCAGCATCTTCCATGGCAACAACCTCCTCGCTTTCGGCATGACTGACGAAAACGGCGTGGCAAATATTGAATTTGAAGAGAGCCTCAATATCGCTGATACTCTTAAACTTATCATCACAGGACCGAATGCTTATCCGCAGACGATAAATATTCTTGGAATTGACAGCAACACAGCCTTCGTTTATCCGCAATCGACTGATATTCATGGCGATTTCTCTTTCGGAAGAAATATTTCCATGGATGTCGATTTCAAAAATGCCGGAAATGTTAACGCAAATAACGTAACTGCCATATTATCAACGACTTCAGACTTTGTGAGCCTGTCGAAATCTACTGTAAACGTCGGAACTGTCAACGCTGGTGAATCAGTAATGATTACTGACGCTTTCGAGATAATCGTCGCCGACAACATTCCCGACGGCACTTATGTCGATTTCGTCATGACTTGCACCGATGGCACCAACGTCTGGAATAGAGACGTTTTCTTCCAAGCGATAGCTCCAGTGATGAATATCAAAGAGTTATCTTACGAGGAATCTAGCGGAAATATGAATGGTTTCATCGATCCGGGCGAGACTGTAAGCATCATAGTGAGAGGTAAAAACACAGGTCATTATGCTGCCGAAAACCCTTACATTCATGCAGCTCTGAATTGCGAATACATGACACTCGTCAGCAACGACGTGCATTTCGACAATGTGGCTGCAGGTGAGGATTTTGAGGTGAGTTTGGATGTTCAGATTGCCGAAGATACTCCTGACGGCACTTTCTTCACCGTCAATATCGATGCGATAACAGGTCAGTATTCAGCTAACAAGAGCATCACTTTGACTGTGGGAACAGTGAGAGAAGACTTTGAAAGCGGCGATTTCTCGCATCTGAATTGGAAACACGATGGCGACGATGCCTGGTTTATTACCGACGAAGTGGTTCATGCTGGCGCATATAGCGTTAGAACTCCGCAACTCATTAAGGATCAGATATCTTCATTGATAATTGAGATTCGAAACACCACCACCGGCGAACTTTCATTCTATGTCAAGACAAATACCAGAAAAAACAAGGATCTGCTGATGTTGTTTATCGATGGTACGCATAAGAAGAGATGGTCGGATGACACAGATTGGACTTTTGAAAAATTCACGATAGCTGCCGGTACACATACTATTGAATGGCGTTACGATACAGCTCCGTCGGGCGATGCTGAGAATAGCGTCTGCTGGATCGACGACATCACTTTCCCTGGTAACACTATGATTTTAGGTGTGGAATCAGTGGCTGAAGCTAACGAGGTGGCCGTTTATCCAAATCCAGCCAGCGAAGTCATTTATGTGCAAGGCGATGGCATCCAACATGTTGAGATCTATAATTTTGTTGGTATGAAAGTCGTCTCTAAAGACATAAATAATTCAGAATCAATCAATATTGCTGATTTTACAAGCGGAATTTATTTCGTTAGGACAATTGACGATAACGGTAATGTTTCAACGACAAAAGTCATTAAGAGATAATGTTGTTTGCTGACGTAATCGGACATGATGACTTGAAAAAACGCCTGATTCAGAGCGTGAAAGACAGTCGTGTGTCGCATGCGCAGCTGTTTTTGGGGTCCGAAGGTAGCGGCAAGATGCCTTTGGCATTGGCTTACGCTCAATATATCAACTGTACAAACCGTTCAGAAACAGATAGTTGCGGCGTCTGCCCTTCGTGCAAGAAATACATGTCGCTCACCCATCCCGACCTGCATTTCGTGTTTCCGACGGCGACAAACAAAGAAGTCAAACAAAACCCTGAATCTGACTTGTTTATCACCGATTGGCGTGAGTATCTCGCTGATTGTCAAGGATATACTGATCTGTCTGATTGGTACAACAAACTCGATATCGAGAACAAACAAGGCATCATCAACGTGCGTGACGCCGCCACGATAATGCGAAAACTGAGTTTCAAAGCTTATGAGAGCGAATACAAAATCGCTATTATCTGGATGGCTGAGAAGCTTAACACGCAGAGCGCCAATAAGTTACTAAAACTTATTGAGGAACCGCCAGAGAAAACGCTATTTATCCTGATTGCCGAACATCAGGAGGAGCTGCTTACTACCATCCGCTCACGTTGTGTCATGGTGAAGGTTCCAAAGCTTGGCCTTCAAGAAACGCAAGACGCTCTCGTTCAACGAGTTGGCTGCACCGAACAGGAGGCTTACGACGCAGCGGCACTAGCCAACGGCAACTGGATCTTGGCGCAACGTTACGCAAAAGATCAGGAAGACGAGAAGCTTTACGCCAACACCTTCCAGAAATGGATGCGTTACTGCTTCAAAGGCGCACTCCCCGAACTTATCGATTTTGTGGCAAACGACATCAAGCCGCTGGGTCGTGAAAAACAAAAAGAGTTTTTGGAATATGGCTTGAATATCTTCCATAACTCGTTGTTATTCAATAATAATATGTCCGACGAGGTGATGCTTCCGAGCGACGAGAAGAGCTTTACCAAGAACTTCGCGCCTTTCGTTAATTTAAAAAATGTGGCGCAAATCTGCGAGTTGTTCGAGGAAAGTATCAACCAAATCGAACGTAACGCCAACGCATCCATAGTCTTTATGGACGACAGCTGCAAGATGTCAAAACTCTTAAGAATAAAGTGATGAAAACGATTACAAAAATAAGTCTGGCAGTGATTAGCGGTCTTTTGATTGCTGCCGCATGGCCTGTGCGTGGCCTCGCCCCCCTTGCTTTCGTGGCATTCATCCCTCTTTTGTATCTTCAAGATAGGATAGGCGACAAGGAAAATCCTGAAAAAGGCAATATTTTTTGGTTGTCGTTTATCACTTTTTTCGTTTGGAACGTCCTCACGACATGGTGGGTTTGGAAAACTACCGCCGGAGGAACAATAGCGATGTTATTGCTGAACAGCCTCTTCATGACATGCGTTTTCTATGCTTACCATTTTGTAAAAACGAGAATTTTTGACAATAAAAAAGGTTATTATGTATTGATAATCTTTGTATTAGCTTTTGAATACCTGCATCTCAACTGGCAAATCAACTGGCCGTGGCTCAACCTCGGAAACGTCTTTTCACACTATCACACCTGGGTGCAATGGTACGAATTTACCGGCATCGCCGGCGGCACACTCTGGGTTCTTTTAGCTAATATTCTGATTTACAAATATTTGCTGTCATTTCGACCAGACGTTTCTCTCCCGTCATTTCGACCGCAGCGAAGCGGAGTGGAGAAATCTCCTGTTTTTTATCCTATTCTTATTCTTTTAATCTTATTCGTCCCATTGATAATCAGTAAAATACAATATAAATATTACGAAGAGCACGGCGAAGACGTAGAAATCGTAGTGGTTCAACCTAATCTCGACCCTTATACCGAAGAATTTATGCTCACGCCTCCCGAAATCATCGATAGAAACCTTTCTGAAGCTGTCGATTTGGTGACAGAAAACACTCGTTTTGTGGTAAGTCCGGAGTCGGCGATACAAGAGGATATCTGGTTGGAACATATCGATAAGTATTTCTCAATCAAAGAGTTACGACGTTTTATCGATAGCTTCCCACAAACATGCTATGTGATAGGAATCAGCGCTTATGGTTTGGCTCCCGATGGCTCTGAAAACGACTTCGCGGCACGCAGATTTTACGATGTCAATAAATATTTCTACGCTTATAACACCGCGACTTTAATCACTAAAGACTCAATACAGCTATATCACAAATCACGCCTGACGCCAGGTGCCGAAGCTATGCCTTCGTGGTGGATAATGCGTATGTTCAAAAACAGCGCCATCGACCTTGGCGGCACCGTAGGGACATTGAAAAAAGATACTGAAGCGAGAACATTATCGTTTGATAATCATCGAGTTGGCACCTTGATTTGCTATGAGTCAGTATTCGGCGAATACGTCACAGAGTTTGTGAAAAAAGGCGCTGATATGCTTTTCGTGATCACCAACGACGGCTGGTGGGGCAATTCGCCTGGTCACAAACAGCATCTCGAATTTTCGAAACTGCGTGCCATCGAAACCAGAAGAAGTGTGGCACGTTCAGCAAACACTGGCATTTCCGGATTTATCAACCAGCGTGGCGATATTATTGAACAAAGCAAGTACTGGGAACAGACGGCTTTGCGTAACACTATAAAAACTAACGACAAACTGACGTTTTACGTGCGTTATGGCGATTTTATCTACAAGGTTGCCGTCTTCATGACAATGCTGCTTGTCGCCATGACGTTGGTGCATCTTATAGTCAAAAAGAAATGAACGCTCTGAGTCTTGCGCCTTTCCAAGGGATTACCGACGTGGTTTACCGCAACATCTTCAAGAAGCATTTTCGCGGTATCGACAAATATTACACGCCGTTTTTCACCGGAATTCAGAAAGATAACTCAAAAAGTCTGCGAGGCGAGGAGATAAGTCCTGATTTTAATGATGTAAAAACTGTAGTTCCACAGATTTTAAGCAATACTGCCGAGGAAATCATTAGATTTGCAAATCAATGTAAATCAATGGGATATCCTGAATTTAACCTTAATATGGGATGCCCGTTTCCTCGTGTCGCCAACAAAACCCGTGGCTGCGGCCTGATGGCTGACCCGAACCGCACAATCAAGATGCTGAACGATGTTTTTGAAGGCATCGACGGCATAAAATTCAGCATAAAATGTCGCCTCGGATATTTCAACGATGAAGAGATTGACGCTTTCATCGACACGTTTAACTCATTGCCTTTCAGCGAGATAATCATTCATCCTCGCATTGGGAAACAGATGTACACCGGCGAGGCTTCACTTGAAAAATTCACCGCATTGATGCCAAAAATCAATAAACCATTGGTTTATAACGGCGATATTTTCGATGTCGAAAAATATAATTTGGTATCGTCACAACCGGTTTCAAAGATAATGTTGGGGCGCGGTCTGTTAACCAATCCGTTTCTTGCTGAACAAATTAAAGATATTGATAATCAACAAGATAAAAAGTCGCGTCTCCATAATTTTGTCGTCGATTTATATGTTGAGCGCCTCCGTCACGCTGGTGGCAGCCCTAAAATCATCGGCAGCATGAAGGAACTTTGGAAATATATGATGAACATCTTCGACGACCCACAGAATGTATGGCGTAAAGTGAAGAAAGTCAATCATTTAGATGAATACGAAACAGCAGTTGAAAACATTTTTAATGAACATAATTTGTTATGAGAAGGTTACTTAACATCTTGTTAATCAGTTTATTACTGGTTTCTTGCACTTCGAAACAGCCACAGGAAGTTGTGATTCTTTCGGTCAACGACATGCACTCGCACATCGAAAACATGCCAAAATTGGCTTATATCGCCGACAGTCTGCGCAATATCTATCCGCAGCTTATGATTGTGAGCGCTGGTGACAACCGCACAGGTAACGCTTACAACGATAAGTATCCTGAGCAGCCCAACCTCCCGATGATAAATCTGATGAACGAAATCGGCTTCGAGGCATCGGCTCTTGGTAACCATGAGTTTGACGGAAACATCGATGGAATCAGATATTTCGTGAACACCGCGCACTTCCCTCTCATTTGCGCGAATACATATTTTACGGGTTATCCCGACCTGAAACTCCCTGCTTATGTAACGATTACGAAAAACATCAATGGCAAGGATGTTAAAATCATACTGCTTAGTTTTATCGAGACGACCAACGAAGGTCACCCAAGTGCGCATATAAAAAACATGCAAAACGTTGATTTTGTTGACGCTAAAGATAAGATCAGAGACTATCTGTATCTGCGCGACAGCTGCGATGTGTTCATTCTTTTGTCGCACCTCGGCATGGAACGTGAGCTTGACTTCGCCGCTGAATTTCCTCAGTTTGATGTGATTATCGGCGGTCATTCGCACGATTTGTGCACCCGACAGCTCGAAGACGGCGTGCTTTACACCCAGTCGAAGTATTATTTGAAGGTCGCGACAGTCACGAAACTCAAGGTTCTTGATGGGAAAGTCATAGAAAAAGAAGCACAACCTATTGATTTAAATAAAGTTACGAAGGTTAATGAAAAAATTCAGCAGGAAGTCGACTATTATTATTCAAATCCTGAATTCCATAAAGTTATAGGTCATGCGAAAACGCCTTTCAACGACAAAAAAGCTCTCGGCGCTTTCATGGCCGACGCTCAGCGTTATCTCACAAAGGCCGACATCGCAATGCAGAACCCCGGCGGCGTGCGTTTCGACAGTCTGCATGGCGGCGACATCACAAAAGCCGATGTCTATAACCTCGATCCGTTTAATAACTCATTGGTAATCTGTGAGATGACAGGAAAACAGGTGGAGGATTTTCTGGTTTTGGCATCGACAAAAGACCATAACTGCACCCATGTTTCCGGCATTACCTACTCTACGGAATATGCTCAATCTGATGACGGCGCGTCTGGCTTCGTCTCAGCGAAAGTGTATCTTGAAAATGGCAAACCTATTGATTATCAAAAGGTTTATAAAGTAACGATTAACAGTTACATGGCGCTGTGGGCAAAAGGGCATTGCATGAAGATGGAAGACAGCGGCATGAGCGCCAACGAAGCGGAGTTTTTATATCTTGAGGATCATAATGATGTTGATTATCAAGGTGTTAGTCGCTATGAATTAAAGATTTTGAATTAGAAAATTTTTGAAAAATGAAGATACTACTTATTCGTTTCAGCTCTATCGGCGACATCGTCCTGACCACGCCTGTAATCCGTTGTATCAAGCGTCAGATGGACGATGACGTTGAGCTTCACATGTTAATAAAAGACAAATTCGCGAGTTTGTCGCACAACAACCCGTATGTCGACAAGACTTTTGAACTGGGCAACTCAATTCGTGAGGTTATCAAGGAGCTGAAGAAGGAAGAATACGACTATGTTGTTGATTTACAGAAGAATAACCGCTCAAAACGAGTTTGTTTCGCTTTAGGTTGCGAGCATCATTCTTTCCATAAGCTTGATTTCAAGAAGATGCTGCTTACGACCTTCAAAATCAATAAGTTACCAGATGTACATGTCGTCGACAGATATTTTGAGGCCGTTGAGCCGCTTGGCGTGAAAAACGACGGCAGAGGTCTGGATTTTTATATTTCGGAGACGAATTTGATGCAGGAGCCTGACATTCCTGAGGAGTTCAGAAACGGTTTTTACGCCGTCGTCGTGGGTGGCAGCTACAACACCAAAGTCATGCCGACCGATAAAATCATAGAGGTGATAGAGAAACTTGACGAGCCTGTGATTCTGCTTGGCGGTCCAGGCGACATGCAGCGCGCGAAAGTCGTCGCCGACGCCGTGGGTGAGAACGTCTGGAACCCTGTCGGAATGCTTAACCTTGAGCAGTCAGCCTCCATTATCAAGATGTCGAAGGCCGTCCTGACCAGCGACACCGGCATGATGCACATAGCGGCAGCGCTTCGTAAACCTATAGTGTCCGTCTGGGGTAACACCGTCCCTGAGTTCGGAATGTATCAATATTATCCGAAAAATCTTGATATTCAATCGCATATAATCGAGATTAAAGGCCTGAAATGCCGCCCTTGCTCGAAACTTGGCTACAAAAAATGCCCGAAAGGACACTTCAAATGCATGAATATGATCAACACCGACGAGATCGTCGCTGCACTGCGCAAAGAATAACCGTCATAAAATTATTTTATGTTATCAGTTAAGACATTCATTTTCAATCCAATACAAGTCAACACTTACATTGTCTCCAATGAAAACAAGGAGTGTGTGATTATCGACGCAGGCAATTTCGAGAGGTTTGAGGACGAACAGATTTTGAATTATATTGACAAAACCGAACTGAAGCCGCTGATGCTGCTCAACACTCACTCGCACATCGACCACATGATGGGTAATAGATTACTTGCCGATAAATATCATGTTGAACTGGCTGCTCATCCTATCGAAAAGCCGTTTTACGACAAAGTGTGGATGTATGCGGCGGCTTTCGGCATCAATTTTACTCAAGACAGATGTTTGAATCCTTCCATCGACCTCAACGAAGGCGATGCCGTTAAGATTGGTGACGATGAGCTGAAGGTGCTGTTCACGCCAGGTCATGCTCCTGGCCATGTTTGTTTCTACGATGAAAAAGACGGCATCGTCTTCACTGGCGATACCTTATTTTACAGGGGAATCGGACGCTGCGACCTACCTGGAGGCAACTATTCTACAATAGAAAAAAGTCTCCGTGAGGTGCTTTACACATTGCCCGACGACACGATCTGTTATTGCGGTCACGGACCACAAACAAGAATCGGTGACGAAAAAAGAAATAATCCTTACGTAACTGGGTTATAGTTTTTAGTCGTTAATTAGAGAGCCTTCAGCTTTCGAAGAAAGGTGGCAGCTCGATAATGACGACTAAAAACAGAAAAGCCTTGTAAATCATCGACTTACAAGGCTTTCTTAGTATCGGGTAAGGGAATCGAACCCTTATTTCGACAGTGAGAGTGTCGTTACCTAACCGTTAGTAGAACCCGACCTCAATTGCGCTGCAAAAATACATTAATTTTTGATACGCACAACAAATTTTTTTCAAAAATTTAGACTTTAGTCATTAGACCTTAGACCTTAGCAAAATAACTAAAGTCTAAGGTCTAAAATCTAAGGTCTATTTTTTCACGATCTTCTTCACCACGCTATTGCCGTTCTTGTCGCTCATTCTCACGAAGTACAATCCCTCGTTCAAATCAGCAACGTTGATTTCATTCATTTTTTCAACAAACAAAACCTGCTGACCGACAGCGTTGAAGATGGTAACATCCTGAACGTTACCGTTAATATATAAGGTATTGTTCATCGGGTTAGGATAAACCTCGAAGCTTGCTGCAAGGTTCTCGTCAACGCCTGTGTAAATAGTCTCGTTGATTTTAACAGGAATTGTTTGTGTTGCAATATCAGTGACTATTTCAATAGATGTTTCATAATAACCCTTAGCTACTGGTAAATACGGATAAACATTGACTTCCCAGCTTTCGCCAACAGTAAGTGTTGTAGGAAGTGTGCCTGCGTATGAGTAATCAACAACAATAAGATTATCATCAAGAGCTTCTATGCTATTGATAGTAAATGGGTTTTCTGTATTGTTTGTGATGGTGAATGTTACATTTGTAATCTCGTCAAATACAATCTCGTTAACGCTGATTGTTGGCTCGGTTGGAGTGATAGGAGTGTGTTCCTCCATTGTGAAATGGTGCGGATCCAACTCTGCAAACACCGGCTGTGTGTAACGGCGACCTGACTCGTCAGCACCGAAAACATAGTAATCGATACTTGATTCACCCTGATAACCTTTGATGTAACCTACATATTCGTCTGGATTGCCAGTTGCTGTCATGTGTGCTGTCTGATATGCGCCTCCGTCGATGCTATAATAAACAAGAAGTGAATCCTGTTTCAAAGCTTGACCACTGTAAGCGATGAATTTGCTTGTGATTGCTATTGAATCCTGCCATTCCTGTTCGCCGAAGATAACGTTTCTGTGGTCGACGAAGAGCATGCCGAAGTCCATCACGCCACGGGTGCGGCAGTGCAATGCGTCGGTATTTTCCCATGAAGTATAATAGTCGTTGTTAGTAACGCCAACGATGGTGTAACCTGGCATAGCTTCCTGATAGACATCAATAGCCTGCTGGTTATATGTTGAATTGCTGCCCATCGGGACATACACTGTCTTGTTCAAAATCAATGAGTTGGTGTAAGGTGCGAGTGTGCTTCCACCTGGTTCCTGAACGCGGTAAACGCGATAAGGATAGCCCCAGCAACAGTTTGTTGTCGCGAAATAGTTGGCAACAGCATCGTAATCAGCGGCATGGCTGTTGGTTGACGGCAGCTGTGCAATCAAAATCTTGTCTGGTGCGAGGTACTTGCCCCAGCAGTCGACGTGTGCGATGTAGTCGCCCTGGGGGTCGATGGTCACATGATATGGATCAATGCCGAGATAGTCGCGCATCTTGTTACGCACATTGGTCTCGTTGTTGTTGTTTTCCTGGAACACGAGGTTGTCGCTAACGCCATGGCCACGGCCGTCTTCCATCATGTTGCCGCCAGTGTGCTGAAGGTTCATGCCGTACATTGGGATTTGCCAGAAGCTGGCGAAAACACCCGACATGTTGTCGTCGTTAGGACGCGGACGGTTGTAAACATTGTCGACGATGGCCGGGTTTCTGTCCTCGAAGATGTACCACGGACCGTAGTCGCGAACCCAGTATGAGTCGGAAGCCGCATTAACGAAAGTCACATTGCTCATGTTAACGCCGGCGCTCTGGAATGAGCTCTGTGCGCTGCTCTGATATGACGCTGAAACGATGCAGTAAACATGGCAGTTGTTTGCCAGCTGCACCACCAAACTTGTAGGAATTCCGAGAGGGTAACGAATCATCACACCCTGCATTGGCTCAAACTCAGCCACGAAACGTGGTGTGCCTGTCGGTGGGTCTGTCTCAACGAAATTCTCAGCCCTTACAGGCGTTTTCATCTCTTCTTCAGAGAGATAATGCCATCTCTTCCAATCAGGAGTTGTCTGCTCCTGAGCGTTCACTCTAATGCTTAAACATAAAGCAATAGCAGCTAAACTAAGTAATATTTTCTTCATTTTTTTAAAAATTATTTCAAAAAGAATTTTTTAGCCTGCAAAGATACTTATTTGTTGAATATATTCGTTATTTTTAATGAAATTTTTGTAATTTTGCATCTTTAAAAATATTGAAAATGAACTGCATTTTATTGATTTTCTTGATGTTTGCCCAAATTGGCGACTCTATTAATGATACTGTTGTCGCCAATCAACGACTTATGAACGATTCCATCGACACCTCAATACTCGATGACGCTCTTGAAATTGACTCTATAAATCCTAACCTTCCTGATAGTATTCAGGAGCAGATACAGCAGATTTTCGATGATGAAAATTCAGGAAAAGGCATCGTCAAAGAGTCGTCAAACATGTTGGAAATGATTGATACTCTGAAGGTTATCCCGTATTTTGACGAAAGCAAGGCAAATACATGCAACTACCCTCCCGGATATATCCCGTCATTCCCCGACAGCATCTATGCCCAGCGTATTGAGGAGCTGAACCGCAACACCACCATGGAGCTCGTCTATAACAAACATGTGAAATCGTTTATCGATGTGTATGCTGTGCAAAAGCGCGATAAAACCGAGCGAATCCTTGGCTTGGCAGATGTTTACTTTCCTCTTTTTGAGCAGACTTTAGACAAGTATAATATGCCGCTCGAGCTTAAATATCTGGCTGTTGTGGAGTCGGCATTGAACCCTCGCGCTGGCTCTTGGGCTGGTGCTAAAGGTCTCTGGCAGTTTATGTATGCCACGGGAAAGACTTACAAACTCAACGTCACCACACTCGTCGACGACCGATACGATCCTCTGAAATCGACAGAGGCGGCATGCCAGCACTTGAACGACCTGTATAATATGTTTGGCGACTGGTTCTTGGCCTTGGCGGCGTATAACTCGGGCGCCGGCAACGTGAAAAAAGCTATCCGTAGGGCTGGAGGCATCAAGAATTACTGGGCGATATGGCCGTATCTGCCTCGCGAGACACGTGGCTACGTCCCGGCATTCATCGCTGTTAACTATGTCATGAATTATCCTGCCGAACATAATATCTGTCCGCTTGACCCTGGTATCATCAAAAACGGCATCGACACCGTGATGGTGCACGACGCACTGCATTTCGACCAGCTCAACGAGATGCTCGGCATCCCGATGGAAGACCTTAAATTCTTCAACCCTCAATATACCAAATCAATCATCCCAGCAACGTCAAAAAGCCCGATGATACTGAGAATTCCTGAGAAATATGTAGGCGAATATATCGACCACGAGAAAGAACTGTACACCTTTAAAACAAAGAGCGGCATCGACAAGGAAAAAATGCAGGAACAGATGAAGCAGATCTCCGACCGCAGCGTGCATATAGTGAAGAAAGGTGAGACACTGAGCGCCATAGCAAAGAAATATCACGTCGGCGTGAAACAGCTCAGGTCGTGGAATAACCTGAAATCCGACAACCTCCGCATTGGCCAGAAGCTGATAGTCTACAGCTCGGGAGCTCCAATGGCACAGGCTGGCAACGCGAAACCTGTTGAACGCTCTACGACACAAACCACTCACGTGGTGAAATCTGGCGAGACATTAGGCAAAATCGCTGCAAAATACAAATGCTCTGTCACCGACTTGAAGAAATGGAACAATCTGCAGTCGAACACCATCAAAGTCGGACAAAAGCTGAAAGTGTATCCGCCTGAGAAACAGACGACTACGTCGCAGCCGAAGACTTCGGGCGACACAGTCTATACAGTGAAATCTGGTGATAACCTCACGAAAATAGCTAAGAAATACAACGTTACTGTTGACTATATCAAGCAGAAAAACAACTTGAAAAGCAACGAGTTGAAAGTGGGGCAGAAGTTAAAACTTTAAGCTCCAGATTATCGTTTCGAGCTGCCTCAACAAGTCGCGTTTCGACTTGTTGGGGTAGTAAACATAGCCCTCGACGCAAATGAGTTTGTTGGCTTCTGGGTTGACAATCGTATAAGAAACGTATGGTCCGGCCATGAACTCGTTCTCTGTTATCCATAATCCACGCATCTCAACGGCGTAACCTGCCGGAAAATCAGGGATTACCTTGAAGACTGGCTTCACAAACTCCTTGTCCAAAGTCATATAGCTGCCTTCTGTCGGTCCCGGGATGTATTTCTTGGTGATTGAATCGGTCTTTTTTATGATGCGCTCCTCGCTCAAATCGTTGGTGCTTTTGTATGGTAACTGATAGATTATCAAGCCTAAACTCTTGTCGGACTCCTCTTTTCTGAGCCAAGTGAAATAGTTCTCGTTTTTAGCGACATAATAGCCTTCAGGCACCGTCATGGTGATGCCGTAAGTCGCTTTCAGACTCTCTATCACCTTAACATTCACCATCGGACGGAAGAAATCCATGAAACGCGCGCGTTCGTTGTTGTCGAAGATGTTTTTAAGCTCATCTTTCTGAGTATCAAACACTTTTACCCAACTTTCAGCATCTTTCGCCTTGATTTTTATTGCGTATTGCGGTGCCGACTGCCAGTCGTTTTGCGACTCGATAATCGGATTTGTCAGGTCAGGCACAATCTCACCGATGATGAGGTTGCGGTGCTTCTTGAACATGTCGTTGAGCGCGGTAACGTTAATATGTGCTACGCGAAACGTCATCTCCGGCTGTGGAAGTCCGTATTGCTCCTGCTCGAAAAAGTCGCGGACAGCCTGTCCCATCTGACCATTCCACTGCTCGTCGTTTTGTGTCACAAACAAAATCTCGGATGTGCCGCCAACCGAACGGTCTTTCCTGTTTTCTATTTTCTTGTCGGAACATGAGGTGAATGCCATCAAGGCAGCGATTATCAAAGCAAAAAGTTGAAGTTTTTTCATAGTGATAATATTAAATGACGCTACAAAAATAACGGAAATTTTCTTATTTTAATATTTTTGATTCAAAAAATCGTTATCTTTGCATCATAATTGAAACAAAATTGAATATGAACGAGTTCTCAGTTTCAGCGATTTCACCTTCAAATATTGCCATTGTGAAGTATTGGGGCAAGCACGGCAACCAACTGCCAAACAATCCTTCCATCAGCTTTACTCTGAGCCGCTGTCATACCGAAACACAAGTTTTCTGTAAAAACAACAACAGCGACAACTATAAGTTGCATTTTCTTTTTGAAGGTAAGGAATCGCCGAAGTTTCAAGAGAAAATAGAGAAGTATCTTGTTGAAAATCAACAATATTTTGGTTTTTTAAGAGGTCTCGACCTTGAAATTGTGAGCAGTAATTCGTTCCCGCATTCTTCCGGCATTGCATCAAGTGCAGCCTCGATGAGCGCTTTGGTTCTCTGTCTTCTCAAAATTGAAAAGGCTGTAAATCAAGATGTTACGCCTCTCGACATGCAAAAAGCATCGTTTCTGTCGCGTCTCGCCTCGGGAAGCGCGTCTCGCTCAGTGTATCCAGTGATGGCTCTGTGGGGAGCAACACCTTCAGTATCAAATAGTTCCGACGATTACGCGGTGCCGCTCGAAGATATCGTGCATCCGGTTTTCAAGACGTATCACGACAGCATCCTCATTGTGTCAAACAAGGAAAAAAGTGTCTCATCGCGCGTGGGCCATTCACTTATGAACGGGCATCCGCTGGCGGAAAGCCGTTATGCCACGGCTCGTAAAAACACTGAACGCCTTCTTGAAGTGCTGAAAAACGGCGATCTTTCTGAGTTTATCGACATCGCGGAGGCGGAGGCCCTGCAGCTTCATGAGATGATGGCGACGTCAACGCCACCGTATAAGTTGGTGGAGCCTAACACGTTGAATATCATTGAGGCGGTGCGCAATTATCGTCAGGAAACAAAGATACCGGTCTGCTTTACCCTCGACGCGGGTCCCAACGTACATCTGCTCTATCCTGATGCCGACGACGCTCGAGTGAAAAACTTCATTAAAGAAAATCTTTTACAGTATTGTCATGACAATCAATGCATTGACGATGTTGTTCAAAATAAAACAAACCTATAAATCACTGCTATGGAAATTAGAAAATATTACGGCAAGGTCATCCTTTTTGGTGAATATTCAATGATTTTCGGTTCGCCGGCACTGCTCATGCCGCTTTACACTGGTGAGTCGCATTGGGATTACATCTGGCGTAACCACGGCAAGAAAAACTACTCTTCAAACCGCAGCCTGCACATGTTCGCCAACTACCTTGAGAAAGACGAATATTTTACTCAACATGTTGATGTTCAGAAGTTTAGGGCTGAGCTCAAAAAAGGAATGTTCCTCGACTCATGCATCCCTTCAGGTTACGGAGTTGGCAGCTCGGGCGCTCTGACAGCCGCCGTGTACGACCGCTTCAAATCTGACGAAATCGACGATTTGATGGTGCTCAAGAAGTTTCTTGGCGATATGGAAAACTGTTTCCATGGCAGCAGCTCGGGTCTCGACCCGTTGCAATGCTATCTCGGCAAGCCTTTCGTCCTTACCGAAGATAAGAAAATACAGATCCTTGAAAAGGATTTTGTGCCGGAAGGAATACATATCTTCTTGATTGACAGCAAGATAAAGAGCGAGACACGCACCCTCGTGAATTATTTCAAAGAACAACGCGAAAATCCTTCATATCTGAAAGCGTTCAACGAACTTTACTATCCTTTCGTGGGACGTTGCATCGATTCATTGATATCAGGAAATATCGACAATTTCTTCGACGACTTGACGCATCTGTCTTATTATCAGACAGTTATGTTCCGTCCGATGATCACCGACAACATGCTTCCGCTCTTCTCGTTGAAACGAAAAGACGTGCACTTCCAGATAAAAATATGTGGCTCCGGCGGAGGCGGCTACTTCCTTGGATTCTCCGACGACATCGAGAAAACCAACGAGTTCATGAAAGAAAAAGATTTCCCTATTACCTGGGTTATCTAATTGATAATCTTAGTGATAGATGATATTCAGTTCTGGTCTTCTTTGTCTCAGAGCTTCAATCTCCTTGTTCTTTACCTTTGAACCAATCGCTTTGATGTATCTGAGCGAGCTGGTGTTCGCAACAGGCGAGAGCGTCTTGATATTGGTGTTCGCGATGTTCAACTCCTCAAGAGTGTGACATTTGGCTAAGACTTTGATATTCTTAATCTTGGTGTTCGCGATATCAAGCACACGCAGTCCGCTCATGTTTTCAATAGCGTTGATGTCGGTGACATTCGTATTCTCAATTGACAAAACCTCAAGTTTTCTGTTTTCCATCAAAGGTGTCAAGTCGTTGATGGCGTTGCCGTCAATTTGAAGCTCGTTCAGAAGGCTTAAATTGCTCAGCGGACTCAAATCGGTGATGTGGTTGTCCTTGATAATCAGCTTCTTAAGAAACATAAGCTTTGTCAGAGGCTCGAGACTTGAGATCACGATGCGGGTGTCGACCTCGATTTCTTCGATGTCGGCGACGGCCTGAAGCTGTTCCGTCGTCGGGTTGGTGTCGATGTCGACTGTGTTTCTGAAAACTTCTCTCCAACCATTGTCGAGCATGTTCCACCAAGTCCTTAATTCATTGGTCTGATAAATGATTGTCACGTTTGGATGCGCGATTTTCAAGTTAAACACTTGCTCCGACTTGACTTTGCTGTTTTCGGCTTTCACCAAACTGAGATGCGACATGTTGGCAAGCGGTGTCAAATCTGAAATGTTGGTGTTTTCAATATTTATTTCCAATAAGTTACTTAAATTTTCTATAGGTCTCAGATCATTAATCTTGGTGTTTTTAATGTTGAGATATTTCAGATTGTGCAGACCGTGAAGTGGAGTGAGGTCGACGATTTTTGTGTTTTCAAGGTCGAGAGTCTCAAGACTTGTAAGTCTCTCAATCGGCATGGCATCCTGGAAGAAAGGCTCCAAAGTGAGTGATTTCATGCTGATTATGGTGTGCAGCTCCTCCGGCGTCGGGTTGACGTCGGTGTTGTTTTGCTTCGCGAACGTGGTTTTCCAGAATACTTGCAGGCCATCCCACCATTCCTGAAGCGCCTGTGTCTCGTAAATCACCATCACATTTCTGTTTTCTTTCTTGAAGAGATCGGCTTTTTCGGAATCGATTTGTGTGTTGTCGCAGTAAATCCTGACGAGGTTTTGCATGTCTTTCAGTGGCATTATGTCGCTTATACTCGTGTTTCTACACTGTAACTCGTTGAGTTTGTTTAAGTTGGATATAGGTGACAAGTCGGTGACCAGAGTGTTGTCGATGACAAGCAGCTGCAGGTTTTCAAGATTTTCCAGAGGTGTCAGATCAGAAATTTCGGTGTTGCTAATGTTCAGGTAGTGCAACGACTGTGGCAAAACAACCGAGTCAAGACTTGTAACCTTTGTGTTTGAAATGTCGAGGTCGGTCAACATCTCGCAATTGCTTAAAACACTGACATTTTCAACGTCTGAGCCTGCCAGCGACAGATTAATGAGCTTATGATAAAGCCCAATGATTTCGATGTTGCTGAGTCTTAAATTTTCGGCTTTCAGATTTTTGATATCGTTGGTGTATCTTAAATCGGAAATGTCTTTTATTGCAGTGTTGCTTATGTCTAAGTTGTTGAGTTTGTTGAGATTTCTGATAGGATATACGTCTTCGACATCGGTGCCCGAACAGTTGAGGTTCTGCAGGTCGGAGAGCTCGTAAAGCGGGTCGAGCGAGTGAATGTATGGGTTTTGGCTTACATCCACGTTGGTGATTTTTGTGAAATTAGTCAGTTTTTCATACAAAACCGGCATATTGCATGCCAAAGTGCTTTCCACAAGGCTGTCGTCGACCACCACGATGGAGTCGCGATAAATATGAATTATGTCTTTTATTGCGATTGAGTCGATGATGAATTGATTCTCACCAAAATATACTTTCCAAGCCGATGGCATTCTGTTCCACCAAGTCCTAAGTTCTTCTGTCTCATTAGGTTTGGTGGTGTACATGCTCACGATCTTCATGTCTTTCTTCGAAGGGTCGACGTTGATTTCCATGAAGCGTTTGCAGGTGTTGAACACCGTGTCGCCGACGATGTTGTGTCCGTTGATGGTTCTCATCATCGTCACTTTGAAGTATGTCTCGCCGTTTTCGTTGGTCTGCGGCTGGATATCGTCGATTTTCAAGGTGAATTTTATGTCTTTGAAAAAGAAATCGATATCTTTCAGATAAGCCTGCACATCCTTATTAATATAGGTGCTGCGGTTGTTGTCAAGGTCGTCTTCGATCTGAACGTCTTCGTCTTTGAAAATTTTGGCGTAACTTTCCTTAAAAACAATGTCTTTCTCTTGAGCGCTGGTCTCAGGATTTCCAATGAAAGAGAATGTCTCCTCGAGGTATTTCACCATCACTCTAATTTGGCTTGAATACTCTTCAATTTCATCCTTGCTGAGGTTGCTTTTCTGAGCAAACGCGCCTTGGCAAGACAAAAACAAAATCGCAATAAAAACTAATTTTTTCATCTTTTAGGTTGATAAATCTTTAAAAGTGCTTCTTTTTCAGAATCTTTCAGATAAACAAGGTTTGAAATCAGCCAGCCGGAGTTGTAGCCTCTTCTGTTGAACCACGAAACCTCAAAATACCAGTTTTTGATTTGGAAGACATGGAATTTCACATTTTCCACATGGTCAAATTTCAGATTCCCTTGTTTTATTTCATAGAAAAACAATGTCAGATAATCCGGTAAATATTCTGTAGAAGCATAATATTCAATGATTTCAGGGTCTTTGAATATTTTATAGATATTCATGAAGTCGAGCTCGTGGCTCATAGGATGCAGGAAGTGCTTCTCGCGTTCAGCCAGTTCTCCTTGCGGGAAATATTTCTGAAATTCCGAGAAAAACACGTTGGAGATGACCCATTTAGAGCCAAGTCCGTCTTTTTCCAACGTCAAAATCATGCTCACGTCGACTTCCTGGCCTTTCCATTTGAATTTTGCGGAAACCTCTGAAAACCAGTCGCCTCCGAGAAATTCAAAGAATTGGTTGTTGGTTTTTGTCAGGTCTTCGACGAAAAAGTCGCGAAGGGTGCCTGCGGTTCTCGGGTTGTCGAGGTCGAACAGCAGCGGAAGCGCTTCTTTGCGTTTGGCGGCGCTGCGGTAGTCCTTGTCGTTTGGATACAAACGGTTTCCGGAAGGGTCTTCTTCGTAGTTAAACCTATGAATGAACTGCCCCATCTGCTTCGTCATGGTGTAGAGCTCACGCTCGTCCATTTGAACGTCGCCGAGGTCGCCAATCACTTGGGCGTTGACTTTAAAACAAAGTGCCAGCATCAACACTGGCACTATAATTTTCAATGACTTACTCATTATTTATTGGTGGTTTCTTTCACGCGCATGTCGCCGAGCAACACATCCCAGAAGCCGATCAAACGGCCGCCGATCTGTGTCTCTTTACGTTTCACATACACTGTGATGTCTTTCTTTGTGGTGTCCTGATAAACGAGTCTTCCTTCGGCATCGTAGCCTTTGAATGTCTGGAAGATTGTGATCACGCCTACGTATGTTCCATCAGGTTGACGTTGTAAATCAGACACATACTGAATCTTATACCAGTCGATTTCAACACGGTCGTAGTTGAGTCGCATCAATCTCTCGAGATATTGACGAACTTTGTAGTATTCGATTTTTGTCTTTGAAAGTGACGATACGCCAATCTCTGCATCTGGTGCGAAAAGCTCTTCGGCACGGTCGATGACGCGGTTCGCCTCGCTCCAAGGTGTGTTCTTCGAGCCTATCAGTTTGACGTATTTCGACAGGTCACGAACTTTCTCAAGTGCAAGACTGTCAATGGCTTGCTTGCGTTCCGGACTGAGTTCAGGCTCTTGTGCGAATGCCTGGTAGCCTGCGAATGCGAAAAATGCGAATGCTATTGCAAATAATACCTTTTTCATCTTATTTCTTAATTAATTCGAGTTCAGTAATCTTGTTTTCTTCGTTGTATTTGATGTTGTCGATGCCGACATTTACCTTTTTCTGGTCTTTCAGATAATTAAGGTAGTTGACAGCTGTCGTCGGACGGTCGTAGTCACCATAGTTGTTGAGGCGGATGAGCACCACTGCGTCAGGTGATTCGAACAATTTGAGAGCTTCTTTGATGGCGTTGTTGGCTGTTGTAACGTCTTTTGCGTTGGCAATCATTGTAAAGAACTCAGCGAGACCTGTCTTCGGCTTGTTTTGCTCCTCAAGCTCGCGAAGTCTTTGCTCCTCGGCGAGGCGCTGTTCTTCGGCCAATCTGTCTCTTTCTGCCATTTCTCTGGCTATCTTAGCCTCGGCGCGCTCAATCATCTCGACGATTTCAGGGTTTTTCTTTGAGAAATCAGTCTGTTTGATTTCGTTGACGCGTGCCTGCTGCTCTTCCAAAGTCCACTCTGTTTCGTTGTTCAGGATGGCGTTCAAGTCTCTGGTGGCAGCTTCGACTCTTGCTTTGTACTCTTTCTTTGATAATTTCTTTGAAGAATTGCAACTTACTGCTCCACAGAGAGTTACGAGAGCAATCATTGCAATGATAACGGTACTTTTAAGTTGTTTTAACATGTTACGATAATTTAAATCCTAATTAATTAAATAACTCGCAAAGTTAAGAATTATTTTGATAAGATGTAAGTTTATTCAAGATTTTTTAGCAATTTTGAAGTCGAAATGAAACATTATAACATACCGATATTTTTACCTGAACTCGCCTGTCCTTTCAGATGCGTTTACTGCAATCAGTTTAGCATTACTGGAAAACAGCAACTTCCTGATATTCAAGATGTTAAAAACATTATTGAGAATTGTTTGGCATCTTTTAAGGAGGATGACAGGTCTGTTGAGGTGGCGTTTTTCGGCGGAAATTTCACCGGTCTTCCTGTAAAAATGCAGGACGATTTTCTGAAAATCGTGCAGCCTTACCTCGAAAAAGGCCTCGTCGACGGCATCAGATGCAGCACCAGGCCCGATTATATCGACGAAAAACGTGTGAAAACACTTAAAGACTTCGGTATGCGCAACATAGAACTCGGGGCGCAGACAACCAACGATGCGATTTTACAAAAATGCGGTCGCGGGCATACGTTTAAAGATATTGAAAATGCCTCGCAAATCATTATAGATGAAGGTATTACACTTGGCCTTCAGATGATGATAGGTCTGCCTTTCGACAGTTTTGAAGATGACATGCAGACGGCTCGCGATATTGTGCGGCTTGGAGCGAAGGAGACGCGTATCTATCCGTGTATCGTGGTGAAAGACACTGAGTTAGAACGACTTTACAGAAAAGGGGAGTATGCGCCTTTGACGTTGAACGACGCTGTCGAGCAGTCGGCGTCGCTTTACGAATATTTCACTGAAAACGACGTGAAAGTTCTTCGTATTGGGCTTCACACCTCCGATGATTTGAACGGTGAGGCTTATGTTGCCGGACCTTATCATAAAAACTTCGCCGAGATGGTTTTCAGCAGGTTGTGGGGGCGGAAATTCGACAAAATCGATGAAAAAACCGATAAAATTGTCATTGAGGTGCCTGAAAATCAGTTGAATCATGCAATAGGATACAAAGGTGAAAACAAAAAGAAACTGCAGGAACGCTACAAACGCGTCGTCTTTTCGACTGGAGCGAAGCGGAATGGAGATTTCTCGACTTCACTCCGTTCCGCTCGAAATGACGAGGTGATCATAATCGCCAGCGCCAACATGCCTGCTGAAGCAAAGGAAAATCTCTCAAAACTTGGTTCCGTTACTTGGTTGGAACCCTCCGACAAGGCATATCCTTCCATTTCGTCGCATCCCGATATTTTCTTCTTTTGCCATAATGAAAGACATTGTGACTCAGTGATTTGCGCAGAAAATGTCGATATTAATTTACCACCTGAAATAGAGGTTATAAAAGGTGAAAAAAATGTCGGCCACAAATATCCGGAAACGGTCCCGTACAATGCTGTAGGTGTCGGAAATATGTTAATTCACAACTTGAAATATACGGATGAAAAGATTGTCGAATCGTATGGAAAAATATCGACAAAATCCGTGCAACTAAATGTAAATCAAGGATATACGCGATGCAATTTGCTGGCGTTGGATGAGCATAATTTCATCACATCTGATTTTGGAATAAAACGTGTTTTGGAAGAAAACGGCTGTAATGTTTTTTATGTCGACCCTCATCAGATTGCGCTTCCGGGACATGATCACGGCTTCTTCCCGGGCTGCTGCGGACTCGTTGACGACTGCGTTGTTGTGTGCGGTTCGCTAATTAAACTTAAAGAATGTAAGGAACTGAAAAAGTTTATCCGTCGTAATGGAATGAAAATCATCGAGTTATATGACGGAGAACTTATTGATGTCGGAAGCATTTTCTTTATTCAGAATCAGAAAAATTAGTTATTTTTGCAAAAAATATTGTCTTGAAAAAAATAGAACTGCTTTCTCCAGCGAAGAACCTTGAGGTCGGAATCGCCGCTATCAACCACGGCGCTGATGCCGTGTATATTGGCGGACCGAGTTTTGGCGCACGTGAAAAAGTGGGCAACAGCATAGAAGACATTGAAAAACTTTGCAATCACGCTGCGATTTTTGATGCGAAAGTATATGTGACACTCAATACTTTGTTGTTTGACAATGAGTTAGAACAGGCGCGAAAGATTGCCTGGGACTGCTACAACGCTGGCGTCGATGCGCTTATTGTGCAGGACATGGCGCTTCTGATGATGGATATGCCGCCTATTGCGCTTCATGCCTCCACGCAATGCAACAATACCACCGCAGAGAAGGTGAAGTTTTTGGAAGACGTCGGGTTTAAGCAGGTTGTGCTCGCAAGAGAACTGAGTATCAACGAGATAAAAGAGATTCGTTCCAAGACAACGGTGCCGTTGGAGTTCTTCGTTCATGGTGCTTTGTGTGTGAGTTATAGTGGTCAGTGTTATCTGAGTCATGTCATCGGCCATCGTTCGGCGAACCGAGGAGCATGCGCACAGCCGTGCCGGTTGAAATGGAACCTCGAAGATGAAAACGGTAACGTGTTGATTGCCAACCGACATCTGCTGTCGTTGCGTGACATGAACAATTCGAAAAATCTCGAGGAACTGATCGATGCTGGCATCACTTCGTTTAAAATCGAGGGCCGACTTAAAGACGCTGATTATGTGAAGAATACGACGGCATATTATCGTCGTGCCATAGATAAAATCATCGAACGTCGCTCTGATTTGCAACGTGCTTCACGCGGAGTGTCATCGCCGTCGTTCGTTCCGAATCTTGAAAAATCTTTCAGTCGAGGTTTCACTGATTATTTTATTCATGGTCGTCAGAAAAATATCGACGCTCCGTTCACCCCTAAATCGATGGGCGAGCACATCGGTGAAATCAAGAAAATCGATGGTAAACGCTTGACTGTTAGGCTAAAAGATGGCATAACACTTCACAACGGCGATGGATTGTGTTTTTTGGATGAAAACAATGAATTGCAAGGATTTAATGTAAATGGGGTTGAAAATGACACAATCTTAAGCTCAGCGCCGTTGTCATTCCGAGCGCCGCAGGCGCGAGGAACCTCATTGTATCGCAATTTTGATATTGTTTGGCAAAAATCTGTTGACGCCTCCACTGGCAACCGAAAACTTCCAATAAACCTCGAGTTCTCTGAGACCTCCGATGGCTTCAAGTTGGCAGCTGAAAACGTCAACATTTCCTTGCCCTGCCAAAAAGATTTGGCAAAAAATTCCGAAAAGGCACTCGAAACAATTCGCACCAAACTGTCGCAATGGGGCGACACAAAATTTGTTGTTGAAAATATTGATATTCAATTAGATACAATTTATTTCATTCCGGCATCGGTTTTGGGTGAGATGAAACGCCAACTGGTGGTGGAATTAGAAAATATGTTGATTGAACGGCATCGTGCCTCACGTCCTGAAGAGACGCGCCATGGCACGTCTCTACAAACGGATTATCCTGCGACCGATTTATCCTACCTTGCCAACGTTACCAATTCATCATCTCGCAAATTCTATGAGAATCACGGCGTTACGCACATTGACGACGGTCTGGAAAAGACAATGCCGGAGGGCGAAATCGTGGTGATGACCACCAAACACTGCATCCGTTACGCCAACGGCATGTGTGCCAAGGAAACCGGCAAACCTGCCTCACCTTTATATATTAGCAACGACCGCGGACGTTTCCGCCTTGATTTCGACTGCAAAAATTGTTGCATGAAGGTGGTCAGTATTTAAAAAAGTTGTAAATTTGCAAATTTGTAGAATATAATAATAAACGATATGTTTAGAACTCATACATGTGGTGAACTTCGTATGGCCAACGTGGGTCAGGAAGTCACTTTGAGCGGCTGGGTGCAGCGCGTGCGCGACAAAGGCGCCCTGCTTTGGATTGATTTACGCGACCGTTATGGTATTACGCAACTCTTTATGCAAGAAGGCGTTAGTTCGGCCGAGACGATGAAAACCGCCCGTGAAATCGGACGCGAATTTGTCATCCAGGCAAAGGGCGTCGTGGTGGAACGCGAATCGAAAAACCCGAAAAACCCGACAGGCGACATCGAGCTGAAGGTTGATAGTCTTAAGATTTTGACCACCTCGAAGGTGCCTCCATTCACAATCGAAGACGTGAGCGACGGCGGCGACGACATCCGCATGAAGTACCGTTACCTCGACCTGCGCCGCAACCCAATCAAGAATAACATCATCTTGCGCCATAAGATGGCTCAGGAAGTGCGTAAATATCTGTCAGGCAACGACTTCCTCGAAATTGAAACTCCTTGCTTGATCAAATCGACCCCTGAAGGTGCCCGCGACTTCGTGGTGCCGAGCCGTATGAACCCGGGCGAGTTCTACGCTCTTCCTCAGTCACCGCAACAGTTCAAGCAGCTCCTCATGGTGGCCGGCTTCGACCGCTACTTCCAGATCGTGCGCTGCTTCCGCGATGAAGACCTCCGCGCCGACCGTCAGCCTGAGTTCACACAGATCGACTGTGAGATGTCGTTCGTCGAACAGGAAGACGTCATCAACATGTTCGAGGGTTTGGCAAAACATCTTTTCAAGACCATCAAAGGCATCGAATTTGGCGATTTTCCAAGAATCACTTGGCATGACGCCATGAAATATTATGGTTCCGACAAGCCGGATATCCGTTTCGGAATGAAGTTTGTGGAACTCAACGATGTGGCGAAAGGTCACGGCTTCTCGGTGTTCGACGAGGCTGAACTTGTGGTCGCCATCAACGCTGAAGGCTGCGCCAACTACACCCGCAAGCAGACCGACGCACTCACTGACTTCGTGAAACGTCCGCAGGTTGGTGCAAAAGGCTTGGTTTACGTAAAATATAACGAAGATGGCACAATCAAGTCATCGGTCGATAAATTCTACACACCTGAAGTTTTGAAGACTTGGCTCGACAAATGCAACGCCAAACCAGGTGATATGTTGCTGATTCTCAGCGGTAAAGCCATGCCGACCAGAGTGCAGATGAACGCTCTTCGTCTCGAGATGGGCAACCAGCTCGGTTTGCGCGATCCGAACGTGTATAAACCATTGTGGGTCATCGACTTCCCGCTTCTCGAATGGGATGAAGAGACACAGCGTTATTACGCCATGCACCATCCGTTCACGGCTCCGAAACCAGAGGATGAATACTTGCTCGAGCAGCCTGACAAATGGGGTGAGATCCGCGCCAACGCTTACGACATCGTGCTCAACGGCACTGAGGTCGGCGGCGGCTCGGTTCGTATCCACGACAAGAACCTGCAGAAGAAGATGTTCCACACCCTCGGCTTCACCGACGAGAAGGCTCAGGAGCAGTTCGGATTCCTCATGAATGCCTTCGAATACGGAGCACCACCTCACGCAGGATTGGCATTCGGTTTCGACCGTCTCTGCTCACTCTTTGGAGGTCAAGACTCAATCCGCGACTTCATCGCATTCCCAAAGAACAACCAGGGACGCGACGTCATGGCGGAGTCACCATCACCGATTGCGCAAGAGCAATTAGATGAATTACAGATTGCATTAAATTTAAAACAATGAAAAGAGTCCTTATAACCACTGGTGGCGGCGACTGCCCTGGATTGAACGCTGTGATTCGCGCTATTGTGAAGCGTGCGTCGCAGGAGACCGACTGGGAAGTTCTCGGCAGCATTCAGGCCTTCAACGGAGTGCTTTGGGAGCCGCAGGAGATAGTGCGCCTCACACCTGAAGCCGTGCGCGGAATACACTTCCGTGGCGGCACAATAATCGAGACAACTAACAAAGGCGGCCCGTTCAGCTGGCCAGTGAAGAAAAACGACGGCACTTGGGAAGTGGTCGATCGTAGTGACGAGATGATCCGCCGCCTGGAATATATGGGCGTCGACTGCGTCATCAATATTGGTGGCGACGGCTCGCAAAGAATTTCGCAAAAGCTGTATGAGAAGGGCTTGAACATCATCGGAGTGCCGAAGACCATCGACAACGACCTCTCGATGACCGACTGCACCTTCGGTTTCCAGACCGCAGTGCAGATTGCAACTGAGGCTGTCGATAAGCTCGTGACAACAGCAGCATCTCACAACCGCGTGTTCGTGCTCGAAGTCATGGGACGTGACGCCGGCTGGATCGCGCTGAACGCAGCAATTGCTGGTGGTGCAGAGGTTTGCCTGTTGCCGGAGTTCCCTTACGACGTCAACATAGTGAAAAAACGTCTCGAGGAGCGTTTCCACAACGACCGCGGTCATGCCATTGTGGTCATCAGCGAGGGCGCGAAGCCGAAAGACGGCACGCAGATTTTCACCAAGAGCAACGAGCCAGGCTACGAGAACGTGAAGCTAGGCGGCATCGGAGTGAAGTTTATCGAGCAGATGAAAGCTGCTGGTTTTGAACACGATATGCGTGAGACCACACTCGGTCACCTGCAGCGCGGCGGCGTGCCTATCGCTTACGACCGTGTGCTGGCATCACAGTTCGGCGTGAAGGCGTTCGAGATGGTTTTGAACAAGGAATACGGCCACATGGTGGCTTATCGTCACCCGCATGTGATAAGCGTGCCAATCAAAGACGCCGTGGCGAAGATGAACTTCGTCGAGCCGGATTGCGACTTGATAAGGACAGCGAAAGGCTTGAATATATCTCTCGGAATTTAAAGGATATTCATCCTGTTGGCATCTTGCTTCAGGAACACGAATATCATCATCGAGAACATCAAAAGGCTTGAGCCTCCGTAACTTAGGAATGGCAATGGGATGCCGATGACAGGCACTAATCCTATTGTCATTCCTATATTTATGGCAAAATGGAAGAAGAAAATACATGCTATGCCATAGCCATAGATTCGGCTGAACGGCGAGCGTTGTCGTTCAGCTAAGTGCATGATTCTCAATATCAAAGCTAGGTAAAGACTTATCAAAACGAAGCATCCGACGAAGCCCGATTCTTCGCCCACGGTGCAGAAGATGAAGTCGGTGTGCTGCTCGGGCACGAAGTTGTATTTCGTCATAGTGCCGTTGAGGTAGCCCTTGCCGCTGAAACCTCCTGAACCTATAGCAATCATTGACTGATTCAGGTTATAACCCACGCCTTTGATGTCGTGTTCCTTGCCTAAAATGATATTAATACGCGTCCGTTGATGCTGTTTCAGAACGTGGTTGAAAGCGAAGTCTACAGAAAAGACAAAGGCGCAGGCCGCGATGAGGATGCCGGTCAGAAGCCAGATGTTTTTCTTGGTGCGGTCGATGAGAAGCAGGAAAATCGCGTAAAGCACCACTAGTCCGATCATCATGTACCATTTTGATACACAGAGAGTTAAGATAAAAAGTGTCGCCGCTACAAGCCCGATTATCAGGATTTTGCCGCCCATGCCTTCGCGATAGAGGACGAGCAGGAAAATGATGAAAACTGATGCCGAGCCGGCGTCGCCTTGTGCCAAGACCAGCAACATCGGCAGGAAAACTATGCCATAGGCTGTGAGTTGTGTCTTGAACTTTGTGATGTCGGTGTCGAGTTTGCCCAGGAAATGCGCCAACGCCAGCGCTGTGCCGAACTTTGCGAACTCTGATGGTTGGAATGAGATAGGGCCGAGCTGAATCCATGATGTGGAGCCGGAGATTTTCGAGCCCACAACCAGAACAAGCAGCAGACACACTATCGAGAAGCCGTAGAAGACATATGCGAAAGCGTTGAAAAACTTAGCGTCGATAAGCAATATGATGAATCCGACCAAGAGGCTGACGCCAATGAAAAGCAGCTGTTTGCCGTAGTTTTGCGAGAAGTCGTAGATGTGCGGATGCGCCTCGTTGACAGCGGCGGCATAAATACTGAGAAGACCTATCGTTGTCAAGGCTAAGTATATGATTACCAGCCATATATCAATCTTTCCGATGATGGTTTTGCTTCTCATTTTGCTGTCTCGTTAATTGTTAATACTCTTTTTTCAACGTTCGGTCGCGTGACGTTGTCGCGGATATATTTTTCTATCATCAGAGATGCTATCGGGGCCGCCCAGGTGGAGCCGAAGCCGGCGTTTTCGACCACGACAGCTATGGCTATCTGTGGGTTTTCGACAGGGGCGAACGCCATGAAGATGGAGTGGTCGGGGCCATGCGGGTTCTCGGCCGTGCCTGTCTTGCCGCCCACGGTGATGCCAGGGATATATGACATCCTGGCGGTGCCGTGCTCGCCTTCGAAGACGCTCTGCATGCCTTTCTTCACGTCTTTGAAATGCTTCTGTTTGATGTCGATGACGTGTTTTTCAAAGGCAACGGTGTCGTTGTTACTGAAGCTCTTAATGTAATGAGGCTCATAGTAATAGCCTTCGTTGCCGATGGCGGCGGCTACGTTGGCGAGCTGCAGTGGCGTGACCAAAATCTCGCCTTGTCCGATGCTGAGCGAACGCACCGTCATAGCATTCCAGACACCACGATAAATCTTGTCGTAAAATTCCTTCTTTGGGATGTTACCCGACACCGTGAACGGGATGTCGGATTTGAATGCTCTGCCGAGACCGAAGCTGGTGACTTGGTTGTACCAAAACTGAAACGCTTCCTTCTGATTTTCAAAGCGTTTGGAGTTCATCATGTCTTGAAACGCCTGCCAGAAATAGGGGTTGCAGGAGTTCTCGATGGCGTCGTAGAGCCGCACTGGCGAGCTGTGATGGTGTGTGCATTTGATAGGCGCGCTTTCCGGGCCATGACACGGATACGCTGTGTTGGCTGTTATCACGCCGCTTTCAAGCGAGACGAGGCCGTTGATCATCTTGAAGGTGGAGCCGGGAGGGTAGGTGCCGCTTATAGCTCTGTTAATCAATGGCTTATCGGGGTCGTTGAGAAGCTCTGAATATCTCATGCCACGCTTGCGGCCGACCAGTTCGTTCGGGTCGTAGGTAGGACTCGTGACCATTGCCAAAATCTGTCCTGTTGTCGGCTCGATGGCGACGATGGAGCCTGTTTTTCCACTCATGAGGTATTCGCCGTAAGCCTGCAGGTCGGCGTCGAGACCGAGGATGATGTCGGTACCGGCTTCGGGCAAGGTGTCGTATGCTCCGTTCATGAAACGTTCCTTCTCACGGTTATGTACGTCTACCACAGTGATTTTCAATCCTTTAGTGCCACGAAGCTCTTTCTCGTAATACTTCTCGATGCCCGATTTCCCGATGTAATCGCCAAGCTGATAATATGGGTCGCGCTCCATTTCAGGTTTCGTCACCTCGCCTATGCTGCCCAAGGTGTGTGCCGCGATAGGCGTCGGATACTGGCGTATTGAACGCGTCTGGAAATAAAATCCCGGATAGTGGTATAGCATCTCGGCAATGCGACCGTATTCCTCCTTCGTAATCTGCGAGATGAAAATCGATGGGGTGATGCGAGAATATTTTTTAGCCTTATTCATGTAAATATTGAATATTGAATCATTGATATTCAATAATTTACAAAAAGACAAGGTGTCGATATTCTTAACCTGATTCGGAACCACCATCAAGTCGTAAACAGCATCGTTGTAAACGAGAAGCTTGCCGTTGCGGTCGTAAATCTTGCCCCTCGATGGATACTGTGTGATGTAGCGCAGAGTGTTGTTTTCGGAAGATTGTTTGTAGGAACTGTCAATAATTTGAATGATAAAAAGCTTAATCAAAAGGATAAAAGCTACCAATATGAATATCGAGCCGATGACATATTTGCGTTGCGAATAATTTATCTTGTTCTTAATCATATTGTTACGAATTTTTTAAGCGTTTTTATTTCAATTACAAAAATATTAAAAGTTTATTAAAGTTTTGTTTTTTTATTAAGAAAATATTGTATCTTTGCAAATTGAGAGTAATATAAGAAAATAAAAACGACTTCTAATAATGAAAGGCAAATTTAACATATTTATCGCATTGATAGTCTTTGTGTTAAGTTTTGTGTCTTGCACTGAAAAGCAAGATAGCGCCGTGCTTTCGAGAGATTTTGACGGTGAGGTTTGGAATCGTTTTGATTTTCTTGAAGCTTCGTATAATGTTGAAAAAGCCCCTATGACAGCTGATGTGGTGATGGAGATTGAGGTTTCGGATGTCTTCCCGAACATTTATCCTTATCATGATGATGACAAAGGGATTTTTTATATCGCGTTGACAGTCAGCACTCCTGATGGTGGCCGCCGTTCGCGTGAGTTCAATTTTTATTTGAAAGACAGGGACGGCAATTTCAAATCGGAGAAAGTTGACGGATATTATCATTATGAGCTGCCGCTTTTGAATGAGATGACTTTCAACGAGAAGGGAGAATATAATTTCAGAATAGAAAATAAATATTCAAAAGACCCTCTTTGTGGGATTAAAAGTTTGAAAATCAATTGTTTAAATAAGAAATAAATATTAAAATTCAAATAAATGAGAAGGTTATTTAAAAGTGTTTTGTTTGTTGCGGTTGTCGTGTCGATCATGACATCGTGCGTGTCACAAAAGAAAATTTTGTATCTGCAGAAAGAACAAATGGCTGACAGTGTCACATCCATTGAGTATATGAACAAACGTAGTTTTGACTACAAAGTTCAGCCAGGCGATAACCTTTATATCAGGGTGTCGAGTTTGGACAAGAGCTTCAATGAGTTTTTCAATATGAGTAACAGCAATAACATGTCATCTGGTAGTGGAGGCAATTCAAGCGGTAACCCTGCTATCTATCTCAATGGTTTCACCGTGAGTGACGAGGGCTTGATTGACTTCCCTTATGCTGGCAAGATTTATGTTAAGGACTTGACAATTGATGAAATTCAACAGAAGATTCAGAATATCATCGGAGAATTCCAAAAAGAGACTATTGTTTATGTGAAACTCGGTGTGTTTAACCTGACAATTCTCGGTGAAGTGGCACGACCTGGTCAGTATCAGGTTTACCAGTCGGACATCAACCTGTTCCAAGCTTTGGCTTTGGCAGGAAACGCCACCGATTTCGCCAACAAGAGGAATGTCAAGATTATTCACCAGACAACTGAAGGCTCACAGATTGTGAGAGTTAACATGAACAACGCCGATATTCTTGAAAATCCTGAATATTTCCTTAAACCTAACGATATCATTTATATCGAGCCATTGGGAATCAAGAGATATGGTTTCACAAGCATACCGTACTCGACAATCTTCTCGGCGGCATCACTGCTTATCACAGTTTTAACATTCTTTATGTACACTTCAAAATAATAAGGCAAAATGAGTACTAACAACGAGATTAACAATTTTCAGGCTCCTTTGAAAACTCAGGAGGAAGAAACTATTGATATCAAAACCCTTATCATCAAATTTTTGAGTTATTGGTATTTGTTTGTCATTTTCGGAATCATAGCATTGATGGCAGGTTATGTCTATAACAGATATACACCTAATGTTTATCAGGTTTCGTCGTCGATTTACATTAAGGAGACGAAAATGGGAATGGATGCTGCCTCAATGATGACGGGTATGAGTTTCAGAAGCTATGGTAATGTCGATAATGAAATCGGTATTTTGCAATCATATATGCTTGCTGAAAAAGCCTTAAAAAACCTCGATTTCAATGTTTCATACTTCGCGAAAGGCCGATTTGCGACATACGAATTGTATAAAGACAATCCGTTTACTGTTGAAGTCGACTACTCGGTGCCTCAGATGGTAGGTGTGATTTATACTGTCAAAATCCTTGACAACGGTCAGTATAGATTAAGTGCCAAATCAAAGGGAGCAGGCAAATATGATTATATTACCGATAGATATGCTGGACAAATCGGTGAATTTGAGTTTGAGGAGACATATAATTTCGGCGACACTATCGACAATGGTTTGAATAGATTCCGTATCATTCTTAACAGCCATTATAATGTCGACAGCGACAGCAAAGTGAAACTCTCGTTCCGTCTCAACAGCATGATTTCGCAGGTTGGTATGATGAGCGGTAGCATGAGCGTCGCGAACATCAGCAAGCAGGCTTCATTGCTCCGACTGACTATTCAAGGAACCAATGCCGCTAAGATCACTGATTATCTGAATGAGCTGTGCAACCAGTTTGTTCAAAGAGATTTGGATCTCAAGAACAGAGTTTCTGACAATACAATCAAATTTATCGATAAGGAGTTGGTTGGAATTCAGGAGTCGTTGGAGGAAGCAGAGGTCAACATGCAGAACTTCCAGCAGGGCAACGAGTTCATGTATCTCGATGAGCAGTCACGTCAGCTGTTTACATACATGAAAGACAACGAGAAACGCCGCGCTGAATTGGAACTCAACCTCAAATATTACACCGATTTGAAGACATATGTCCAGGCAAACCTCGATGAGCCTGACAAACTCATCGCCCCGAGCGCTATGGGTATTCAGGACCCGTTGCTGAACAGCCTCGTGAGCAACCTCGTCGACCTGTCGAGCAGAAAACAGACACAGCTCATCACCTCAACCGACAAGAACCCTGTCGTTATTAGTCTTGACCAGCAGATAGCTCAGACCAAGCTGACACTTTTGGAGAACATCAACAACATTATCAATAGTACAAAAACTACCATCAAAGGTATAAATGATAACATCAGAGACCTTGATGAGCAGATTAAGGAACTGCCTGAGACACAGCGTCAGTACCTCGGCTATCAGCGTAAGTTCACTTACAGTGAAAGCATCTACAACTTCTTGATGCAGCGCCGTTCGGAGGCTCAGATTCTTAAGGCGAGCAACACTCCTGATAATGAAATCATCGATACGGCTAAGTTGGCTCTTGTGAGAAGAATTTCTCCTAAGGTTATGATGAACTACCTTGTTGCTCTCATTCTCGGACTTCTCATCCCGGTGGCATATATCCTTCTGAAAGACTTCTTCAACACGAAGATTTTGGAACGCAAAGACATTGAGAAAGCCACCAAGTTCCCGATCATCGGTCAGATTCCGCAGATTGAGTCGAGCTCGAGTTCGAAGACTATGGTTATCGCTTCGCCTAAGTCGCCGGCCGCTGAGTCGTTCCGCTCAATCAGAACAAATATCGACTTCATTGTGCAGGGCGCGCCGAAGAGTACAATACTCGTCACAGGTGATATGGCGTCTGTGGGTAAGACCTATATCGCAATCAACTTGGCGTCAATCTACGCCCTTTATGGAAAGAAGACGGTGCTTATCGGTTTCGACATGCGTAAACCTCGTTTGTATCAGGAGTTCGGATTGAGCAACAAACTCGGTACCACATCATACCTCGCAAACAAGGCTTCTATTGATGAGATCATTCAGCCTTCAGGCAAGTTGCCGTCGCTGGATATCATCTGCGCCGGTCCTGTGCCGCCAAACCCGGCCGAGCTTATCGCTTCTGACCGTTGCGCACAGATGTTTGCCGAGTTGAAAGAAAGATATGATTACATCATCATCGATACTCCGCCTCTTGCTCTTGTGACTGATGCCTTCCTGCTTATGAAATTCGCTGATGCCACCTGCTATGTGGTGCGTCAGGGTGTCACAAACAAGAAAGTGTTCGCTTCCATCACGAAAGACTTGGAAGACCGTGGTATTAAGATTAACATCATCATCAACGGTATCCAGTTCTCAGGAACCTACGGATATCGTTACAGCTACGGATATGGCGGTTATGGCTATGGTTATGGTTACGGCTATGGTTACGGTTATGGCTATGGCTACGGAACCGGTTATTACGGACACGATGACCATAAACACAGCAAGAAGAAAGAAGGTCTGTTAGGACGTATCCTTAGAAAGAGAAGAGAATAATGCCCGAAAAGACTGTCTCGAGGTGGTATGCTGTATATGTGAAGTCGCGTTACGAGAAAAAGACTTCCAAGCTGTTGGAAGACAGACATATAGAGACATACTTACCTCTCATTGGGAGGCTTAAACAATGGAGCGACCGCAAAAAAATGGTCGAGGAACCGTTGTTTAAGTCTTACCTTTTTGTGCATACCGATTTAAAAAACTATTTTGAAATTCTAAACACTCCCGGCATCGTTAAGTTTGTCACTTTTGAAGGAAAGCCTGTGCCAGTGCCTGACAATCAACTGGTTGCGGTGAAAGAATTTATCGGTGAATACGATGGGGAGGATGATTTTGGGCAGCTGCAGGATCTGCGCGAAGGACAGATGGTGGAGATTGCCATTGGTCAGATGAAGGGACTTGTCGGGCGACTTGTCGAGATAAGAGGCAGGCAGCGTGTTATGGTGAATATCGAGGTGGTCGGACAGAGTCTGCCGATCAACATCTCGCGTTCGCAGGTAAGATTACTGAAGGACAGTCTTTAAAATTTCCGTTGATTTCATTTCGTTGAGCCCGCTCACGTGGAGTTTGTAGTAGGTAATGACGGCTTCGAGTAGCTGTCGGCGCTCGCTGTTGGTTAAGTTCAGGCAGACGTTGTCGAAGATGTTGTTTCCGCAAAGTTTGTAAAACAGGCCGCTTAGACTGTTGTCGATCAGATAATTGACGCCGGCTCCGTCGTGGCGGAAGCAGCCTTCCTCCAGATCGAAGACATAGCCCGGTTTGTAGTTGTCGATGTTTGGCGCGAAACCTATGAAACGGCTCAGTTCCATTGAGAATTTCAGAGGGAAATCGGCGTAGTTGTCGTCCATTTCGTCTAGGTGGACGAGTGCGTGACGGATAAAATCGAAGAGCTCGAGGTCGGTCTCAGATTCCTGAATTGATTTCGACAGCAGCTCGCAAAGAAACAGCACGATGGCGTTCTTATTAATATTAATAGGTATGTTTTGATAAGCGTATTCGACCGTAGCTTCCTTGAGATATCCGAGCTCGCCTTTGGAGTTGGCGCTCACGACTTCGAGCAACGTCAAGGGTTGAAACAGTGCGGCACGTATCTTTGCGGTCTTGTTGTAAGCCCCTTTCACCATAAACGACTGCAGCCCGTTTTGTTCTGTCAACAGCTTGACAATCAGGCTATTGTCGCCATAACGTATGGCTTTGAGAACGATGGCGCGGGTCTTGTCGGTGTTCATCTTATTTCATGATAAGGACTTTGGTGGCGTAGGTTTCCTTGCCCGTCTCGTCGCTCACGAAGATGAGGTAGATGCCAGGTTGCACTTTGTTTCCGTTGATGTCGGTGCAGTCCCACACCGCCTGTCCGCCTTGAGCCTGCAGATGTGTCACGAAGCTGCCGTTGGTGGTGGTGATTTTCACGAGGGCGTCGGTGACTAGGCCTTTTATGCCCACTATGCCTTGATGTTCGGGCTTGACAGGGTTAGGATACACGAGCACGTTGGTGTTTTTCTCGAAACCTTTTGTCGCAGTGCCTTTATAAGAAATAATGCCTTTGTCGGTGACGAAATAGATGTTTCCGTCGTCGTCGATGGCGATGTCGGTCACGGTGTTGGAGAACAGCGGACTGTTTTCCATTGTGAAGTGATGATAGGTGGTCTGACCGTCGTTGGAGGTCTGAATCACGCCGTTAGTGGTGCCGAACCACATGTTGTTAGCGCCGTCGACGGCTATCGCCAGCACGGTCTGGCCCGACAGCAGGTAGTCGGCTTGTCCGGTGCCGTCGTTGCGGGGTATCAGGATGCGGGAGCACTCATAGGTGTTGCTGTTGAAGATACTGTTCGAGTCTTTGAAAAGCGCCAGTCCGTCGGTCGTTCCCACCCAGACGGTGCCGTCGTTGTCGGTGACGAAGCAGTTGGCGTCGCCAGGGAGGTTGCCGGTGGTGGCTGTCTCGTTGATGGTTTTAACGATGTTATCGTTGAAGACAATGATTTCGCCTCCACGTTTGTAAATCCATTTTATGTCGTTTTTATCCACCATGATACGTCCGATGTCGTTGTTGCCGATGTTGAAAGCCTGCCAGGTGCCGTCGGTTTTTCTGACGGAGAGCATTTTTTCGGCGCCGGTGTTGGCGATCCACATGTTGTTGTCGCTGTCGAAGTCGAAGCCAGTCAGGAAGACGTAATATTCGCCAAGTTGCTGCCATTGAAGGTGGTATCCGAGACTGCTGTTGTGTTTTCCGTAGACTTTTGTGGCTTTTCCTCCTTCAAAGACGATGAGACCTTTGCTGAAAGATGAGGCATAAACGATGTTGTTGTCGGTAGGGTCGGATTTCACGCAGGTTATATCGGCTATTGAGTCGAAAACGCTGGCGTTGGTCATGTTTTTATAATACCATCTGTCGCCGTTGTAATACGAGAATCCGTCGTGATTCCATGTAGGTGCCCATGTGCTGGTATAACCGCCTGCGGCAATCCAGACGTCGTTGCCAGAGGCGTTGATACTGAATGTCTTATCGGAATAAGGTCCGTTGAATTTTATGGTTTCAGTTTTGCCGGAAGGGTTGATTCTGACCAACGATTTTGTTCGTGTGCCAGCCCAGTAGCAGTTTCTTGATTTGTCGTAGGTTGCCGAATAAGGTTCTATGTTTGTGGTTGAAAAAACCAGGTTTTTGTCGGTGTCGTAGACTCTGATTTGTCGAGTTTCCTCAGTCACGATGATGTTGTTGTCACAGACACGCATGTCGCTGACATGTTTCAGTGTATCGGTGAGAAAATAACCCCATGAAGTGGTGTCGGATATTTCAAACAGCACATTGATATTGGCTAATTTATCATAGTAATTTGCCACTACATGATCGTCGAAATACTCGATTTGTGAAAAATTTTCTGTTTCATGTGGCAAGTGGTTCTTAAAACGATGCCATTGTGAGAAGTCGGCGAGATGGTTGTTGTTTGCGTCGGCGTAATAGATGCCGTTTTCAGTGGCAGCGTAAAAAATGTCGTTGCAGATAGTTAAATCGTTGACTCCCAGATAGTTGCCATTGTCACCGATGATGTAAGTGTCTTTCACCTCTTTGCGTTTGAGGTCGATGACGACGATGCCGAATCCGCAGCAAACGTAGGCATATCTGTCTTTGAAAAACACATTGTTGATGGTCTTGTTTCCAAGGATATATTTGTTGTAAATATCAGGGATATTTTTTATATTCTCTTGATTATCAATGATATCGATATTAGTATTGGTATATCCGACGAATAAAATATCGTAAGGCTTGCTGTATCTTATCAGGCTGATGCCCATGTCGGATAGCCCGTTGACTTTTGATAAGTGGTTGATACTGTTATCGTTGGTGTTGTAATAAAAAATATCGTAAGGTGTGGCCGCGAAGATGTTGCTATGCATCACATCGACGCTTATGACTTGCATTCCCGGGGTATGCGTCACCCATTCGCCTATTTTCTGGGCGTTCACGATGAGATTCAGCGATATACAGGTGAAAAGCAATAATAGTTTTCTCATGATAAGGAGATTTAGTACCCCGGCTGGGAATCGAACCCAAATTTAAAGTTTAGGAAACTTCCGTTCTATCCGTTGAACTACCAGGGCATTTCTGGGTGCAAAGATACTAATTTTTTAAATTATTTGTGCATTATATTTGTGAATTATGTAATTTTGCATGTTTTTTCAAACTGAATTTGATATTATGATTCAAGTTTTTAATTATATCGCTGATCTTCAATCGTATTTGAAGGCAAAACGTGACTCGGGCCTTACAGTGGGTCTTGTGCCAACAATGGGTGCATTGCATGAAGGACATCTCTCGTTGATGCGTCGTGCGAAAAAAGAAAATGATATTGCGGTGGCAAGCGTGTTTGTGAACCCGGTGCAGTTCAACAACCCTGTTGATTTGGAGAAATATCCGCGTACTCCTGAGAGAGACGTGGCATTGCTGGAAAGCGCAGGCTGCGACGCGGTTTTTATGCCGTCGGTGGAGGAGATGTATCCTGCAAAAGTTGAAGATCATTACGATTTTGGTGCCATCGAGCATGTGATGGAAGGTGCTTGCCGTCCGGGTCACTTCAACGGAGTGGCCATCGTGGTGCGTAAGTTGTTTGAAATTGTGGAGCCTAACAGAGCTTATTTCGGTGAGAAAGACTTCCAGCAGCTGGCTATCATCTCTAAGTTGGTGAAAGATTACAATATAAATCTTGAAGTGGTGCCTTGCGACATCGTTCGCGAGAAAGACGGTTTGGCTATGAGCTCGCGCAATATGCGTCTTAACGCTGACGAACGCGCTATCGCACCTATGATTTACAAGGTTTTGAGAGAGACTGTTGCCGAATATGAGACTATGAGTCCGGCCGAGATGAAGGCTTTGGCATTAAAAAAATACTCAGATATAAAACAATTTGACGTTGAATACGTTGAGATAGCAGACGAGACTACGTTGCAGAGCGTCAGCGACTGGAAAGACAGCGAGCATGCCAGGATTTTTGTGGCTTTGCAGCTCGGACCGGTTCGTTTAATTGATAACTTGAGAATTTATTAAGATGAATATAGAAGTTCTTAAATCGAAAATCCATCGCGCCACGGTAACTCAGGCCGACCTTGATTATATTGGCAGCATCACCATTGATGAAGACCTGATGGATGCCGTCAACATCATTGAAAACGAGAAAGTTGACATCTACGACGTTACCAACGGACATCGTCTGCACACCTATGTCATCAAAGGAAAACGTGGCAGTGGTGTCATCGGAATCAACGGAGCGGCGGCACATCTTGTGAAGAAGGGCGACCTTGTGATCATTGCTTCATACGCCTCGATGGACTTTGAAGAGGCCAAGAAGTTTAAGCCGATGATAATTTTCCCTGATAAAAACAACAAAATTTGAATAAAAAAGCGTCAAAAACATTTTGGTACGTAGTATTTCTTGCGTTAGGAGTCGCATTGTTATGGCATAGCTTCCGTAAAATCGACTTGATACAGTTGTGGGACGACGTGAAAAACGCGAAGTACTCGTGGATTTTGTTGAGTCTGTTTTTCCTTGCTACATCATTGTTTTTCAGAGCTTTACGCTGGAATATCCAGATGGAGGCGCTGGGTTATAAAACGCGGGCGTCGTCGACATACGGTGCCGTTCTCATCGCATATCTTGCCAATTACATCTTCCCGCGACTCGGTGAAGTGATACGTTGCAGCGTGTTGAAACGCAAGGAGAACATACCGTTCGACAAATCGTTGGGAACCGTGGTCTCGGAGCGTATCATCGACCTGCTGGTGCTGTTCTTGTTAGCTTTTTTGGTCATCATTTTTCAATGGGAGTTGCTCGGGGGACTGATAACATCGTGGATGGTTCCGCTTGTTAACAAATTGAAAAACAATGTTTTACTTGGAATTATTGCAATAATTCTGGTGATGTTGGTTATTTACGGCATCGTCATTATTTGCAAAAAGAATAAAAAGATAGCGTCTATTTGGCAGGGCTTTGTCGCTGGTGTTAAAAGCGTTTTCACCATGAGGAGAAAATGGCGTTTCCTGCTGTATACGCTGGCGGTTTGGGGCGCTTACGTCATGATGACGTGGATGTATTTCTACATGCTTCGTGAGACCAGCACGCTGGGCGTCGTCGAGGCCATCACCTTGCTTGGCATCGCCACCATCGGCTTCGTTGTGCCGGTTCCAGGTGGCATCGGGACATATCATTTCATCGCAATAACGTTGTTAAACGGCTTTTATGGCATCTCGGCGCAGACAGCAGGGTCGTTTGCCGCCATCAACCACGGCTCGCAGATGATCTTTTACCTCATCACAGGCGTTTTGGCGTATGTCGTGATGTTCTTTATCGATAAGAGAAAACCAATAAACAATTGATTATGAATTACTTCGAAAAGATAAACAATAAACTCCTTAGTGGAGACAAGCTCGCAAAGTGGCTTGATGATTGCAGGAAAAACGGCAAGAAGATAGTGTTTTCGAACGGCTGTTTCGACATCCTGCATCGCGGTCATGTGGAGTATCTGGCGAAGGCGGCGGCTTTCGGCGACGTGATGATCATAGGCTTGAACACCGATGCCTCTGTGAAGCGTTTGAAAGGTCCGTCGCGTCCTGTCAACGACGAGAACGCCCGTGCTTTTGTGCTTGCAGGACTAGAATTTGTGAGCGCCGTTGTGCTTTTCGATGATGATACTCCTTATAATCTTATAAAGACCGTCCAGCCTGATGTTTTGGTTAAAGGCAGCGATTACAAGCCTGAAAACATCGTCGGATACGACATTGTCATGGCAAAAGGTGGTAAGGTGGTGACTGTTGACTTGGTGGAGGGGTTCTCCACGACAAAGACCATTGAAAAGATGTGCCGCTAATCAATTTCCAACACTAACCCTTTCAGATAAGCTCCTTCCGGATGGTATATGTTAATCGGATGATCTTCAGGTTGCGATAATTGATACAGAATTTTAGCTTTGCGGCCGGTTTCGATAGCCGCTGCCATCACTATGCTTTGGAACTGAGCTTTGTCGACGGCTTGCGAGCAGCTGAACGTGAACAAAAGACCGCCGGCGTTTATCTTTTTTATAGCTTCCTTGTTTATGAATTTGTATCCTTGCAACCCACGGTGCAGTGACTTGTGATTTTTAGCGAACGCCGGCGGGTCGAGGATTATCATATCATATTGATTTTCAGGCATGTTTTGCAAGTAGAGCTTGGCGTCTTCAACGAGGCTCGGATTAGCTTCTTTTGAAAAGCCGTTCAACTCGATGTTGTTTTCGCAGATCGTTATCGCTTTTTTGGAGCAGTCGACGGAAACCACTTGTTTTGCGCCGCCTTGCAGTGCTGTTACGGAGAAGCCGCCAGTGTAGCAGAACGTGTTCAAAACGGTGCGGCCTTTGGCGAGCTGGCGTACCAGATCGCGGTTGAAACGCTGGTCGAGGAAGAATCCTGTTTTTTGTCCTTCCTCCCAGTCAATCAGGAACTTAGAGTCGTTTTCGAGCACGAAATCCTCGCATTTTCCGCCAAGGAGATAGCCGTCGTCGACAGCATCTTTGCCCATGCGCTGCATCGCCTCGGAGCTTTTATTGTAGATAGCCTCGATTTTCAGCTCAGGAATCGCTTCCAAAGCTTTTGCTATTGCCTTGACATTCAACGCCATACCTTCTGTCTGGGCTTGGATGACGGCTGTCTTTCCGTAAATGTCGACAATCAATCCGGGGAGGTTGTCGCCTTCGGAGTGGACGAGACGAAAGCAGTTGGTGTGCGGATTGTCAATGAATCCTAGAGCTTTGCGTGTTGCGAAGGCGGCGTTGAGACGTTGTTGCCAGAACATCGCCCCGATCTTGGTGTTGTCGAATGATAGAAGCTTCACCGCAATATTACCTGCTTCGCAGAAACCAGTGCCGATGACCTCATCTCTGGAGTTTGTAACTGTAACAATATCACCGGCTTGCAGTCCGGGAGCGGCGTTTGCTATAGCGCCTGAGAAAATCCACGGATGGAAACGTTTTACGGCGTCGTCTTTGCCTTCACGAAGCTTGATTACAGGGTATAATGGATTCATTTTCAATTATTTTTCTAATTTCCACGGCTCATCCAAGTCGATGTCCCAGTTGGCGCGCACCTCGAGTGTGCCGTCGTAGAAGATGATCTTCTCCGGTTGCAGCCGTTTGTTGAAATTGCCAGGACTCCACACGCCGTTAGCGTCGAGGTCGAGGGTGGCTTTGAGTTTGTATTTGCCTGGGTCGAGATACTCGAAAGCTACCTCTTGTGTGCTTGTAATTATCTGTTTGTCAATGGTTTTACCTTGCTCGTTGGTGAGTTCGATGATGGCTTGGGCCACATCTTCAGGCACCTCAACGGTAAGGTAGATGCTACCGAATTGCGACTCTTCCATTACTTGGAAATTGAGTTTTATCGAGTCGTTGGTGTAGCCTCTTATTCCGTAGAAAACAGAGTCGGGGATTGCGAACTGATATTTGTTTTCAGGTTTTAAGTCTTTGTTTATCTGATACTTAAACCCATATTCATCGAGTTTTGTGAACTGTAAATCTATCGAATCAGGCATGATGAGCTTCACTATAGGCTCGTTAAACGAGAGAATCAACGGCTGCTCAGGCTTGAGTTTGTTGCTTTTGATGTTGTTTCTCACCTCAAGTCGTTTAATCGTTTTTTCCTCCTGTTTGCGCTTTCTTCGTGACACCGCCTGACGAGGTTTCAAGCTGTAATGCGTTGTATCGCTGATATTTACGCCATCGTTGATGCTGATCCAGAGACTGTCTTTGTTAGACGTGAAATACCAAAGCACCGTGTCTCCTCTTGTTGAATAAACCTGCAGAATGTTGAATGTGTCGGGCAGTTCCTCCATAGGTTTTATCTCTACATTTTTAGCAGGATAACGGAACACGAAACGTAGCAGTCCGGCCTCGACGAGTTCTTTCTTGAAAATCTTCTGAATCGAGTCTTCCTGCAAAAAGGCGAATATCTCGTAAGTCGGATGATCGTCTTTCTTTATCTCAAGAACAGTATCGGTTTTTGCCAGGGAATCGTTTTTGATAGTATCTTTAACAACTTGATTCTCAATGTGATATGGCCTTACTAATTCGGTGTTGAATGCGATTTCCTCGTTTGGAAGGTCGAAAATGAGATTCGCGTTGCTGTCTTTCAAAGCAAAAATGAGATATTCTTTGTCGGCGAGTCCTGAAAATTCAAAATTGCCGTGTTTATCGGTTGTGGTGATGTAACTCGGCTTGACGCGATAGGGGAGGGAATCAAGTGTAAGTGTATCATTATCATTGGAATACAGTCCGATAACAAAGCCTTCAGCGTCTTTGAGGGTTTCTGCTGAAGTGATTTTTCCTTTTAAAGAGAGCGAGTCGATATTATCGCCGGTTGAGAAGTTGAAAGTATAACCTTTAAATACATTGCCTTCGTGCAGGTCTTTGATGGCATCGCCGAAGTTGATGGAGTATGTGGTCTCGGGCTTTAAAGGCTCTTCGAACTTGATAATCACTGTCTTACCGCTTGTGCGATAAGTTGGTTTCTTGTTCATCGGAGGTGAGATGAACACGTTGTTCGAGGCGTTGTTGAGTGTCACGAATTCGTCGAAGGTGAGGCGGATGGTCTTGCCTTTGAAGTTGGTCGAGTTGTTTTCCGGTGATGCTTCCAGCACAACAGGAGGCTTCTGGTCTTTCGGACCGCCGCTTGGCATTACCACGTTAGCGCAACGACTCAACAAAACCGCTGCCAGTATTATCGTTATATATCGGATGATTTTTTTCATGTTGCAAAAATAATAAAAAATCATAATTACTCATATTTAAAAAATTAGTATCTTTGTCAAATTAATAATAATGCTATGAAAAATTTCTTATTGATAGTTTTTGCTGCGTGTGCTATTATGATCAGTAGCTGCAAACGCGAAAAAAGTGTTGCCGAGCCGAGTGTATCGCCGGTTGAAAAAATTACTAAAGTCTCTGGAAATCAGTCGGGTGTGTGGAGCGGTAAGATACGTGTTATTGGTGATGTGGTGGTGCCTGACGGTGAGACTCTGACCATCGAGGCGGGTACATCTGTCGTTGCTGACGGATATTATGAGATAACTGTTTTGGGAAATTTAAATGCCAATGGCAGGGAAAACGCTCGAATTTCGTTCACTGTGGCCGACACTACGGGCTATTCTAACTATGATGAGCATGAACTTGGCAGTTGGAAAGGATTCTTTTTCCATAAATCAGGCAATGTAGCTTTGCGTTATTGTGATTTTTCGTATGGAAAGACTCAATATGGTGTTGATGGAGGCGTGATGCGTGTGTTTCTGACTAATGACATTGAGATTGACAACTGCCGATTCCACCATTGCACAACTCGCAGAAGAGGTGGCGCATTGTATGCTGAAAACTCTGTTTTGAATATTCACGACTGCGAAGTTTATAACAATCTTTCTGTTGCGTGTCCGCCCGATTATACTTGGGGCGTAGGTTTTCAATTCTTGAAATGTGATATTGACATGCACGACATGGTTTTTCATGACAACTACAGCGAATCGGCTTATGGCGGAGGCATGAATATCGACAGTTGCGACATGGTGTTGACCAATGCCGTGTTTTATGATAATATTGCAGTTAATGCCGGTGGTTTAGGCATTCAAAGATGCAAGAATTATAATGTGAAAGTGGCAAATATGCTTGCATACAACAATTCTGTGGTGCATTACGGTGGCGGTTTGGCAGTGGCTACATCTGATCCTGAGTTGAATAATATTACAATTGTGAATAATTACTGTGGTGGTGGCGGCGGCGCTGGAATGCAGACGGCTTTCGATGCATGTCCGACGCTGAACAACTGTATTTTCTGGGCAAATCATGCGGTTTATTCTTTAAACAACATGGATACATTGGAGTATTACTATGGCTCTCAAATATGGCTTTGGGGCGCCGACTGCTATCCGAAATTCAATAATGGTGTGGTTCAATATGGTTTGGATTCGATTTATTGTTTTGAGAATATCTCAGTTTATGAAAATATGCTGAAAGAAAATCCACAGTTTGTTAATGAGCAACATCATGATTATCAATTAGTAGAAAACAGTCCATGTGTTAATGCCGGTACCGCCGATGTCAGTGGGCTTTATATTCCTTTCGTTGATTTAGGTGGCCGACAGCGAATCTGCGGTGGTAGAATCGACATGGGATGTTATGAATTTCAGGGTAAATAATGAATGAGATATGAATAAATTCTTCACAGAAAACAAAAAAGTCATTTATATAGCGCTTTGCATCGTCGCTTTCGCGCTGATCACGCTGATTTATTTCTCGCCGATAATGCAGGGCAAGCGTATCAAGCAGCACGACATTGAAATGTACAAGGGAATGTCGAAGGAACTCGTTGATTTTAAAGCGCAGACGGGTGAGCAGAGCCTTTGGACCAACTCGATGTTCGGTGGAATGCCGGCGTGGAACATTAGGGTGCCGCAAAACAGCAACCTTATGACATATGTGGGGAAGATTCTTAACGTTGGCTTCCCGAATCCTATCGGTGCTGTGTTTGTTAGCATGCTTGGTTTTTTTATTCTTCTGCTCGTTCTCGACTGTAAAGTTTGGGTGAGTTTCATTGGAGCGCTGGCGTACGGATTCACCTCCTATTTGTATATCGTCATCGGGGCGGGACATAACTCAAAAGCTGTCGCGATGGCTTATATGGCTCCTGTTATCGCAGGTATCTTGTTGACTTACAAAGGGAAATATCTTTGGGGCGCCGTGCTCACAGCTATAGCGCTAGCTCTCGAGATACGAGCCGGACACCTTCAGATAACGTATTATCTGCTGCTCATCGTGGTGTGTATCATCATCGCCGAGATAGTCGAAACCATCAGAGAAAAGAAATATTTACATTTCTTCAAAGCCAGCGGAATACTCGTCGGCGTGGCGGTGATCGCTATTTTGACATGTACGACGACGCTTTATGCGAATATGGAGTTCGGAAAAGAGACGATGCGTGGCAAACCTGTCTTGACGAAAAACGTCGAAAACCAGACAAAAGGTCTTGATAGAGATTATGTTACGCAGTGGAGCTACGGTATAGGTGAGACTTGGAGTCTGATGATTCCTAACGCTAAAGGCGGTGCCTCGGGGTATATCGGAAACGACAACAAGGCTTTGGATAAATGCGATGCTCGCTTCCGTTCGACCATAGCGCAACAAAACGCTTATTGGGGCGATCAGCCAGGCACCAGCGGACCGGTTTACGTGGGCGCGATAGTGTGTTTCCTCTTCGTTTTGGGACTTTTTGTCGTGAAAGGCAAATACAAATGGGTGCTTCTCGCAGCGACAGTGCTGTCGGTATTGCTCAGCTGGGGCAAGAATTTCATGGGATTCACTGATTTCTTCCTCGACTACATCCCGGGTTACAACAAGTTCCGCGCCGTCTCGATGACGCTGGTGATTGCCGAGGTGTGCATGCCGTTGCTAGCCTTCCTCGCCTTGGCGGAGATATTCAAAAACCCTGAAATGCTTAAGCAAAACAAGAAATATCTGTATATCTCGTTGGGCATCACCGGCGGACTTTGTATTTTGTTCTACGCGATGCCGCAGACGTTCTTTAACTTCTTGAGCAAGGCCGAAGCTGTTCAGTTTCAACAGCTTCAAGCCGGAAAAGACGGTGCGATTTATGTCACATTCGCCGAGCAGCTTGCTAACGCGCGAATCGCCATCTTCCGTGCCGACGCGATGCGCAGCTTCCTGTATATTTATATCGCTGGAATTATTATCTTGTTGAGTATCAGTGGGAAAATGAATAAGAAATACATGTTCCCGATTTTGGCTTTGTTGGTCGTGATCGACATGTATACCATCGACAGACGTTATCTCAACAGCAGTAATTTCATCGACAAACGTAAGGCCGACAAGCCTTTCACTATGAGCGAGGTCGACCGTCAGATTTTGAACGACGCGACTCTTGATTATCGTGTGATTAACCTCACTACGAGCACTTTCAACGATGCCGGCACCTCCTATTTCCATAAATCGGTTGGCGGCTACCATGGCGCTAAACTTCGTCGTTATCAGGATATCATCGATTATTATCTCAGCAAACGCGACAAAAATTACTGGAAAGTGCTTAACATGTTGAATACCAGATATTTAATTTATCCAAAAGATAATCAGAAAGTAGCTTCGAGAAATTATGAGGCATACGGGAACGCTTGGATGGTCTCGGATATCAAATGGGTGGCGACTCCTAACGAAGAGATTGATGCTATTGCCGACACCGATGTCAGAAACGTGGCTATTGTCAACGATGAATTTAAAGATATGCTTGGCGGTTTCAACGCGACACCGGCTGAAGGAACGATTCAACTTGTTGAATATCGGCCGAATCAGTTGAGATATAACTTCGACTCCTCGAAAGATGAGCTTGTCGTTTTCTCTGAAATCTGGACCAAGAAAGGCTGGAAGATGTGGATCGACGGCGTCGACAGTCAGTTGTTCCGTGCCGATTATATCTTACGTGCAGCGGTTGTCCCAGCAGGACAGCATGAGATAGTAATGCGTTATGAACCAAGCATCTGGAAGGTGGGAAACACGATACAGCTGATAGCTTCGCTGTTGATTTTGATAGGTTTGGTAATCGTTTGCCGTATGACTTTTAAGAAATGAAACGCGTCCTGATTATCACATATTATTGGCCGCCGTCGGGTGGTTCGGGTGTTCAGCGCTGGCTGAAGATGTCGAAATATCTGCCTGAAAACGGCTGGCAGCCTGTGATTTACACTGCCGAAGACGCTGAATATCCTGTTGAGGACGAGTCTCTCGAGAAGGATGTGGCGCCTGAGGTTGAGGTTATCAGACGACCGATAGTGGAGCCGTACACTTTTTACAAGAAGTTTCTCGGGATAAAGAAAGGGGAGAAGGTGAAGGCTGGATTCATCAACGAGGGCGCGAAAAAAAGCGGCTGGAAAGAAAACATAAGTCTTTGGATAAGAGGCAATTTCTTCATCCCCGACGCGCGCTGTTGGTGGATTAAGCCATCGGTGCGATATCTCTCAAAATATTTGAAGGAGCATCCTGTCGATGCGATAATCTCGACGGGTCCGCCGCATTCTATGCATCTGATAGCCAAAGCGTTACATAAGAAATTCAATATTCCGTGGGTGGCCGATTTCCGCGATCCGTGGACAGAGATTGATTATTACGACAAGCTGCATCTCACACGTTATGCCGACCGTAAGCATCATCGTTTGGAAAAGGAGGTCTTGACACAAGCCGACAAGGTGGTGACAGTGGCTCCTGACTGGGCGCGACGCCTTGAAAACCTTGGCGCTCACGACGCCGTAACAATTTATAATGGTTACGACAGCGACGTCAATAAAAACGAAACGGTGGAACTGCCGTCGAAGTTCGTTATCACATACCTCGGCGTGCTTTCGGCCATACAGAATCCCGAAAACCTATGGGATGCCGTCGGTGAACTGATAAAAGAAGACGATGATATTGCTAAAGAATTTCAAATCAATATGATAGGCCATATTGACAGTTCGGTTGTTGAAATGATAAAAGCGAAAGGCTTGCTGCAAAACATAACGTTCACGCCTTATGTACCGCATAGCCAGGTGGCGCAGATACATCGCGCTTCAACTCTGTTGCTGTTGCTGCTCATGCCCGACAGCGAGCCGCGTGCCAAAGGTCTCTTGACAGGTAAGCTTTTCGAATATCTCGCATCTGGACGAACGATTCTGTGCATAGGTCCAGAAGACGGCGATGCTGCCCATATCATTAGCGAATGCAATGCCGGAACGACAGTTGGTTTCGACAACAAAGCGAAGATGAAGGAGACTTTAAAAGACTATTACCAACGCTTCAAAACATCAGGTTTGCCTAGTAATGTCAGTGAGTCAATAGAGAAATATTCCAGAAAATCTCTGGCAGGCGAATATGCTCGGTTACTTGAAGGAATTTTATTAAAAAAGTAGGATGAAAGCAATAAAAAAACTCAAAGAACATATGAAGACCATCCCTTTTTTCATGGGATGTTACAATTTTTATTATAACCTGAGATATGGTCGCAGGATCAAGAGGAAAAAGAATTATTTCTTAAAAGAAGCCGTCGAGTTGTTGCAACATTTTTCAAAGGTCTTGAATGACAACGGCATCATGTTTTGGCTTGAATTCGGCACACTTCTCGGCTACTACAGGGAACACGATTTCATCAAGCATGATTACGACCTCGACGTGGGCGCTTATTTGTCTGATTCAGCGAAGATTCGAGAAATTCTTACGAAAAACGGATTCATACTTGTGAAGGAGCTGCGTTCGCAGGGCGGTGGCTTGGAAGAGTGTTACAGATACCTTCACACCACTATCGATGTGTTTTATTTCTGTATTGACGAAAACAACCCGGCTGATAAATATTGCGAGCTTATCAGATGCTCAGTGTTTCCTGTGAAAAAGAAACATCTCAACAAAGAGTTGAAAGCTTTCGTCAGAAGAAGATATGTGCCAAACAGCGGTTTGGAAAAGGCGGTTTTCAAGGGTAGCGATGTTTATATTCCAAAGAACCCTGAAGAGGCATTGATGATTTATTATGGCAAGAATTTTATGATTCCTGACCCGAAATTCAATGCGGCTGATTTTCCTACTAAAGTCATATATTATTCATACGAAGAGAACCCTGGAACTAGTATTTTTAAAGAATTGCCATTATGAAAACCATATTTCTGTTTTCTGACAATTATCCTTATGGGTCGGGAGAGACTTTTCTCGCAAACGAGTTGCCGTATTTGGCGCAATCGGTTGATTATGTGAGGATTACCCCAATGTGGGCTAATGGCGACAAGCGTCAGAATGCATTCGCTAATGTAAAGATAGAAGAGCCGATATTAGGTTTTAATCCAAAGAAAAAACTCAGACTTTTCATGTCGGGAGTTTTCAATTTGTCACCTTTTATCAGCGTTATCAAAGAACTGCGCGCCGCCAAAGCTGTGAAAAACCATGCCAATTGCTCGATTCGGAAAAAGTTATGGAAGATATTCACTTCAATACTTCTCACAAGAAGCATACTGGCCAGCAAAAACTTTAAAAAGGTGGTCGAAAGTATGACTTCGGAAGATCTGTGCTATTCTTATTGGGGATACAACACGGCTAACGCGCTGGCTTTGATGAAGAAAAAAAATCATGCATTCCCTAAAAGCATTTCACGCTTTCATAATTCCGACCTTTATCATGAGGCGAAAGGCTATATTCCTTTCAGGAATCAGCTGTTTGACGCTTTGGATATGATTTGTACCATATCGCAACACGGTGCCGATTATCTGACAGGCATCTATCCACAAATTAAAAACAAAATATGCGTCAGCAGACTGGGGAGCGGCGATCATGGAATACAAAGCTATTCCAAAACTGAAGAGTTCCGCATACTCACATGCTCAAACATTGTCGCCATCAAACGTCTTGACCTTCTCGCCAATGCATTGAAGCAGATAACAAATAAAAAAATCAGTTGGACACATATCGGCGGCGGACCGTTGAAAAAACAGGTGCTCGAAATAACGAAATCATACGGAGACAATATTACCGTTGATTTTAAAGGAGTTATGCAAAACAGCGACCTTCTTGAGTTTATCAAAAATTCGTCATTTGACGTGTTTGTCAATACCAGTCTTAGCGAGGGCATACCTGTTTCCATCATGGAAGCCATATCGTTTGGAATACCGATTATTGCGACCGATGTAGGTGGAACGTCTGAAATAGTCAACCAAAACACAGGTTTACTGATTTCTAAGGATATCACGCCTGAGCAACTCAAAGACATCATCCTTGATTTTTCAAATCTCGATGACGATAAGATTCAGCAATTAAGGACTTCCACCAGAGAAGAATGGCAGGCGCATTGGAATATGGATGTCAACTATCGGAAGTTCATGGAAACGATTACTAATTTAAACTAAACCATATGCAGAAAATTTGTATTTGCGGAGGCGGAAATCTTGGATTAGTGTGTGCAGGTTTTTTGGGAAGTCAAAAAGATGTGGAGTTGTCGATCCTGACACGTGATCCGGCATCGTGGAGCGCAGAATTGGAGATTTATGACCCAAATCAAAAGGTGTATAGCTGCCGCCCATCAAAAATTTCAGCATTGGCGAAAGATGTAATCCCTTCATGTGACATTGTTCTTCTTTGTCTGCCTGGCTTTGCTATAGAATCAACTTTAAAAAAGATTATGCCGTATTTGACGGGGAATACCATCGTTGGCTCCATCGTGAGTAATACGGGATTCTTTTTTATGGCACACGATATTTTACCAAAGTCGATACCGCTGTTCGGCTTCCAAAGAGTACCTTTCATAGCCCGCACCATAAAGTATGGCCACAAGGCTAACCTCTTGGGTTATAAAAATGACCTGCGTGTAGCTGTTGAAGGCTGTGACGATAGAGAGAATTTCAGGGAAATCGTAGAAACATTGTTTAAAACACCTACTCGTTTGCTGGATAGCTATTATGAGGCAAGTCTTACAAACAGCAATCCGATATTGCATACCGGAAGACTATATTCATTGTGGAAAGATTGGCATGGACAAGCCTACGAAAGACCTATTATGTTTTACAAAGAATGGACCGATGACTCCTCACAAATTATTATCGATATGGATGAGGAATTCATGAAACTGACCAAAGCTTTGGGGTTTTCTGAAAATGCCATTCCATCTTTGCTAACATATTATGAATCAACTGATAACAAGTCGTTGACTAAAAAAATCAGTTCTATTCCTGCTTTTATGGAGATTAGTGCTCCTATGCGACTGGAAAGTAATGGGTGGGTGCCTGATTTCTCAACTCGATATTTTACTGAAGATTTCCCTTATGGATTAAAGAAAATCTACGACTTGTTGAAAACCAATAACATAGACTGCCCTAATATAGAAAGGGTGTATAAGTGGGGCAGTTCTATAATCGATTTATAACGCGTTGGCGCCGCCGACAATCTCGATAATCTCGTTCGTGATTGCCGACTGACGTGCTTTGTTGTACGACAGATTGAGCTCTTTCAGCAGTTCGGCGGCGTTGTCGGTTGCCTTGGTCATCGAGACCATGCGAGCTCCATGTTCAGAAGCGAAGCTGTCGAGCAAAATTTTATAGACTTGTAGTTTTAATGACTTTGGAATCAATGAGTTAAGAATCTCTTCCTTCGACGGCTGGAATATGTATTCCGTTTCAAACTCGGCAAAACGCGGGTCGTCGTCGGCCGGTTTCTTCTCAGAATCGACGATAGGAAGGAACTGCTCGCGCTTCAAAATCTGCGTTCCGGCGTTCTTAAACTGATTGTAAATGAACACGATACGATCATATTTCTCTTCAGCGAAGTCAGCCATCAGCTTCTCGGCAAATGGGAGTGTGTTCTCGTAAGAGAGGTTGTCGAGCAACTCGTTTTGCTCGCCGGCAAGGCGATATTTCCTGAATCGCAGCGTTTCCTCCACTTTCTTGCTGATGCAGAGGATGTCGACATTACCTTTCTCGTATAGAACCTTGTAATCTTCCTTCAAGACGTTGAGCGTCTCGCGAATCACGCTCACGTTGAACACTCCGCATAGTCCCTTGTTCGACGCCACCGGGATGAGCAGAATTTTCTCATCCTCAGGATTTTCCTTGTGAACCTTGGCATATACGCCTTCCGCCGAGGTTTTCAGCGACGACGACAGGCGCATCATTATCTCCTGAAGCTTGGAAGCATACGGACGTAACGCCACAATCGTCGACTGCGACTTGCGGAGCTTCGACGCCGACACCATCTTCATCGCTGAAGTGATTTGCATCGTCGAATTCACCGAGTTGATACGTGTCCTGACTTCCTTGAGATTTGCCATGATCGTTAGTCTTTCTTAGTCATTATGTCGATGATGTCAGCTGCTGCCTTCTTCAACACAGCGGTTATTTCATCGTTGTAGTTTCCGGCCTTGAGGGCTTCCATCGTCTCTTTCTCGGTGCTGTTGAGCAGGTCGAGATAGCGTTTCTGGAACTCCGCCACCTGGCTCGGCTGTATCTTTCTCAAGATGTTGTTCACGCCGCAGTAGATGATAGCTACCTCTTCCTCGACGCGCAAAGGCGACGACTGTGGCTGAATCAAAATCTGCACGTTACGGCGGCCTTTGTCGAGCACTGCCTGCGTGGCTGCGTCGAGGTCGGAGCCGAATTTCGAGAACGCCTCGAGCTCACGGAACTGTGCCTGGTCGAGCTTTAGTGTTCCAGCGACTTTTTTCATAGATTTGATCTGAGCCTTACCGCCTACACGCGACACCGAGATACCCACGTTGATGGCCGGACGGATACCAGCGTTGAAGAGGTTTGTCTCCAAAAATATCTGTCCGTCGGTGATGGAGATGACGTTTGTCGGGATGTAGGCCGACACGTCGCCAGCCTGCGTCTCGATGATTGGCAGTGCGGTCAACGATCCGCCGCCCTTCACCTTACCTTTCAAGCTTTCCGGAAGGTCGTTCATCTTCGCCGCAATCTCGTCGTTGTTGATGATCTTCGCTGCTCTTTCAAGCAAACGTGAATGCAGGTAGAACACGTCGCCCGGATATGCCTCACGTCCTGGCGGGCGGCGGAGCAGCAACGAAACCTCGCGGTATGCCACGGCCTGTTTCGACAGGTCATCGTAGATGATGAGCGCTGCACGTCCAGTGTCGCGGAAATACTCGCCTATGGCGGCACCTGCAAACGGAGCGTAATATTGCATTGCGGCAGCGTCGGAGGCTGTAGCGGCCACGACTATGGTGTACGGCAAAGCACCATGATCTTCAAGGCTTTGCACTATATTGGCGACGGTTGAGCCCTTCTGACCTATTGCTACATAGATACAGTAAACAGGCTCGCCCTTGTCGTAAAACTCTTTCTGGTTGATGATGGTATCGATAGCAATTGCTGTCTTTCCCGTCTGACGGTCGCCGATGATGAGCTCACGCTGTCCGCGTCCGATTGGGATCATGGCGTCGATGGCCTTGATACCGGTCTGCAGCGGCTCGTCGACCGGCTTACGGAAGATGACGCCCGGAGCCTTGCGCTCGAGAGGCATGTCGACGGTCTCGCCTTTGATCTCGCCCTTGCCGTCGATAGGCTGTCCGAGGGTGTTGATGACACGTCCGAGCAGTCCTTCGCCAGCCTTCACTGAAGCGATGCGGTGTGTGCACACCACGGTGTCGCCCTCGTTAATGTTGCCAGCCTCGCTCAGAAGCACCACGCCCACGTTGTCTTCCTCGAGGTTCAAAACGATACCCATGGCGCCGTTTTTCTCAAACTCCACGAGCTCGCCAGCCTCAGCGTCTCTCATGCCGTAGACACGTGCCACGCCGTCGCCGACGTTGAGCACCGTTCCATTCACATCAAGCGAAGCCTCGTTCTCGAAGTTCGTCAACTCATCAAGCAAAATTGCTGATACCTCAGCGGGTTTAATTTGTCCCATATCTCATTCTTTTAATATCCTTTAACATAAAGATTATCATTAAACAGCGACTGCAACTTCTTCAACTCATTCCGCACGCTCCTGTCGTACTGATAATCCAAATAATTGATGATGAAACCTCCGATGATACTTTTATCTATATTGTTGATAATCATCACATTACCCTTGACTTTATCTTTTACAAAATAGAGAAGTTTCTGCTGCGTCGGCTCATCGATTTTCACCGCGGTGGTAATCGTCACCTCGGCGATGCCTTTATATTCGTTATATAGTTCATGGTAAGTGACAAGAATCTGCGGGATGATGTCCTGACGGTTCTTGTCGAGCATTAACATGATGAATTTCAGTGTGTTATCAGAGATTTTATCTTTAAAAATCCTGTTGATGATGGCTTCTTTTTTTGATTTGGCTAAGAACGGTTGCGACAGTATGGTACGCAGCTCGCGGTTGCCTTGAAGCGTTTTGGTAAGCACCTCGAGATCGGCAAGTCCCTGGTCGGCCATGTTGTTTTTGATGGCGTAGTCGAGGAAGGCCTTGGCGTAGCGGCGTATCAACAGAGTGTTTTTCATACTATCTTATTGATTATCAGTTTCTTTGATAATTTCGTTAATATATTTCAGCTGTGCCTCGTCGGTCGAAAGCTCTTTTTCGAGAATCTTCTCGGCGATTTTTATCGAGATGTTGGCGATTTCGTTTTTGATGTCGGTCATCGCCGCCTTGCGCTCGTTTTCGATGGTCTCCTTGGCCGATTCCACAAGTCGGTTGGTCTCATCTTTCGCCTTTGTCTTGGCTTCTTCGATGATTTTATCGCGATATTGACGGGCTTCGGCGAGCATCTCTTCACGTTCTTCGCGAGCCTGCTGCAGAAGTTCCTCGTTCTTTGCTTGAAGATTTCTCATCTCCTCGTGGGTGCGCTCGGCCTGCTCAAGAGCCTCGGTGATTTTCTCCTCGCGTTGCTTCAAAGCCTTGCCGATAACAGGGAAAGCGAATTTTGCCAGGCAGAAAAACACTATGCCGAAGGCTATCACCATCCAAAAGAAAAACCCGAAATCAGGACTAATTAACTCCATAATTCTAAATTCAAAGATTTAAAATTCAAAATTTAATCTTAGGTTGCAACCAACCGTTACAACCTAAGATACTTTCTCAACCGACTGCGACCAACAAGCAGACGACCACTGCGAAAAGTGAAACACCTTCCACGAATGCTGCTGCCAAAATCATGCTTGTCTGAATGTTACCAGCAGCCTCAGGCTGACGAGCCATTGATTCCAATGCGCTTGCGCCGATTTTACTGATACCCATTGCTGCGCCGATGACGGCGATACTTGCGGCCAAAGCGGCTCCTAACTTTGCGAGAGGTGCCAAATCTGTTGCTGCTCTTGCCACTTCCTGTAACATAACTAATAATGACATAATACTTTTATTTAAAAGATTTATAATATTTAATGATGATGTTCTTTACTTGCCATTCCAAAATACAATGCCGACAACAACGTAAACACATAAGCTTGGATGTAGGCCACCAGAAGCTCAATGACATCGACGAAGATGACCAGAATCAGTGAGAAAACCGACATTCCCGCTCCGCCTGCCGCACTGATTTGAGCCACGATGAAAATACTGCTGATGAAGCCCAGCACCACTATGTGTCCGGCCGTGATATTCGCGAAAAGACGCACCGCCAACACGAAAGGCTTGGTGAAGCAGCCCACCGTCTCGATGATCGGCATCAGAGGCAACGGGAACTTCAAAAACCACGGCACGCCCGGAGTGTTGAAGATGTCTTTGTAATATTCCTTGTTTCCAAGAAGGTTTGTGATGAAGAAGGTGAAAAGCGCCAAACATGCTGTCACCGCAATGTTTCCCGTGATATTGGCACCAAAAGGGAAGATTGGGATGAGTCCCAAAAGGTTGTTGATGAAGATAAAGAAAAACACCGTGACGAGGTAGGGCAGATATTTGTCGACGCTCTTCTCGTTGATGGCCTTGCGCGCTATGTCATCTCTGACGTAACAGATGAGCCACTCAAAAAGCGACTGCAGACCTTTTGGGGCTTTCTCGCCGCGCTCGCGATAGGCTTTTGTCACGAGGAAGAACAGCACCAAGATGATGGCACACGAGATAAACAGCGCCATGACGTTTTTCGTGATGCTGATGTCCCAAGGACGAGTCTGAGTGCCGTCGGCATTGAGAATCACCACCTTACCTTTGTATTTTCCTTCGTGCGGGATGGCAAAAACGAGTTCTTCGGAGTTGGTTTTGTTTACCGTGACATATTTGTCGCTCTCATGAAACACTTTCGATGAAAAAGTGTAGCATTTGCCTTCGTTGAACACGATGATCGGCAGATAAACGCTAACATGATGACCTTTCCAAGTGAAAATATGCCAGTCGTACGAGTCGAGGATATGCTCGATGATCACCTCGCCGGCTTTAAATTCCTCTTTAGGTTCGTTTTCAGCTTTTGCGAAACTAGTCGTGCTGAAAAGCAAACATATTAAGAATGAGAGACTTATGATATATTTCCCAATTTTCATCAAAAAACTTACTCGTTCAAAATTACAAAATGCAATTATACAAAATAATTTTGAAAGAATGAATATCTTTTTGGAGAAAAAATGTTATTATCGAGCCGGCATCTCTCTGCGCGAGTTGAGGATTGAAAAATTGATTGTTAAAAAATCTCGTCATTAGTTGTCATTATCGAGCTGGTATCTCGCTGCGCGATCTAAGGCTCTCTAATTGACGACTAATTACTTCGTGAGAGAGAACAATGTTCTCGTATTTGATAATTGTGTTTAATCCTTTGTTATAGAAATATTTCTTCACTTCTTTTTCCGATAGTTCCGTCGCTGCCAGGAAGAAGTCGCCGCCCCAGGCACCAAGTGATTTGATAACTCCTTGGAAATCAGAATAATAAGTTTTCAATGAAGGCTGCTCCAAACAACGGCTCATGATTTCTTCATGACGAGTCAAAAGGGCGCAAAAATCGTTAAAAGAAGCGGTTCTAATTAAGTTCTCGGAGACCTCAGAGATCTCGGAGCACTCTGAGGAATAATCATATTTTTGCGCCCTCTCTTTAAACGATTTCACTTCTTTTCCTGAGCTCTGTTTGTGCCCTTGATAAACAAAAAACAATTTGTCAGCAAACGCTGGCTTGAAATCGGCTTTTTCAACGATTGGCTTGCCGTTAATAAGCTGATAAGTTATTGGTTGTGAAGCTGTTGCACATGCAATGTCGTATCCCGAGCCGCCCATTGTCATCTTCAAAAGTTCGTATGGGTTCACGTTGGCCCATTGCGCAAGCAACGAAATCAGAGTGGAGCTGCTGCCGAGACCCCAGTCTTTGTCGAATTCAAGGCGAGTGATGAAGAAATAATCGTTGTCGTCTTGTAAGATGCTGGGATTCAGCGACTTAATTGCTTTAAAAATCCTGCTTAAATTGTCGGCCTTGTCCATGTCGTCGGAGGCGTGGACGGTGAAGTCGTGCTTGCTGAAGATGGAGGCAAACCAGAAGCCTTTTGGGGTGTAGGCGTCCCAGTGAATCATGCCGTTGCGGTCGTTGATGGTCGTCACCTCCAGCGACTGCCCCAGATTCAACGGCAACGCCAAAGCGCGAGCGCCTTGCAAAACAAGGTATTCGCCAGTTAGCATCAATTTTCCATTGGCATGAAATTTAGCCATTGTTTTTTAAAAATTCTTCAACTGCGGCATACGTCACCGTGACATCTTTAAAGTGGACGAGCGCAGCCGCTTTTTGTTCATCGGTGGCACCTAATTGGTTTAATATATTGGCAAGGTGCATCTTCATGTGTCCTTGCTGTATTCCTTTGGTTGTCAATGACTTAACGGCAGCGTAGTTGTTTGCGAGTCCCATGGTGGCAGCTATCGTCATAAGCTCAGGTGCCGAAGGATGGCCTAATAATTCAAGAGATTCTTTTGCGAGAGGGTGGAGGCTCGTCAGTCCGCCGATGGTGCCGAGCGCAATCGGAACCTCAAGCCAAAACTTAAACATCCCGTCTTTTATCTCGCATGAGCTCAGCGATTCGTAATGTCCGTTTCGCGAAGCATAAGCGTGACCAGCCGCCTCAGTTGCACGGAAGTCGTTGCCAGTGGCGATGACCACTGCGTCGATGCCGTTGTAGATGCCTTTATTATGTGTAGTGGCGCGATATTCGTCGATGTGCGCTATGTCGACAGCCTTCTTGAATTTCTCTGCAAATCCTTGTCCGTCAAGGTGTTCGTCGACGCCATCGAGGTCGTAAATCGGGCACTCGACCCATACTTTCACACGACAATTCGGGGTGTAGTTCGACAAAATCGCCATCACTATCTCGACGTTTTCGCCACGACGGAGGAAATAATCCTGTAAGGTATGACCGAAAGTCTCAAGGCATGAGTTTATAAAGTTGGCGCCCATCGAGTCGCAGGTATTAAAAGTGATGCGCAACTGGTAATAATCTGGAAGCTTTTCAGTGAAGTCAACTAATTTAATATCAAGGATTCCGCCGCCGCGTTTCTCCATCTTGGCGGTGATTTCTTTGGTTGAATTGCGAAGCTCGACTTCAATCTCAGGCATGAGGTTTTTGAGTGTCTCTTTGTCGCCTTTATAGCAGAAATGCAGCTGTCCAACCTTCTGAACGTCAACTACTTCGGCATGGAATCCTCCTCTGTCGCCCCAGAATTTCGCGGCGGCGGATGCCGCCGCGATAACACTACTCTCCTCGATGACCATGGGCACCATGTAAATCTTGCTGTTGATCACCACATTTGGCGAAACGCCGTATGGGATGTGGAAATTGGAAATGGTGTTCTCGCTGAACTCGTCGAACTGCTTCTGCTTCTCACTGTCGCTGTACCAAAAACCTTTCAAAAGAGCAATAAACTCCCCTGGATTCTCAATGTATTCTGAAACAGCCTTCAACTTGTCCTCTTTCAGAAGTTTCGAAAATCCTTTGATAATTCGGTCGCGTTTCCTGAGTTTCTCTTCTTCCATATCAAAGTGCAAAATTAGTAAAAAATATTAATGTGTTGAAATGATTTTTTATGTAAATTTGCTTCGATAAATATAGATTATCAACAAATATTAACAAATAAATTTAACATCTATGAAAAAAATCTTTACTTTTATCTTTGCTATCGCATTGAGTTTCAATATGATGGCTCAATGTCCATTAACAACTGCGGTCGATTTTACAGCTACCGACTGCCACGGAACAGAAGTGCATCTGTTTGATATCCTCGACGGCGGACAGTATGTTCTCATGGATTTCTTCTTCACCACATGTGGTCCTTGCCAGCAGGCTACACCAAAAGTTGTTGAGTCGTATTATTCTTTCGGCTGCAATATGTATGATGTGTTTTACATTGAGGTTTCAGTCTCTGATGGCGATGCAGCATGCCAGAATTGGGCGGCGAACTACGGCGTTGAATATCCTACAATCAGTACTGCAGGCGGTGGAGCTACTATCTGCAACTCATTATACCAAATTGGTCAGTATCCAACAGTGATTCTCATCGCTCCAGACCATTCAATTGTTATTCAAGACCTTTGGCCAATCAACAATGCGCAAACCATCATAAACGCCTTGACACCTTACGGAATCCAGCAACACGACTGCACGGCTCCGGTAACAAATCCTGAAGTGGCAATCACTGTCGATCAGGCATTGGAGACTGAGATTACAGCCACATTTACGCCAAATGCAGAATGCGCGGAATATCATTACACAATGGGTACCGAGAGCGAACTCGCACAATGGGCTGCATCTGCTGGACTCTCTCTCCCTGAATATGTTAACACATACGGTTTCCCAGCCGATATAGAACTGTCACATACCTTTACCGACCTTAATCCAAACACAGAATATGTTATTTGTGCAGTCCCAGCTGATGCTGAAGGCAATATTTACGAGATGGCTCAGACAACCGCAACTACAACTCCTGGCGGTGGTGGTGAAGTGATCGTTGACTTCACAGGCACCGACCTTGAAGGCAATGAAATTAATCTCTACAGTCTGCTCGATGCAGGCCAGTATGTTCTCATCAATTTCTTCCTTGCTGGAGACCCTTACAGCCAAGATATTATGTCCGATATGGTTGATGCCTATCATCTGTATGGCTGCAACGAACACGATGTGTTCTTTATGGAGATTACTCCAAACGGCGGCGATGAAACTTGCCAAACATGGGTTGAAACATATGGTGTCGAATATCCTACAATAAGTAGAGCTGGCGGCGGCAACGACATAGCCCAGGCTATTCCTGTGGGTTATTATCCAACTATCATGCTCATCCGTCCAGACCATACCTTCGCCCAGCGTGACATTTATCCTCCAACACTTGACATGATGATTCAGTACATGTCAGCGGAGAATATCCAGCAGTATGAATGTGGTACAGTTGATGTGGCCGAAAATGCAGCAAATGATTTTACCATCTATCCGAATCCAGCTAATGAATTCTTGAGAATTGGTGGCAATAATCTTGATAATATTGTGATTTTCAATGCTGTAGGTCAGAAAGTTGATGAATTTGAAGCCAATGATATTAAGGAATTGAATATCAACACCTCAAATTATCAAGATGGCGTTTATTTCGTGAAGATTGGTGAAAAGACCGAACGTTTTGTCGTAACACATTAAACATGAATATTTTAATCATTCGTTCCTCGTTTCAATCCGACGATTTTGTCCGCACGGAATACGCCGAATTGTTGGATTTGTTGAGAAATAAATGTAATGCCGAAATCACAATAATCGGTGATGAAAATGTTGGGACGTGGCACGCCGCGTCCCAACAAAATATAGATTTTGTGATGGTTGCAACAGGTGGCGTGGAAAATATGTTTAAACGTATCTGGTCGACAGGCATGTTGAAAACAACCACCTTGATTGCCGACGGACGAAACAATTCGTTGGCGGCATCGCTGGAGATATTGTCATATCTGTCGGAAAAAGGCGAGACAGGCAGGATAATTCATGGCACAAACGATGAAATTGTCAAGGAGATTGTGGATAACATGATTGTGACGCGTCATGGCACGTCGATGCCGTTCATCGGTACCCGAATCGGTCTGTTTGGACAGCCTTCCGATTGGCTGATAGCAAGCGGCGTCGATTACGATTACCTTCGCGAATATTATGGGATACAGACTATAAACATTGATTTGCAACGTTTGATTGACGAGATCAAGGTTTCAGACCCATATGTGGCCATAAAAAAGATTTGTCAGGAAGAACGTCTGGATGCCATGACGATACGTTGTTTCGATATCATAAAAGCTTGTAACACAACAAGTTGTCTGGCATTGGCGAAGCTCAACGACGAAGGCGTAGTGGCTGGCTGCGAAGGCGACATGCAGACTCTGATGACCATGCTTCTTGCACGAAAACTATGCAACGAGCCGGCTTTCATGGCAAATCCTTCAATCCTCACCGATAAAACCACCATGTTCGCTCACTGCACCGTGCCGTTGTCGATGTGTTATAGAACGACAATGCGCACGCATTTTGAGTCGGGAATAGGTGTGGCGGTGCAAGGCGACATGCCGTTGACCGATTACACCATCATGAAATGGGGCGGTCGCAGGCTCGACAAGATGTTTGTTACTGAAGCGAAAGCCATAAAAAATGAGTACAGCAATCATTTTTGCCGTACTCAAATTACTTTCGATATAAATCTGAAGCCGTATCTCTTAAACCATTCCATCGGCAACCATCACGTCATCATAAAAGGATGTCATGCCGCTGAGATCAGACGGTTTATGAGAGAGAACGGAATCAAATGATTACATCATTCCTGGCATTCCGCCGCCCATAGGTGGCATTTGTGGTGCCGGGTTCTCCTCTTTATGATTTGAAACCACGCATTCTGTTGTCAGGAGCATGCCTGCGATTGATGCTGCGTTCTCGAGTGCCACTCTCGACACCTTAACTGGGTCGATGACACCGGTCTTGAGCATGTTCTCGTATGTCTCGGTACGTGCGTTGAATCCGAAGTCACCCTTGCCCATGGCAACCTTGTTGACGACCACTGAGCCTTCGAGGCCGGCGTTCTCAACAATCTGACGAAGTGGTTCTTCCAAAGCGCGTTTGATGATGCAGATACCTGTTGTCTCATCGTCGTTGTCGCCTTTCATTCTCTCCAAAGCCTTGATAGCTCTGATGAATCCGACGCCACCGCCTGGAATGATACCTTCTTCGATAGCTGCACGTGTAGCGTTCAAGGCGTCCTCAACACGGTCTTTCTTTTCTTTCATCTCGACTTCTGAAGCTGCGCCGACGTGGATGACTGCTACGCCACCAGCGATCTTTGCCAGTCTTTCCTGAAGTTTCTCACGGTCGTAGTCAGATGTAGTTGTAGCGATCTGAGCTTTGATCTGTGCTGCGCGAGCCTGGATGGCTTCTTTGTCGCCCTGTCCGTTGACGATGGTTGTGTTGTCTTTTGTGACAGTGATCTTGTCGCATGAGCCGAGTTCTGCCAAAGTGGCATCTTCAAGACGATAGCCTTTTTCTTCGCTGATGACGGTGCCGCCTGTGAGGATAGCGATGTCTTCAAGCATCTCTTTACGTCTGTCGCCGAAGCCAGGAGCCTTAACAGCCACAACCTTCAATGATCCACGTAATCTATTGACAACCAATGTTGCAAGAGCTTCGCTGTCGATATCTTCAGCGATGATCAACAATGCACGACCTGTCTGTAATGTCTTCTCCAAAACTGGGAGAAGGTCTTTCATCACGCTGACCTTCTTGTCATAGATGAGGATGTATGGGTTGTCGTAGACAGCTTCCATCTTCTCTGTGTCAGTGACGAAGTAAGGTGAGATGTAACCGCGGTCGAACTGCATACCTTCAACAACGTCGACGTATGTCTCGATACCTTTTGAGTCTTCAACTGTGATCACGCCTTCTTTCTTCACTTTGCCCATTGCCTCAGCGATGAGTGAACCGATTGTTGAGTCGTTGTTAGCTGAAATAGTAGCAACTTGGCGAATCTTTTCGTTGTTGTCGCCAATGATTTCTGACTGCTGTTTCAATGATTCGACAACCTTTGCGACTGCCTTGTCGATACCGCGTTTGAGATCCATCGGGTTTGCGCCAGCGATGACGTTCTTCAAACCTGTTGCGACGATAGCTTGTGCCAACACTGTAGCTGTTGTTGTACCGTCACCGGCGAGGTCGTTGGTCTTCGATGCGACTTCCTTCACGAGCTGAGCGCCCATGTTTTCAATCGGGTCAGCGAGTTCGATTTCCTTTGCCACTGTCACGCCGTCCTTTGTGATATGAGGAGCGCCGTATGATTTCTCGATAATGACGTTGCGGCCCTTAGGTCCGAGGGTCACTTTCACTGCGTTTGCCAATGCGTCGACGCCTTTTTTCAGACCGTCGCGTGCATCAAGATTGAATAATATGTCTTTTGCCATTTCTCTATGATTTTTAATTATTTACGAATTTAGATGATTGCTATGATGTCGTTTTCACGCATAATCATATAGTCTTTTCCGTCGAGGTGGAACTCTGTGCCTGCATATTTGCCGTAGATGACGGTGTCGCCAACCTTCACTGTGATTGGGTTGTCTTTTGTGCCAGGACCGACAGCGACGACAGTGCCTTGCTGTGGTTTTTCTTTTGCTGTGTCAGGAATGATGATTCCACTTGCTGTTTTCTGTTCTGCGACAGCCGGCTCAATAACGACGCGGTCTGCCAACGGTTTGATATTCAGTTTTGCCATGATATAGTGTTTTTAATTGTTATTTTCTTGCGATTTTTGTTTATCAAAAACCATACCAAACAAAAAAAATGTCAGAATGTATGACATTCTGACATTTTTTGTCTTGTTTTATCAGATTATTCTGCTGCTTCTGCGTCAACTGGAACATCCACTGGAGTTGTCATGGTGTTCTCAATCTGGCTACGCATCTTGGTGTCAACTTTACCTGCGCCCTGCACGCCACCCTTAGGAATGGTAATGCTTGAGCCGAGGCAGAACAACACTAAAAGGATAGCGAGTGTCCATGTTGTCTTCTCCAGGAAGTCAGTGGTCTTGCGGACGCCGAGAATCTGGTTGTGTGATGAGAAGTTAGATGCCAATCCGCCACCTTTTGAATTCTGAACCAACACGACCAACATCATCAAGAAACTGACGATAAGGATTAATACTGAAATTGTTACGTACATCGTCTTAAAAATATTAATTGTTTAACTTATTTTTTAACGCATTAATTTGACCTGCAAAAATAATACTTTTTTCTGGATATTTCAATTTTAATTTTTCATAAATAGAAATTGCTTTTTCAAAATATCCTTGTTTTTCGTAAATCATTGCTAATGTTTCACTTACGATATTTTCTTGATCGATAACCGACTCTTGCGCGGCTGAAATAGGGTTGAAAAATTCCTGTCGCGGACGTGAAATCGTCGGATTTTCAGCGATAAATTTGTCGATAATTTCCGCTTTTGACAGTTTTTTTTCTTCTTTTTTAGGTTGTTTTTTCGCTTTTTCGAGCTCCGAAATCTTGTTTTCGATTATTGCCATCAGCTCGTCGAGGGTCTTTTTCTTCTCTTCGAGGAGAGCTACCTCACGGTTGAGGTCTTCCGGCGTGCCACCGAGGTCGATTTCGGGAATGAACAGTGTTTTTTCGGGAATTATCTCATTTTCAACAGCTTGTGGCGTATATTCATCAGGAAGCTGGGTGCAGAGCTTGCGCAGAACATTTCTGTTTGGTGACATTGACGCTGCTTTCCTGATCTGCTGTGTCGTGCGTTCGTCACCGCAACGGTTCATTCCCACGGCGAGCAGAACCTGACCGATTGTAAAGTATGGATATTGCTTTACAATCTCCTCAAGCTTGCTTACATCCTGATTGTCAATCATTTCGGGATGCTCCAACAACCGTGTCAGTCTGTTTTTATCCAATGCTTACCAATTTACAACTGCTTTATTGAAAATATCTTCGCACAATTTTTCGCTGATCGTTTGCATCAAATCGTCTTGAATGGCGTTTAAATCAAGATCGCTCTGATAGTCTTCATATTGCGTGAACTTCTGCTCGAAGTTCTTTGACTCGTCGTATCTGTTGAAAAACCTGACGTTAACGGTTATCGTGAGACGGTTCAAGGCTGCCACCTGGTCGCTTGTGATGGCTGTAGGGCTGGTTCTGTAGTCCACGATTTCGCCTTCTATGGCAAGGTCACCGTTGTCGGGCACGTCTTCGAGTGTCGTCTGGTTCATGAAATAATCGCGCAGGGTGTTGGTGATGACATCGCTAAGCAAAGGGTTCACCAGGTTGGCGTTGTTCGGGAAATGCTGTATTGACACGGTTCTAGCCTCTGGAGGAATGCTCGCTCCAGTGAAAGAGTAGATACCGCAGCCGGTCAGCACGAACGCCGCTATTAATATTAATAAGGTGTTAACTTTCTTTATCATCACATTTTAATGTCGTATTCCTTAATCTTTCTGTACAAGGTTCGCTCGCTGATGCCGAGTTCTTTGGCAGCGTCTTTGCGTTTGCCGTTATATTTGCGTAAGGCCTTGATAATCACTTCGTTTTCTTTGTCTTGCAACGAGAGACTGTCGGTTGTCTGCTTCTCCTGAAGATATTCGACTTCGGCGTCCTGAGTGTTCTCGTAATCGACCAGGTTGGCCTCGTTGACGTGGTTGATGACGGTCGCGTTGATAGGCGTTGCGATAGGCATCTGTCCGGATGTCAGCTCGTCGACAGTTTTGCGCAGCTCGGTGATGTCTTTCTTCATGTCGAACAGCACCTTGTAGAGAATGTCGCGCTCAGAGATGGAGTCGGCTTTGCTCTCGTCCTTGAAAATCATCGGGAGAGCTGTCTGCGTAGGCAGGTAGTTTCTCAAAATTTCAGGCGTGATAACTCTTTCTTTCTCGATGATGGAGATCTGTTCGGTGACGTTTTTCAGCTGGCGGATGTTGCCGTCCCAGCGGTAGTTTTCGAACATCGCGAGGGCTTCAGGCGTGAGTTGCACGGCCGGAATCCGGTATTTTTCAGCGAAATCCGAAGCGAATTTTCTGAACAGCAGCTTGATATCTTCTTTCCTGTCGCGCAACGGCGGGATGTGAATCGGGACGGTGTTCAGACGGTAGTAAAGGTCTTCGCGGAAGCGTCCTTTTTCTATTGCTGCCGGTATGTCGACGTTGGTCGCCGCCACCACGCGCACGTTGGTCTTCTGAATTTTTGAAGAACCAACTTTGATGAACTCGCCGTTTTCCAATACTCTCAGCAGTCGTGCCTGCGTGGCGAGTGGCAGCTCGCCGACCTCATCGAGGAACAATGTGCCGCCGTCGGCTACCTCAAAATAGCCTTTACGGGTGTCGTAAGCTCCTGTGAATGAGCCTTTTTCGTGGCCAAACAGCTCCGAGTCGATGGTGCCTTCAGGGATGGCGCCGCAGTTGATAGCAAAGTAAGGCCCGTGTTTGCGGCTGCTGTTTTGGTGAATTATCTGCGGAAACACGTCCTTGCCGGTGCCGCTCTCTCCGTTGATGAACACGGTGAGGTCGGTGGCGGCTACCTGTACTGCCACCTCGATGGCACGGTTCAGGTTAGGGTCGTTGCCGATAATGCCGAAACGTTGTTTTATGGCTTGGATGTCGATCATCTCAAAGTCGCGTTAAGTTGTTGCTCGATAGCTTGTTGGATTCTTGCCATCGTCTTCTCGATCACCTTGTCGGTCAAGGTCTTCTGTTTATCTTGCAAGGTGAAGCTGACAGCATATTGTTTCTTTCCTGCAGGAATCTTGTCGCCTTCGTAAATGTCGAAGAGGTTCACTGAGGTGAGGATGTTTCTCTCTGTCGCGAATGCCAGGCTCTTGATTTGCTCGAATGTCACGTTCTTGTCCAAGATGAAGGCGAGGTCGCGGCGCACGCTTGGGAATTTCGGCAATGCCTCGAAGCTGATGGTTTTCAGGCCTTTCACGACTTTGAGGATGGCGTCCCAGTCGAAGGTGGCGTGAAACACTTCTTTCTTTACGTCGAACATCTTCAAGGTCTTGGCGTTGATTTTTCCAATTGTTACGAGAACTTTTTTATTCAAAGAATAAACGATGGAGTAGTCGTAGTGCGACTCTGTTCCTTCAGTCATCTCTAGTTCGTTGGTGTTGATGCCGAGTTTATGGATGATGCCGAGCACGTATTTCTTGAGGTCGTAGAAGTTGAGGCTCTGCGGCTTGCCGTTCCACGATTCGTCTTTGTCGTTGCCTGTCAAGAGCAGGTCGAGACGATAATTTTCGGTGTAAGGGTTGAGCGGCTTTTCTTCAGTAGCCGGTTTCTCAGTGTTGAAGAGATATGTGTTGCCAAACTCGAAGAACTTCATGTCGAAGCTCTTGAAGCTCTGGTTGCGTGCTATGCTCTCAAGGCCGCCGAACATCAGTGTCTGGCGCATCACGTCGAGGTCGCTGCTCAACGGGTTCATTATCTTCACGTTCTTTGCCTCGTCGAAGCTGTCGAGCTCTTTGGCATATGCCGATTTCGTGAGAGAGTTGTTCATAATCTCGTAGAAACCGTTGGAAGCCAACATGATAGAGATTTCTTGCTGAATCTTCTCCTTGTCAGGTTTGACGTTGACGTTGAGGCTCGCGTTGATCTTGGTTGGGATGGCAATGTTGTCGTAGCCGTAGATGCGGAGTATCTCCTCGACGAGGTCGGCCGGACGGTACACATCGACTTTGCAAGTAGGCACATCGACGGTGACATAAGCGTCAGTGAGCTCAACTACTTGGCAGTCAAGGTCTTTGAGGATGTTGACGGCGATGTCTTTCTCCATTTCCTGACCTGCGATTTTGTTGAGGTAATCGAACTTGAGCTGTACGCGTACAGGTGTGAAGTCGCCGTTTTTTATGTCTTTCACTTCCGATGAGACGGTGCCGCCTGCGAGTTCTTTCACCAGCAATGCCGCGCGTTTCAAGGCGTAGAGAGTGATGTTAGGGTCGCAGCCGCGTTCGTAACGGAAGCTGGCGTCGGTTTGAAGGCCGTGGAAACGCGCGGTCTTACGGATCGAGGTCGGGTTGAAGTAAGCGCTCTCGATGAAGACGTTCTTCGTTGTCTCTGTCACGCCTGAGTCTAGGCCGCCAAACACGCCGGCGATGCACATAGGCTCTTCGGCGTTACAGATCATGAGGTTGGTGTCGCTGAGCTTACGCTGTACGCCGTCTAAAGTCGTAAACGGAGTGTCTTTTGCGAGGCATTTTACTATGACTTTCTTACCTTTGATCTTGTCGGCATCGAAGATGTGAAGAGGTTGTCCGACTTCCATCAAGACGTAGTTCGAAATGTCGACGATGTTGTTGATTGAGCGCAGTCCGACTGCTTCGAGGCGGTTTTTGAGCCATGCCGGTGAAGGACCGACTTTCACGCCGCTGACGGTGACGCCAGAGTAACGTGGGCAGTTTTTGGTGTCTTCCACGATGACGTCGATGTTGTTTGAGGTGTTTTCTACCTTGAAAGCGTCAACTGACGGGCGTTCAATCTTATATTGACGAGTGTTGTTTTTATGGTTGAGGGCAGCCACGATGTCGCGGTCACATCCGATGTGCGATGTGGCGTCGGAACGGTTGGCTGTCAAACCGATTTCGTATGTAAAGTCTTCTTCCACAGGGAAATAGAACGAGGCTGGCTTGCCCACTTCGTAGTTATCCGGGAGCACCATGATGCCTTCGTGTGAAGTGCCAAGCTGGAGCTCGTCTTCAGCGCAGATCATACCTTCCGACACCTCGCCACGGATCTTACCTTTCTTGATGGTGAAGCTCTCGTCGCCGCTCCACAGCTCGCAACCTATTGTCGCCACGAGGACTTTTTGCCCGGCTGCCACGTTAGGAGCACCGCACACTATATGTAGAGGCTCAGCTTCGCCCACGTCGACGGTGGTGATGTGAAGATGGTCGGAGTTCGGATGGTCGATGCAGGTGAGCACCTTGCCGACGACGACGCCTTTCAAACCGCCTTTCACCGATTCGTAACGTGTCATGTCTTCAACTTCAAGACCTGTGCCGGTCAATGTTTTTCCAAGTTCTTCAGCCGGTAAATCGCACTGAATGTACTGCTTAAGCCAGTTATATGATATTTTCATTTTATAAATGTTTATTATTCAATAATATGAGATTCCTCGACTCCACTTCGTTTCGCTCGGAATGACAGTCGTGTGTTCGCCATATCGACTGGAGCAAAGCGCAATGGAGAAATCTCCTGAACAAACTGCAAAGATACAAAATTCTGACAAAATGTCAGTTATTTTTATTAATTATTTTTTAGATAGGTAATTGTCATCATCCCGATGGGTGTTTCGGTCTCGGCTTTGATGAGATTTTTGCTCATGCTGATGTGGCTGATGAGCTTGTCGTGGGGCGTCAGGGTGATGGTTCCGTCGTCGGAAATTTGGTAATGGTAGTCGGTGTCGATGGCCGCCATGGTGATGTGAACGATGCTATCGTTCTTGAAAATCAATGAGTTGTGTTTTTCGATTTCGCCGAGCTGTTGAATCATCTCGGGAGTGCTGCGGTGCTCGTCAAACTCAAAAGAAATCTTTTCAACCGTCCACGTCCCAATTATCGAACTGGAACGTGAACAGCTGAAAAGCAGAAATATCGTTAATATTTCAAGAAATTTTCTCAAAATATGCCTGGGATACGAATCCATTCGCGTGCTTCAGCGCAGGTTCTCTCAACGTCTTCGACGGTCTTTGGAATCGGCTTGCCCAAGATTCTGTTACCGTTTTCGGTGATGAGGAGATCGTCTTCGATGCGGATGCCGCCGAAGTCTTTGAATGTCTCGAGTTTGTCGTAGTTGATGAAATCTTTATGTTTGCCTTCGGCTTTCCAGATGTCGATCAATGTAGGGATGAAGTAGATGCCCGGCTCGTCGGTGACCACGAAGCCCGGTTTCAGCACCTTGCCGCAGCGGAGGCAGCTGAAGCCTTGCTGTGTTGAGCGTGGAGTCTCTTTGTTATATCCCACGTTGATCTCGCCGAGGCCTTCCATGTCGTGCACATCCATGCCGAGCATATGGCCGAGGCCGTGAGGCTGGAACAGATAATGTGCGCCGGCGGCCAGAGCGTCGTCGACGTTACCTTTCATTAAGCCGATGCCTTGCAAACCCTCGATGAGAGTGCGTGCCGCGAGCTTGTGCATCTCCATGTAACGCATGCCTGGCTTGGTCTGCTTTGCCACTTCCATATTGGCTTTCAAAACAATCTCATACACATCGCGCTGACGGCTGTTGAACTTGCCGCCGACAGGTGTGGTACGTGTGAAGTCGCTGTCGAGGTAGTTGCCTGTCTCGGCTCCGCAGTCGCAAACCATCATACGGCCTTCTTTCAGCACGTTGCCGTGGTTGTGGTTGTGCAAAGTCTGGCCGTCCATGCTCACGATGTTAGGGAACGAGATTGTGCCGCCACGTGCGATGGCGATGCCTTCGATGGTGCCGCTGATCTCCTGTTCGATGACGCCTGGTTTACACATCTTCATGGCTGTGGTGTGCATGTAATAGGCAGTGTCGGCAGCGTATTCCATCTCCTTGATTTCGATGTCGCTCTTGATCTCGCGGAGGCTGACGATGGCTTCGATGAGCAGCTGGCTCACGTAGTTTTTCACCTCATGAACGTCGATATCCATGTAGTTGGCGATTTTGATGGTCTGGTCGCCACGATAGGTAGGGGTGAGGTGAATCATGCGGCCTTTCTCCATCTGCTGACGGATATATTCCGGAAAACGGTTGATGTCGCGGCAGTCTGTGATGCCAATCATGTCGCCTTGCTCTGGCAGTGACGGTAGCGGGCCGCACCAGATCACGTCGTCGATGGTGACTTCCTGGCCGAATAGAATTTCCTCGCCTGACTCGAAGTCGATGACGCCCACCAGATCAGAGTGGTTAAGTCCGAAGAAATAAGCGAAGTTGCTATCCTGACGGTAGTGATAGGTGTTGTCAGGGTAGTTCATCGAGGCCTCGTCGTTGGCGATGAAGACAGCGATGCCTTTGTTCATCAGCTTTTTCAGGGTTGCTCTGTGATTTACATAAAATTCTTTTGTGAACATAGTCTTATTTTTTTTGATTTTAATATTCGATTTTATCGGTTTTTTCTGACCAGAGGCGGAATGAGTGCAGCGCTTCGTCGCGAAGCAGCGGAATCAACGGTACGGTACGTTTTTCCATTGGGCGGTCGAGTTCCTCATAGATGAAGTCGTCGGCGAAGTCGATGTCACGCGCGTCTTTGCGGTTGTTTCCGTAGAAAATCCTGCTGATGCGCGCCCAGTAGATGGCTCCGAGGCACATCGGACAAGGCTCGCAGGAGGTGTAGATGGTGCATCCGCTGAGGTCGAAGGTGCCGAGTTTATGACATGCTCTGCGTATGGTGTTGACTTCGGCGTGTGCCGTCGGGTCGTTGTCGAGGGTCACGGAGTTGGAGTTGCCTGCGATTATCTCGCCGTCTTTCACAATGACAGCGCCGAAAGGACCTCCGCCATGTTTGACACTCTCGTCAGCCAAGCGGATGGCTTCGCGCATAAATTCCTTGTCTTTTTCTGTAATTTCCATAATCTAGAAGTTCCATTTGATACCTGCGGCAGGATTCACATGCCAGCCTTTGGTGTCGTTGCCGGTGAAGTTGCATGCGATCTCAACCTCGCCGCCGATGTTGAGGTTAGGGCAACCGAAGAACTGACCGATGTTGTACCAAAGCTGTGGCTCGCTGATGAAAACTCCTGTAGTCTTGTCGAATATAGGATTATTATCTTCATCGACTTTTTGAACACCTTCGTCATCGAGTACAGCCCAAGAATTAGTCTCCCACCAGAAATCAGCAAAGCCGCTGAAATTCAAGCCTTTAGCGCCGAAGAGGTCGTTGCAGCCCCACACGATGGTAAACTGCATAGGAACGTCTTGTTTTGCCTTTGCGATGGTTTTGTACAACACTTCAAGTGTCAAGGTGTATCTGAAATCTGCCGAATGCATGAAATATTCAGCACCGAAGAGCCAGGCGTTGTTGATGCCGTAGCCGAAAACGTTCGGAACCACGCCGAGACCGCCGTTGTATTCAACGTGAGCACTAAAAGCTCCGAGTTTACTGTCCTGCCAGAAGTTCAACCCACGCGCGATTTCAGTGTAAGCGCCGATAGGAGCAGGGTGCATTACGCCTTTTTCATGCTGGAATTTGCCGTCGTGAGTGATATCGACGAAGAAGAAAGTGCTTCCCCAGTTGTCGGTCTTAAACATTTCTAAAGTTGTGGTGATGTTCTGACGTTTTTCTCCAAAATCGTACTGAACCTGAATGTTTGTCTGTGCTTTAGCACATAATGCTGTAGCTGCGAAAGCCACAATGAATAATAATTTTTTCATGATATGATTTTATTTTGTTATGTCGTTGGTTTCGATGGCCAGGTCGCCAAAGAGGTTAACCGGCTCTCCCTCAGTGATTAAGATGTCGTCTTCAAGCCTGATGCCTATACCTTCCTCGCGGATGTAAAGGCCAGGCTCGCACGAGAGTATCATGCCCGGGGCGAAAGGCTCGTACTTGTCGAGGTTGTCGTGGCAGTCGAGGCCGATGTGATGCGCCATGCCGTGCATGAGATATTTGCGGTATAACGGTTTTTCAGGGTCTTGATTGTCAACGTCTTTTTGGGTAAAGAGACCGAGTTTTATCATCTCTTTTTCCATCAGCTGGTAGGTCGTCTGGTTGATTTTGTCGATGGTGCCGCCTACCTTGTAGAGCTTGGTGATTTCTTTTTTCACTCTCAAAACAGCCTCATAGCACTCTCTCTGACGTGGCGTGAACTTGCCGTTGATTGGGATGGTGCGGCTCAAATCTGAGGCGTAGTTCTGATATTCGCAGCCCATGTCGAAGAGCAGTAACTCGTTGTCGTTCAATATGTTATCGTTCTTCGAGTAGTGCAGACAGCATGCGTTCTTGCCGCCGGCGACGATAGGATGGAAGGCATGACCCGAGGCGTTGTTCATCTTGAAGATGTATTCCATCTCAGCTTGCATCTCGTACTCGTAACGACCAGGTTTCACGGTCTTCATGCAATGCAGGAAGGCCTTTCCGGTGATGTCGCAGGCGTGTTTTATGATTTCAATCTCTTCCTGAGATTTAATCTTGCGAAGCTTATTCAAGATAGGTGCCGAGCGGTCGTAGTTGTGGAGCGGATATTGTTCTTTTATCTCCTTCACAAAACGATCTTGAATAGTCGACACTTTCGTCTCGAAACGAGGGTATTCGTAGAGGTTAAGATAAACCTTGTAACTGTTGAGTATCAATTCCTTAAGCACGTCGTTGAAGCTGTCGGCGTACATCACATTCTGGCAGCCCGAAATCTCTTTTGCCTGTTTTGCGTCGAGCATCTCGCCACGCCAGATGGCTTTTGTCTCGCTATACGGCTCGATGAACAGTATCTCGCGCATCTCTGGTCTCGGATGGTCGGGATAGAGGATCAAAAAAGCGCCTTCGCGGTCGATGCCGGTGAGGTAGAAGAAATCGGAATTCTGTCGGAAAGGGTAACACTGGTCGCCATTTCGCGGTATCTCCTCGTTCGCAGTGAACAATGCGATCGAGTTTTTTGTCATCATCGAAGCGAAATTCTTTCGATTTCTGACAAAAAGAGCGTTGGGTATATTGTTGAAAGGCATTGAATTACAAAAGCTTAAAGCCTAAAGTAACAGTAAACATGTTTTGTGTCATGTCGCTGAGCTGGATGTTGCCTTTTTCGCCGTTGAAGCTCCATTCAACATTGTCGTTGCCGAACATCTTCGTCAAACCGAGGCTGTAGTTGATGTCGAGTGTGAGTTTCCACACGTCGAGACCCACGTTGAAAGCAGCGCCCCAAGTCATGTCTTGGGTGTCAAGATTGTCGACGTCGACGCTTTGTCCGTTGCCGTCAACCTCTTGTTTCTGACTCAACACGAAATACATCACCGGACCTACATTGCCTCTCACTTTGATGAGTTTGCCGTCGAGCTGATAGCCGAGGAAAATCGGCACCGCCAGATTCTGATGGGTAAGTGTGACTATCGGATTCAAAGCTACACCAGCTGTGTTTAATGAAGGATCGACATTGAAATCGAAGACCTTGCCGCTCTTGAACCAGAGCACCTCAGGCTGGATGATAAAATCGTGAATGGTTAAGCGGGCGAACAAGCCTGCTGTTAAATTCGACTTGTAACTTGATTTTATGTCATCTTTTTTGAACGACAATGTTGCTGTCTGATAACCAAGCTTTGGCCCGATGCAAAAATCGAAACCTGTAGCGTTTGCAGTATGAGCCAAAATAATAACGGCCAATACAATTAATAATTTTTTCATAGTTTCAAAAATAATTTATATTTTTGCAAAGATATTTAAAAATCTAAAACAAACGCAAAATATGAGAAAGAAAATTTACTTTTTGCTTTTCGCGATGTTGTTGTCTTTTGCAGCAACAGCTCAACGTTTTGAGTATCAATTGGGTTTAAAAGGGGGTCTTGGCTTAAGCTGGCCTTCGATAAATCATGACGATATTTCGGGCAAGGAAAGCGGTTTGTGCTATAAGTTCGGCCTGACAGGAATTTATTATTTTGGCGAGAATTATGGTCTGACTTCAGGATTTAATATCCTTGGAAGCAATTTTGCATATAAAATGAAGGTTGTTGATGAGGAGTTGGGAATTGATGATACCTATAGAACTACTTTTAAAACCACATATTGCCAGATTCCTTTCCTTTTGAAGATGAGAACCGATTCCTTTAATGGATTGAGGGTTTTCGGAGAAATAGGATATGGTTTGGATATTCTTGTCAGTGAGGTGACAAAAGTTGAAAATACCAAGTCTGCCGCAGGTTTGCGTGATGTGTGCAGCTCGTTTATCGTACATATTGGCGCTGAGATGGAGGTGCTTAACAGAAGCACTCTGCAGCTGATGTTGGGTTACGACAGTTTCTTCTCAAACATGATGCCTTATGGTCATGATCCGAAGATGATGATGAATAATTTGTGTGTTGAGGTTGGATTTTTATTCTGATGAAGATAACTTTAGCGCAGATTCATAGCGTTGCCGGCGATGTTGAAGGCAATGTTGCAAAGATTATAGAGGCGGCTCACAAGGCAAAAGCCTCTACTTTGGTGATTTTCCCTGAACTTTCGGTGAGTGGGGTTTGCTCTGCTGAAATGTTTAAATCGCCAGGTTTTATTGATAAATGCGAAAAGGCTTTAGATAAAATAGCCGTTGAATGTGAGACCATCGGCGTGCTTGTTGGATGCCCTGTCGGTAAGTATAACGCGGCGGTGTATCTGTTTCAAGGACAGCGCAAGGTGTTCAAAAAGAAGCACTTGGAGGATTTTGAAAAGGATATATTCGAGCCTTCAGATGCCGATGAATTGCTTCAGATAGGATGTCATAAATATGCCGTGACCATCGGCTCAGACCTTGCAAACACTAATAATGACGAGTTTTTACTGACCAACCGTCTCGACGAGCTTATGACGCTGTCGCCTGATGTCTTTATTAATATAGGTGCCGACAGATGTGGCAAAAACCGTTCAAGATTGCGTCGCAACGAGTTGCGTCAGAACGTGCTGAAATATGAGCGTCCGCTGGTGTTTGTGAACAATGTAGCAGCAAAAAAAGAAGCCTCCTTTGACGGCGGCTCCATGATTTTCGGCTACGAGAGCTATGTTGTTGCTTCGGCGCCATTCTTTGAAGAAGCTGTGCTTGACGTGAACCTCGAGTGTCTGATCTCGATGAAACACGTCGACGAGCAGCAGGATTACGAATTATAATCTCTCCAAAGTTGTTTTTATAAGTTTCTCAACGTAAGGATGATAGTCGGCGGAGAACTTCTCCGTGACGCGGTTCGCTATTGCCACACAGATAGTTAAGCAGTTGTGTCCCAACATCTTACCGAGGCTGAACAATGCCGACGACTCCATCTCGAAGTTGCACACTTTCCATCCTTTGTAGTTGAATTTTTCGATGTCAGGGTTGATTTGCGGATATGTCAGCTCGAGGCGCAGCGAGCGTCCCTGTGGTCCGTAGAATCCTGGCGACGTGGCTGTGATGCCCTGATGATAACCTTTAGCGAGACGGTCGAAGAGCTCGTTTGAACTCTCCACGATGTACGGCTTCGGGAGGTCGGTGGGATAGTGCATGTCGCGGATGAAAGCGTCGGTCATCTCCTTGTTAATCACTTCGTTATGTTCTTTGTAGAAGTAGGCGAGGCCGTCGAGGCCGATGGCGAAACGCGATGCCACGTAGCTGTCTTCCACCCCGATTTCAGGCTGCAGTGCGCCGCAGGTGCCGAGACGCACCATGTTGAGTGTGCGGTGTTCTTTCTTCGGAGTACGAGTCTTGAAGTCGATGTTAGCCACGGCATCGAGCTCGTTGACGACGATGTCGATGTTGTCGGTACCCATGCCGGTCGACAGAGCCGTGATGCGTTTACCTTTGTAAGTGCCAGTGTGCGTTACGAGTTCGCGGTTCTGACGTTTATATTCGATGGTGTCGAAATGACTCGAAACCATAGCTACTCGATCAGGGTCGCCGACGAGAATGATGTTGTCGGCAAGCATCTCCGGGAAGAGATTCAAATGATATATTGCTCCTTCGTTGTTGAAAACGAGCTGTGAGCCAGGTATGGGTTTAGTGTTCATAATTCGAAATGTTAAAATTTTTTTACAAAAGTAGTCAAAATTTTGCAAGTTATGTTAAAAATTGTTAAAAATGAAAAACATAAAATATTAATGTTTAATTTTGTAACGTTTTAAGACAAAAAATGTTGTTTTTTAGGTAAGAAAATGAAAAGAGATAACGATTTTGTTAAGGCGAAGATCATCTCCATCGGCGATGAGCTGCTGATTGGACAGGTGATTAATACTAATGCCGCTTGGCTTGGTAATATATTGACTACCAATGGAATAGAAGTTATTTCCACTTTAACGATAGGCGATGGCGAGCAAGATATTGTGGAAGCTTTGGATGCTTGTTCGGATGTTGAGATAATAGTCATGACGGGAGGTTTGGGACCTACGGCCGATGATATCACGAAGCCGACGCTGTGCAAATACTTCGACACCGAGCTGGAATTTTGTCAGGATGCCTACGATAACGTGATGAGTATCTTTAAGTTACGTGGATATCAGATGACTGAGCGCAACCGTGGGCAGGCGTTTATACCTAAGGCGTGCAAATATATTCCAAACCGTTATGGCACAGCGCCTTGCATGTGGTTTGAGAAGGGGAAGTCGGTGTTTATCTCGATGCCGGGAGTGCCATTTGAGATGAAAAACGTGTTCGAGCAGGAGATTTTACCGATGTTGCTGAAGCATTTCAAGATCACTCCTTATATTAATAGGGTGGTGATGACGACGGGTGTGGGCGAGTCGTTCCTGGCCGACAAGATTAAAGGCTGGGAAGACGCGCTGCCGGATTACATGTCGCTGGCCTATCTGCCACAATATGGCATGGTGCGTCTGCGTCTCGAGGGTCGTCATCCTGACCGTGAGTTCTTGCAGAAAACAATTGATAATGAAATAGATAAACTGTCAAAAATTATTGGCGAATACATCTTCGGTTATGACGAAAAACCTATTGCGGAGGCCGTTTTGGACAAGTTTAAGGCGGCAGGAAAGACGTTGTCGACGGCCGAGAGTTGCACAGGCGGGACGATAGCGAAGATGATAACTGCAATACCAGGTAGTTCGGAGGTGTTCAAAGGAACAGTGGTGTCGTATGCGACATCTGTCAAAGAAGAGGTTTTGGGTGTTAATCACGACGATGTGGAGAAGTATACCGTTGTTAGTCAACAAGTTGCGGAACAAATGGCAATTGGAGTTAGGACGTTGCTGAAGACCGATTATGCTGTGGCGACTACAGGTGTGGCCGGTCCTGGAGGCGGAACAGAAGAGAATCCTGTCGGCACGGTGTGGATTGCGGTGGCGGGACCGAACGGCGTGGTGTCGAAGAGATGTAATTTTGGAAAAGCACGTGAAAATAACATTGAAAGGGCGGCGATAACGGCGCTTGAAATGATAAGGAAATACTGATGGTTCCCGTCATTTCGACTGAAACGAAATCCTCCATCAAGGGAAATAATCGCGAAGCTCGAAATGACAATAATGGATTATTCGATAGAAATAAAAAGGCATTATGAAGAAGATATTATTATTTGGATTATTGATTGTATTTTTTGTATCTTGTTCAAAATCAATGGGATACAAAAAGAAACTGAATATTCAATATAAGGGTTTGGAGCCGCAGGAGTTGGAGGTTTTGGAATATAACAAAGCTCTTTTTGCTATCGATACCGCCGATTTTGAGGAAGGAATCAGAGCAATACAGCCGCAATTCAGCACATTGTTGGGCGAAAATATCGGCACTGACGAGATGAGATATTTGAAAGATTTCGTTACCGACACTTTCATCATGAAAATCAATGAGATGACTGAAATGGCGTTCCCAAATTCAAAACTTGTTTCCGAAAAGGTGAAAGGCGTTTATCAGCATCTGAAATATTATTATCCGGAAATCGTCATGCCGCCGACATACACCTACGTCTCGGGCATCAGCTATGATAACGGTCCGGTGATGATTACCCCCGAAACAGTTATGATAAGTCTGGATTTCTATTTGAGTAACAACGACTTAGTGTATGATAAGATTGGGATGCCAAGGTATATGTCACGGCGTTGCCAGCCCGCTTCGTTGACGAAAGATCTGGCTGAAGTAATTTATTATACCTATATTTTTAGGGGTGGAAACACGAAAAGTGTGCTGACAGAGATGATTGAGAATGGTAAAAAATATTTTTTCATCGAGGCGATGGATCCGACTTTGAATGATTCGATTATTCTCGGCTATTCGTCGCAACAGATGGAGTGGGCGAAGGCTAATGAAGGTCAGGTTTGGGCTGCTGTCGTTGGCAATAACATGTTGTATTCCAATAACTTAAACGACAGAAGGCTGTTGTTCAACGACGGGCCGTTCACGTCGGCGTTTTCTGATGATGCACCGGCGCGATTAGGCGATTTCCTGGGCTTGCAAATCGTGCGTTCGTTTATGTCGCACAACGACGAATCGTTAATGGTTTTAATGAAAATGATTGATTATCAAGATATTTTACAGCGGTCGCAGTATAAACCGCGAAAATAGACTTTAGACCTTAGTCGTTAGTCTTTAGTTGGCTAAAGTCTAAGGTCTAAAGACTAAAGTCTAAAATTATTATTAACTAAAAACTGAAGTTTATGTTAGTCAAAACATTTGGTAGTGCCTTAAATGGCATTGATGCTATTACTGTTACAATTGAGGTAAACATGGATCGCGGCGTGCAGTTTTTCCTCGTCGGCTTGCCCGACAGCGCCGTGAAGGAGAGTCAGCAGAGGATTGAATCTGCATTGAATAACAATGGGTTAAAATATCCGAAACGAAAAATCACCATCAATATGGCGCCGGCCGACATCCGAAAAGAAGGCTCGAGTTACGACTTGCCATTGGCGATAGCGATACTCGCGGCGTCGGAGCAGGTGAGCGTCGATTTGCTCGATAAATACGTTATCATGGGAGAGCTTTCGCTCGACGGCGGCATCAACCCGATAAAAGGGGCGTTGCCGATAGCGATAAGAGCCGCTGAAGAAGGATTCAAGGGCGTCATAGTGCCGAAGGCAAACGCCAACGAAGCGGCGGTGGTTGAGGGTATAGAGGTGTATGGCGTTGAAAATCTTATGGATGTCATCAATTTTTTCAATGGTTTTCATCATCTGGAGCCGACAAAATTGAGTCTTGAAGATGAAGATTGTTCCGATGTTTACGAATTCGGATTCGAGGATGTTCGCGGCCAAGAAAATATAAAACGTGCCCTTGAGGTGGCAGCTGCTGGATCTCATAATGTGATCCTCATAGGCCCGCCAGGTTCGGGTAAGACTATGTTAGCCAAGCGGTTACCTACTATTTTGCCTCCGATGACGTTGAAAGAAGCCTTAGAAACCACAAAGATTCATTCCGTTGTTGGAATGCTCGGGCATGGCGTCTCGCTGATGCGTACGAGACCGTTCCGTAGTCCGCATCACACCACGTCGTACGTCGGCTTGGTGGGTGGCGGCACCTATCCGCAGCCTGGGGAAATCTCGCTTGCCCATAACGGAGTGCTCTTTCTTGACGAGCTTCCCGAGTTTAAACGACAGGTTCTGGAGGTGCTAAGGCAGCCGATGGAGGACAGACTCGTAACGATAGCGCGTGCCAAGCAAACAGTGGAGTTTCCGGCCAATTTCATGCTCGTGGCGGCGATGAATCCGTGCCCATGTGGTTACTATAACCATCCGACGAAGGAATGTACGTGCAAGCCAGGGCAGGTGGAGACATATCTCTCAAGAATCTCGGGTCCGTTGCTCGACAGAATAGACCTTCACATCGAGACGTTCCCGTTGTCGTATGAGGAATTGGCACAGAAACAACCTGGCGAGAAGAGTGCCGTCGTGCGTGAACGTGTGGTGAAAGCGCGTATGATTCAGGTGAAGCGCTTCGCTGATGTTCCTGGCATCCATTGCAACGCTCAGATGACTACCAAAATGATTCAGAAGTATTGTAACCTCGACGAGCAGTGCGGACTGTTGCTGAAAAACGCCATGGAGCGATTGGGGCTATCGGCTCGAGCCCGCGACAGAATCCTGAAAGTGTCAAGAACCATCGCTGATTTGGCTGGATCAGAAAACATCACCACAGAGCATCTTGCCGAAGCGATTCAATATCGCAGCCTGGACAGGGATAACTGGGGAAGGTAGTTTCGTAACCCTTTTTATAGTAAATTATTTTACTTTTTTCTCTCGCATTTCAAATTTTAATTGTAATTTTGCAGTCCAAATTTGAAAAAAGGGAAAAAATATATATGAATACTGCAGAATTCCGTGTTGAAAGTGACCTTCTAGGCAAGAAAGAGGTGCCGGCAAACGCACTTTATGGTGTGCAGACCGTGCGTGCGATGGAGAATTTTAACATTAGCGGCAACCTTATGGTGAGCTATCCTAACTTCATAAAAGGCATGGCGATAACCAAAAAGGCTGCGGCAATAGCGAACTGCGAGCTGCAAATGATTGACAGACAACAACTTGATGCCATATGCCAGGCTTGCGACGAGCTTCTCGAAGGCAAACATCACGACCAATTCCCAATCGATATGATTCAGGGTGGGGCAGGTACCTCGACAAATATGTGCGCCAACGAGGTCATCGCAAACCGCGCCCTTGAGATTATGGGTCATAAACGCGGAGAGTACGAGTATTGCTCGCCAAATGATATCGTAAATGCCTCACAGTCAACAAACGACGCTTATCCTTGCGCCATACATCTCGCCATGGTGCTCGAACATGAGGAGTTCCTACCACATCTCGTCGAGATGATTGGAGCACTTGAAAAGAAAGCTGAGGAGTTTAAAGATGTCATCAAAATGGGTCGTACCCAGCTGCAGGACGCCGTGCCGATGACACTCGGTCAGACGTTTAGCGGTTTTGCGGCGGCCTTACGTGGCGAACTGCGTACACTGAACATGGCGGCACGCGAGTTCTTGGTAGTGAACATGGGTGCGACAGCCATCGGAACCGGCATCTGCTCGAAGCCTGGCTACAGCGGAGCATGCATCAATGCTTTGCGCCAAGTGACAGGCTGGAACATAACGCTCGCCGACAACCTCATTGAGGCCACCAGCGCCACCTCATGCATGATTCAATATAGCGCCGCAATGAAACGTTTGTGCATCAAAATCAATAAGATGTGCAACGACTTGCGTCTCATGAGCTCAGGCCCTAGATGCGGTCTCAACGAAATAAACCTCCCTCAACGTCAGCCGGGTTCGTCGATCATGCCGGGCAAAGTAAACCCTGTTATCCCTGAGGTGATGAACCAGGTGTGCTATAAAGTCATAGGCAACGACATGACAATAGCACTCGCCTCCGACAACGGTCAGCTCGAACTCAACGTGATGGAACCTGTCATAGCTTACTGCCTGTTCGAGTCGGTACATCTGTTGACCAATGGCTTAGACACTCTGAGGACACACTGCATCGACGGCATCGAAGCCAACGTGGAGCATTGCCGTAAGATGGTCGAAAACAGCATCGGCATCGTCACCATGCTCAACCCGATTATCGGTTACAAGGAATCGACAAAAATCGCGAAAGAGGCAAGCGAGACCGGCAGAGGCGTGTACGAACTCGTGCTCGAACACGGCATACTCACCAAAGAGCAGCTCGACTGGATACTTCGTCCGGAGAATATGATCAAGCCAGTAGAGATTAGACTTTAGACGTTAATATACTAAAGTCTAAAGACTAACGACTAAAGACTATTAGAATTCCAGAATAAGTTTTAAGTTTAACTGTCTGTTAGTCAGATAGTTAGGTACTGCGTACTGGATGTTGTAAACATCAGTCACCCACATGTATGAGCTCACGTTGTTCACACCGAGGAGGTTGAACACTTCGAGGCTCAGCCAGCAATTTCTTATGTAATTCAATGGGTTACGTGGATTGTTGAACGAGGTGTTCTCGCCAATGAGCTGCTTGCTGAAACCTATGTCGACACGACGGTAGGCCGGCATCCTGTTTTTCTGACGATAACGTTCGTCTTCAGAAGCACCGAATGGCAAACCGGTTCCGAAAATAAGTTTTAAATTAACCTTAAACGACGGGATGAAAGGGATGTAATCCTGGAAGAAAATCGCGAAATTCACTCGCTGATCCGACGGACGCGGAATGCCTGAAATAATGGTGTCATGAACTTCATTGTCATAAAGTCTAATAAAATTATCATTATTAGAATTTGAAGTGCAATATGTATAATATGGAATAGTTCCATTATTATTGTTAGTTTGGGAATAAATATTGCCTTTGTTGTCAACGAAATACTGAATGTTTTCGGTGGTTCGCATGATTGACATCGAAGCCCAGCTTTCGATGCCCTTCACGAACTCACCGTTAATCTTCATGTCAAAGCCGTAAGCATGACCTGTTGCTTTCTGGTCGGCGTAATACCTTATTCTTATATTGTCGACTTCGTAAGGGATGATGTCTTTGAGATATTTATAGTAAAGCTCGGTGGTGAGCACAAACGGGCGATCCCAAGCCTTGAAATTGTATTCATGGCCTAAAACGACCTGGTAAGATTTCTGCACCGATGCCTTTTCTTTGTCGACCAACGATCCGTCAAACATGCGTAACTCCCTGTAAAATGGAGGCTGTACGTAAACGCCGCCAGACAAGCGGAAGGTCATGTTCGGATGCTTGTTTGGCTTGAAAGCGATGCCGGCGCGCGGACTCACGTTGACGGAGCCGTTGTAACCCCAATAGTTTGCACGCAATCCGGCTGTGAGAACCCAGATGTTGCCATTCTCGTTTTCAAACTGCCATGAATTTTGGATATATCCATCTAAATTATTGATAAACAATATATTATGACCGTTTGCAACGTTTTTTAGCTCGAGAGGCGTCTGCATGGGGTTGTTCGGATTCAGGATAGAATCGACGACGTGAGGCTGTGTGTAGCCAGCCGAGTCGACCATGTCCCACTCTTTGATGATGTCGTCAAAAAGCTGATGCTGATAACGCACACCCCATTTGAAGGTGTTGTCGCCGTATTTGTAAGCGCCTTTGTGGTCGAGGTTGAAAACTTGCGAGTAGAAATAGTTGCGAGCATGCTCGATAAAAGTTCCAACACCTTGATTGTCAATAACGTCGCCTTGCTGCTCGCTGCCAGGATTCGTCTCCAGAAGTCCAATCCAATATTGTCCTTCGATGTCGTAGTTTTCCGACTCCATGGCTGAATAGGCCGAGGCGATGAGCTTGAGGTTAAGGTCGTCATTCGGACTGAAATTCAATGAGATAGCACCCAGACCAGTGGTGTAGCGGCTAAGCTCCTGTCCGTCGAAATAAATCTTCAGACGATACGATGCCTGCAGGTTGCCGAAGTCGGTCTCGCGTGTCGTAGGCACCATGAGATAGCTGTTTCGTGAGTAATATCCGAGGGCTGTTATCTCAAAGCGAGGCGAGATGTTGTATGTTATAAGTCCTTGAACATCAATGAAATTTGGCTTGTAATCGCCTTTGGTATCCATCTTGCCAAGGAGATATTGTGTGTTTTTGTAACGAGCTCCGACGAGATAGCTCATCTTGTTTTTAAATGAGCATCCCTCGGCATGGGCTTCGGCTCCCAGAAGGCTGAGTGTCACCGAGCCAGCTGGAATGGTAGGTTTTTTGTAGGTGATGTCGAGCACCGACGAGAGTTTGTCGCCGTATTCCGATGAGAATCCGCCTGCCGAGAAGTCGATGTTGGAGATGAGGCGCGAGTTGATGAAGCTTAGTCCTTCCTGCTGTCCCGAGCCTACCAAAAACGGTTTGTATATCTCTATTCCGTTGACGTATATGAGGTTTTCGTCGAAGTTACCGCCGCGCACGTTGTATTGCGAGCTGAGTTCGTTGGTCGAGCTCACGCCCGCGAGGGTCTTCACCATGTCTTCCACACCACCTGCACCTGCTGTTGGCAGAAGCACCGTCTCTTTTGCGTCAAGCCTTGTGATTGTTGATGTTTTGACGGATTGGTCATGCACAGTCACCTCTGTCAGCATGGTCGAGGAAACCTTCATCGTCACGTCTTTTTTACGCCGTTCGCCGGGTTGCAGCTTGATTTCTATTTTTATCTCCTCGTATCCGACGAATGAAAACACTACATTAATTAAGGTGTCGGCAGGTAATGTGAGGTTGTAGTTGCCGCGTGCGTCGGAGACTATGCCGTAGGGTGTGTTTTGTACCGCCACGTTGACAAACTCGATGACTTTTCCGTTTTCGTCGCTGATTCTTCCATACAACACGCCTTCAATCTTCTGTCCGAAGACAAAAGTTGGGAGGAATAATAATATGATAATCAGCCACTTACACTTCATGATACGCTGTCATTACGAACGCACTGAGGAATCTCATCCAATTATAACGAAAACTTGAACCAATTAGTACATTACTAATAAAAAAAGCCGCCTTGATCAGACGGCTTCTTTTTAAAATTTCATATCTTACCAGCGGTTGAGGTTACCATCCTTTGCTGCGTCAACCATTGCCTGATAAACGCCTTTCTTGTCGATGGTGCGCAAACCTGCTGCTGAAACTTTCAAAACTACCCATTCATCCCACTCTGGAACATAAAATCTCTTGATTTTCAAGTTAGGTTTGAATGTTCTCTTGGTCTTTTTGTTTGAGTGTGAAACGTTGTTTCCACTGATGACCTTCTTACCTGTGATTTGACAAACTCTTGACATTTTTCTAATATTTTATTATTTTTAATTTCCTCTACAAAACGGAGTGCAAAATTACAACTTTTTTTGATATGAAAAACATTTTTTTGAAAAAATTAATTAAGGATGACATTTTGACCAAATTTTTTTTATTTTTGCGCTTTAAAAATTCAAAAAAAATGAAAATTCCAATGGTTGACCTTGTTGGTCAATACAACAAAATCAAGCCTGAAGTGGATGCTTCCATTCAGCAGATTCTCTCGACCGGCGGCTTTATAGGCGGTCCTTTCGTTCAGAAATTTCAAGAAGATTTACAGGAATACCTCAATGTGAAACATGTGATTCCTTGCGCCAACGGCACCGATGCTTTACAGGTTGCCATGATGGGTCTTGGCCTGAAGCCAGGCGATGAGGTTATCACTACGTCATTCACATTCATCGCTACAGCTGAGGTGGTCGCCTTGCTGCGTTTGACTCCAGTTGTGGTTGATGTTGATATGGATACCTATTGCATTGATCCTGAGGCTGTTGAGCGTGCTATCACCCCTCGCACAAAGGCTATCGTTCCGGTGCATCTGTTCGGTCAGTGCGCCAATATGGATGCTATCATGGACATTGCAAAACGTCATAACCTTTATGTTGTTGAGGACAATGCGCAGGCTATCGGTGCCAACTACACCTTCAAAGATGGAACAGTGAAGAAGTCGGGAACCATCGGAAACATTGGCTGCACCTCGTTCTTCCCGTCGAAGAACCTAGGTTGCTATGGCGACGGTGGCGCTATCTTCACCAACGACGACGCTCTCGCCGATATGATGCGCGTGGTGGTCAACCATGGTATGAAGACACGTTATTATCATGATTATGTGGGAGTTAACTCACGTCTCGACGCTATCCAGGCAGCTGTTCTCGACATTAAGTTGAAACATCTCGACGAATATATCAAGGCTCGCCAGTATGCGGCTGCATATTACGAGAAGGCGTTTGCTCAGACCGACAAGATCGTCACTCCGAAGACAGCTCCTTTCACCGATCACGTCTATCATCAGTATGTGGTGGTGTTGAAGGACTTAGACCGTGCCAAGGTGATGGAGCACCTGCAGTCGAAAGGCATCGCTTGCGCCATCTACTATCCGGTGGCGTTGCACATGCAGAAGGCCTACGCCGATCCACGTTACAAGAAAGGCGACTTCCCAGTCTGCGAGTACCTTTGCGACCATGTGATGGCATTGCCAATCCACACCGAGTTCACCGACGAACAGCTGAAGTATGTGACGGATGCTGTGCTGGAGATGTGCTAGATTGGATTCATTGGAGTGACTAATGAGCCAAGACAGTTATATTGACTGTTTTTTGGCTCATTAGTTAAATAATACTCCCCATAATATAACCTCCAGATAATAATAATAGGATGATGAAAACCACGCATCCACATGATCGGTGTTTCCTTTTATTATTATCATAAGGCTTAACTTTGTAGTTTCTGACTTTTACATAACAATGTGGACATATGATTTTATCAGCAAGAATCTTTCTTCCGCATTTGGGGCAAAAAATGTATTCTTCAACTTGATTTGTTATGTCTTCTGTCGTACGTTTGTTATCCTTTTCTTGATGTCTTTTCTTTGCTGCTATAGTTTCATTAATTACTGCAAATCCATTGACAAATCTATAGCCTTTATTTAAAACATATGGGAATGCCGTTTTCCCATTTTTGTCAATGAATCTCCATGTGTTATTGTTATAAGATATGTTTTCGTCTATAACAGCAATAGGAAATTCTGATTTTATGGGATACGTTTCAGCACTATAACCCTCGAAAATAGTATCACCTTTTAGATTTACTAATGCAACTCCAGGCAAACTAATATTTTTACTATAATTCCGATACTTATTACAGCAATATGTGCCATCACCAATATACATAAAATGATGGTATGATTTATCAAATTTTTTTATTATATTGCCTTGTTTGTCAATAAACATGTTGGATATTTCACAAATTCCACCTTCAAACTTACATATACTAACTCGATCCGATGAATCATCAAATTTATATGGAATAACCAATTGACATGAATCATTAATAAAACCTATTTTGCCATTTTTCTTTACTGCACACAAATTTTCGTTAAATTGTCCAGCGTCATCTAAAACATCCGATTTAATTAGCTTATATGTTTTTGTGTTATAGAAATATATTGTATTAGAGGTCGTATTGAAATGGTTTTTTAATTTTATAACAATTGTGGTGTTTTCATGTGTAATAAGTTTGTTTGTATATCTGTTTATGGCGGGACTATATTTGGGATGTGGATCATATTCACAAGGAACCAACTCGCATCCTGTTCGTATATCAACACAACCATATTTCCCGTTTTTTATTGCACATACAACCGCTAAATCTAAATCTTGTTTATTCCAATAAAACTCATCATATTTGCCAATTGGAATGACTTCTTCTCCCAAAACATTCACATATCCATAATGAATATTATGATTTATATATTTCTCCACTTGTGCGACTCCACAGTGTACTTCTCCAATAAAATCATATGCTCCAAATGGAATCACAACTTTTCCTTTGGTGTCAATTAACGCGCAGGTGTTGTCGCTTTTTTTTACACGAGCATAACCGTTGCAGAAATCATCAATATATGAATAATCACTTGTGTCTATAACTACATTACCATTAATATCGATATAACTCAGTTTAGCTTTATTCTTATCTTTTGGATCATTTTCCCATTTACAAATAATACCATCGTGTATTGTTGGAACAGATTCAACGTAATCTTCATTGTGATAAAAGGGACAAATAAGTTTACCAGTAGAATTTATCAATCCCCATAAGCCATTTTTTTTAACGCGCGCAACTCCTCCTTTGAAAAAATCGGCATCTTCATATTGATATGGAATAACTAATTTACCTGTCTGGTCTATATATCCAAACTTATATCCTCCATTGGGATTGTCAATTAATACTCTACATAAACCTTCTGTAAAATGAGTAAATCCAATTTTGGGTGCTGTATATATTATGTTACCTTTTTTGTCAATAATACTTGCGCTCATAACTTATGATACTAATTAATAAAAACTATACGATAGTTTTACGCACTCGATAGTTTTACGCACTGTAAAACTTTCCGCCATGCTCTCTGATTATGGATGCTGCAAGCCCTGGATCTGAGCAGTTATCATAAATCTCTGCTTTGTATGTCGAGCCTCCCATTGACTCAAAATAAACGCCATTATTATACTCACCTGGCATTTTTTGAGCAATATGAGTCCCAGCTTCATCATAATCTTCGTAATTGTCAAAGTAATAAAGACTTCTTCTTGCCATAATACTAATTGCCATGTTATATCCCATCTGGCTACTTCGGTTTAAAATTTAACTTATATTGTAAGCGTCAGCATTGATGTAATGATGTCTTCCATTAATCACTTGCAAAATTAACATCTTTTTGTATAAAAACAAAGTTTTTTAAAAAAATTATGATGTGTTAGTCTCGCCATTGCCAATCCACACCGAGTTCACCGACGAACAGCTGAAGTATGTGACGGATGCTGTGCTGGAGATGTGCTAAGATATGACACAAAAAACTCTGATATTGCAGCACTCTGCGCAGTTGATTCAGAGAGTTTTGGAGTGCGGCGAGCTTAAAGATTGGAGGATTGTTTACAGTTTTTATGGATTGGAGCGTATTGTAAGTGATTGTAAATCATTACGAACGCTCAATCCTAAGGATTTATCGTTTGTTTGCACAATATCTGATACAAAAAAAGATGATTACCGATGCTATAATCAGAAGCATTGGATTTAATGATAAGCTATGCCTGTGATGTTCACTTCCGATTCATGGGAAGAGATGAAAGAGAAGATAAGGTGAGAGGTAAGGCAGTATCAGGGGAAATAAGCAACCGGCGCGGTGCTGGAGATATGCTGAGATTACTCCTCCAATGTCCTTCTTCGATAGTCAAATCCGTCCCAATAATCTTTTTTTAATTTGTCAGAAAGAAATGAACGTTCAATTAATGTTTTGGCATATGTATGAGGTGTGGCGAATTTGTCGATCTCATGAACGATAAGGTTCTTATTCAATCCTATACGTCGACCAAATTCCTCAAAATCTTTTCGACTGACTCCTCTTACGTCAGAAAACTGCATTCCCTCTTTGAATAAACCTTTGTCAAGAGCGAAAATCCTATGCTCACGCAAATGTAAATCTGTGTTTATCAAATCATAAGCTGGCGTAAGCCTGTATTCCATACCGTTATGGTTTATCAAAGAGAAATTTTTCAAATGAGCGTCGTCGTTAAGTGTAAGATAATTGAAAATTATTATCCTGAAAAACTTCAAAATATCAATGGCTGAGGCTTTTACATAATTGCGGATGATTTCGGCACATTCTTCGTAACTCAAATTATTGTATTTGTAATCGCTACCACCATTAGCTTTGGTAAGACCTGCCAATGAAGCGAAATCTTCCTGCTGGAATTTAGTTCCGTCGTTGGCAATATCGAATCTTTTAGTGAGATAAGCCATATCCCCGTTCCTGAAAAAACAGATCGCATTGGCTGCTGTTTCAATTCCATAAACCTGAGCTGCCATTTGCATTGTCAGATGCTCATTTGCTGGACAAAACGACCTCTCCATCATCGAATATGATACAGGTGCGGGTTTGAGAATATAACGCGATCTCTCTCCCTCAATAGGCTTTGCCAAATTGTCATTGATGTCAATCAATAGTCCGGCTTTTGGCTGCACCCCAGAAAGCGATATGCGGCCAACATTTTTTGCAAACACTTGATTGTCATAATTTCCACTATTAGGACTGTCAAAATTAAGGATATGCGATACTTTGCGACCATTGAACAACGTTTTTTTGGCTGCAGGCGAAAAAGTATTAAAGCCTTCCGCTAATGTAGACGGACAAAATTTTAAAGTTTCCATAATTAAATTGGTTTAACAGTTACTGCACCTATTGTGTCGGTTTGAGCCGTGGCAAGTAAAATACCAAAATCATCATTCTCATCAATATGCAGTAAACGTGACTGGATTTCACGGTTGGCTCCTTCCGACAGTATATTGAAAAAATATGGGAACAAATAATCTGAATGATAAGGCTCCGCGCGCACTGGCATTGCCAAACAAACAGGTTCTCCGCAATATTCTTCATTATATATGAAAATATATGAATGTTCGTCAGTCTCAATCAGCAATCCAGCCTCACACTCTTTAACAAAAACTTTACACTGTCTCATAAGTCATTGTTTTTAAATTAATATCTATCTTTAGCCCCAAAGTATCTAGGATGGCTAACAATGTCGACAACTGAGGATTACCTTCACCGCGTTCTATGGCGAGCAAAGTGTTGATTCCAACACCAGCTAACTCAGATAATGTTTGTTGGTTAACGCCTAATAGTTTACGTCTGTCATGAACAATTTTACCTATTCTTATTTGTTCTTTATTTCCCATTATGTTGTGATTTTTTGCAAAAATAGTATTTTATTTTAAATAAAAAACAAAAAATCACAATAAATTGTAATCTTTTATAAAAAAAGTAGAGACGCACGACCGTGCGTCTCTACTAAAGTCTAACGTCTAAAGACTAAAGTCTCAAATTAGAAGAACAAAATTCCGTTGTTCTCAACCTTTGCCTTGTCGTACATCGCTGAATATGGCGAGCCGTTAAGGATAGCGTTGTTGAATCTTGAGACCAGCTCTCTGCGGATTGCGTCGTAGTCGGTCTTGCCAGCCGGTGTGGTGCCTGTGACCTTCACGATGGCCATAGCGTTGCCACCAACGATAGGTGCTGAGTAAACGCCTTCTGCCATACCCATTGTGGTGCCGCCGATCTTCTCTTCAACACCGAAGCTGCCGAAACCACGACCTTCCATGGTGATGTTCTCAACAGTTGTCTTCTCGCCGCCGAGCTCGTCGATCATCTTCTGATAATCGGTGCCAAAAGCCTTGGCTTTCTCTGCTAACATCTCACCCTTCTTTTCCTTCTTGATCTGGATGGCATTGCGCTCGATGAGGTCTTCGTAAGGAATGTAGCCTTCAGGAACGATCTTGGTGAGGACTGCCACAACGTACATGTTTTCAAGCTCGAACACGTTTGAGATGTCACCGATCTCAGTGTCATCGTTGAATGCCCAACGGACAATCTCGCGTGGGTTGTCGATACCTGCGATGCGGTTGGTGTTCTTTCTGATGTTCTGGTAAGTACGTTTGTTCAAACCTTGTGCTTCGATGGCTGCGTTGAACTGCTCAGCTGTTCTGTTTTCGGTGACGAACTTGTTAACCTCAGCGAACACTGCCTGATCGGTAATTGTGCTGGCTGTGATCTCGTGTGATACGACTGCCACCTGTGCCCACAAAGTGTCGTTACGTTTCTCTTTGCCCATGATACGTGCGATGTTGAAAGCGCCGTTGTTCTCATATGGTCCGTAAACGAAACCGACCTCGTTTTTAGCGACTGCCGACTCGAGTTCAACAGGAAGCTCCGATGCTCTCATCCATGTGCTGTCGTATGGAGCGTCTGAGTTGTAAGCCACGAAATTAGCAACGTTGGCTGTCTGTCCCAAACCTTCTTTCACGTCGGCGACATATTTCTGTGCAGCGTCTCTGTCGGCCTGTGATGGCTTGACTTCGAAAATCACATAGTCGATGCCGCGTGTTGCGTCGGTAGGATATTTTGTTCTGTAAGTCTCGAAATATTTTTTGTTGTCTTGCTCTGTCACAACCACTGTTGAATCAGGGATAGAGTTGTAACGCACCGCATAAACCTCGGCTGTTCTCTTGAGGTTTTTGTTGTCGTTGTAACGGTCGGCAAGCTTTGAAGGCAGATAGAAACCGTGCTTGAGAAGGCTCTCGTACTTGGTGTTCATTCTGTCTTCAGCGATGGCGTTCTCAAAGTTGAGCCATGCTGCCTGTGTCTCAGCGTCGAAGTTGTCGAAGTTGCTGATATAGTTTTGCAACATCTCTCTGTCGAAGTTTCCGTTTCTGTCCATGAAACTCTGTGCGACATATTTATTTGGTTTCTCACCGAAGAACTGGTCGGCGAGCTCGTCGGTTGAAACAGCGAGACCTAATTTCTTGAACTCGTCGTTCATGATGATTTCTCTGATCATCTGGTCAAGAGTCTGCTGACGGATGCTGAAAGTCTGGTCGTTTGTCAGATTTCCATACATTCTCTTCTGATTCTGAAGAGTCTGATCAACTCTGTTCGCATAATCCTGATAAGAAATCTTTTCGCCGTTCACCACCGCGACGTCATTCTGTCTTCTTCTGTTGGTGCTTTTGAATAAGTCACCTAAAACAAATGCTAAAAGAGCTAAACCAATGATAATCACTAAGATACCATAGTGTTGTCTGATTTTTCCAATTGCTGCCATAGTTTTATTTTATTTATTATTTTTCTATATTAATTTTGAGCCTGCAAATTTACGAAAAATGTCAATACCTTCAACATTTTTGTTAAAAATATGCTAACTCATTGATTATTCTTGATTTCCACTTCTTCGAGTTTGGTTTCTGAAGCTTTGATAATCTTGAAAAGATAGTCGCCGATGACGATTTCCTCTCCTGTTTGTGGAATACTTTCGTGATAATGAATGATATATCCGGCCAGAGTCTCGTAGTCGTCCGACTCCGGAAAATCGTATTTGTAGGTCTTGTTGAGATAGTCGATTTCCAGTCGCGCCGAGAAGATTCGGTCGTTCTCGTTGATGGTCTTTTCGATGTCGTCTTCCTCGTCGTATTCGTCTTCAATCTCTCCGAAAATCTCTTCCACCAAATCTTCTGTGGTGATAATGCCCGCAGTGCCTCCGAACTCATCCACAACCACCGCTATGCTCTGACGCTTTTTCGACAGTCGCTGCAGCAGATCCTGGGCTCCGTAAGTCTCCGGATAAAACTCAATCTGACGCACTTTTTTCTTGATGCTTCCGCCTCGGTGCAGCAGGTCGTTGATGTGTATGTAGCCCACGATATTATCGATATTGTCTTCATACACAATGATTTTCGAATGTTTTGTCTCCTCAAAAATTCTTTTCACCTCTTCCATCGACTCGTTGATTTCCACCGCTTGGATCTCATTTCTCGGCTGCATGCATTCGCGAAGCTTAACTGTCTGAAAATCAATAGCATTTTGGAATAATTCTATACCTTGCTGAATGTCTTCGTCTTCTTCGTTCGGGTCGGCGTATTCTTTCAGGTAGTCGTTCAAGTCGACAGGACTCAGTTTGTAATCTTCAGGGTTTATTTCCATTCTGAAGATATATTTTATGATGAGCTCCGAGATTCCTATGTAGATGAAAATCAATGGGTAAAGTATGATGTAAAGGCACATCATCGGGAGTGCCATCGTCTTCATCAGTCCGTTCGGGTTGAGGCGGCTGAGCGTCTTCGGGATGAATTCAGCCACGAAAAGCACCAGCAGTGTCGAGATGATGGTCTGGCAAATCAGTATGGTGAACTCGTTGGTTATGACTTCCGGCAGTATGCTGACTATCGCTGGCTCAAGGAGTCGCGCCATGGCGATGCCGTAAATGACGTTGGCGATGTTGTTGCCGATGAGTATGCAGCCCATGAACTGCGACTGATGACGCACGAAGTTGTTGATGAGCTTGGCTGCGAAGCTGTTTTTCTTGAGGTCGAGCTCGAGTTTGAGTCGGTTGGAGCTAATAAACGAGATTTCGACACCCGAAAAGAGCGCCGAGGCAAAAAGTGATATTATGACAACAATCCAATTACTCATCTTCGTCAATCTCTATGGTTGCCCTGATGCCGAAAATCTCGCGGTGCGAGAAGTCTTCGTTAGCTGTCAGGCTGTCGCCGAAAATTATCTTGTCGGGACTTGATATCTTTACGAAATTACTAGTGTAAATTTTGTGTTTTCTCTGATCCCAAAACAGCGTCTGCGTCTCCATAACCTCTTGAGTCTTAAGGTTTTCCACCACCACGTTGCGTTTTGCGATGATGAGTTCCCTCTTCTCGTAGTTCACGCCGTAGTCGCCGCGAATCATAGAGGTGGGGGCGGTGTCGCCGCTTTCATACATAAAAGCTTTGAAACCCTTAGGGAATTCAAGCATCATGCTGTCTTTGTCGTCGACGCTGCGCATGACTGGAGCCGACAGTTTAGCCACTAGCATTCCCGAGTCGCTGCGTTCGATGACGACATCGTAGGCCATCAAACCCGAGATGGTGTCGTTGTCGATGAACTGCTTGATGTCCTTCATCGAGTTTTCACAAGAAAACAACATCATAACAAGATGTGCTATGATGTTGATTTCTAATATTATATAAATCAGTCTTTTCAATTATTTGAAAATCTTGCCTTTGTAGTCTCGTTGATCCAGCAGCCCACCTCGTAGGTGTCGTCTTCAAACACGTTGTAGAAGAATGCGTCTTCGCTTGTAGGGAAGAGTTTCGAGTATTCTTTGATCATCTCGTTGGCTTTTGCAGCGATTGAAGGGTCGATCGACTTGGCTTTCTGGAATTGGTCGACTGCCACCCAGTAGACTGCCTTTGCGTGAAGCGGGTTCACGTTGCAGTCTTTCGAGCTTGCCGCGTAGATGTAGCCGAGGATCATGTAAGGCTCACCGTCGGTCTTGTCAAGTTCGATAGCTCTTCTGGCGTAAGCGCGGCCTTGTTCGCCTCTGCCTTCCTTCCACATAATCTGTGCGAGGTATTTGTAGGCTTGCTGTGCCGATTTTACATCCTCTGATTTTGTAGCTTCGAGGAGGTAGCTTGTAGCCTTGTTATATTCCTGGTCGGCGAGGTATCTCTTGCCGATGAAGTAAGCTGACTCAGGTGATGGGTTGAGTTTGTGTAATTTGATTGCCACTGCGAGGTAGAGGTCGCTCTTGTCGCAGTTTCTTGCTGAAAGCACTGATGCGATCTTGTTGAGAAGTTCAACGTTATCTGGTTCTGCGTCGAATTTCTTCTGATAGATGCGGATGAGGTCTTCGCAGTTGGCGTATGGCTGCACGCCGCCTTCGAGGTTACCCTTTGTGGTTGTGTAGCTGTTGAGGAGCTTCTCGTTGCCTTCTTCAGTATACTTCTTGATGTTGAATTCGACTATGTCCATGAGGCGGCTGTATTCGTCGAGAATGGTTGCCTCATCGAGCTTGCCGGCTTTCACCATGTTGATTGTTGTTGAGAACAAACCGTCGATGAAGGCGTAGTTACTGTTGTTGCCGTCGGTGTCGATGGCGTCTTTCAAAGCGTTATAAGCCTGTTCCATGCGTGACTGGAATGCCATGAGGTCGAGACCCATACGTCCTTTGATGTTACCGATGCCGCTCTTCGGGAAGTACTGGATGCGTGCTTCGTAGACCATCACGAGGGTGTCGATGTATTTCTCTTTCAGAGTTGCGTCTTTGGTGCCTCTGATGAGAGCGTTGTTCACGATCTTGGTACCGTCGGTGAGGGTTCTCTCTTTCGCGCTTGGGCAGTTAAGGAAGACTCTTCTCCATGCTGAAATCATGATAGGGTTGGCTGATGCTGTCTTTCCGTCCCACTGTTTGAATGCCTCTCTGTAGATAGAGATGTCTGTGTCACAATCGGTGTCTTGTGCGAATGCCATTGCCGACATGCAAAGAATTGCGCCGAGGAAGAATAATTTTCTTAATTTCATATTTTTGTACTTTTTAATTATTTATATCTTCGTTTTACAAACCATTTGTCGCGTATCGACACGCCGAATGATATGTTGAAATATGATTCTTCGATAAGGTTGTTTTGTGTTGTTCCCATCTTGCCGAAATCCACGGCTATGTTGAGTGATGTCATCGCGCGTGGGATAGGCAGTCCTAGACCTAATGTCACACCATATTTATTAATAGACTGTCCGTAGATGTTGAAATATGTTTGGTCATAATGGAATCCGGCGCGGTATGTCACTTTGCGGAAATAGCTGGATACGCTGGTGTTTCGAGGTGTGTAGCATCCGCCTATCGCTACGTTCCATGAGTTTTGCAGCGAGTCGTTCACGTCGTTGATTCTGAACTTTTCCCAATTGCCCCAGTTGAAGTCGACGCCGATGAGCCATCGGTCGGTTTTCTGCAAGGTGATACCTGCTCCGAAGCTTTGAGGGTAGTTGATGCTGGTTTTTTCGTTGTTTTTATAAAGAATGGTGTCGCAAAACGTCTCGGTATACGTTCCGTAGCCTTTGAACATCGTATAGATGAAGATGTTGCGGTGGGCGTTCAGCTTTGTCGGCAGCGAGTATGTGGCGCCGAATGTCAGGACGTGGTCGTTGCGCAGCTGTTTCTTGTAAATCAAGCCGAAGTCGAAGGTCACGTCGCTGAAATGCAGGTTGATGGAGCGTTTTTCGTTGTGGAAATAGCTCATACCCGGGTAGTATAATTTCGTTACGTCGGTGATGTTTCCGAAGACGTAGTTGAGTTTAAAACCGAGCGACAGGCTTTTAGTTACCTTAAAACCACTGGCCCAATAGAGTTTATTCAAACCGCCAGTTCCTTCATAATCAATGCTATAAGGATATTCAAAGTCGAAGTCGGCCGTTGAGGAATAGGATCTGTTGCTGTAAGGAGCCACGCCGAGACCCATTTTCAGCCATTTCGTGACGCCGAAGCCCAAGTCGAAGTAGTCGAACGAGGCGTCGGAACCTTTTTCAGCGTCGGTTGTGTTTCTGTAGGTGGTGTATTTCATGTAGAAACCGGCGTCGAAGAGGAAGGTTAGCGAGTCCATCTCGGCATACGATGCAGGGTTGGAGTTGTTGAGCAAATACTTGCCGTCGACAGCGTTGGTGATGCCTCCCATACCCTGAAGCACGGTGTTTGTCTTGTTTTTGCTGATGTTTCCCAAACCGAATCTGGAATAGGGTGAAGAGATGTCAGCTTGCGCAAAAACACCGTCTGCCATGACGAAAATCATGGTGATTAAAAAAAGTGTTTTTTGTAACTTATTGAATATCATTATATTCCAAAATCAATCGTAAGCCGTTAAACATAAAGTTTGAACTTGCAAAGGTACAGTTTTTTAACTGATTTTGCAAGAAAATATTGTCGCCTCCCGAGATAAAAACATTTAAGTCGTTGAATTTCAATGAGTAAAGCTCGATAAATTCTTTTATTTCGTGTAAAACTCCGAGTTGTACGCCGCTTTGGAGGCATTCTGTGGTATCGTCGCAGATGAGTTTCAGCTCGTCGTGTGTCGGCTCGCATAGGGGTAGGAGGGCGGTGTGCTCGTGCATCGCCTTGAAGCGCAGCTTCATGCCCGGACTTATCGGGCCGCCGAGATGACGGTCGTCGGCGGTGAGGATGTCGTAGGTGATGCAGGTCCCGATGTCGATGACGAGGTTGTTTTGGTGGGGTTTCTCGGCGAAGGCGGATGCCACGAGAGCGAGGCGGTCGGCTCCGATTTTCGATTTGTCTTTGTAATTAAGGCAAAAAGGCAGTTTTGTCTCGCTGTTGAGGACGAGAACCTTGATGTCTTTGAGTTGTTCGAGGCATTCGTTCACGTTGCCGCCGACGGAAGAGATGATACCTTTATTAATATCGGGATGGCGTTGCAAAACATTTGTCAGGTCGTCGGAAAGAGGGTCGAAAACGTGATTTTCGACTATGTCTTTGTCGTTGAAGACGGCGTATTTTGCTTTGGTGTTGCCGATATCGATGGTTAGAAACTCTTTCATTTAAATGATTTTCAGGCTGCAAAAATAGTAAAAAAGTTTGAAAATATAGTCTTTAGTCATCATTTTTCGGTTGCCGCTTTTATTCGAAAATCGAAGACCTTCAAAATTGATGACCAAAGACAATTAGTCGTCATTATCGAGCTGGCATCTCTCTGCGAGAGCTGAGGCTCTCTAATTGACGACTAATGACTCTGAAAAAAAATTTTTCAAAAAAATGTTGTGGGTATAAAAAAATGTAGTATTTTTGCACCGCAAAACTAAAGGGGTACCATAGCTCAGTTGGTAGAGCAACGGACTGAAAATCCGTGTGTCGCTGGTTCAACTCCCGCTGGTACCACGTAAAGCGCTGACTTACAACAAGTTGGCGCTTTTTATTTTATATAAACCAAAGACTTGTCGAAGTCAAACACGGCGTTGTTTTTTTCGAAGAATTTCAATCCGATGTTGCCTGGTGTTGTAATCAATGGCAGATTTTTAGTGATGACGACTACAGCATCAGGGAAAGTGATGCCGCCAAGCTGACTCTGTTCGGTGATGATATATTGTCCTACTATCTGGCCATTGGGGGCAACAGCCTCATGCAGTTCAAGATCGGCATTGTCGGCAAGAAACTGCTGAACCTCCTTGGTCTGCTCTATAAGAAACAACAGTTCCGGATTGCCAAAATCGATAAGGAAATTGCCGCTGAGAGTCCTAGGTTTTATCCCGTCATCGAGCGTCGCACTTGTCTCGATAGCAAACATACCCATGTATGTGTCGGTATTCATCGTGCTTGTCGAATAACTTGCCTTTTTTGCACGAAGTGAGGATTTGCTTAGCATCTGCATGCGTTGGTTGCCAAGGTCGAGGTTGACAATACGGCTGCCTTTGTCGAGGTCGTTGTGCAGATACATCACCGGCACCGCCATTTCGTAGTTTCCGTAATCGTAATTCGACAAAACAAAAATATCGCCATTAAAAGATGTGCTGTTGCCTATCCGCACCGTTCCGTTAGCCTTGTGAGTGATTTTATAGACGCGGCCGCCTAGATTTATTTTCTCTTTTCCGCCAGTTGGTGTTAGAGTCAAATCTGAAAAAAATCCGCTGTTGAAAACGTAGGCCGAATCGGCAAGCAGAGCCGGAATGCCCGATTCCACAAGGATGGTGGCGTCGGCTGTGCCGTTGATGCTGGCCGTGAACACATAATGTGCACCCTGTTTAGTAAGTTCAAATGTCTCTCCGTCAGGTTTGTTCTGCGCAGTAAAACTCATTGTCATCATTATTACCGAAACCAACCCCATCAGGTTACCAGCCATGTGAACGAGGATGGCAAAGATGTGATTGTCGTGTTTTTCCTGATAATATCCTGCGATTAAGCCCAAAACAAAGGTAAAAACGAGGATTCTAATAATAAACATCGTACCGACACCCGAAGCAAGAAGCACCAGATGTGCCGCGCTGAAAGTCAAGGCGCTGATTAAAACAGGCAGACTGATTCTTCTTTTGAAAACCTTGAATCCCCAAGCGCCAAGTGGCTTCAGGTAGTTTTGGAAGAATCCTCTGAAAAGAAACTCCTCTCCAATGCTGGCAAGGATGAAGACCGACAGGAAGTTTTTCAAAAACGTGGTGTTTTTCATCAAAGGATGAGTCTGCACCGAGCCAGTGACAATGACAGAGATGATGTTCATAACCATGTTTATCACCACAGCGCAAAGGATTCCGAACAGTATCGGTTTTAAAATCTGATCGAGTTTCGGCATCGCGATGCGATATTTAACCTGCTTTTTGAAGGCTAAAATCAGCAAAATTGACAAAATCAGCATCGTGCCATGATTCAGGACCGAATCTTCGACAATGCTTGAGTTCAGCTGCCAATGATGCCCCATAAAAATCGAGACAAAATAAACCACAGCGGTTAAAATCAATCCGCTTACGAATAAAAATAAAGGATTTTCTGCATGTTTTTTCATATTTCATTAGTTTTAAATGGAGCTGCAAAGATATGAAATAATAATGATTGACCGGCATAAAAATTTTCGTTTTTGTCTGCCAAAATGAGTAATATGGAAAATGATTTATTATCTTTGCATCGAGAAATAATTGATTCTATGAAAACAACACACATCACAGCAATATTATTGCTTCTGCTTCTAGCGTCATGCGCCAGCACTCCTATGGTGGAATGGACTGAAGGTTCAGCCGGAGACGACGGCCGCGCGCTCAACACCCTCGTGCTTCACAATGTCAAACAAGGCTCGCGGGTGTGGTTTCAGGAGCTGTTCGACTCGAAAACCATAGTCGAAGGTCCGGCTATCAACCACTACCAAGGCACCTCGTGGTATATCGACATCCCGACCGACAGCACCATAACTCTGAAATATTACGGTCGCCCGCTGCCGAAACAGTCGTGGGCACCCGAAGGCTTCGTGATGCAGCGGAAAGGCAAGGCCGACCAGCCGATGAGCGTCGAGTATCATTTCATAAAACATCCGAAAAACGAGACTGTCGACGATGATTTCATCTGCCGCTACAAGGCGCAACCTGCCGACATCATCCCGCAGGTGAAACGGGTGCAATACGGCGCCGAGCCTCTCGAGCCTACCGAAAACCTACCTCATGGCTGGTATCGCATCACCATCGACGAAAACGGCGAGCCTACCGTTGACGCCGACGATGAAGAAGGCGCTTTTTATGCCCAGATAACCCTCGACAAGCTGCCGAAACCACTGCAGCCTATGACCATCGAAGACTGGCCCGACAACCAATATCGCGGCTTCATGCTCGACGTGGCACGCGACTTCCGCAGCGTCGAAGAGGTGCTGAAAGTGCTCGATCTGATGGCAGAGTATAAGTTCAACGTCTTCCATTTTCATATCGGCGATGACGAGGCGTGGTGCCTGGAAATCAAAGACTTACCCGACCTCACCGACTTCAGCGGACATCATGCGCTGCCCGACTGGAACCTGCAGGAGACAGCGGCGCTGAAGCCTACCGCCAACGGCCGCGTCAACAACGCCACTTATTACACCTCTGAGGAATATAAGCAGATTCTGCGTTACGCTTGGGATCGCCACATCGCTGTCATCCCTGAATTCGACGCTCCGGGTCATTCCAGGGCTTCCATCAGGGCGATGCAGGCCTACGAGCGCCGCACCGGCGACACTTCATATAGGCTGCAAGACCCTGCCGACACCTCGCATTACTGGTCGGCGCAAGACTTCACCGATAATGTGCTAAGTGTCTATCTTCCAAGCGTTTATAATTTCTATGGCAAGGTCTTCGACGAGGTCATCCGTCTGCATCAGGAGGCCGACGTGCCACTGCTGGCTATCCATATCGGAGGCGACGAGGTGCCTGGCGGAGCGTGGGTCAATCACGACCGCAAGGCCATGAAAGACCTCTTCACCAACAACATGCTTGAGCTCGCCGAGCAACGCGGCATACGTCTGGCAGGCTGGGAAGACATCGCCAAAGGCATAGAGCCAGAGACAGCCGAGCGCCTTAAAAAGTCGCTTTATTTCATCAACATCTGGACCGGCAAAGGCATCGAGGGATACCCTTGTGTGCTCTCGCCAGCCACCAACAACTACGTCGACCTCGCCTACAGCGCCGACCCCGAGGAACTCGGACTTTTCTGGGCTGGCTATGTCGACGAGCGCACCTCATTCTCCATGAATCCTGCCGACTACACCGGCGACATCGTGGGAGTGTCGGCTCACCTCTGGTCGGAGCAGCTGCGCTACTTCGACGACGTCACCTTCCAGATGCTCCCTAAAGCCCTCGGCGTGGCCGAACGGGCATGGAACACCACATCGCCTGGCGACTTCAACCGTTTCTACAGCATCATAGTGGAAAAAGAGATGCCAACTTGGGAAAAAATAGGATATAATTTCAAAAAAAGATGATTTAAGGAAAATTTTTTATATCTTTGCAGCACTTAATCCTATTATTCTAAACAAAATGAAAAAGTTTTTATCTTTATTGCTATTGCTTTGCGCTTTGACCAGTTTTGCGCAGCAACCTCTTCTTAAATCAGAATGGGAACAAGGCTATCCTTACAACATGCTTTGCCCAAGAGATCCGTTAAACGGTTATGCGTATAGCGCCGCCGGTTGTCCGGCTGTTGCCATGGGGCAGATTATCAATTATTTGCAAACGACACAAGGCACCCGCTTCGACGATGGTGATGACTATCGCCATAATTACGCAGGTAGAGTCTATGATATTGATGACGATTGGGAAACGTTGCAATTTCCGTCATTTCCTAAGCTGAACGTGTTGTTGGATTCGGTCGATGCCTATTTTCAACGTGGCGACGAACTCAGCGACACATTGAAGGCCGCTGTGATTTTTGCTTGCGGCACTGCATGCACACAGATATATACTTCGGAAGGTTCCGGTACTTTCCAGGTGGGTCAGGCGTTTGCGGCGTATCAGCGTTTCGGCTTTGCCGACTGCAAGCTGTTCCGTGACCCGACCGACGAGATGTTCGAGATTCTGATTTCAAACATTCAAGCAGGCTATCCTGCCCATCTAGCCGTTGAAAATCCAGCGGGAACGGTCGGACATAATGTTGTGGTCGACGGCTATCGCGAATCGGATGGAAAATTCCATATCAATTTTGGCTGGGGTGGTCCTTTGGATGACTGGTATGACATTCCCGACCCTAATTTTTATTATGGAATGACAAAGATGGAAGGCATTATCGTGGATATCATCCCTACACCTTCCGATGTTCATGAGGTCGGCCAACAGCAGCTCGCAGTGTATCCTAACCCTGCCTCCGATGTCATCTATATCGACGGCATGACTGGCGAAATGGTTGATTATGCCATTTTCGATGTCTTAGGCCAAAAGGTTACCGCGGGTTCTTCCGATGGAAGCATCTCCGTCGCTGACTTGAAAAAAGGACTCTACATTTTGCAGGTCAAGGGCGAAAACCTCCTTGAAACGACAAAATTCATGGTGAAATAATCGGATTTATTTCCGACGTTTTATGAAAAATATCCTACAAGATTGACAATATTTTTGCTTTCTCAAATCTTATTGAGAAAGCAAATACACTTTTTCCTAAGTCTTTAAACGATGCTCCAATGTGATAAACATCGTCATCGATTATCAGAAATCGGTCGTGAAATTTGTTTAAAGATGTTATCTTTATTGGTGGATACTGGGAATTATGTTTCTCTATATCGAGTTTTAGATTATCAGAAATTCTGAAAGTATAGATTGTTGCATCGACAGCATCTCCTCTTTTATTTAAAATTTTCAAAACAGAATCATCAATATAATTATCAATTAAAATGATTTCTTTCTTGGCTTTTCTGATTAAATCTGAAATAAAGCTATAGGCATCGAATATTTGACCATTGTAGAAAATTCCTTCGTGAGGTGGCAGATGGCCTTTGATTTCTGTTACAATCTCGTTCGTTTTCTCTTCAAGTTTATATACTTTAACTTCCAAACGGTCAATACGATTATTAACAGCATAGCCATTGAAAACATATTTTTTCAAAACCATGTTAGCCCATTTTCGGAAGTCAATGCCTCTTTGCGATTTCACACGATAACCTACCGAAAAAATCATATATAGATTATAAAACCGAACATCGTGAGTTTGTTCTTTTCCTTCGATAGCACCATGTTTAGTGGTAGTCGCAAAATTTGCGACAACCACTTCATCACGAAGCTCTTCATGCAATGCTTTGTTGATATGCTTTCTAACCGTTGTTTCATCTCTATTGATTTTCAATTGTAAAAAACATTTAACATAACTTGCAGAAAAATGCATGAAATGTTAAAAAAATTTAACAATATCACATATAAAACAACTGTAGAGACGCCACATGTGACGTCTCTACAATTCGATATCAATCGGTTTCCCTGTGAAAAACTTTAATTAAAGGTCGCGGACAAGGCGGACGGCCCTGCCATCATAACGATCATAACTATAACTACTATTCATAGAGTTAGAAGAAAACCAAATATGCTTTGCATCTGTAGCACCATTAGGCGTAGAAGACCAATACATTCCGTGGCTATTTACGTATGGCACCGATGATTCGTGACGAGCACCTGCAGCAGGTAAGAATACAATTCCAACTGGCTCTAAATTGTTATCCCATTCGTCAGTTGTATATGTATTATTAGTCCAATTATTATGGTTGGTATTAATTGTCAAATCTAAATTATCGGGTAAAATAATTATGCCATTATAATTTCCAACTTGTGCCATACCATATGTACTATGTCCAAGCAAATATTGCCATTCAGTATCTGAAAACGTGAACCAGTCATTATAACCATCTAAAGTAGCCTTGAAATATTCGTCACCATTCCATGTATAGTAAGAATTATCATCAATTATAGTAAGTGGATGCCATTGCTCAGAAGTTCCAGACCATGTTCCCCAACCATATAGGTCAACATAGTCAGATGTCCAACTACCAGCAACATTGTATTGGTGTTCGGCGAAACGCCATCCGATTCCATTTTTATATTGTAAGTTGCCATGTGAAAACCTAACTTTTCTTGTTTCTGAAACTGAAAAAATCCCTGAAGCCGTTCCATCGGAGATGGCATTTGCCTCTATTGAGAGTGCCGCGTTGTTGTTGGAATAATACTTTTTCTCCTGAATGCCACGCAAGAAGGTCATCGTGCCCGTCTTGCTGTTGCTGTCGAACTTCAACGTGGTTTCGGTCGTCACCGAAGGAATCAAGGCAACGTATTTGCCGGCGGTGGCTGTTCCCGTGTTGAGATAGCCTTTGGTTGCGCCTGTAATCGTGCCAGTTTGGTAGTCAACTGTGGCGGTGGTGTAAACGTCTTCGCCATGCAGATAAACTGTTTCGGCTGTCTCGCTTGCATTCTGATATCCGCTCACGTTGAAGTAGGCAATAGCCATCTTCATATCCAAAGTGGTGGCATAATTGACAGCACCGCTTGTATAGCTTCCATCGCCAACGGCAATGTGATAATTGGTGACGTTTTCAAGCGTTCCGTCTTGCATGGAGAAATCCAACGTGCTCACCGCGCTGCCGTCTCTGCCTTTGCCAAGATAGAAGAAATGTAATGTTTCATTATCGTTTGGAGTTGTTGTCAAAGTTCCGCTGAATGTCATACTACCGGTGCCTGTTCCTGTGCCGCCGAGCACTCCGAGGCAACCAGCATGCTCGCTGCCGCCAACATAAAACATGTTATGTCCGGCGCGCGGCATGTTCATGTCGGGCAAACGCTCGGCTTCCAGAGTCTGACCGAAAAGTGCGGCTGCCGATGCCAATAAAAACGATAAGACAAGAAGTTTTTTCAACGTGATATTTATTTTTAATTCGCCTTCACCACTTTCTTGACACCGATCTCGCCATTATTCATGACAACACGTAGGATGTAGAGTCCCGATGGCATGTCGCTTATCATGATTTCTGAATAACTCTCATCGTCGACCACTGTCGAAAGCACCAGCTGTCCTAAGGAATTGAACATTTCGACGCGTCTCATGCCCTCGCCGGAGATGTGCAGACGGTCGGTGGCCGGGTTAGGACTTACCATCAGATTTTCGGCAAACATATTGTCGTCGACACCTGCATTCAGGAAATGCACATGGAACGTCAGGTAATCGCCGAAATCGTTGATGTCGGTGATCTCAAAACTTGTTTCGGGAGTGCCGTCGGTGAGATACGGATGCGGGTTGGTGTTCGGACCGAAGGCGGTGCGTCCCACCTTCTGGCTGAAATGTGCCTGGCTGAGGTTGCCATTTTGTGTGTCGCTGCTGCTGCCCGGACGGAATATCCAATACAGGTTGGCGATATCGTCGCCGTTAAAGAGGGCGTTGGCGAAGAATCCTTCGGGAGTGCCAATAGGCACTGTGTCGTTCCATCGCGCCGCGATAAGGCCTGTGCCAGGTATTCCTGATTCAAAAAGGTCAGCTTTGTTACGATATTCAAACACAAACCACTGCGTAGGGTCGATCGACGATTTGATGTAATAACAGTTCTGCGTAGGACTCGACCCGGCGCTAAGCAGCGTGTAGTCGCCGTCTTCAGTGATTTCGACCGGCTCGTCGCATACATTCAGAAACTTGTTCTTGAAAATCGCTGATGTCTGATTGCTTACATAAGGATAACACATCATGTCCCATTTGTCGGCCGCAGAGATGTTGGTGTAGTCGTAATAATGATATAAATCAGGCAGTTGCAGCGAATGCCCCATCTCATGGCGGAACACGTTGGCGTTGAAATAGGTGCTTGAGCCCTCAAACTCTATGTTGAAGGTGTTTGGCATCAACCCGTTGATTCTCACCGGATGATCGATGGAATCTTGTGGGAAAAACCACATGTGCGGCCAAAGAATCGAGCCCCATTCTCCGGTGTTGCCTTTCACGACGAAGCTGATGTTGTCGATCATGCCGTCGTTATTTCCGTCAAGCACCACGTTGTCGTCAACAAGATTATTATTATCCACATAGTCGATGGCCGCGGCGAGAAGCTCGGCCTCGCGCATGCAAATACCCATAGTCGGCAGCTCTCCCTCATAACCTATCGGGTTTGTAGAGCTGTAAGGCATATAATATCCTCTCGGATGCGAGTCCTGAAACGATATTATCTGACCGTTTTGGATGTCGTTGGTATACACCGTGTTATAATGAATCTTGTCGTACGACATCACTTTGTAGAAGTTATAAATGCTGAGATAATTCGCCGTTTTCCCGTTAAACATGGTGTCTATCTGGCTGAACGAATGTGTTATCTCGCTATCATCTGCAAAGCGGACGAAAATCACAAGATTCGTTATCTCTTGAGTCGCTTGCGCCGATACCTTTATAGGGCTTAATCCTAATGCCAGTATCGCCAGGCATAGTGTAATAATTTTTTTCATATCTCAATGGTTTTTAATGATTTATAATTAGAATCCAGTCCAGAATTTCTCCCAGAAGCTGTGTTCCATCTCTTTCCAAGTGTTGGCGGTGGCAGCCTCGAAGTCGGCGGTGTAACGGTTCAACTCCTTCACTGCCTCCTCTTTCTTACCTTCGTCGAGAAGCTTCTGCACTCTCTTCTCCAATTCAGGAAGCTCGATCATGGCTTTCTCTTCGTAACGTAAGATGTTGCCATACATGATGTCTTTTGCGTATCCCCAGTTCACCTGTGCGAGCTTGTTGGCTTTTCTGTAGCGCCACAAGGCTGTCTCTTCGTTATATTCGCCGTGACCGCATCTGTCGAAGCATTCAGGCATGCGGGTGCAGCCGCTGTAGACAGGTATTCTTGGGCTTTGGCCAGGGTTTTCGACGCCTATCCAGCAGATGCCGCCAATCTCGTCGGGCATCCAGCCGCGAAGCTGTGCCACAAATGAGTAGGAGCACCACGACATTGCCACGCCGCGTTTGAACTCAATGGTGCCTGGCTTGAGCATGTTGTAGACTTTCTGCTCGTTGCCGCCCATCCATGGGTTGGCGGTAGGTGAGACGATGGTGTCGCCGTCACGGTTCACAATCTTGAGGTTGCGGGTGATGTCCATGTCGGTGCCTTCGTAGTAGCTGCGGAGGAGGCGCATCACGTCGCGCACGTCGACTTTGTTCTCTGGTTTCACTGAGAATGGTATGTCCTGTGCATCTCTGTCGAGCTTTAACGATGGTGCTAACTCGTTGAATATAAACCACTCACGCTCGCGGAAGTTCTTTCCGTTGGAGTAGCTGCTTGCAAATGCCTTATACCAGATGAACTCTTCTTTGCCGTCCCACAAGCCGTATTTCTTTGCCACCTTCTCGATGTTGTCGGAGCACATGAAGTTATCAGGGTCGTTTCTGTCTAAGTATTTGATTCTAGGGATGTTAGCCGACACGCTGACCTCGCCGTCGGGCACTCTCTGTGCTGCCCAGATGCCGCCGATTTTTTTGGGGCCTTCGCCCATGATCTCGAGCAGCCACACCTCTTTGGTGTCGGCGATGGTGATAGCCTCGCCGCCGTCGCCGTAGCCGTATTCTTTGATGAGCTGGCCGATGAGACGGATGGCGTCGCGGGCGTTGTCGCAGCGTTGCAATGCTATACGCTCGAGCTCTTCAATCTGGAACATTCCGTTAGGGTTGACGAGGGTGTCGGGACCCGAGAATGTGGTCTCGCCAATAGCCAGCTGTTTCTCGTTAAAGCAAGGATAAGCTGTGTTGAGGTATGCGTAGGTGTGCGCCGCCTGCGGAATCTCGCCGACTTCCTTCATGCCGTTCATGCTGTTAGGGTCGGAGGTGTGCATGGTACCTTTGTAGATCTTCATCGTGGCGCCTTTCTCGTAGTCGGCGGCCTTCTCCCAGCGCATCCAGGTGCGGTACCAGCTGTCGCAGGTGTGCGATGTCATCACCGAGCCGTCGGTGGAGGCGTCTTTGCCCACCATGATGCTGGTGCAGTTTGCGCCGTCAAATTCGTATTCGTCAACGTTGACCTGAGCGCCGAGGCTCATCGTCATAGCGATTATCACTAATGTGATCAAGGTTTTAATGGTTGTTTTCATATGTTTAATATTTAATTCTTATTTAATTGTCATTCCGATCTTGTCGAAGAATCTCCTTCTAATGAGATTCCTCCGTTTCCTCTGGTCGGTCGGAATGACGTGGAGTGGCACAAAAAAACGTAAAATTCACTTTACCATACTTCCTATGGTCATAATAATTCGGATGCTCCGAGAAATCAATGGTTCTGTCGTGTTCAAGCACGAAGATGCCGTCTTCTTTCAACAGATTATTTTCAAAAATGAGACTTACGAGCAAATCGTAATGTTTGCAGTCGTATGGCGGGTCGGCGAAGATGAGATCGTATTTTGCCTTGTGCATTGGCAAAAACCTGAACACGTCTGATTTCACCACCGACAACTCATTCATATTCAGCTTGTTAGCTGTCTCTCTTATGAATCTCACGCAGTTGTTGTTCTCGTCGACGGCGGTCACGTGCGGGCAGCCTCTTGAGACGAGCTCGTAGGAGATGTTTCCTGTGCCGGCGAAGAGGTCCAAAGCCGTCGTCTCCTCCAAATCTATCTGATTTTCAAGGATGTTAAACAGGCTCTCCTTCGCCATGTCGGTCGTCGGACGCGTCGGCAGGTTGTCGGGCGCCACAATCTGACGTCTCTGATGTTTTCCTCTTATTATTCGCATTTCATTTCTTTTTTAAAACGCACATCGCGCACATATCTTTTCGTCAGTTCCACGAGTTTCGAGTCTTCCTCTATCATGCCTAAAAAATATACCGTAACAGAGCTGGTTTCAAGATGCAGCTGCTCCATAGAGAAAAGCAGGAAATAAAGGAAATCTTCTTTCGTCTTGAAACGGAAGTTGTTGTCAAACAATAAGTTAGCGCCGTTCAATACTGTCATCTCGAAACACTGATCCTTGATGTTGAGATAAACTCTCGTGTCGTCGGTGCGCTCGAGGTTTTCTTTTATCAGACTCTCCACAAGCAGGCTCGAAGCATGTTGAAACTTTATGTTTTGCGAGCTTTTTCTGATGTTTTCGTAGTCGTTTTTCGCTATCGGATAAACGTTATACACGTTCGCCTGTTCGATGAAGTCGCTGAGTATCATGCTGTTTTCACCCTTAATACCAAGAAAATCGAGATATTTGGCCTTGTTTTTCTCTTGATATACTTCTTTAGGCACGAAAGTGTTGCGGTTATTGTCTATAATAACCAAAAAACCATCCAACAAACGCTGGATGGTTATTTCTTTTGTGTTCAAATTTTCGATCTCCGGAAACATGATTATAATGATTCCCAGTTACCGCTTGTCGAAGGCTCATCCATTGAACCGACCTTCAAACCTGCGTATTTCTCGAGGTCTTCCTGCTCGGCTCTCAAGTTGTTGACGCGCTGTGGATCGAGATCCCAGAGGTATGACTTGTAAGGAGTCTTTGCCTCGAACACAGCCACCTTCAAACCGCCACGCATGATGTAACCTGCCTGGAGTTCAAACTGCTCGTTCTGTGAGAACGGGACGATGCGCAAGCTGTTGATGTCGAAGTTTTCTCTGCTGTTGAACAACGAGTCGATAACTTTGATGTAACCAACTGTATCGTTGATAGTCTTGGTAAATGTTGTATCTTCCGGGTCAGGAACCATGTTAACGATAGGAAGCTCGCCGGTTTTAACGTATTCAATGAGTGAATCGAAGTTGGCGGTGTATCTGTTGTAGGTCTGCTTAAACAGGGTCTGTGTGCTTCTGATGTCTTTCAAGCTTTGAACCACCTTGAGTTCTCTCTCTCTACGAGAGTTTTCGAAAGCCACAGGCTGTCTGATACTGTCGAATACTAAATAAGCCAATAAAATAGCAACGAGTACTAAAACGATGTTAATGATTGAAAGTTTTTTATTATTCATGATTGTAAACTTTTATATACTTTTTTGCGTTGCAAAGTTAGTCAAAATTTTTAATAGGAACGAAAAATTTTAAAAATATTTTATGAATAGAATTCCACGTTGAGTCCCAATGCTTTGACTTTATCGGCTATGCGGCTCATTTCTTCTGTCGAGAGCTTCTCGAGATTTTTTTCGGGTGTCTCTCTGTCGATGACATAAATCATTGTCTTTCTTGGCTTTATCTTTTTCAGATGCTCAAGCCAGAGATTGATTTCCTCGTCGGTGGTGTTGTCTATTTTTTCGCCGTTGTGCTCGCCGCGGAGAAACAATGTCTGTATAATCACCTGACCTTCAAAGCGTTGCAGATCTGCGATATATTGATCCAGATTTATCTTCACATTTGGCAGGTTCACCTTATTAATAATGTCCAAGGTGCCGCCGTCGAGTTTGCAGATATTGTTGTCGACTTTCTGTAAAGTTTTGAAAATCTGTTCTTTATGGATATTAGTGCCGTTTGTCAGCACGCTGATGACGGCTTCGGGAACGTATTTGTTTCTTAATCTGATAGTTATGTCGATGATTTCCGGGAAGTTAGGATGCAGTGTAGGCTCGCCGTTGCCCGAGAATGTGATGCTGTCGGGCTCTTTCGGTGTCCCGACGAGTGATTTCAATGCATTCTCCAGTGTTTGCTCATATTCCTGAGGTGTTGTCAGACGTGCTTTCTCGTCGCGGTGCTCCGGATTCCAACCACATTCGCAATAAACGCAGTTGAAAGTACAAATCTTTCCAACCTTCGGTAACAAATTGACACCCAGCGAATTACCCAATCTCCGACTATGAATCGGTCCGAAAACCAAATCTTCTGATAAAAATGCCATTTTTGAAAAATTTTCTGCAAAGATATAAAAAAACTAAGGTCTAAGGTCTAAAGTCTAAAGTCTTTTTATTATTTTTGCAAAAAATTAGCGTTATGAAGACGAAACAGGAAATCACTGAAAACTGGCTGCCACGTTACACTGGGCAAGCATTGGATCAGTTCGGGGAATATATCCTTTTGACCAATTTCTCGCATTATCTGGAGCTGTTCGCATTCTGGAACGGCGTCTCGATAGTGAGCCGCGACCGCTCGATGCCTTGTGCCACGGCGGGTGACATCACAATGATCAACTTCGGAATGGGAAGCGCCAACGCCGCAACAATCATGGACCTGCTGAGCGCCGTGCATCCGAAAGCCGTGCTTTTTCTGGGCAAATGCGGCGGTGTGAAGAAGAAAAACCAGGTCGGTGACCTCATCCTGCCTATCGCTGCCATCCGCGGCGAGGGAACGTCGAACAACTACCTCTTGCCTGAAGTGCCTGCGCTACCGGCCTTCTCGCTGCAGAAAGCTATCTCAACCACCATCCGCGACCACGGACACGACTACTGGACAGGAACAGTCTACACCACCAACCGCCGCGTGTGGGAATACGACGAGGAGTTCAAGGAATATCTGCACAAGACACGCTGCATGGCGGTCGATATGGAGACAGCTACCATCTTCGCGGCCGGCTTCGCCAATGAAATCCCGACAGGCGCATTGCTTCTCGTCAGCGACCAGCCGATGATTCCTGAAGGCGTCAAGACTGAGGCCAGCGACAAGAGAGTGAGCTCGATGTTCGTCGACGAACACATCAGAATAGGCATCGACGCTCTACATCAGATTATCGATAATAAACTGACAGTCAAACACTTGCATTTTTAATGACCTACGAGCAGATTCTTTCGGACATTAAAAACAAGATTTACCATCCGGTGTATTTCCTGATGGGCGAGGAGCCGTATTTTATCGACTCCATCAGCGATGCCATCGAGAGCACCGTGCTGGACGAGGCGGATAAGGCTTTCAACCAGATTATCCTTTACGGAAAGGACGTCAACGTACACGACATCGTGACGCAGGCACGTAACTTTCCGATGATGGGTAACTACTTGGTAATCATCGTGAAAGAAGCTCAAGACGTAAAGAATATCGAGTCGATGGAACCATTTTTGGAGATGATTCCTGAGACCACGATTTTAGTTTTAAACTACAAATACAAAAAGCTCGACAAACGTCTGAAATTTGCGAAAACACTCGATAAAGACTATGTTTTGTTCGAGTCGAAGAAGCTTTACGACAGGGACATACCGAAGTGGATTGTCAATTTCCTTGGCAATCACAACTACAAAATACAACAAAAAGCGTGCCAAATGCTCGCCGACTACCTTGGCACCGACCTGCTGAAAGTGCGAAACGAGCTTGAAAAGCTGATGGTTGCGGTGCCTCAAAAAAAGGAAATCGACGACTTCGACGTTGAGTACAACATCGGAATCTCCAAGGATTTCAACATCTTCGAGCTTCAGAAAGCCATCAGTTACGGCGACTTCCCGAAGGCGGTGCAAATCATCAATTATTTCGGCGACAACACCAAGGAAAACCCTCTAATCGCCACAGTGATAATGCTTTACGCCTATTATTGCAAGCTTCTGAAACTGCATTACGCCACCGACAAGAGCAAAAACAACGTTGCAAGCGTGCTCGGCGTGAGTCCATTCTTCGTCGAAGACTACTTCGAAGCCGCTCGTCGTTACAACATCAAAAAATGCGTAGAAAACATTGCAGTGTTAAGGGAATTTGATTTAAAATCAAAGGGTTACAACGTCGGTGACGTGGATCAGAAGGATTTGTATCGGGAGATGATTTACAAGCTGATGAGATAAAAAAAGGTGGTCGGCCGACCACCTTTTTCGTTATTTACGATTCTTCTTAATCCATTCTTTCGCATTCACAAACGCCTCAATCCACGGCGCAATTTCATCGTCTTTGCGATTCTGCGGATAGTAAGCCCACTGCCATGGAAGGAAGGCGCGTTCGAGGTGAGGCATCATCGCGAGATGACGGCCGTCGGCTGAGCAGATGCCGGCCACTGACCATGGTGAACCGTTAGGATTTGCTGGGTATCCGTCGTAGCTGTAAGTCAATGCGATGTTGTATTTCTCCTTGCCGTATGGGAAGTTGAACTTGCCCTCGCCGTGAGCAATCCACACGCCGAGACGACGGCCTTTGAGGCTCTTGAGCATGATGCTGTTGGTATCCTCGATGTTCACGTTCACGAAGCCTGACTCGAACTTGTGCGAGTCGTTGTGAATCATGCGCGGATGCTTGTCGTGGTCAGGGTAGATGAGGTTGAGCTCGGTCATGAGCTGGCAGCCGTTGCACACACCAAGGCTCATTGTATCAGGACGTTTGTAGAAGTTCTCGAGCGCGGTGCGTGCCTTCTCGTTGAAGAGGAACGCTCCAGCCCAGCCTTTTGCCGAACCGAGAACGTCGGAGTTGCTGAAACCGCCAACAAACACTATCATGTTGACGTCGCTGAGGTCTTCGCGGCCGCTTACGAGGTCGGTCATGTGCACGTCCTTGACGTCGAAGCCGGCAGTGTAGAGCGCGTAAGCCATTTCGCGGTCACATTGGCAGCCTTTTTCACGGATGATAGCTGCTTTTATGCCCGAAGGAGTGCGACGATGCATGTCGATGCCCAAATCTTTGGCCTTGCCTGTGAAGCTGCCGAAATCAAACTTAAGTGCTTGATTCTTATAGTTTTCGAAACGCTCTTTAGCCTTCGCTTCGCCGCTCTGTTTTCTGTCGAGAAGATATGAACTCTTGTACCAGAGGTCGCGCAAAGCGTTGATATCCAATTCGTAAGACTCGTTATCTTTCTTCAACGAAATGCTGCGCTTGCTGTTCGGCTTGCCGATGACAGCATATTTGATACCTTCTTTATTGAGTAACTCCTTGACTTTCTTATCTTTAACTTGGATAACGACAGCCGGTTGCTCGCTGAATGCTACGCTGATGAGGTCGTTGCCGAGTGCGCTGAGGTCGATGTCCATGCCGCCCTCGTTGTTGGCGAATGTCATCTCAAGCAAGGTGGTGATCAAGCCGCCTGCCGACACGTCGTGACCTGCCATGACGAGCTTCTGTTCGAGGAGCTTCTGCAAGGTATTGAAGCACTTCTTAAAGTATTCATTATCAACGATATCTGGTGTGCTTTCACCGACTCTGTTGATGATCTGCGCGAAGCTGCTGCCTCCGAGTTTGAATGCGTCTTTTGAGAAGTCGATGTACAGAATCTCAGTGTCTTTGTCGTTGACAACCACTGGCTTAACGGCTTTACGGATGTCGGTGACTTCGCCTGCTGCCGTCACGATGACGGTACCAGGAGCGAGGACCTTCTGACCGTTTTTGTATTTCTGTGTCATCGAGAGCGAGTCTTTACCTGTCGGGACGTTGATGCCGAGTGCTAACACGAAGTCACTCAACGCTTTGACGGCGCGATAGAGTCGTGCGTTCTCGCCTGGGTTCTTGGCTGGCCACATCCAGTTGGCGCTCAACGAAACGCCTTTGAGATTTTCTTCAATAGGTGCCCAAACCAAGTTGGTAAGTGATTCAGCCACTGACAGTCTCGAGCCTGCTTCAGGGCTAATCAAAGCTGCTGCCGGAGCGTGTCCGAGTGCTGTTCCGATGCCTCTAACACCTTGATAGTCAAGTGCCATGATGCCGAGGTCGGTGAGTGGGAGCTGCACCTCGCCGGCGCACTGCTGCAAGACGACACGACCTGTAACCGAACGGTCAACCTTGTTGGTGAGCCAGTCTTTACATGCCACGCCTTCGAGCTGAAGCACCTTCTTGAGGTAATCTTCGAATTTATTATTCTGATATTCGATTTTCTTGAATTTGTAATCAACGTCGTTGTCAGTCAACACTGTCTTTGGAGCGCTTCCGAAGAAGTCGGAGAGGCTCAAATCGATAGGCTTTACGCCGTTTTTGCGGATAAATCTAAGGCGCTGGTCGTCGGTCGACTCGCCAACCATATAATAAGGTGCGCGTTCGCGTTCAGCAGTCTGGCGGATAATCTCCGTATCCTGTTTATTTACAAGCAATCCCATGCGTTCCTGCGACTCGTTTCCGATGATTTCCTTGTCGGAAAGGGTAGGGTCGCCGACCGGGAGGTTGTCGACGTATACTGTGCCGCCGCTCTTGTCGATGAGCTCGCTGAGGCAGTTGAGGTGACCGCCGGCGCCGTGGTCGTGGATTGAACGCACAGGGTTGCTGTCGTTCTCCACCATGGCGCGGATGACGTTAGCCACACGTTTCTGCATCTCAGGGTTGGCACGCTGCACGGCGTTGAGCTCGATGGCATTGGAATACTGTCCGGTACCCACGCTCGAGACCGCGGCGCCTCCCATACCGATGCGGTAGTTGTCGCCGCCCAAAACTATGATGAGGTCGCCCGGTTCAGGGTCTTCCTTCATGCTGTCGTCGGCCGGAGCGAATCCGATGCCGCCCGCAAGCATGATGACTTTGTCGTAGCCGTAGTCGTTGGTTTTATTGTCGTTTTCGCTATGCTCGAAGGTGAGGAGCGATCCGTTGATGAGCGGCTGTCCGAACTTGTTTCCAAAGTCAGAAGCGCCGTTCGAAGCCTTGATGAGCAGCTCTTCAGGGGTCTGATAGAGCCACGGACGCGCCTTGAAGTTGTCTTCCCACTCGCGGCTCTCGTCGTTACGAGGGTAGCAAGTCATGTAGACGGCTGTTCCTGCCAACGGGATAGAGCCTCTACCGCCAGCGAGACGGTCACGGATTTCACCGCCAGTGCCTGTTGCTGCTCCGTTGAATGGCTCGACGGTCGTTGGGAAGTTATGTGTCTCTGCCTTGACAGAGATAACGGTGTCTATATCTTTGATTTTGAAGAAGTCGGCTTTATGCTGCGTTGCCGGCGCGAACTGTTCGACCTTCGGTCCGAGGATGAAGGCGACGTTGTCTTTGTATGCCGAAACGAGTCGGTTGGTGTTGGTTTTCGAGGTCTTCTTGATGAGCGCGAAGAGAGTGTCGGGCATCTCCTTGCCATTAATAATAAAGGTGCCGTTGAAGATTTTGTGGCGGCAGTGCTCTGAGTTGACCTGTGCGAAGCCGTAGACCTCCGAGTCGGTGAGGGCGCGGCCGATCTTCTTGCTTATACCTTTCAGATAATCAATCTCTTCCTGGCTGAGCGCGAGGCCTTCCTCGTTGTTGTAGGCGTCGATGTCGGTGATATATTTCAGCGGCTCAGGCTTGCGGTCGATGAAAAACACGTTCTGGTCGAGGTCGTGGTATTTGTTTTGCAGCATCGGGTCGAAGCTGTTGTCGTTTTCCTCGACGGGATGGAATTCCTCTATACGAGAAACGCCGCGAATGCCCATGTTTTGAGTTATTTCGACGGCGTTGGTGCTCCAAGGGGTTATCATCTCGCGGCGCGGACCGAAGAAGAAGCCTTTCACGGTTTTTTCTTCAATTTTTGTGGCGTCGCCAAAGAGCCAATTGAACTTTTTGATATCGCTATCATTGTGATTTTCAACGCTTTCAACAGCGATGACAGTGTTCTGACGGGTTTTGAAAAAGATTATCATGGTATGAAATTTTCAAGGCGCAAAGATACAAAATAGTTTGAAGTTTTTTTATTATTTTTGCCAAAAATTTTCAATGAAAAAGCACCGCATTCTTTTTATTTGTCATGGCAATATTTGCCGAAGCCCGATGGCTGAATATATTTTGAAGGATATGGTCGAGAAGGCTGGAAGGGCAGAGGAGTTTGAGATTGCTTCGGCAGCGACATCGACCGAGGAGATCGGGAATGACATCTATCCGCCGGCGAAGAGGATTTTGACTCAAAAAGGCATAAAATTCAACTCAAGGCAGGCACGGCAAATCACCAGAAAAGACTACAATTATTACGATTTCATCATTGCAATGGATGAGAATAACCTGCGAAATTTGAAAAGAATGCTTGGCGATGATACTGAACATAAAATTTCGCTCATGATGGACTACGCCGGGAAGCACCGCGACGTCGCAGACCCTTGGTATACGGGGGATTTTGAGACGACTTTCCGAGATATTACTGAGGGTTGCAAAGGTTTTTTAAATTATTTTAAATAAGAATACAATAGTATTCTTTTTTGTTTTATTTTTGCGCCTTTAAAATTTAACCTATGAAAAACTTAAACAAACCTATTTTTTCGGCTTTGCTGCTGCTAATGATGTTCGCTTTTGGACAGAACGCATGGGCGCAATGGACTGGCGCAGGCACACAACAAAACCCGTATCAGATAAAGTCTATAGCCGACATGAATACGCTGGCTACGAACGTGAACAGCGGTACCAACTATAGCGGCACGTATTTCTTGCTGACAACCGACCTTACCTACACCTACACTTATGCGTGGAACAGCACTGATTACTATGCCTCTGAGAATAACTTCACAGCTATCGGTGCTTACGGTAATTCCTTCAAAGGGCATTTCGACGGCGGAGTCCACACCATCAGTGGTATCCGTATCTACAAGAACGGCACAACCAATGCAGACCAACTCCAAGGCGTTTTTGGCAACCTGAGCGGTGGCTCCGTCAGGAATCTGACGGTTGCCGATGCCAGCATCACCGGCTACCAGCAGGTGGGTGCCATAGCAGGTTGCAACAATGGCACCATTGAGGATTGTGTCGTGGCAAGCAATGTCGGCATCTATCGTGTGGCTGACAATGCCAGCAAACACGGCGGTGTCGTCGGAGCCAACTCCAATGGTAATGTCCGTCGTTGCACCAGTTCCGCTACTGTCAAATCGCATCCTAAATTTGCGAATACTATCAGCGCGATTTGTGGTGGCATCATCGGATATCAAAGCCAAAGCCAAGCTGTAAATCACTATGTCGAGGATAACGTAGCATTAAACGTAGTGGTCATAAGCGGCCAGTCGGTTGGCGGCGCCATCATCGGTAAAATAGATAGCGGTAATATCAACTATCTCCATCTCAATCACAACTACTATCGCAACTGCACCATTAACGGCTCAGTTAACGCCACCAATGTGGGTTTGGGCAATCCGGCGGGTGACATGAACGGCGCACGCAGCGTCCACGCCCTCACCTTGGGCACCGACATCACCGCCACTGGCGAGAGCGTGGTGATTGGCAACACCACCTATTACGCCAGCAACACCACCGTCACCTTGGGCCATAACAACTCCACAGGCTATCTGGTAACATATAGACTCAACGGCAACGCTCTCGGCGGCAACACCTTCACCATGCCCAACAACGACAATGGTACCGTGAGCGCCACGCTTACTCCGATCACCTATTACGTTCATTTCGACAAGAACAACGATGGTGCAAGTGGCACGATGAGCGACCAACAATTCACCTACGGACAGGCGCAGAACCTCACTGCCAACGCCTTCAGCCGCACCGGATACGACTTCATCGGATGGAGCACAACCTTTAATGGCGAGGCGGAATACACTGATGGCCAGAGCGTCAGCAACCTCACTGCTGAGGATGGACAAACTGTCACGCTCTATGCCAAATGGAATATCAGCAACTATAATATCACCTACGACCTTGACGGTGGCACTGTTGCGACAGAAAATCCAACTACTTATAATATTGAAACACCGACATTTTCGCTCAATAATCCGACCCAAGCAGGCTGCACTTTCGATGGTTGGACTGGCACCGGCCTCACTGAGGCGACACAGACGGTGACCATCGCCCAAGGCTCGACAGGCGACCGCAGCTACACCGCCAACTGGACGCATTTTGCCTATGCCCTCGTTTTGGATAATGACATCACCGCCACACCAGCCCCTGCTGCAACCTACAACAACACAAGCTATTATACCCCTGGCACCGATATTACATTAAGCTACAACGTCACTCCATCTGCAGGATATGAATTCCAAGGCTTCTTAGTGAACGGCTCCCCTATAGAGGGCAACACTTTCGTGATGCCTGCCAGTGATGTCACTGTAAGCGCCAATCTCGCTGCCATTCCGTGGGGAGGTGCCGGTACCAGCGATTCTCCATACATTATTATTTATGCTGCCCAGCTCGACATGTTGGCTACCCGCCTGAATACTGGTACGGGCGATGACTATGCCAGCAGCGGATACAACGGCATATACTTCAAGCTTGGCGCTGATATCAACTATAATCCTAACGAACTCATCAACGGTGAGAATTATACCGCTATCGGTAATTATGATGGTAATGAAGACTATCAATTCAATGGCACCTTTGATGGTGATAACCACGTCATTAGCGGTATCCGTATCAACAAGCCTGATTACTATTTACAAGGTTTATTTGGAGAGATTGCTTCCTCCGGAACTGTGAAAAATGTCATCCTTGACGATGCCGTTGTCATAGGAAGAAATTGTGTCGGTGGCATTGCGGGCAATAAACTGGGCACCATTGAGAACTGTCGCGTCATCAACACCAACATAACTGGCAATAGTTTGGTCGGCGGCATAGCTGGTCACAGCGCGAACCAAACAATTGAGAACAACATGGTCTTAAACACTGCAATCACCTGTGACGACTCTGAATTAATTGTGACAGGTGGTGCTATCATTGGATCACAACAATCTGGCAGTATCGGTTATAACTACTATCACAACTGCACTTTAAATGGAGTGGCTTCCAACATAGGTTGTGGTGTTGCAAGTATCGGGAACATTATCGTTGGCGATCTCACTTCACACAATGGAGCGGTGCAGGCTTACACCCTAACTTTGGGCTCGCATCTCACTGCCACACCAGCTCCTAACGTGACCTTCAACAATATAGACTACTATACAGCAGGCACTGAAGTCACACTTGGTACGAACCCACCAGCCTATACCATCACCTCTACTACACTAACCTACGGCGGCAACAACCACAACATCGCATCAGTTGGCGGAGTGTATTCTTTCACAATGCCTGCCGCCGATGCTACCGTCCTCGTGACACTGGAGCTCGACCCGAATGCCGCCCAGTTCACCAAGAACATCACCGGCTATGGTAACGACGATAACCCTGGCGGCTGGTATCTGATTGCATCGCCTGTTTCCGATCCGATTACACCTACTGTAGAAGACGGTTTTCTTGCCAACACTTACGACCTTTACCGCTTCAACCAGGCCGCTGATGCGGAATGGGAAAACTACCATCAGCACTCGAGCGATTTCAATATCATTCCTGGCCAAGGCTATCTCTACGCCAACAGTCATGACGTGACGCTCACCTTTACTGGCGTGCCTTACAGCGGCAACGGCGAAGTCCAGATCACAAAGACACATGACGTTGAATTTGAAGGCTGGAACCTTGTGGGCAATCCGTTCAGCGTGGAAGCTACAGTCGATATGGATTTTTATCGTATGAATGACGACGGCTCGGGAATCGTACCAGCCACAGGCAACACTGTAAATCCAATGGAAGGCATCTTTGTCTATTCTGATCATTCTGGAGATTACGTGACATTCACACCTAATTCTAATAATTCTAATAGCGCTAAGGGCAACAACAGTAATGATGCCTCGTTGGTGATCAACCTCAGCAAAGGCAGCCGTGGCAGCATCATCGACCGCGCCATCGTACGTTTCGATGAAGGCCGTCAGCTGTCCAAGCTGCAAATCTTCGATGGTAGCACAAAATTATACATCCCGCAGGATTTCGAAGAGTACGCAATAGTCAGCTCGAACCGCCAAGGCGATATTCCTTTGAATTTCAAGGCAAAAGAAACAGGAATGTATACCATCAGTTTTGAAGGAATAGATTTGAAAAACATAAAATTGATAGATATATTAGACGGAAAAGAAATCGATTTGAGCGAAACCTCGTCGTACACGTTTATCGGTTCACCAGCCGACCGTCAGGCAAGATTTAAAATCGTTTTCGGTTCTTCGACAGGCTCGGAGACCGAGAACTTCGCCTATCAATCAGGCAACGACATCATCGTCAGCGGGGAAGGCGAACTGCAGGTGTTCGACCTGATGGGACGAATGGTGATGCAAAAATACGTCAACGGAATTCAAACAATCGAAAAACCGCAGACAACAGGCGTTTACATTTTCAAACTGAATGGAAAAGCACAGAAAATAATCATTAAATAGAAACAAAAAAAAGCATATACAATGAAAAAGAAATTATTAACAATTGCCGTTTTAATGACAATGGCCTTTGCCGCCAGCGCACAGAGCGATTCGTTTTTCAAATGGAACGACAATGATAACGACCTATACCGAACCAACGACGATTTCGGTTTCTCATTGCCGCAGTCGCATGGCGTTGATTACGACAGCGAAGCTCCGTTGGGAAGCGGATTGCTTGTTTTTACTGCACTTGGCGCAGGATACGCAGCAGCTTGTCGCAAGCGTGTTTCTCGTCAACAAAATTAATTTTATAAAAAATGTTTTTCGTATTGAAAATAGTTGTAATTTTGCAGTCCGAAAAATTTGAATAAAAGTTAAATACAAATTAATGTACGCAATCGTTGAAATAGCAGGGCAGCAGTTCAAAGTGAGCAAGGGAGATGAAATCTTCTGCAACCGCTTGAATGGCGATGTCGACAGCGCTATCAGCTTCGACAAGGTGTTGTTGATCGACAATGACGGCAACACAAGGGTAGGCACCCCCGTCCTCGAAGGTGCTAAGGTAGATGCCAAGATCATCAAGCATCTCAGAGCAGACAAGGTTCTTGTCTTCAAAAAGAAAAGAAGAAAAGGTTATCAGACCTTAAACGGCCACCGTCAGGATTTGAGCAAGGTGCGCATTGAAAACATCACTGAATAATAAACCGAAAAAATTAAAGAATTATGGCACACAAGAAAGGCGTTGGTAGTTCCGAAAACGGTCGTGAATCACACAGCAAACGACTCGGAGTGAAAGTTTTCGGTGGACAGGCAGTCATCGCAGGCAACATCATCGTTCGTCAGCGTGGTACACAACATTATCCAGGTGACAATGTAGGCATGGGCAAAGATCACACTTTGTTCGCTCTTACAGACGGCATCGTGGAATTCCGCAGAAAGAGAGAAGATCGTTCATACGTTAACGTCATCCCGGTCAACGGCGAAGTGACAGAGTAACGTAACTGAAAACGAACAGAAAATAATGTAGGGGCGAAAGATTTTTCGCCCCTACGTTTTTTTTGTAAAAAATTTATTATTTTTGCGTTTGAAAATTTTTTGTAGCTATGTTAACAATACCTTATATTAGAGAACATAAAGAGGAGTGTATCAACCGTCTGAGTATCAAGAACTTCACTCGGTTTGAACTCCTTGATGAGATTTTAGCGCTCGACGACGAACGCCGCAAGACTCAGCAGGAAAACGACGAGGCTCTGGCCGAAGCCAACAATATAGCACGTCAGGTGGGCGACCTCTGCAAACAGGGAAAAGTAGCCGAGGCAGCACCGCTGAAGGCTCGCGTCGCCGAACTGAAAGAGTTTACCAAGGTAAAAAGTGATCGCCTCGAAGAGCTTAAGACTCTGATTCAGAGTAAGTTAGTGGAGATTCCTAACACTCCGCACCCTATGGTGCCTCGTGGTAAGACTGCCGCCGATAACCTCGTGGTGAGCGAAGAAGGCAAGATGCCTAATCTCCCGAAAAACGCACTTCCACACTGGGAACTCCTCAACAAATATAAACTCGCCGACTTCGAACTCGGCAACAAGGTGACAGGCGCCGGATTCCCGTTCTACACAGGCAAAGGCGCACGTCTGCAGCGCGCTCTCATCAACTTCTTCTTGGATGAGGCTGTGAAAGACGGCTACTACGAGGTGCAGCCACCTATCGTGGTCAACGAGGCCTCGGCCTACGCAACAGGTCAGCTGCCTGATAAAGAGGCTCAGATGTACGCGGTGCCGCTCGATAAGATGTATATGATCCCGACCGCTGAGGTGCCGGTGACCAACATCTTCCGCGACATGATTGTGCAAGAAAGCGAGCTCCCTATCAAACGCGTGGCTTACTCCAACTGCTTCCGCCGTGAGGCCGGATCATGGGGCAAGAACGTGCGCGGACTCAACCGTCTGCACCAGTTCGACAAGGTCGAAATCGTCGAAATAGCCAACCCTAACAACTCATACGAACGCCTCGAGGCGATGAAGGAACACGTGGCCGGACTGCTTCGTAAGCTCGAACTGCCATTCCATGTGCTTCGTCTCTGCGGCGGCGACATGAGCTGGACTTCAGCAATGACCTACGACTACGAGGTGTGGTCGGCAGCACAGCAGCTGTGGCTCGAGGTGAGCTCGGTGTCATGCTTCGAGACATTCCAAGCCAACCGTATGAAGCTGAGATTCAAAGACAAAGACGGCAACATCAAGCTGGCTCACACACTCAACGGTAGCGCCCTCGCCCTCCCAAGAATAGTTGCGGCATTGCTCGAAAACAACCAGACAGAAGACGGTATCTTGATTCCTAAGGCACTTCAACCATACACAGGCTTTGAAATCATTAAGTAAGATATTGACAATCATAGGATTATTCTTGATGGTGGCTTGTACAAGCAAGTCACCGTCAGGAACGATCGACACTATGCTGAAACGCGTGGATGCGGTTGAGCGCCAGACGGAACTGATTTATAATCAAGACTTTAACTATCTTGTTGGAGAATATCAGGCACTCGACACCACCATCGCACTAACCAAAGACATAGGCGCAGAGATGGAACTTCTGCAGGCTTATCTGCAACAGTTTGAAACACAACGAGTTTTGATAAAAGAAGGCGCTCAATTCTCAAGAAAACAGCTTTCCGACCTGAAAGATGACGTGAAAAACAACCTTTACGATGAGGAAACCACGCAGAAATATATTCAGGATGAGGAAAACGAGCTTCGTATGATGGAGGCTCAAATAGAGTATTTCAAGGAAAAATTCGACGGACAGAAGGCGGTCGTGAAACAGCTGAGGAAGGAGTGAGCCATGAGGTCGCCGCGCTTTCTCAAATTTTTCGCAATCATTGTTTTTATTTTGACATTATTGCTTCCGCAAATCGTTGAAGCTCAGAATGTTAATAACCAAAGACAACTCGATGAGAGGCTTGCCCGCGAGTTTTATTACAAGAAAGATTACGAAAAGGCGCGCGACATTTACAAAAACCTTTACGACAACTTCGGACAAATTCAATATTTTAATCAATACACTGATTGTCTGATACTTACGGGCGATTATGAGACGGCTGAAAAGGCTTATAAGTCGTTTTTGAAGAAAAATCCGAAGAATTGGAAGTCGCATGTCGACATGGCTTATGTTTACTCGCAGCAGGGCGACAATCCGAAGGCGTTGAAGTATATTAATAAGGTGTTAAAAAATGTTCCTGACACCAAAAATGCGATAAATGATGTCGCTAACTTATTGAGAGCCAGAAGCTTTAACGAGACGGCTATTGCTTTGTTCGACAGAGGCGCTAAGAATCCGAACATCAACTACAAATTTTATCTTGAGAAGGCTTACACTTATAACTCGATGCTCGACTTCGAGAACGCCACCGAGTGCTATCTCCTGTATTTAAAGGAGAATCCTGCCCAATATGACATGATTAAAAACCGTCTGCGCGTGATGCTGATGTACGACATTAACGGCAATGTTGACGATGTGGTGAGGATGGCTCTGCTGCGTAAAACACAGGAAGACCCTGAAAATGAAGAGTTTGCGTCGCTGCTGATGTGGTATTCGCTGCAGCAGCAGGATTATGAGCTGGCTCTGATGCAGCTCAAAGCCCTCGACAGACGCGGCAAAGGCGACTACGAAAACGACATTCTTTATATCGCGCAGATAGCTGGCAATAACCGTCAGTACGACATCGCGATAGAGGCTTACGACTACCTCTTGAAGAAGTCGGACGAAGGCGTGTTTTTCGTGCAGGCGACAGTCGGGATGATAAAGATGAGCTACGAAAAAGCGGCGGCTGAAGGCAATCACGACAAGGCTTTTTACGAAGATTTGAATAAGAAAATTGACGACGCTGTCGCGAAGATAGGTCTTTCGAATGAGCTGCTGCCGCTGGTGACTGTCCAAGCCGATGTTCTGGCGTTTGAACTTGGTCGCTTTGACGATGCTAAAACATTGTTAAACAATGCTTTAGAGATGAATCTGCCAGCTAAAAGCAAAGCTGAGATCAAGATGAAACTTGCCGATGTTTATCTCTTCACTGACGAGGTTTGGGAGGCGACTCTGCTTTATTCGCAAATAGAAAAAGCATTGAAAAACGAGCCTATAGCACATGAGGCGAGGTTTAAAAACGCGCAACTGCGTTATTTTATTGGTGAATTCGAATGGGCCGAGGCGGCGTTGAAGGTGTTGACGGCAGCCACTTCGAAGCTGGTGGCAAACGACGCGATGACACTCTCGCTCACCATCAGCGACAATTTGGAATACGACACCATCGCTTTGAAACGCCTGGCAAAAGCCGACTATTACATCTATCAGCGGAAGTATGATATTGCAAATCAGACACTTGACTCGATTGCGGCATATAACCTCAACGAGGTGAGCTTGCCGAATGTGTTTTATCGAAAGGCGAAAATTGCGATGAATGAAGGCGATTTTGTGCTTGCCGACAGTCTCTACAAGCGTGTCTACGAAGGCTATGCCGACAGCTATATCGCCGATGAGGCTCTGATTGAAGATGCACAATTACTTGAAAATCAATTAAATAAAAAAGAAGAGGCTATGGTATGCTATTCAAAGCTCTTCGATTATTACACAGCGAGCGTTTATGTGGCGCAGGCCCGAAAGAGCTACCGCCGTTTGCGTGACGAACAAAAATGATGATTATGGAAAACTACTCGAATAACGATTTTGTAAGGCCGAAAAAAGCCCTTGGACAGCATTTCTTAGTCGATTTGAACATCGCCCGAAAAATTGTCGACTCGCTCTCGACCGACCACGACGTGGTGATTGAGGTGGGAGCCGGCATGGGAGTCCTGACACAGTATCTTATTGAAAATCAATTAGAAAAGCTGCAAGTTGTGGAAATCGACAAGGAGTCGGTGGAGTTTCTGAAGAAGAAATTTCCTGAACTGGATGGGCATCTTATTCTTGGTGATTTTTTAAAACAAGACTTAACGTCATTTCGACCAGAGCCGATAGGCGGAGCGGAGAAATCTCCCGCTATTGAAGGAGATTCCTCGACTGCGCTCGGAATGACGGGTAATGATATCGCCGTCATCGGCAATTTTCCTTACAACATCAGTTCGCAAATCTTTTTCCAAATCCTGAAATACCGCAACAACGTTTCGGAGTGCGTCGGCATGATTCAAAAAGAGGTGGCTGAGCGCCTTGCGGCAGGCCCGGGCAGCAAGACCTACGGCATTTTGAGCGTGCTTTTGCAGGCTTGGTACGATATCGAATATCTCTTCACCGTGCACGAGAACGTTTTTAACCCGCCACCAAAGGTGAAATCTGCGGTTATCCGCCTTAAACGCAACAATGTCAAGGAGTTGGAGTGCGATGAGAAGCTTTTTGTCACCGTTGTGAAGCAGGCATTCAACCAGCGGCGTAAAACCTTACGCAACTCCCTGCGCTCGATGATTCCAGCGGAGATCATTGATAATGAGATATTTAATAAGAGACCGGAACAGTTGTCGGTGCAGGAGTTTGTCTATTTGACACAAGCCCTATACAAACAATAATTTTATACAAAGTCATTAGTCGTCAATTAGAGAGCCTCAGCTTCCGCAGGAAGATGCCAGCTCGATAATGACGACTAATGACGATTAATATTGTTTCATTGAAACCCTTACCGTAGTGAACGCCGCGATTCCTCCGATAATCGTGATGGTGGCGAGGACGAGCAAAACGTCTTGCAGTTGCAGCGCAACAGGATAATACTCGACGATGTAGCTGCCGGTGCCGTCGCCGAGACGGATGAAACCGACGTACTGTTGAAGCAATACAGCGATAATACCTATTATCAAGCCTAAAATGCCGCCGACGACGGAAATAATCGTCCCCTCGTTGAGGAAGATGCTGCGAATCAATGAGTTGTCGGCACCCATTGAGCGTAAGGTGTTGGTGTCTTTCTTCTTTTCGATGATGAGCATAGAAAGCGAGCCGATGACGTTGAATGTCGCCATCACCAAGATGAACACAAGTATCAGATACACAGCGAGTTTCTCCGATTTCATCATCTTATAGAGCGTCGATTGCTGTTCGTATTGGTCGAAAACGTTGAAATCGGAACCGACGATGTTTTTTATCTCCTTTTTTATCTTATTCAGATTTGATGATTGTTTGACAAAAACCTCAACGTCTGATGCAAGTCCTTCATAACCAATTAGTTGCTGTAGCCATTCGTAAGGAGCGAGTACCGTTGTCTCGTCGATTTCCTGTTGTGTGGCGAAGGTCTTGTTCACCAAAAGTTGTCCGGTGTTGAAGCTGTTTTCGAGGCTGAATGACGAGGCGTTTCCGCGACGTGGCAGATACACTTGAATCATAGAAAACGGACTGTTGGGGTTGATGCCGAGATAATATGCCATGCCTGTGCCGGGTATCGCGAAATCAATGTCGGCGTCGGTGCTGAAAGCGCCTTCGTTTATTATCGATTTGTCGATTCGCTCGACACTGTAAAACTCCTGAGGCACACCCTTGATCTGCCCGATTTGCTGCTTGTCGTGGTTGCGGAACAGCGCGTCTTCGGTGATGGTAGGCAAAACGAGCTCCACGTCTTTTATCTCTTTGATTTTTTCAAAAGGGAAGTCGTTGACATTCACTGTCTTACCATTGACTGCGGTGATTTGCAGGTCGGGCGACATCTTATGGATGGAGTCGCTGATGACCACGTTGAAGCCGTTGAACACCGACAGCACAAAGATCATGGCGAAGGCGGCCACCCCGACGCTGACGATTGAAATCCACGTCACAATGTTGATGAGGTTGTGGCTTTTCTTCGCGAGAAGATAACGTTGCGCTATGAATAACGGCAGTTTCAAGATTTAAGCAGATTGTCGATGTTTTCAATATAATCGAGGGAATCGTCCTCAAAGAACTGCAGCTCAGGGATCACTCTTACTTGTAGGTGGATGCGGTCGCCGAGCTTGCCGCGGATGTTCTTCGACATGGCGTTCACCTCCTTCACGACGGCGGTTTTCGCCTCGCGGTCGGGACCGAACACGCTGAGATATACGCGGGCATACGACATGTCGCTGGTCACGTTGACCTTTGTCACAGTGATCATAATACCGCCCTGCGTCTTGATTTCACGCTGAAATATTTCGCTGAGTTCCTTCTGGATCAGCTTCGCTATTTTTTGTTGTCTTTTCGTTTCCATACTGATTGCAAAATTACATATTTTTTTAATGCGAAACAGCCGTTTATTGATATTATTTTCATAATTTTGCAGGTTGTCATTTCAAGCATAACGCAGTGTAGTCGAGAAATCTCCTGCATTTGAAAGAATGAGATTTATTCACCAGAGGTGAATGCTTTCGCAAGCTCAGGTCTCCATTCCGCTTCGCTTCAGTCGAAATGACGAGGGTAATAAAAAGAAAAATATGAGAATCGTAGCACAACGTGTTTCACGCGCATCGGTCACCATCGACGGCGTTTTGAAATCGCAGATAGGGAAGGGAATGATGGTGCTTCTTGGCATTGAAGACGCTGATAATCAAGAAGATGTGGAATATCTCTGCCAGAAGCTGACGAAGTTGAGGATTTTTGCCGACGACAATAATGCGATGAATCTCGACGTTAATCAGGTGGAGGGCGATTTCCTGGTGGTGAGCCAGTTTACGCTTCACGCGATGACGAAAAAAGGCAACCGCCCTAGCTTCATCCGCGCGGCGCGACCTGAGCATGCGATACCGCTTTATGAGCTGTTTCTCAAGAAGTTAGCGGAGGTATCGGGGCGCAAAGTCGAATGCGGCGAGTTCGGCGCCGACATGCAGGTTGAGCTCATCAACGACGGTCCGGTGACGATAATAATTGATACTAAAAACATACAATAATGAAAAACTACAAAATTGAAGCTGCCCTATTGATGATCGGATTGATTTTCATGGGATTATGTTTAAAAACAGGATTAGGCAGAGTGAACCAAAGTGCCAGAACCGTCAACGTGAAAGGTCTAGCCGAGATGAATGTCGAGGCGAACAAGGTGGTTTGGCCTATAGTGGTGAAGGTCGTCAGCAATGACTTGAACACACTTTACAACGATGTCAATAAAAACAACAACGCTGTTGTTAAGTTTTTGAAAGACAATGGTTTAACCGATGAAGAGATCGCCGTCGACGCACCTCAGGTTGTGGATCGTGCGGCTAACATGTACGATAACGACTGGAAACAGCGCTACAACGTCACTTCGAAAATCATCGTCACATCGAAAAACGTGAGTCTAGTGAGAGACTTGATGAGCCGTCAGGGTGAGCTGCTGAAGCAGGGAGTCGCCATCTCGGCGCAAGATTACGGCACAAGCACCATTTACGAATACACCGAACTCAACAGCATCAAGCCGCAGATGATTGAAGATGCCACAAAAAACGCACGTGCCGCCGCGGAGAAGTTCGCGAAAGACTCGGAGAGCAAACTCGGCAAGATAAAAACCGCCACACAGGGTTTGTTTAGCATCGAAAACATCGACGAAAACACGCCTTACATCAAACATATCAGAGTGGTGACAAACGTGACTTATTTCCTTGAAGACTAATGCTGCTGTTTTATAGAAAATATGGCAACCCGAAGCACAAGCCGATAGTGGTTCTGCACGGCGTGCTCGGGCTTTCCGACAACTGGGACAACTTCGGCAAACGCTTTGCGGAGCTGGGGTTCTACGTCATTGTGCCCGACATGCGAAACCATGGGCAGTCGCCGCATTATGAGACGTTCAACTACAAGGTGATGGCACGCGACGTGAAGAAAGTGCTTGAGCACGAGCATATCAAGAGATGTTACGTCATCGGACACAGCATGGGCGGTAAAATCGCCATGATGCTTGCCTTCGAAAATCCGCAACTTGTTGAGCGTCTGGAGGTTCTGGACATAAGTCCGAGGAAGTTCGACCATCCGTTGCAGCATCTGGAGTTTATTATGGCGATGGGCAATGTCGACCTGAAACATGTGAAACGCCGCGCCGATGTGGAAGAACAGCTCGAAAAATATCATTTTGAGAAACGAATCCTTCTCTTTTTGATGAAAAACCTGTCGTTCAGCCACGAACATGGATTCCGTTGGAAGCCATATCTCAAATCTATCTACAAAAACATCACTGAAATCAGTAAAGGCCTTGAAAACAAAGGCGTTTATGAGGGTCCGACGCTGTTTATACGTGGTGGAAAGTCGGATTACATCGTTGACAAAGATGTTGAACAAATCAAAAAGCAATTCAGTGATTATCAGCTGGTTACATTGCCTGAATCAGGGCATTGGATTCATGTCGACGACCCGACCGGATTTATGAGGGAGACAGAAAAGTTTTTGTTGCGCATTTAAAAAATTTGTATCTTTGTAGTCTTATTTGTAGTTTTAAAAATTAAATAGGGGATTTTATCATGATTCCATCGAAACAGAAAGTTTTAGAGATTTTAAAGGATGTTGTTTATTTTCCGAAGGGAAGTAACATTGTTGATGCTGAGATGGTTAAGGACATCGAGGTGGGAGAAAATTTAGTGCGTTTCAAACTCGTTCTCGACGATGTTGACGACGAGAAAAACAAGTTTGTCGTTGAGAACGCCAAGAAGATCTTGAACGATAATTTTGGAGATATTGACGTCGATATCATCCCGACGGCTCCGGTGACAATGCTTTCGAAGGTGAAGCACATCATCGCGGTGGCGTCTGGAAAAGGCGGTGTGGGTAAGTCGACGGTTGCGGTGAACCTCGCGGTGGCGTTGGCGACACAGGGCTTCCGTGTGGGCATGCTCGACGCTGACATCTACGGTCCGTCGGTGCCAATCATGTTCGGCACTGAAGGCGTGCAGCCGGAGTGCTACGACAAAGACGGCAAGACATATATGGTGCCGGTTCAGAAGTTCGGCATCAAGCTCATGAGTATAGGTATGATGGTAGACCCGAGCCAGCCACTCATCTGGCGCGGACCTATGGCTACCAGCGCGTTGACGCAGCTCATGACCGAGACCGACTGGGGCGAGATCGACTTTTTGGTGGTTGATATGCCTCCGGGAACAGGCGACATTCAGCTCTGCTTGGCGCAGAACTTCAAAGTTTCAGGCTCAGTCATAGTGACGACACCACAGAAAGTGGCATTCGCCGACGTGCGTCGCGCCGCTAACATGTTCAAACACAAGGGCGTGAGCATCCCTGTACTCGGTTTGGTCGAGAATATGGCTTATTTCACTCCGAGCGACATGCCCGACAAGAAATATTACATCTTTGGACAAGGTCACGGCAAAGAATTCGCCGAAGAGCTCGGCATACCGTTCCTCGGCGCCATCCCTATGGATGAGAACATAGCCAGCGCCGGCGACAAGGGTACGCCTTACACCTTCGGCAACTTCGGTCCGGTGACGGCGGCATTCGAAAAAGTGGCACGTAAAGTTATTGAATTGATTTAATCATGGAAAAAGAAGCGATAATTAAGAAAGTCAAGAATGTGCTGACGCAGATCGAGCCTTATCTGAAGGCCGATGGCGGCGGCGTGGAGTTTGTGCGCCTGGACGACGACATGACGGTGTGGGTGAGCCTCACAGGTCATTGCGCCAACTGTCCGCACAGCAGTCAGACACTGAAAAACGGCATCGAGAAGACGATGAAGAGCGTGATCCCGGAAATAAAAGCTGTTGAAAAGATATAATGACAGATAAATAGGAAATAATATTAAATAACTTAAAAATTACAAACATGAAAAAAGTTTTACTACTCTTAGCAGCAGTGTTAATGGGTTTCGGTGCTATGGCACAGACCACTTACACAAAAGTTACATCAGAATCAGAACTTGAAGCTGGTGCAAATTACATCATGGTTGGTTATGACGAGGCTCTCGGCTATTGTGTGTTGAGCTATCAGAAAGCCAGCAACCGTCATGCTATCCAGGTCGAAGAAAATGCTGGCAGCATCACTTTGATCCCTGCATCAGACCCGAACAGCCAGACAGAAGCTTTCCAGCTTACATTGGGTGGCAACTCAGGCGCATGGACATTCTTCGATGAGTTGAAAAACGGTTATCTCTATGCGGCAAGCAGCTCGGCTAACCAGCTGAAGACTCAGACAACCAACAACGCTAACGGCGAGTGGAGCATCGTTTTTGACGCCGACGGCAACGCAGTCGTCACAGCACAAGGCGAAAACACACGTAACGTGCTTCGTTTCAACGAAAACAGCCAGAACGGATCACCTCTGTTCAACTGCTATCTGCCAAGCTCAACAGCTGGCGTTAATGTAGCTTTCTACAAAGAGGGCGGCGCTCCGGTCATCTATCCAGAGCCGAGCAACTATCCTACAGCATTATTAACCTCACATGATATGCTTAATATCACAGTTGAATGGACAGATGCTGTTGGCGAGCAGCTTCCTTCAAAATATTTGGTTCTGATTTCGACAGGCGACATCACTGTTCCTACTGACGGCGTGCCAGTCGCAAACAGCGCTTATGCAAAGAATGTGAGCTATGGCGTTCAGACAGCTACTTTCGAAAATCTTACACCAGGTTCATATAATATTGCAATCTTCCCTTACACCAATAGCGGTGCTAACATCGATTATAAGACCGATGGCGACTATCCAGCAGGAGCTGAGACTACAGAGATGCTTTTATGCCTCTTCTCATCAGATTTCGCTAACAGTCTCGCACCATTCACAGCATACGATGTTTTGGGTGACCAGAATTGGATGACAGGTTCATACGATGGCATTCCTTACGCAAAGATGAGTGGCTATGCAAGTGGTAGCAACCATGCTAATGAAGATTGGCTTATCACAACCAACATTTTTGCAACCAACACTCTCGATGAGGTAACAGTGTCATTTATGAACTCATTTAAATTCGCAGGTAATCCTCTCCAGATATTGATTTCAGAAGATTATGACGGTATGAGCGATCCTAACGAATACACATGGGAAGATGTCACAGAATATTTTGAATGGGATACAGATGTTGATAACTATGTGTGGGTGGAGACAAGCAACACTCTCAACGTAGCAGGAATGTCGAATCTTTACATCGCATTCAAGTTCACCAGCACCGACAGCGCATCTTCAACATGGGAAGTTGCTGAATTCAAGGTCTTTACAACATGGACTTCAGTTGATGAGAACACAACAACATCATTCAACCTCTATCCAAACCCGGCATCAAGCAGCATCAGCGTCGTCGCCGACAACGCTTGCGAGATCCAGATCATGGACATGGCTGGCCGCATGGTGATGAGTGTCAACGTCGTTGAAGGCGAGAACACTATCAGCGTGGCAGACCTCGAGAGCGGTGTTTACTTCGTGAGAATGAACGGCGCTGTCGTGAAATTTGTTAAGAAATAATGAGATTCCTCGTCCCATCGGGACTCGGAATGACAAAATCGGTAGAGACGTGCCATGGCGCGTCTCTACGTTTTAAAATCAATGATTATCAGTTATTTGAAATATCGCAGGAAGGCGCAGGGCAAATACCATCTGCATTCGCCCTTGGTGTTTGATTTGTATGAGAAGGTGCTCGAAAAATCTTACGGGATTCATCGCTGCGCTCGGAATGACAGCGTTTTTTATGAAGAATTGGATAAGAATTTAAAAGTGTTTGTTAATGATAATCCATTGATTTTCAAAGATAACGACACTGTGATGATTGTGAAGGACATTCATCGCGGCAAGCAGAATGAGGCTGATTGGGAAAGGCTGATAGCCGACGAAAAGGTGCGCTTGAGCATCGACTGCTGGCGTTTTGGCATGATTTTTGTTATGGATAGAATAAAAAAAGAACATTATATATTAAAGGTATGAAAGTTTACACGAAAACAGGCGACAAAGGCACCACATCGTTGGTCAACGGCACGCGTGTGGGCAAGGACGACCTTCGTTTGGAGGCTTACGGCACCTTGGACGAGTTGAGCGCGTTTATAGCGGTGCTGATGGACTCGACCGACAAGTATAACGATGTCTTTAAACACATTCAGGAGCGTTTGTTGGTGGCGGAGTGCTTGCTTGCCACCGACGAGACCAGCGAGTTGCGCAAACAGCTTCCGCAGATGGAAGAGGCCGACGTGGAAGGCATAGAAAAATTCATCGATGAGATGAACGAGACGCTGAAACCGTTGAACAGTCTCATCATACCTGGAGGCAACCTGCTGGCGTCGAAGTGCCATGTGTGCCGCACGGTGTGCAGAAGAGCAGAACGAGCTGTGGTGCGCATGAGCCGTCAGCATGAGGTCAACCCGGTGATAATGAGATACTTAAATCGTCTTTCTGACATGTTTTTCGTGATGTCGCGAGTGTTTTCGGAGGGAGATAACAAGTGGCAACCGGGGCAGTAAAAATTTTTTAAAATTTTACTTGACAAAATAAAAAATTGTAGTATTTTTGCACCCCAAAATAAAAAAGCAAACAATATGTATTGGACGTTGGAATTAGCATCGAAAATGGAGGATGCTCCATGGCCGGCAACGAGAGACGAGCTTCTTGAGTGGGCAATGAGAACAGGCGCACCGCAGGAAGTTATCGAGAATCTTCAGGAGATTGAGGATGAGGGCGATGTTTACGAACGTATCGAGGACCTCTGGCCGGATTATCCTACAAAAGATGACTTCTTTTTCCACGAAGACGAGTATTAGTCATCTCTTGGTTCTAAATCCTTTAGCATCTTCCGTTTAAAAACTTGGACAACCGATATTTATGTTGTCCAAGTTTTTTATTATTGTTGAAAAAAAGTATTAAAAAGGATAATAAACTTGACCAAAACTTAGTATCTTTGCAATGTTCTTCCAAATATAAACATAGAAAGTTATGGGCAGACAGAAAAGAGAAAAGCCACAAGGCAAGTTGGTTATCAGAAAAAACAGAATTAACGCTAAAGGTGAAGCACCTGTAAATATTGCGTATTTTATCAATGGCAAGACCATTCAGCGCAGCACCGATATATTTGTTGCGTTTAATCAATGGGATGCAAAAGGTCAACAGGTTGTTGGTCATAAGGATGCAACACGTTTAAATAACAAGTTGGCTGCAATTAAACGTGGTTATGATGAAGTAATTGAGCAATACGATGGCTATTTAACTGCTGATATACTTCGCAAACTACTTGATGGCGAGGCTGTTGATGGTCGCCCGAATCCTAAGAAGACCGACTTTGTCCAATATGCGTTGGATTATAACAGAAGACGTTATGACCTTTCAAAAATAGGTTATAGTACCTATTATAATGCTGAGCGTTATCTTAAAAAGTTCAAGAGATTCATTGAGTTAAAAAGAGGAGAATCAGCGATTCCCATCGCTGAGATAACGCTTGACCTCTTGGATGAATACAAGGTGAATAGGTTGAAGGAGATTGGTAAAGAGACGATGAATAAGGAACTGACACCGATTATCAAGGCAATCTCTTATGCAGTCCAAAATGGTCTCGTTGATGCAGCGAAATTTGGCAACCTTAACGACATTTATATTGGTCAGTCTCGTTCATATAGTGAAGATGTTGGGGATAAGGAGGACGACATCCATTATCTTACTAAAGAACAGATGCAAGCCTTTGTTGATTATTATTCCAAGGCTAAGTTTAATAGGACGAGGGAAATCATGGATATGTTTTTATTCGCATTTCATGCATGTGGGCTTCGTGTGTCGGATATTGCTACCTTAGAATGGAAACATATTGATTTTGAGAAGAAACGAATGGAGAAGCGTTTGGTAAAAGGTAAGAACTTCCATGAGATTCACTTGAACCAATATGCTATTGCCATTTTGAACAAATGGAAGGCTATGAATAAGAATCCAAGGTTTGTTTTTGACTTGCTGCCGGTAGACTTCAAATTAGAATCAGATGGCAATAGGGAAGAAGCCGACAGGCGTTTGAAGATGGTCATAGCATCTAAGAACAGGACTATACAGCAATCGTTAAGAGAGATAGGTTTAAAACTCGGCTTGGATTTTGGTTTGAGCATGCATGTCGCTCGTCATACATTTGCGATATGGGCGTTGAATGAACGTGATATATCGCTCCACCTTGTCAGTCGCATGCTTGGACATAAGTCCATTGAAGCCACTGAAAAGAACTATGCTAAGTTTCTGAAGGACAAGGTTGATGAAGTGATAGCAAAAAAGGCAACCTTTGACGGCTGCCTTCCTGAAATTTGAAATTATGAAATAATTATTTGATGTTAAATGCTTCATATCTAATGCTTTTATTGGCTAAGAAGTGTTGCAGGTCTTCTTGGCTGTAATAATACTTATCGTATGGATGAGTATAACTCAACAGACCTTCGTCACGATATTTCTTGAGGGTCTTGCGGTCAATATGGAGCAATTCCATCATTTCCTTGTCGGTGTAAACTGGTTTTGAGTTTACAGACAAGGTGGCTTGCTGTGATATACGCTTCTCCACTTCCGCTTCGACTTTCTCAGCAATCAAGGTTTCGATATATTCATCAATACTCATCATAACATCTATATTTCCATTAACATACAAACATTTTTTGAGAAAACCAAATAAATGATACATTATATTACATATTATTATCTAATGTATCTGTGGGGATATGTTTTGTGTTCCAATGGCGGTTATGGTTATACACCTGTGGTTGCACTTTTCCACAGAGAGTGTCCAACTCGTACCCATCTTTTAAGGCTGTCACCGCCTCCAACAAGCCAATGGACTTACGTTTATAGGTAATATGGAGTAGTCTGAACAGAATTTCAAAATACATGGATTGTATAAATGTGCGGTCGAGTACCATATTTATTGTCGGAGTTATGCTATACTTCTTGAAATAGCGAAACAACTCATCAGATTTGAGTCTTATTTCCATACGATATAAACGCTTTGGATTGCCGTAATATTCAGCAATATAAGTCTTTCCGCTCTTTTTAATCTCTTTCATCTTGTCGTACACCACAAAAGATTTGCGCTTGTCGGCATCGCTGAAATACAATGTCGGTGCTAACTCACGTACACTATTGGTCGGATGCAGGAACAGCAAGCCCTCGATTTCCTGTTTCTTATTGTCAATCTTCGTGCCGCATCTGACAATGGCGACATCGTCACGTTTCAACAGCTTCTTTATGCGTGGCACAGGGTTGAAATTCAAATCACAAGCAATATCCAAGTTGGTTATGTTGTTGATTTCACCCAACACACTCTGCAAGTCGTTGAGTTTTACAAAGTCATCAGAATAGAAAACGTGATTCTTGACACTCAGCCAAGAATATTTGTGTTCCCTATCTGAGAACCTGTCGAATAGCAACGTTCCAAAATCACGTTGGAGGTAGTAAACGCAATAAATGCCGTTGTACATTCCATCCGGTGTACATCTGACAAATTCAAAGTCACCAATATGCAAGACTTCCGGCTCCTCTGCCATCATCTGCCATAATTGGCTCTCGTTATCACGTTTGAAACAGATTTTTATTTTATCAATGATAATCATATTTGTTTTATGGTTTTTGTACCTTATTATTAGTATTGATATACAAAAAGTTTTTGAAAAAAACAAATGAACTTCATCATGAAGGTGATTATTCAAAAAACAAATGTATTCAAACAAATCTGAAAGGCATTGAATACGACTTCAAATTTTGCATTCAAATTTTTCTTTGATTTTTTTGCTTACGTATTGAAAATTTTCTTATATTTGCACTTGAAAAACAATTAAAAACATTCAAACCATGAGAGCGATTATATATGCGAGAGTGTCATCAACAAATGACAGACAGAGTACAGAGAGACAGGTAAACGACCTTAGAGAATATGCCGCTTATGCCAAAATGGAAGTTGTTAAGGTCTTTGAAGAGAAGATAAGTGGAGCGAAGAGGAACACTGAGCGTCCTATACTCCAAAAGGCATTGGAATACTGCAAGAGTGAGCATATTGATATGCTGTTGGTGTCGGAACTGAGCCGCTTAGGTCGTAATTCATTTGAAGTATTAGAGACCATCAAAGGTTTGGTGGATGCCAAAATCAACTTGTATATGCAGAAAGAGAAGATGACGCTGCTTGATGACAATAGCGAGCCGTCCATATTTGCGCCGATTATGTTGGCAACTCTCAGCACCTGTGCGCAACTTGAACGAGAGAACATCAAGTTTCGGCTTAACAGCGGCAGACAGCAGTACATCGCCAAGGGTGGCAAACTCGGTCGCAAGATGGGTTCTGTGAAGACCAAGGAACAGAAGAAAGAAGAATATGGCGAGGCTATCAGTCTATTGAGGAAAGGTTATTCCATCCGGAACGTTGCCAAACTATGCCATGTGTCGAACAGCACCATTCAACGATTGAGAAAAGAGTTTCAGATAACGAAGAAGGAAGGTTAGCCTTCCTTTTTTTATTTTTTCCTTGTGTGATTCAATTTTTTAGTATATTTGCAATGCCAATTCGGGAGAAATCGAATTGGTGAAGAAAGCGCATTTTCGCTTTATTCTCAAGGTAGTGAACTTGGACAATTCACATTGTGAACGAGAATATTGGCAAGATAAGCGTTTCCATTGGTTTGTCATCGGAATCATTCACGATAACATCCTGTGGAGCGGTTGTCTAACCTTATTTTGTTCACAGGGGTGTCCAAGACCTACTATCTAAAATAGGGCGACGATGAACGACTCCACTTTTTTCGTACCTTTAAGTTTCTCATTTGAGTCGTTAGGGTTTGTAACACACTATGAAAAAGATTTTGTACGCAGTTATACTCCTGCTTTGTGTGAGTATGGTGACTTCAACAATGAACTCCTGCAAGAAGAACACAGACGCTGTTGAAAACAATGGCGGCAGCAACAATGGCGGTAGCAACAATGGTGGTGGGAACAACGGAGGTGGCAATGGTGGAGGCGGTAATGGCACTTACAATGGTCACGACTATGTTGACCTTGGATTGCCAAGCGGAACGTTATGGGCAACTTGTAACGTTGGTGCTACCACACCCGCAGGTTTTGGCAAGTATTATGCTTGGGCTGAAACAACAACCAAAAGCCTTTACGATTGGAGTACATACAAGTATTGTAATGGTAGTGAAGATTATATGACGAAATACAATTCCAATGACCATCTGACCATATTGCAGTCTTCAGATGATGCCGCTACAGCAAATTGGGGAAGTGGATGGCGCACACCAACTAAAGAAGAATTGACGGAATTATACCAATATACCTCTCATGATATGGCATTTCAGAATAATGTGAAAGGTTACAAATTTACATCCACAAATGGTAATACCTTATTCCTACCGGCAGCAGGTTGTGATTTTGCAGATGATTGTGGTATGTATTGGACAAGTTCAGTCAGCCTTGATAAATCATACAAGGCTTGGTGTTTTGCTTATTCAGGCAATATGACACTTATAAACGAAAGAAGTAGAGAGCATGGTTTTACAATTCGTCCTGTACGTGCAACGCATTAACACGATTCATTTATCGACAGCATAATATGGGCTTCCACATCGGAAGCCTTTTTTCGTTTCTATCTGTTTGGCGTTAAAGCCGGATAACGAAAAAGCATGCTTTTTGTTTTTGAGGTGGATAACGTCTCAAAAAAAATTTCCCCACTCCCACGCAGCCACCTGTTATTTGGGGCGTATGGCACTATAGACCTTACAGGAAAATTCAAATCTGATTCAGTTTTTAAAATTATTTATAATATATTGATTTTCAATTAAATAAAAGAATATTGTGGGTTTTTGGATGGTTTTGGCGACAAAACTCAACTTGAATAGTAAGCAAAACTAATGTATGAAAATCCGCTTTAATCCGCATCTAACGTTTTGATTTTGAAGGTATTATGCAGAAAAATAAACTTGAATTAAAACTTGAAAAACAAGAGTATAAAATGCTTTAAATCATTGATAATCAATAATTATAATAAATCTTCCACGAAGATGAGTACTAGTGGGATAAGTCATTGATTGTCAATGTAAAAAAGGCTCTTAGAATTCTAAGAGCCTTTTTTGTGTATTAAGTTTTAAATGAGATACTCTTTCAGTGAGTTGACGTAGTTTTCGAAAGCCGTGAGTCCGGATTGCGTGATTTTGCAGGTGGTGCAAGGCATCTTCCCCTTGAAGCCTTTCTCGACAGAGATGTAACCTGCCGCGCTGAGCTTGTCGATCTGCACGCTGAGGTTGCCCGAGGTGGCGCCGGTTTGCTTCTTGATGTAGCTGAACTCGGCACTGTCGACACCGGCCAGGATTGACATCACAGCCAGCCTCAGCTCGGAATGAAGAATGGGGTCAAGTTTCGGAAACATGGCTATTTGTTTTGAGATTTGACAATCAAGCCAGACACCAGAAGAATCAGTCCGCACAGTGTGAACAAAAGCAGCTGGGCTTCCGAACGAAGAACAATGGCCGCAATGGCACCGCCGACTCCGATAATGAAACCGCCGACTATCATCGCCCAGTTTTTCAACGAGATGCCAGAAATGCATTCAGCGAAGCCAAACACCAGAATTATTATGAGTGTCAGGCACTGCGGCGCTATGAACATAAAAACGGAGCTGATCACGACCGCGAAGGCGCAATAGGCGAGCCAGATGCCGTGAAGCTGTTTGCTGATGACGCTTTGCGGGACTTCAACCTTGTTTTTGCCGATAAAATGTGCCATAGGGAAGCCGATAAGCGGCATCGCAAACCATAACATATTCCAAATCGGGTCTCTCGTAACGTGAATCAATTCATAAATCACCAGCGACATAACCATAAGGAGTACGCCCCAAAGGATAAAGTGTTTACCGCTATTCTGAAGGATAGCGCGGCGACTGTTGTTCATCATCTCGGTGATGATTTCGAGGCTCTGCTGAGCCGTCATTTCTTTGTTTTCAATGTTGTTTTCCATAGTTTAAATTTTAAATTGTTAATTTTACCTTTTTTAATTAATACTAAGTGCACTTTATGTCCTAAACGACGCTGCAAAGATAAACAAGTTTATAATATAAACCACAAAAAATTTGAAATATTTTTAAAAAAATTTTAATATTTTTCGTAAGATACTGATATACAATGATTTACTAAAGAAAGATTTTTATTAAATTTATCACGATATATCTTTTTTCATTATCTTTGTGGTCGAAAAAAATGAAAAAATGAAAAAGTTAACAACACTTCTGGCATTTTTGCTGCCGCTTTTCCTGAATGTTCAGGCGCAAGACTACACAAAATACGTTAATCCTTTCATCGGCACGCAGACCGACGAGACCGGCGCGCTGAGCGGAAGCACTTTTCCTGGCGCCACTATGCCGCAGGGCATGGTGCAGCTGAGTCCGGAGACCGAGCTGATGGTGACATGGGATCCTTGCTCGGGTTACGACTATAACAAAGACGTGATCTACGGCTTCACGCACACACACCTCAGTGGAACGGGCTGCACCGATCTCATCGACGTGAGCCTTATGCCTGTTTCGGCCGAGGTAACGCCCGAGCAGCTGAAAAATGCCGATTTCGGTCAGCACTACAGCCATGCAAACGAGGCGGCAAGACCAGGCTATTATCAGGTGTTTCTGCAGGAAAGCGCGGTGAATGTCGAGGTTTCGGCGACTGTCAGAACAGGAATCACGAAGTATACCTTCCCGAAAGGCAAGCCACAAAACGTGGTTTTAGACCTCGACCGCGGCACCTATCGTGGCGACGCATATTACTCTGGACGCCGTTACTATGACATCATTCAGGCTCAGATTCGCATCGTCGACGACCATACCGTCGAAGGCTATCGCGTGGTCTGCGGATGGGCGAAGCTGCGTAAAATTTATTTCCGCGCCGAGTTCTCGAAGCCAATCAGCAAGCACATTTTAATGAATGGCAGTCTCAACGTCGGCAACAGCAATGTGGTGAACGGCCGAACATTGCGTGCAGCTTTAAGCTTTGATGATACTGATAATCAGGAACTTATCGTGAAAGTCGCCATCTCCCCTGTCGACAATGACGGTGCACGCAAAAACATGCTCGCCGAGGCTCAAAGCTGGAACTTCAACGAATATGTACAAAACGCCCACGATGTCTGGCAAAAAGAACTCAGCCGCATCGATATCGAAGGCACCGACGAGCAAAAAACCATATTTTACACGGGTTTGTATCATGTTTTGATGCAGCCAAACACCATGAGCGACGTCGACGGACGTTACATGGACACCAACTTCGAAATCAAGCAGATGCCAGAAGGACAGACCTATCACAGCACCTTCAGTCTGTGGGACACCTTCCGCGCAGCGCATCCGCTCTACACTTTGATTGCGCCTGATATCGCCGCACAGTTCGTGCGCGACATGGTTCTTCATCACCAAACCTACGGCTACCTTCCGATTTGGGACCTTTGGGGTCAGGACAACTACTGCATGATCGGCAACCACGCCATCCCAGTTTTGGCTGATGCCATTCTGGCAGAGATTCCGGGCATCGACGTGGAAGAAGCTTATCAGGCGATGGTTGAGAGCAGCACACGCAGCCATTACAACTCACCTTTCGAGATTTGGGAACAATATGGTTACTTGCCGCAGACTCTTCAGAATGAGAGCGTCAGCATCACCATGGAGCAGGCTTTCGACGATGCCTGCGTGGCTTTGGTGGCAAAAAAACTGGGCAAAACCGATGACTACGAGCGTTTCTACCGCCGCAGCATGTTTTATAAGAACCTCTTTGACCCTGAGACCGGTTTCTTCCGCCCGAAAGACGAAAACGGCAACTGGCTCGAGGGTTTCGACCCGCTCAGCTACGAGCAGCCTTGCTTTGTGGAAGGCAACGCATGGCAATACATGTGGTTCGTGCCTCAAGATCCTCAAGGTTTAATTGACCTTTTCGGCAGCAAAAAAGCCTTTTTAAAGAAACTTGACGAAAACTTCAGTCTGACTGCCACATCAGGCGATGTCGACGGCAACGCCAGCGGCTTCATCGGACAGTACGCTCACGGTAACGAACCGAGCCATCATACGGTATATCTTTATAACTTCGCGGGAAAGCCTGAGAGGACACAAGAGCTGGTGGAGCAGGTGAGGAGCGAGTTTTACCGCGCCACGCCATGCGGCTACGCCGGCAACGACGACTGCGGACAGATGTCGGCGTGGTACATCTTTTCGAGCCTCGGATTCTATCCGTTCCACGCCGGCTCAGCTGAATATGTCATAGGCACGCCGCTGTTCACCAAGGCGACGCTGCATCTTGAAAACGGCAACGACTTCGTCATCACGGCGAAAAACAAGACAGCTGAACGCGTCCATGTGAAGAGCGTGAAACTGAATGGAAAAGCTATAAAAGACTACAAACTCACACATCAACAGATCGTTGACGGCGGAACTTTGGAGTTTATCATGAAGTAGGCTGATCTTTTGGCTTTTTCGCCGATGCGGCAGGTTTTGTTTTCTTCTGCTGCATCATGTGCATCTGTTTTTGCAGATTTGCCATTCTTCGGTCGACAGCTTTGACTCTTCTCCTATGGATGAAAAATCCTAAGGTTGCGAATAATCCGATTAATATCAGGACTATGAACAGCATTCCACGTAATCTTACCATGGAATCCTCATAGTCGTTGAGGGCGAGGAGGTAGTTTTGTGACTCGTATTTCACGGCGTTTTTCTCCAGACCTTCCTTCTGCTCGCGTTTGTCGATGAGCTCCGAAATCAACAGACAACGTTTATGATATTCGTTGGCCATGTCGTTGTCGCCAGCCTTACGGTACGCCAGCTCCAACAGCGTGAGTTCTCTGCGGTATGTACGTTGTATGGTGTCGCCTTCGTAAGGGAATTTTTTGCTTATCGCCAGTACAGAATCAATATTACCTCTTTCTGCGTAATAGTCAATATAACGTGGATATTCGGAAGGGGAGTATGCGAATCTTGACGACAAGCACTGCTTCATATAGATATCGGCTTTTTCGGGATTACCCAATGCGGCGTTCGCCACGGCACGATACAAGGCAATCTGATGGCGGTTTCTGTCGCAGTAGTCTTTGGCTTGAGGGAAACGGTTTTCCATCTCGTTGATAATCTGCTCGTGGATATCCAGTTCAGATAAAAGGTCGTACATGTAGTCTGTATTAGTGTGTCCTAAAGTGGCGTAGCATAAAGTAAGGTCGCCTACAAAAAACACAAGATGTCCGAATTCTATCCTTTTTTCGGCGTATTTACGGGCTCTATAGATTGATTCGCGCATGATGTCGAGGCCTTCCATCTCGCCCATATTGAATCGGCAACGTCCTACGATATAGTCGAACGACGCCTCTTCGAAATCCATTTTATGATTGTGAGCTATGGCTTTACCTTCGATGGCGGCTTTGATGCTGGTGTTAAGGTCTAATGCCGCATATGACACATTGCAGAGGAGATAGAGAACCTCGACACGGTCTTCGTAGTTGTCGTCGACGTTGAGCGCGAGCAGCGCGTTCTGGCAGTATTTTACAGCCACCAGGTTGTTTGGCGTAAACTGGTAGGTGAGCTGGGCGCACAGGTAGTTGGCCTGATAGGGGGTGAGTTTGCCGTTCACCTCGCCTTCAATAACATATTGAATGGCGTCGTCAAAGTTGCGGGAGGCAATCTTCACAAGAGTGTCTCTGCTGTAGGCTTTGTCGATTTCTTTACGAACCGTCTGGTTTTTACATCCGCTGAAGCAGAATAATAATATCAGTAATGTTATTAAAGGGTATTTCATCTATATGAATGATTTTGTTATTTTTTATTATTCAATGCTTTAGCTCTGCGTTTCGATTCCTCCAGCACCTCGATGGCTTGCTGGTTGAGCCAGCGTTCCTCGTCGGTTTCCGGTGTGATGACCACGCCGTGCGGTTTTGAGTGATGATTCTCATCGAGATATGAGAATGTGGCGAAGCCGTCGGCGGCTACTTTCTCGGGTTCGCGGCTGCGGTACATCTTTGTGTAGACGGTCAGCGTTGAGCGGCCTGCGGCAATGACTTTGCTCTCGTAGGTGACGATGTCGCCTGCGAAGATAGGGAATTTGAAGTCGATGCCATGAAGCACGAGAAGCACAGTGTCTTTGGTGTCGACATATTGAGCCACAGCGAAATACGAGCTCTCAAGGAAATATTCTGAACAGCGGCCTGCGAAAAATGTCTGATGATGATTCAGGTCAGCTAGTTTGATGAGACGTTGTGAGAAAGTTGCTTTCATGATTGATGAAATTATTGGCAAAAATACAAAAAAATTTGATTAAATGACATTAACTATCAAGATTATTAGTGTCATTTTCGAAATGCTCAACAGTACCCTGTGGTAGGTCGCATTTCTGCAAAGGGTATTAAAAATGTTTTAAAAATGATGTTGTATTCAAAAAAGTCGTAATTTTGCAGCGATTTAGTAACCAGGGGTACTTGGAAACCCCCTTTAACAAAACAAGATATGACACAGAAAACACATCAAGTCAGCGTGCTGTTTTTGGTTCTGGCGACGCTGTTTACCGCAAGTCTCATGATGGCGAACCTCTTCGCCACAAAACAAATTTCATTTGGTCCGGCCAACTTCACCGGCGCAATCTTCGTGTTCCCGATCAGCTACATCGTCAACGACGTGGTGAGCGAGGTGTGGGGGTTCAGAAGAGCTAAGACGCTCATCTGGATGGCGTTCGCGCTGAATTTCTTCTTCGTCATCCTTGGTTGGCTCATCGACCTTATCCCTGGAGTGGCATGGTGGCAGGAAACACCAGCCGGCATTGGCTTTCACGCCATCTTCGGCATCGCGCCGCGCATCGTCTTCGCATCGTTTTTAGCCTTCTTGATAGGCTCGTTCATGAACGCCTTCGTGATGAGCAAGATGAAGGTGCGCGATAACGGTAAACGTTTCACGCTGCGCGCTGTCTTGAGCACATTGCTAGGCGAGGCCTGCGACTCAGTTATCTTTTTCCCGGTGGCTTTGTTGGGCATAGTGCCGCTCGACCAGATGCCGAGTTTCGTACTTTGGCAGGTAGCACTCAAAACAGCCTACGAAATCATCATCCTTCCGGTGACGATCCGTGTGGTGAAATGGGTGAAAAAGGTAGAAAACGTTGACGTTTACGACACAAATATTTCATACAATATTTTTAAGAAATAAGATATGTATTACATCAAAAAAACGATAGAGATTTCGGGAGCGCACCGTCTGGAACTCGACCACGAGAGCAAATGCAGTGCGTTTCACGGTCATAACTGGATGATAACCATCTATTGCAAGGCCAAGGAACTCGACAAAAACGGCATGGTGGTCGACTTCACCGAGATAAAGAGCCGCATTGTCGATGCCCTCGACCATAAGATGATTAATGATGTGCTGAAATGCAATCCTACATCGGAAAACATCGCGCGCTGGTGCTGCGAGCAGATCACCAACTGCTACCGCGTCGATGTGCAGGAAACATCAGGAAATATTGCCACTTACGAAAAAGATTGAAAAATGGATAGAAAAGAAGAAAACTTACATTCGTTAGGCCGCTACTCGAAGATTCCGGAGACATATGCGCCAGAGGTTCTCGAGGCGTTCGAAAACCAGCATCCTGAACGCGACTACTGGGTGCAGTTCAACTGCCCTGAGTTCACCGCCCTCTGCCCGATCACGGGACAGCCTGATTTTGCTGAGATAAAGATAATGTACATCCCCGACAGGAAGATGGTGGAGAGCAAGAGCTTGAAGCTTTATATGTTCTCATTCAGAAACCACGGTGACTTCCACGAGGACGTTATCAACATCATTCTCAACGACTTAGTAAAGCTGATGGATCCGCGCTACATCGAGGTGTTGGGATTGTTCCTGCCACGTGGCGGCATCAGCATTTATCCTTATGCCAATTACGGCAAGCCGGGAACTAAATTTGAGAAGATGGCGGAGGAGAGGTTAAGAAATTACCAGATACGCTAAAATGAACGTCAGAATTACTGCCATAAGAAAAGCAAACTACACGGATTTGCAGGAGAAATATGAGAATCCGATTGAGCATACGTGTGATGTGAGAGAGGGGCAGACGTGGATTTCGGTGGATGGCGAGAAGCCGGAGGGGATGTGCGAAAGCGCTTGGGAATCAATGCGTTGGTTTGTGCAGGAGCTGGCGGCTGGACGTGGCAATTTTTACGACGGCTGGATGAAAAACCCTAACTCGGCGATGATAAGCTGTAACGACGGCTTCCGACCGGTCAGTTTTTTGATTGAAAGAGTTTAAACATAAGATTATGACTAAAAAAAGAACCAATATCGATTTTGAAAACGGCGACCATTACGAGGGCGAGGTGAACGAAAACGGCCAGCCGCACGGCTACGGCTACATGAGCTATGCTTTGAACGGCTATATCGGTGAGTATGAGGGAGAATGGCGCGACGGCAAACGTTGCGGCAAAGGCAAATACCACCAGTTTTCGATGGGCGGCGGCGCCAGTCACAGCTATGAATACAATGGCGAGTGGCTCGACGACAAGGAGCACGGCCAAGGCGTGTCGGTCAACAACGACGAGCGAGGACTGCATCTGAGTAATATTAGCGAGAAATACGAAGGCGGCTTCAAAGAAGGCAAGCGTCATGGCCACGGCAAGATTACGAAAGACGGCTACGACGGCAGCTTCGCCAGCGGCAAGGAATATTTCGAGGGTGAGTTTGAGGGAGGCCGACTCAGCGGGCACTGCATACATAAGATGGTGAACGGCGACGTGTGCGAGTTTCCAGATGGTTATTGCAACGGCATTGGCACGTACACCTTTAAAAATGGTGTGAAATTCACTGCTTTATGGCAACACGGCAACCTTGACTTCGACACCATCGAGCTTGAAAGCGGTAAGAAAGCGATGTTTTTGATGGTGGGCGAGAGTCATCATGGATTCGGCTATTCAGAGGCTGTGAGATGTCTCTTCATCGCTAAAAAAGGCAAACTGCGTTACAACGAGGGCGTGGTTTTGTACAACGGCGATTTCCATATTAACGCGGAAGAAGCTTATATCGAGGTTACCGATGTGACCGACGAAGGCTTGACATATGTCGTAAAATCTTGTTTTCTTGAAGGGAATAAACCTGATCCGATAAAAGAAACCATTAAAAGAGGTGAGACGAAGCACTACAAAGACGAGGTGGAGCACACCGGTAGGATGTATGACGATGATTTCACCTATACCTCTGGAAGTGAATTAGTTGTAAGTTGTAAATAATTTTTGATATGCATATCTACAAACACGAAGTGAGATATTACGAATGCGACCGCATGGGTATAACGCATCATTCTAACTATGTGAGAATCATGGAGGAAGCCCGTATCGACTACCTCGACAAGCTGGGATGGGGGTTCGACAAGATTGAAGCCGACGGCGTGGTGTCGCCGGTGGTATCCATCGAATGCAAATACAAGAGTCCAACCACGTTTAAGGACATCATCGAGGTGGAGGTCTGCATCAGCGGCATGAGCGAGCTGAAGTTCGAGTTCAATTATATTATGCGAAAAGGCGGTAAACTCGTTGCCGAAGGTCACAGCGTGCACTGCTTCACCGAGAACGGAAGGCCGGTGGTGATAGCGAAACGCCTGCCGGAGCTTTACGAAAGAATAAAGAAATCAATGTAATCAGTTGTTGCGGACTATTCTGTAGTGTGGGTTGTAATTATTGCGGAACGCCTCGCTGTGGCGGACGGCGTATTTGTGTTCAGCGGCATTCATCAGCTCTGACTGAAGCTCAGCATCCTTCCATTCAGGAACGGTTTTTATAGCTATTTTCTCGATTTTCTGCCATTCGGCGAGCCAATCGTCGCTGAAGGCGTTGTTTTTGCCGGCGGCGTTGATAAACATCATAACTAATTGTTCCTCAGTGAGTTCGCCTTTAACTATGTTTGAGAAGTTGATCCTTGTGAAACGATGACGGAATCCAGTGGGCTCGCGTTGCGGCATAAGGCTGAGGTCGGTGTCGCGGCACTGTTCGAGCTCGTAATGGATATAATATCGTGCGGCTGCGGTGTCGTTCATGAGGTGTTCGGCGCCGAAGAAATCCTGATAACAAGTCTTGTAGATATCCTGTAAAGTCGCCATAGGATATTGATTATGAATGTATTGGCACATCTGACGGATGGCTCGGTCTTCGTTGTTACATGACATCATAAATATTGCCGAGAGGCAGGTGATGATTAGTAAAAAATGTTTTTTCATGAAGAATTATTTTTGCAAAAATATGAAAAATTTTTATCTTTGCAGAAATAAATCTAAAAATGACAATGAAGAAAAATATTTGTAAAATGCTGGGTTTCATGGCTTTAGCTCTGATTATGGCATCGTGCTGCAGCAAACAGGAACCTCAAAACACAGTCACTATGAATACTACAATGGAAGACCTTTTGACTCGTCGCAGCATACGCAGCTACACCGATGAGATGCCTCCGATGGAGGTTATTGAAGAGATTTGCAAGGCTGGAACCTACGCCCCGACAGGTATGAACAAGCAGAGTCCGATCATCATCGCGGTGACGAACCGTGAGGTGCGTGACAAGCTAAGTCGCCTGAACGCCAGCGTTTTCGGCAAAGACAACGACATGGATCCGTTCTACGGCGCCCCTGTTGTGCTGGTAGTGCTCGCCGACCGTAACACGTCGTTTACATGGATGGAAGACGGCTCGCTGGTGATGGGCAACCTGCTCAACGCCGCTCACGCCAAAGGACTCGGCTCGTGCTGGATTCACCGCGCGAAGGAGGTCTTCGAGATGGAGGAGGGCAAGGCCATACTCGCTGAGCTCGGCATCGAGGGCGACTATGTCGGCATCGGTAACTGCATACTCGGCTATGTGAAGGGCGACTATCCGGAGGCGAGACCGCGCAAGGAAAACTACGTTTATTGGATTAAATAAAAAAGTATGATTTTTTATTATTCAGGCTGCGGAAACAGCCGTTTTATAGCGAAGAGCATAGCCGATTCGCTTGGTGAGACTTTGATTTTCATCCCTGAGGCGCAACGTGAGGGACGTTTTGAATATACTTTGGCGGATGACGAGATGATTGGCTTCGTTTACCCTATCTATTCATGGCGACCGCCGCATCTGGTGGAGGAATTTGTTAATGAATTGAAAATCAATGGGAAGCCATCATATGTGTGGACAGCAGTGACCTGTGGCGACAATGTAGGGGAGACGGAGAAGATTTTTCGTAATGAGTTGAAAGACAAAGGATTAGACCTCGATGCCGCATTTTGCTTCAGGATGCCGAACACCTATGTCAACTTCATAGGGATGAGTGTCGACAAGCCTGAGGTGGCTGAGGGAAAGATCGCTAAAGCCAAGGAAAAATTGCCGAAGGTGATTGAGATGATTGCCGCGAGGAAGCCATTTTCCGACATGATAAAAGGCGGTTTGCCGAGGTTCAAGAGCAACGTCATCGGCAGCGGATTTTACAAATGGGCGTCCGACAAGCCGTTTTTCAGCACCGACGGGTGCATCTCGTGCGGCATGTGCGTGAAGGTTTGTCCGATGCAGAACATAACACTCGAAAATGGCCGTCCGGTGTGGCACGGCAACTGCAACACCTGCGACGCCTGCTATCATCATTGTCCGAAGCATGCCATCCAATATGGAAAGACGACGCGTGGAAAAGGGCAGTATTATTTTAAGGAAAGCTGATTATTTCCCGATAATCTTGTGATATTGGCACACTTGTAGCTTGCCTTCGCCGTCGCGGAGATGCATGCCGTTGCCTTGGCAGTAGCGCCACATCTTGCATTTGGCGCACTCGTCGGTTTTCATCCATTTGCGGTCGCGGTACAGCTGGAATCTGTTTTGCCACACATCCCAGAAGCTGTCGTGGTAGATGTTACCTTGATGATAGTCGCTGCGGATGCTGAGGCATCCTGAGATGGAGCCGTCGGCGAGTATTGACGCGATGTTGATGCCTGCGCTGCACGAATAATAGTGGTTGCGCACCTCGCCTTCGTAGTCGCCGAGGAAGCCGTCGCAGCCGTAGTCGGCGCGTATAAGGCCTTCGTGACGAGTCTGTTTGATGAACTCCAGCATCTCGACGAATTGCTCATTTGACAGCTGTAATGCGGGCTCGCCTGCGGCTCGCCCGAACGGGAACACCGTGAACAAACGCCAGCGTTTTATTCCGAGCGAAATCAAGAAATCGCGAAACTCAGGCAGATATTTTATCGTTCGTTGGTTCACGCAGGTGATGACGTCCCACGTGAGCGTCGGATGCTGTTTCATGGCGTCGATGGCGGTGAGCACGTTTTTGTAGCTCGTGTCGTTGCCTCGCATCCAGTTATGGTCGTCTTCGAATCCGTCGAAACTCACGGCTATGGATTTCAGTCCGTTGCCGACGAACTCGTCGAGGCGTTCCGGCGTGAGCAGCATGCCGTTTGTCACCATACCCCACACGAAGCCGCGTTTGCTTATCTCGCCACCGCATTGCGTCAGGTCGCGGCGCATGGTGGGCTCGCCACCGGTGGTGATCACCATCACCTTCGACGGGTCTTCGTGGAGTTTTATCTCGTCTAAAACCTTAAGAAAATCTTCGAGAGGCATGTCGTTCTGCTCGGAGAGCATACGGCAGTCGCTGCCGCAATGACGGCAGTTGAGGTTACATCTTAAAGTACATTCCCAGAAAAGCTGATGCAACTCGTGTTCCTCAACGCGCTGTTTGAGCACGGCGCGGTTGAGTTCGAGCATCAGTCGTTTATTTAGGTTCATCTTCGCCTAAACGTTTGTTGATTGAATCGAGCTGATGGCGAAGTCGTTGAGTTTCAGCGCCAAAAGCCTGGATCACTTCAGGCGAGCCATAGACGCAGGCGCCTTCGCGTCGGCTGAGGATTTCCTGGATTGAGTCGCGTTCCTTGACGAGGTTGTCTCTCTCGGCCTTTGTCAAGCCTTTATGTGTGGCGCAAGCACCTAAAAATGCCAATCCGGCAAGGACTCCAATCCAAATTGTACGACCAAATTTTTTCATAATTCGAATTATTACGCCGCAAAGATACAAAAAAAGACATTAGACCTTAGTAATTATTTTTAAAAACGAAAGATTGATAACTAAAGATTTTTACTATTTTTGCTGAAATTTTCGTTGTTATGAAGAGATTATTTCTGTTCTTGATGCTATTTTTTGCTGGATTTTCAGGCCATTCGCAGTTCTTTATGGAGGTGGTCAACATGGGGAAAAGTTTCATCGATACGCCTGAAAACATCGACACTAATTATGTCTACCAGCTGCCTGCTCGTTTCTGCTTTGCTTTGACGGGAGTGACCCAGATGACAGGTTTTTTCGCATATGCTGATTTCAAGATTTTGAATACCATAGAGGCACAGTCGTTAAGCTATCTTGGCGAGAGATTATGTAAAAAAGTGGGATTCGAGGCGGGCTATGGCAGTGTGAGTTTCGGCTATGACTTTGAGCTTGGGCAACGCAGCGCGCAATATAAGAGGTCGCTCTCTTTAGGCATGTCGAACCTCAAATGGGGCGTGCGATTCAGCTATTCGGGATTGCAGAACAACATCATCAGCAGTCTGACCATCGGAAAGCCGGATGAGGTGATATATACTGACACCATCGAGACGTCGGAAGGCTTGGGAAAACTACGCAGTTTCGCTGTCGACGGCTATTATGTGTTCAATAACAAACGTTTCGGCTATACGGCCACCAACACCATCAATGTGGTGCAGAAACACACTTCGGGCTCGTTCTTGCTTGCCGGACGTTTCTTGTGGAGCGACCTTGACACCAAGGAGGACATGAACGGACTTTTTGAGTCGTATGCCACCACACAGTTGGCTTTGGGAGGCGGCTATTCCGCCAACATTGTGCTTTGGAACCGCGATATCGTCAACAACGACGACCGCACTATACGCAATCTCACGTTCAACATCACCGCGACGCCTTTGCTCTCGTTTGTCAACTACATGCAGACGAGATCCTATTATGTCGAGTTATTCGAAAACGACGACATGAGGGAGACCTTGCAAAAATCGGATGTATGGTGTTATCCGTCACTTAACTTCATTGGAAGCTTGGCGCTCAGCATGACATGGGGACGTTTTTACTTCACCGGGCAGTTTCAGTACAGCATATTCCATTTCTCCAGCTCTGGTGCTGTCAACGATGGTAAGTTCCAGGCCCCTAACATGGCTATCGAAGGCTACGACGGGGACATCTTAAACGATGTGAATTTGCACGGATTCTTGTACAACTGGTCGCTTTCCGCCAAGTTATTCTACCGTTTTTAGGTAATAGGCATTCATCTCTTCGCGATATCTCTCAGCGATATCTTTTGCTAACGCGACGCCGTCGCCTTGTGGTTCAGCGCTGAAGGTGCCTATGCGTTCGCGCCACCATTGACCTTCATATTTGCAGATGCGGTTGTGATATGCGACTTCATCGAAATCAACGCCTTGAGCGATTGCTTCGTCCATGTCTTTAAAGAACTCTTTCCAACGATAGGCGTAATATGTTGCGGTGAGTCCTGCCCAGGCGCGGCTGCCGTATTCGTTGAGCAAGGCGTCTTCTTCGCCCCATGTGGTGATGAGGTTACGGGCGTTGCTCTCGAAATAATCTTTGTCTTCCTCGGTGATGCCTATGGCTCGCGCGTCTTTAATCCATTTTCCGACAAGGAAGGCCGGCTCGGTGGCAAGGATACGGTCGGTGTCGTCGAGAATCGATACCATAGTCTTTTCAATCTGCTGCATCTTCTCGAAGTTATTGTCTTTATAAGCCTTCACGTAGTCGATATAGAGGTCGCTGAAGTAGTTGCCCAGCATCTGACGGGTGATGTTGACGATGTCGAAATGACGTGTGCGGGTGTCGCAGTCAGATGCCAATAGGTTATCGAGAACTTCAAGAAGCACCAGATTGTTGTATTTATATGTCGGCGCGATGTAATACTGACGATATTCTTTGATGTTGCCTGTTGTCGGGCGCTGGTTTATTCTCACCGTCTGACCTGGTGACGACACCTTATTATATACGCTGTCGGCGAGGAGTCGCCATGCGGTGCGCATGTGCTCGTCGATCGTTCCTGCACGCTGGTCGGCGAGGCGTTCCACCCAGGCGTCGACGTCGTTGGTGAGAGGGTTGTCCCAAGCCTTCTCGAACACATATTCATACATGAAAGGGTTGCAGTCGAAGCCTTCGAGTGTTGAGCCTATGCCCACGAAGTTGTCGCCGCCCTTGGCGAAGGCGCGTTCGATGCGCACGTTGACGGTGTCGAGGTTACCTGCCAGCATCGAGTTGCCGCCGAAGTTGCCGAGGTAACACCAGATGTAAGGCACGCCGTAGTAGGCGTTGGTGCGTTCCCATATCGGCTGACGCTCGCAGTAGTAGTCGAGGAGCAGTCGTTTCTCTTTGTCGAACGAGGTGATGTAAGCCTCTATGCGGTTGTCGATTTCCCAGTATTGGCGCTCGTTCCAGAACAGCCACGTCATCTCGAGCCATGTCGCCTCAGGGTCGGCAGCCTCTAGTGATTCGTAAACCTGACGGCTCACGCGGCCGAGATATTCAGGTTCCCAGCTCGGCGGGATCATCTCGTTGAAGATGTCAATGCCGTAGATGTGGTCGGTGCCGTAAAACTCTATCTCTTTGGTGATGAATTTCTTCTGAATCTCGGCGTACAACGGGCATTCCGGGTCGAGGAACTTGCACCAGCATGTGCTGTCGAAACCTGCCCAGTCGCCCAGTGACGCCAGTGGCGCGTCGGGGTAGAGGCGTTTGATGACTGGCGGCACGTGGCCGGCGAAGCCGGGCAACACCGGCTTCATGTTAAGCTCACGTTCGCGAGCCACGATCTGTTTCTGCAACGCTTTCTGGTTTTCGAGCCATGACATCGGGAGTGGTCCGCCCCAGCGGTCGATGTTCTGCATGCGGTGCCACGGCAGGTGTGCCGGACCGGTGAAATAGCTACGGATCTCCTCGTCGGTGAGGCCTAGCTCGCTCCACACCTCATACCACACCGACTCCTGGCCGGTGATGGCGAGTGGCAGGTTGATGCCGTTGAGTGCCATCCAGTCGATGAAATGCTCCCATTGCGACCAGCCCCACCACGGCATGGTATAGCCGTAGGTGCAGTAGTTGAGGAAGAAACGGTCGGGGACACGGGCGTTGAGGCGTACTTTTGCGTCGACTTTCGGCATCTTGGCCGGAATCTCGAGCTTTTCGGTCTCGAACCACGAATATTGAGCCTTGCAATAATATTTAAGATAATGATTCAATCCCACTGCCATGCTGTTGGCGTCGTTGCCACGGATGACTAGGTTTTTGCCTACGGTTTCAATCTCGAAACAGTCATTTTCAGCATCTGTAATCCTTTCCAGCACAATATGTTTCGAATATTCCGGAACCACGCGGTTTACCAGTCCGCGCATCGCGATGACTTCCGAATCGGTTTCTTTTCTACCACAAGAGAAGCACATTAAAATGCTTGCAATAGCAATGAGATATAGCTTTTTCATAGTTTGAAATTTATTTTTGCAAAATTAAAAAAAAATTGAAAACATTTGTTTTTAACAATAATTATTAATCCGTCATTTCGACTGGAGGATTTATTCGCCTCTGGCGAATGCTCTTGCTTCGCTCGGGTCTCGACTACGCTCGAAATGACACCCTGATTAAAAAGTCTTTAGTCGTCAATTTTGAAGGCCTTCAGCTTTCGAAGAAAGGTGGCAGCCGAAAAATGATGACTAAAGACTAAAAATTAATTCAACATCTATTAGAAAATTTGTATCTTTGCAGCGAAATTCAAGGGGTGCTCCTTTGGGGCTGAGATGATACCCTAAAACCTGATCCGGGTAATGCCGGCGTAGGGATGGATATTACCGATTTTTCCCCTTCACATTTATTAACAAACTAATTAAAATTCAAAAAATGAAGAGAATTTTTATTTGTATCGCTGCGCTATTTTTTGCAGCAAATGTGAATGCGCAGAATGAAAATGTCAACGACACCATCAATTTTGAGATGCTCAACGAGGTGGTTGTCAGCGGTGTGAGAGTGCAGAAGAACGCACCTTATGCCGTGTCGGACATCAAGAAGACGGAACTCAACGAGTTTGCCAAGACGGGGCAGGAGCTTCCGTTCCTGTTTGCCAGGACTCCGGGCATCATCGCCTGGAGTGAGAACGGCCTCGGCACAGGCACCACCTACATGCGTATCCGTGGCGCCGGCGACTCACGTATCAACGTGACACTCGACGGCATTCCGCTCAACTCGCCAGAGGATCAGTGCGTGTTTTGGGCTAACATGAACAGCTACGGCTCATTCCTTGGCTCGGTGCAGATTCGCCGTGGCGTGGGAACCTCGACCAATGGCGACGGCGCCTTCGGAGGCACCATCTCGCTGTCGTCGGCAGCACCATCGTTACGTCCGAGCGCGGAGATAACAGGCTCGTACGGCTCGTTCAACACCCTCAACTTCGGTGCTAAAGTGTCGACAGGTCTGCTCTGGAACCATCTAGTCGTCGACGGCGCTTACCACGAGACAAGCACCGACGGATTCATCCACGGTACATCGGGACGCAGCGGAAGCTACTATGGCGGCATCACCTGGATGAACAACAACATCCAGATCCGTTATAAAAACATCGGAAACTTCGAAAACACAGGCCAGGCTTGGAACGGCGTGGTTGCTGGAAACAACGACCTCAGCATCATGGACGGCACCTTCGGTGAAAACACAGGCATCAAGACATACTGCGACATGTATAATGCCGGTCTGGGCCAGTTCAACAACCTTTACGAATATCTCGTCACCGACGATAACGGCAATTTCGTGAAAGACGCCAAAGGCAAATACGTCACCGAGCGTTATAAACTCAACGACGGCAGCTATTGGGACAAGACCACCGACAATTTCTGGCAAGATCATAACATCCTCTCGATGGCTTGGGAAATCAACGAAAACTGGTCGACGACAGTGTCGCTGCGCTATACCTACGGCTATGGCTTCTATGAGGAGTTCCGCCAGAACAACAAACTCTCGAAATTCGGCATGGAATATACCGATTCGGAAGGTAATGTGGTGAAAAAGACCGACTTCGTCCGCAAGAAAGGTCTCCGTCAGGACACCTACGGCGGCGTGTGGTTCACAAGATACAACGACGAAAAGTTCGATGTCATGAGCGGCATCTCATATCAGAACTTCGATGGTAACCATTTCGGCTATGTCACCTACATCGCCAATGAAGACGTGGCCAATAAGTATCTCGCTGACGGCGCTTATAAATATTACGACAGCGACGCCTCGAAGATCGACTACAGCTATTTCGTGAAGGCGGCTTACCATATCACAGAGAACTTCGACGTGTTCAGCGACGTGCAGATGCGTACCGTTTATTACAAGACAAAAGGCAAGAACGATAAGTTTTATATGGAAGAGAGCGGCTATTGCAACCAGCTCCTGGATATCAACGAAGAATATGATTTTCTGAACCCGAAAGCGGGTATCAGCTGGCATCAGAATGAGCATGGCGCTTATTTCTCAGTGGCGCAAAGCCATCGTGAGCCTGAACGTAACAACTTCACCGACAACGGCTCGTATCCTGCACCGCGTCCGGAGGAACTTGTTGATTACGAGCTTGGTTACACCTTCGACAACGACAGAGTGCACTTCGGCGCTAACCTCTATTACATGGACTACACCGACCAGTTTGTGCAGACCGGAGCGGTGAGCGACATAGGCGAAGCCTTGACAACGAATGTCAAAGATTCTTACAGAGAAGGCATCGAATTGGAAGCTGGATATAACGTAACTCCTTGGCTTACAATAGAAGGCAATGCCGCTTTCAGCAAAAATAAAATCAAAGATTTCGACGAGGTGGTCGAGGACTGGGACAGTGAGACCAACTTCACCACAATTCATTACGACAACTCGACTCTCGCATTCTCGCCATCGACAATTTTGAACGGCTTCGTAACCTTCCATCACAAGGGCTTTGAAGCTACATGGCATGCCAACTACGTCTCGAGGATGTATCTCGACAACACCGAGAACATCGACCGCTCGCTGCCTGAGCATTCTGTGGCTAACATCAGCCTTGGCTACACACTCAAACCTAAAAAAGTGGTGAAGGAAGCTATCTTCAGAATCAATTTCAACAACATCTTCGACCGCCATTACGCGTCAAGCGGCTGGGTCTATTCGGCTATCTGCGACAGCTACGGCCATCCTAACGACAACCGTTACTACCAGATAGGTTTCAAGCCTGCTGCGGGCTTCAACATGATTGCTAACCTTACATTGAAATTCTAAATCATGGAATTCCTCGCTAACCATTGGCTCGACATAGTCACCACTATCCTCGGCCTCGCTTATATTCTTTTTGAATATAAAGCCAGTGTCTGGATGTGGCTCGTCGGCTTCATGATGCAGGCGCTTGGCATAGTGCTTTATTACCAGAAAGGCCTCTACGCCGACTGCGGAATGGAGTTTTATTACCTCGCCATGACGGTTTACGGATATTGGAAATGGGTGAGGGGCTCGGCCGAGAAAAAAGAACTGCCGATAAGGCATTTTCCAAAGAAACTTATATTACCTTGGCTAGGGATAATTGCTTTGGTGTGGTTCGTTATCTATTTGATACTCAGCAACTTCACCAATAGCAATGTGCCTATTGCCGACAGCTTCACCACAGCCTTGAGCATCATCGGAATATGGGCCTTGGCTCACAAATATCTCGAGCAGTGGTTCATCTGGATTGCCGTCGACGTGGTCACCTGCGGACTTTATTTCTTTAAAGACATCCCATTCAAAGCCAGTCTTTACGCGCTTTACGTGGTGATTGCGGTGTTCGGCTATTTCAAATGGCGAAAGATGGTTTCTGAATAAACAAAAAAGCGGCAAACTTGCCGCTTTTTTTGTTTGATAAAGATCTTTATTCCTTCACGAAACGTCTTGTCTCAGTGGCGTTTGCGGAGGTCATTCTGATGAAGTAGACACCGCTCTGCAGCTCGCCGACTTCCATCTCGACCTTGTCGGAATTGCATTCCTGGCTTACGACCATGGCGCCTGTGAGGTTGTAAATCTCGACATTGCTGATGGTCTCCTGTGCCTCGATGAAGAGCTTGTCGTTCACCGGGTTAGGATAGATCTTCAAGGTTTGAAGCATGTTCTCGACCACGCTTGTGACGTCGCGCAGATGTGCTACAATGTAATGGTCTTCTGCTAAGAAATTAATGTTATATAAATTCTCATCTGAAATGATGATGTCGTTCTCTGTCCAGTATTCGAAGACGAAGTTCTCTGCCGGTTCAACTGTTATTGTAATTGAGGATCCATATGTATTGTCACCTATTATTGTGATTTCACCGCCGTTTTCAGGGTCGGCTATGGCTGTCACCTCAAATGTCTGGAGCTCGAAGTTGGCGACGTATGCCTCTGCTGCATGCACTGTGAAGGTGTATGTAGCGTTGGTTGAGACCTCTGCTCCGTTCTTCGTCCAGTTTACGAAGTTGTAGCCGGTGTTTGCCGTGGCTGTCAAGGTGCACTGCGCTCCGTAGTTGTAGGTGTTGGCGCCTGTCACAGTTCCTCCGTTTGTAGGGTTGGCTGTAGCTGTCACGGCATATGTCAAAGCCTCGAAGTTGGCGACGTAGTTTGCGGTCTCGTTTACAGTGAATGTGTATGATGCGTTGGTTGAAACAACCTGACTGTTCTTTGTCCAGTTAACAAACTGATAACCCTCGTTGGCGGTCGCTGTGAGTGTGCATTGAGCTCCTTGCGCGTAGGTGTTGGCACCTGTCACTGTTCCGGCGTTGGTCGGGTTGACTGTAGCTGAGACGGTGTAAGTTGTCGGAGCGCTGCCGCTTACAGTTATATCGGCGACGTATGGCTGACGCTGTGGTTTGGTCACCACAATCTTCACCTGGCCTGATGTCACTGGCGTCACTGGCACGTTCACACTACCTGCTGCCGGCACCAATGCCGCGCCGAGAAGCACGTTGTTTTGTGATATTCCCACGTATGATCCTGCCTCAGCGTTGACGGTGAAGCTTGTCGCTCCGGCAGGGAACTCCGTGGCGTGGCTCACTGTGTTTGCTGTAGGATTAACTCTGTAAGGCATGATGGAGCCATCGCCAAGCACATGGTAAGCCTGCCAGTAATATGTCGCATTGATACTGGTCTGGTAATTGCCTGCATATGCATAGCAAACCGCAATGTTTCCGAGGAATGTCATAGATGACACGGTGTTGTAGGTGTCGTCCATCCAAACTCCGTCGTAAACGCCTGTCGCTGTGTTGTTGATGTTTGGCATGGTGCTGAAGGTGTTGGTTGCTCCAACGCCAAAGTAATAGTCCTCATACCAATAAGTGTAAGGGCATGAGCCAATGTATGTAAAAGCACCTTTGTTTTCGGCGCGAATCATAGCCTCACCAAAGCAGGCTGTGGTGTGACCGAAATTACCCGTCAAACAGCAGTTACCCATTGCGAGGAAATACTTGTTGGTGTTTGACAATGAGTTTACGTTGGAAATGGTGTATGACGGATCTGACCAGCTTGTTTCTGAGCCATGAGCTGTGTAGTTTACAAAGCCAGTGCCTGTACCCAAGGAGTTGTAGCAGCCGGTGTATGGATTACCTAGATAGTTATATACATTTGAGAAACCGTGTGCAGTGTTGTAATAATAATTCATCGCATATTGGATGGTTGGTTTTCCGACGTAGTTGGTCCAGTAGCTGTCCCAGCCGGCGATGAGCGTCACGTTGTTCAGATAGCTAGGGTCTGGCATGGTGTATTGCTCATATTGCAAAATCTTGTTGACTATGTTAGTCAGCTGGGTGGTGTTTTCTGCCGACATACGGCTGTAGAACATGTCAGGGAAATAGTCGCCGTCAACTGATCCGTAATACAGGTCGGTGACTTTCTGTGTGGCGGTGCCGCTGGTTTTTCCAGGAATCTGTCCGGTGTCGCCTACAAGAATCAAGAAAGTCGGTGTGGCACCTTGGCTAACACCTGTGTTGTAAAGGTTCTGCACATAGCTTTGGATGGCGTTGTAGTTGCCGCCGGCCTGAGCCGTGGTGTGAACCTGAACATCGAAGCCTTTCTGGATTTTCCAGTTGAGCCATGGCTGTAATGTCGAGACATAGTTCTCAGGTGTAATCACAATCATGTGAACCGGATATGCCATCAGGTCAGGATGGTCGTCGTAAACATCCATGATTTGACGGTAGTTGAACATCTGTTTGTAAACGATGTCGAAATAAGGGCTGTAGGTGTTCACCAGCATTCGCTCGGTCTCGGCGATGTCGGCGCCTTCGAAGTTGATCTCCACCTCGATGTCGTTAAACACACGGATGGTGTTGCTTTTTGCGTTGTAGCTCACCGGGTTGATTGTCAACGAGCCGATTCTGATGCCGCGCATGGTGCCCTGCACCTCAATGCTTGCCTCTGGTTCTACTGCGAGACCTCTTGTCTGATAAGCCTCTTCATTGTAAATGAATGGCATATCCTCGATATTCTGATCTTTTCTCACCGAAGGCTGGCGTGGAACAATGGTGTTGATGCCATAGTCTGAAAGGTTGTAATCCTTTGAGGTATAGCTGATTACCGACACCGTCGGCGTTGCGCCAAACGGCACCGCCAGAAGCTCATGGGTGGCTGGCAGCTCAGGACTTCCTATATCTCCCGAAGGATAGGTGCCTTCAAGCATGATACTTGAAAAAACGCCTCTTTCTGTTGCGATTTCAGCGCTTTCCAGCGAGTTGTAGCTGAATGTGGCTCGAAGCGTCTGGAAGCTGCTTTGTGTTATTTCCGCTTTCGTTTCATTGCGAAAATCAATTCTGTTGTTTTGGGCTATAGCGAGCAAACCGCTCATAACCAATAAGATAAAAAAGGTAAATCTTTTCATTATAAATTTAAAATTTTAAATGATATTAAATTGGTGCAAAGATACTTAAAAAACATTAATAAGGTGTGATTTTTGTAAAAAAATATTTTTTTGGTCTTAATAATTTTCGTATTTTTGCATCCCGTATTGATAAAATTTTAGTCTTATGAAATACGGGTTCGATAGCGAGAAATACCTGAAAATCCAGTCGGAACACATCAAGGAACGTATCGCGAAATTTGGCGACAAACTTTATTTGGAATTCGGAGGGAAGTTGTTCGACGACTTTCATGCCAGTCGTGTTTTACCTGGCTTCCAGCCTGACATCAAGTTGAAGATGTTGATGCAGCTCGCCGACGTGGCGGAGATCGTCATCGTCATCAGCGCTGTCGATATCGAGAAGAACAAGGTGCGTGGCGACCTCGGCATCACCTACGATGTCGATGTGTTGCGTTTGCGCGACGAGTTTATGAGCCGCGGCTTCGTGGTCAACAGTGTCGTCATAACACACTACAACGGTCAGGCCAGCGCCGACGCTTACCGTCGTCGCTTGGAAAGACTGGGCATTAAGGTTTATTATCATCACACTATCGAAGGCTACCCGAATAACGTGGCTCTCATCGACTCCGACCAGGGCTTCGGCCGCAACGACTATGTCGAGACCACACGTCCGCTCGTCGTCATCACCGCCCCGGGACCGGGCAGCGGCAAGATGGCAGTATGCTTGAGCCAGCTGTATCACGAAAACAAACGCGGCATCAAAGCCGGATACGCCAAATACGAGACGTTCCCGATCTGGAACCTCCCGCTGAAACACCCGGTAAACATCGCCTACGAGGCAGCCACCGCCGACCTCAACGACGTGAACATGATCGACCCGTTCCACCTCGAGGCTTACGGCGAGACAGCCGTTAACTACAACCGCGACATCGAGATTTTCCCTGTTTTGAATGCTATCTTCGAGTCAATTTACGGTGAAAATCCTTATAAATCGCCTACCGACATGGGCGTCAACATGGCCGGCTACTGCTTGAGCGACGACGATGTGTGTTGCGCAGCGTCGAAAGATGAGATCATAAGACGTTATTACACAGCGCTTTGCGAGTTTGCGGCAGGCAAGGGCAGCGAGAACGAGATCAACAAGATAGCATTGCTGATGAAGCAGGCTAAGATCACCACCGCCGACCGCAAGACCACCATCGCGGCGAAGGAACGCAAGGAGCAGGAGAACGAACATTCAGCCGCCATCGAGCTGGAAGATGGCACCATCATCACGGCACACGCCAGCGCACTGCTTGGCTCAAGCGCCGCACTTATTCTCAACGCCACCAAGCATATCGCAGGCATCGGCCATGAGGTGAAGCTCATCCCTCAGGCTATGATTGAGCCTATCCAGAAGACTAAAGTCGATATCCTCAACGGTAAAAACCCGCGTCTGCACACCGACGAGGTCCTCGTGGCACTGTCAATGCTCTCGTTGTGGGACGAGAACTGCAAGAAAGCTCTTGATATGCTTCCGCAACTCAATGGTTGTCAGGTACATAGCACTGTAATGCTCCCCGAAGTCGACCGCAAGATTTTCAAGAAATTAGGAATCGGGTTGACTTGCGACCCCGTGAAGAAATAAAGTTTAAAGTTTAGAGTTAAAAGTTATTAGTCGTCAATGACTTAGCCTTGATTTGCGAAGCAAAGCGCCAGCTAAGGAATGACGACTAATAACGTTAATAATCTTTACCAAAGAACAACACGTTTCTCAGGTTCGAGCCACATTCCGTCACCTTCTTTAATGCCGAAGGCCTCGATGAACTCTGTCACCTGCGGTAGCGCCACGTTAACACGGTTGCGTCCGAGTGAGTGCACGTCCATCTGAGTGAGCTGTAAGGCTGCTTTCGGGCGGATGTTGCTGGCCCACACCGCTGCGTAGGCGAGGAAGAAACGTTGCTCAGGAGTGAAGCCGTCCATCTTTTCTTTGTTGACCTGACCCTTTGCCATGGCGTTGTGCATTGCGAGGTAGCTAACGTGCAAGCCTCCGTTGTCGGCTATGTTTTCACCTAAAGTAAGCTCGCCGTTGCCGTGGATGAGACCGAGCTCTGGGTCGTCGACAGCGATGCAGTTGTTGAACGCCTCTACGAGAGCCTGCTTGTTCTTGTCGAAGTTGGCCGCGTCTTCCGCTGTCCACCAGTCGTTGAGGTTGCCGTCTTTGTCGTACTGACGACCCTGGTCGTCGAAGCCGTGAGTCATCTCGTGACCGATTACCACGCCGATAGCGCCGTAGTTAGCTGCCTCGTCGGCTTCCATGTTGAAGAACGGAGGCTGCAGGATGGCGGCAGGGAAGCAAATCTCGTTGGTCGTCGGGTTGTAATATGCGTTAACGGTCTGAGGTGTCATATGCCATTCGTCGCGGTCGACAGGCTTGTTGATCTTGCTGAACATATAAGCCATATCGAACTCGTTGCTGCGCATCACGTTGGCGAGGTAGCTGTCGTCTTTGATCTCCAAGCCGCTGTAGTCACGCCATTTGTCAGGATAACCTATCTTTACTAAGATGGTGGCAAGTTTCTCGTGTGCGTTGACCTTGGTGACTTCGGTCATCCATTCAGCCATGTCGATACGCTGTCCGAGAGCCACGATGAGATTTTGCACGAGTTTCTCCATGCGAGCCTTGGCCTCTGCCGGGAAATATTTCTCAACATAAAGCTGACCGAGAGCCTCGCCCATGGCGTCGTCGACTGTAGCGGTGACGCGTTTCCAACGTGGACGGTTCTCTTCGCGGCCACTCAGGAGTCGGCCGTAGAAGTCGAATTGTGTCTCGATGAAGTCGTCGCTGAGGTAGCTGGCAGCTCCGTTGATGATGTTCCATGCGAAATAAGCCTTGAGCACGTCGACGTCGGTGTCGCCGAGAACGTTGTTAACCTCTTTGATATATTTAGGCTGAGAGATGCTGAAGCTTTGCATGCCGTCGAGTATGCCCATGGTCTCGAAGTAGCTCTTCCAGTTGATGTTTGGAGTCATCTCTGATGCTGTCTCAACGGTGAAACGGTTGAAGGTGCCTTGTGGGTTGCGGTTCTCGATACGTGTGTTCTGTGCCTTGGCGAGACGTGTCTCGAAGTCCATCACCATCTTAGCGAGTTTCGTAGCCTCTATGCCGCTCATTTTGTCGAAGCCTGTCATGGCAAATTCCTTTGTCATTAGGTCGACATATCCCTTGCGGATGTTGACGTTGTTGCCGTCGTCGGTGAGGTAATAGTCGCGGTCACCCAAGCCGAGACCGCTCTGATAAGCCCATGCGATGCACATCTTGGCGTCGTCTTTGTCGGCCTCGCCAAACACTGTGAAGAGGACGTGGCTGCCGCGACGGTGCATCTCGAGCAAAGCCTCCCATACGTCGTCTTTGGTGTTTATGTTGTTGATTCTCTCGAGATAAGGCATAAGTGGTGCCGCTCCCTGCTCCTGCAGACGTACGCTGTCCATGCCTATGTTATAGAACATAGCTATCTTTTCAGCTATCGAGCCTTCAGGATTCTCATTCTGACTGACGTTGTCGATAATGTCGCGCAGGTTTTCCTGACCTTTCTCGGCGAGGGCGTCGAAGGCGCCGTAGCGTGAGTGCTCAGCGTCAAGCGGGTTGTTTTTCATCCAGCCGCCGCAAGCATATTGGTAAAAATCGTCCTGCAGACGAGCTGTTGTGTCGAAATTGTTGATGTCGATGCCCGAGGTCAAGGTCTTTGTTGCCTTCTGGTTCTGACATCCTGTAGCGATAATAGCCATAGTCGCAATTGTTAAAAGTAGTTTTTTCATTTATTTATTATTTATTGATTATTTTTCGCGATGCAAAAATACAAAAAATAAGAATATATTTGTCTTTAATCATCATTTTCCAGCTGCCGCTTTTTTTCAAAAATCGAAGGCTGTCAAATTGATGATTAAAGACCATTGTCATAAGCTGTCATTATCGAGCTGACACCTTTCTGCGAAAGCTGAAGGCCTTCAAAATTGATGATTAAAAGACGTATTATTATTGCATTATTAGTTGTCATTCCTTAGCTGCACTTTGCTTCGCAAACTAAGGCTAAGTCATTGACAACTAATAATTTATAAAACATTTTTCGTCATTATTCTGTTGATTCGGTCCCAGCATCGAGTGGGGAGGATGCTGTGGAGGAAAACTATCATCTTGCCGCCACGTCCGATGCAGTAGCGGGTGCGAGGTCGGCGGCGGTTGACAGCTTTGCATATAGCTTTTGTTACCACAGCAGGCTTCGAGAAAAAGTTCGACCGATAAGCTTTGTGCATATTGTTTGCCTCGTTGATGGCTTTAGCTTCATAGACGGTGCCTTTTGACGATGCCTCGAGGTTATCGGCGGCAATAATTCCCCAGTTTGTCTTGATGGCGCTCGGCTCAATCAGCACCACATCGATGCCGAATGGTTTGGTCTCCATGCGGAGCGCGTCGCTGAAGGTCTCGACAGCATATTTCGACACATTATACCAGCCTCCGAAATAAACTGTGACTCTGCCAGCGATGGATGCGATATTGATGATGCGGCCAGAATGTTGTTCGCGCATCGTTGGAAGCACCAGCTGGCACATTCTTGCCATTCCGAACACGTTGACTTCCAGTTGTTTGCGGGCTTCGGTCATGCTCACGTTCTCGATAGCTCCGAAATAGCCGTATCCGGCGTTGTTTATCAAAACGTCAATGCGACCTTCAGCGTCAAGAACCGCCTTTACGCATTCTTGCATTGAGTTGTCGTCGGTAACATCCAAACTGAGCGGAACTATGCCGTATTCCTTCAGCGGTTCCATCATCTCTACTCTTCTCGCTGCAGCATACACTTTATGCCCTTGCTTTGCCAGCGCAATTGCCGAGTCGAAGCCAATTCCCGAGCTTCCTCCAGTAATGAGGATTATTTTTGAGTTGTTTTTCATAATGGTACAAAATTATGAAATTTTTTTGTACCTTTGTCATATGAAAATTAATCCAGACATAGTTTCTTACATCGAAAAGGAAATCATTCCGCGTTACGATGATTTCGATGCGGCGCATCAGCGTGACCATGTGATGATGGTTGTTAAGCAAAGCCTTGAAATTGCTGAGCATCTCGATGTCGACAAGGATATGGTTTATGTCATAGCAGCCTACCACGACACTGGGCTTTGCGAAGGTCGTGAGCACCATCATGAGATGTCGGCACAGATTATAAAAGCTGACAAAAACCTTCGGAAATGGTTCACTGAAGAGCAGATTAAAACTATGGCTGATGCCGCTGAAGATCATCGCGCCTCGGCGAAACATGAACCCCGCACCATCTATGGTCGCATCGTTGCCGAAGCCGACCGCTTTATCGACCCCGAAACCATCGTTCGCCGCACCATCCAATACGGCCTTGACCATTATCCCGAGCTCTCCAAGGAGCAGCAATACGATCGCATGATGCAGCACCTTCACGAGAAGTACGGCCGCAACGGATATCTCAAGCTTTGGTTTCCAGAATCGCCAAATGCAGTACGACTTGAAAGATTACACCAAATGATTGATAATAAGGAAGAAATAATAGAAATTTTTGAAAAATATTTCTAAAAAAGAGTTGCTTTTTAAAAATATTGTATCTTTGCAATTGTATAAAAATTGAAAGATATGAAATCGTCAGAACAACAACAAATTCCTGTTGAATATAATGATTCAATGGATTATATAAATGAATTCGAAGAAAAAGAAGCATTTATTTATACTTCTAAAATTAACGCTATTAAAAACTTTTCAAAATATATTTAACCATGTTACAACCAGGTCAAAAAGCCCCTTATTTCGAGGGCAAAGATGAAAACGGAAATGTCGTGAAGTTGAGCGATTTCGCAGGAAAGAAGCTTGTTTTGTATTTTTATCCGAAAGACAGCACCCCGGGCTGCACTGCTGAAGCCTGCGACCTCCGCGACAACTATCATCGCTTTATCGCAATGGATTACAATGTGTTGGGAGTGAGCCGCGACAGCGCCGCCTCGCACCAGAAGTTCATCGCGAAATATGAGCTGCCGTTCCACCTCATCGCCGACACCGACCTCACCATCCTCAAGGCCTATGAAGCCTGGGGCGAAAAGAAAATGTACGGCAAAACGACCGAAGGAACTTTAAGAACGACTTACGTCATCGACGAAAACGGTATAATTATTGACGCTATTGGCAAAGTTGACACTAAGAATCATACCAGTCAAATATTATAAAATGAAAAAGCTTCTTTTTATTGTTCTTTTCGCCGTTTTAGCGTTTTCTGCCGCAGCGCAGGAGATGCTTGTCGGCTCATATAATATCCGTTACAAAAACCGCAACGACAGTCTCAACGGCAACGTCTGGACAAAGCGCTGTCAGGTGATCTGCGACCAGGTCAACTTCATGAATCCGTTGATTTTCGGAACCCAAGAGGTGCTCTACGGACAGCTTCAAGATTTGCTGAAAGGTCTCGACGGCTACGATTACATCGGCATCGGTCGCGACGACGGCGAAAGGGGAGGCGAACACGAAGCCATTTTCTATAAAAAAGACCAGCTGACACTCCTCGATAGCGGCAACTTCTGGCTCAGCGAAACGCCCGAAAAACCTGGCCTCGGCTGGGACGCCGCCTGCATCCGCATCTGCACCTGGGGCAAATTCCAAGTCAACGCCAAGAAGAAAAAAGACCGTATCACGTTCTATTTCTTCAACCTCCACATGGATCACGTAGGCATAGTGGCGCGTCGTGAGGCAGCGAAACTCGTCGTGGCCCGCATCCAAGAGATCGCCAACGGCGCTCCAGTCATCCTCACCGGCGACTTCAACGTCGACCAGACCAACGAAATCTACAATATTTTCACTGATTCAGGTCTCTTGAAAGACTCCTACGAAGCCACTCGTATCCGCTTTGCCGAAAACGGCACCTTCAACGCTTTCAAAACGGAATATTTCACCACCAGCCGCATCGACCACGTCTTCGTGTCGCCCTCAACAAAAGTTGAAGCATACGGCGTTCTCACCAACAGCTACTGGACCGAAAACGAGACCTCTGCCGCCGCAGAACAAGCCTCCGACGCACCGCAGGAAATCTGGTTTAGCAACACAACCCGCCGCAACCCATCGGACCATTACCCGGTTTTCGTAAGAATCATTCTATAATATAAAGTCGTTAATCATCAATGACTTAGCCTTGATTTGCGAAGCAAAGCGCCAGCTAAGGAATGATGATTAACGACTAAATAATCAATAGAAGTCATTAGTCGTCAATGACTTAACCTTGATTTGCGAAGCAAAGCGCTAGCTAAGGAATGACAACAAACAACAAATTCTAAAAAAATCATTAGTCGTCAATTAGAGAGCCTTAGCTTCCGTAGGAAGATGCCAGCTCGATAATGACGACTAATGATTGCTAATAATCAAATATTATTTCTCACATTTCTTGCAGCAGCAGTTTCCCATGATGCATTTGTATGCGAGTCCTGCTAAGCAAGCGCCAACGAGCGGTGCCACGATGAACAGCCACACCTGACCGCATGCACTCCATGAAGCGCAATCTGAGAACAACGCCACGCCAAGTGAACGTGCAGGGTTGAGATGAGCGCCCGAGATGTGACCGATGCCATAAGCCATAGCCACAACAGTCAAGCCGAAGGCGATTGCTACTCCAAGAAAACCTACTTGTCCGAAGAGTGCTGTGCCGCATCCTCCGAAAACCAAAACGAATGTGCCGAACAACTCGGCAAAAAACTTGTTACACGTTTTCATGATACTTTAAGTAGCGTAAAATTACAAAATGTTACAATTATTTGCAAAAAAATTAAAAATTTGTATATTTGCAACTTTAAAATCATTGAAATACCATGAAAAGACTTCTCACCCTCTTGATTATCATGATTTCGGCGGTCATCGCCAACGCACAAAACGACACACTGTTCACTCGTACCGAGCTGTATCATCCTGGCGACTATGGATCAGCAAACTACCGAATTCCTGGCGTAATTACGGCAAAAGACGGAAGCATAGTGATTGTTACCGATAAACGCAAATATAACGAGGGCGACCTGCCTCAAGATATCGATATCATCTGCAACCGTAGCACCGATGGCGGTCACACCTGGAGCGAGCCTTACACTATTGCGCTAGGCACCGGCGTCAACCACGGCTTCGGCGACTGTGCGCTGGCGTGGAGCAACGACGATAACGGCCTCATAGCCGTGTTCGTTGGTGGTGTCGGATTGTGGAACTCGACTCCTAGCAACCCGATAAGATCTTATAAATCATATAGTTACGACAACGGTCAAACCTGGACTGAGCCTGAAGATATCACTCATTTCATCTTCGGTGACGACTGCATCATCCCTGAGCACCAAGCCTGGCGAGCCTCGTTCTTCGGCTCGGGCAACGGACTGCTCACCTCAACAGGACGTATCATGTTCGTCGCCGCCATACGCGAAGGCTCGGCACAGTCGCTGAACAACTACGCGGTCTATTCCGACGACAACGGCGTCACCTGGCACGTGTCGGGCCGCGCCTCGGTGGGCGGCGACGAAGCGAAGGTCACTGAGCTCGTCGACGGCCGCATCCTCATGAGCATACGCCACGCCGGAAAACGCTGGTACAACATCTCCGACGACGGAGGCGAGACATGGCAGCCTAACGTCTCGACTTGGAACGACATCACCGCGCCTGCATGCAACGGCGACCTTATTCGCTATACCTCTGTAAATCAAGGATATAACAAAAACCGTCTGCTTCATTCCGTGCCTCTCGGCAACAGCCGCCGCGACGTCACGGTCTACATCAGCTATGACGAGGGCGAGACATGGCCGGTGCACAAAACCATAGTGCCTTACAGCTCGGCATACTCGTCGCTCTGCATCCTTCCCGACGGCACCATCGGCCTCTACGTGGAGGAGGAGCCTAACGGAACGTCAGGATATTCAACAGTTTTCTACAACTTCAGCCTCGAATGGCTCACCGACGGCGCCGACTCGCTCGACGACGAATCAATATCCGAGACCACATCGTCCGATTCATTGAAAATATATCCCAATCCGGCCTTTTCGACGATAAGAATTGATTCCGAAGGCTTGAAAAAAATAAGGATTTTCAATTTGAAAGGCCAGACGGTTAAAAAGATCTCCGTGAAAGGTCAGACAGTCGTGGAAGTCGACGTAACAAAATTTCCTTCAGGAACCTATCTTGTTGAATCTGTTGACTTTAGCGGCAACATTAAAATGGGGAAATTTATTAAATGAATTTTTCAAAAATTATCAAAAAAAATCGTACTTTTGCACCTTGTTAATTTTGTCATTTCGACTGAAGTGGAATGAAATGAAACGAAATGGAGAATTTTCCTACAATTAAGAATTTGTAAATCTAAAATATTGAATATCATGGAATTACCATTTGCAGAAGCGTGGAAAATCAAGATGGTTGAACCTATCAAGAAATCCACTCGCGAACAACGTGAAAAGTGGCTCAACGAAGCCCATCAGAATGTGTTTATGCTGAAGAGCGATTACGTATATATCGACCTTCTCACCGACTCAGGAACAGGCGCCATGAGCGACCGTCAGTGGGCAGCGATGATGCAGGGCGACGAGAGCTACGGCGGCGCTCGCAGTTTCTATCACATGAAAGACACCATCACCGAACTCACTGGTTTTGAATATGTTATCCCTACACACCAAGGCCGCGCCGCCGAGAACGTGCTGTTCTCATACCTCGTGAAGCCAGGTCAGATCATCCCGGGCAACGCTCACTTCGACACAACAAAAGGTCATATCGAGAGCCGTAAGGCATTCGCTATCGACGTCACAGTGCGTGAGGCTTACGACACACAGCTCGAAGCTCCTTTCAAAGGCAATGTCGACCTCGAGAAACTCGAGAAGATTTTGAAGGAAAACAAAGGTAACGTCCCGTTCTTCGTATTGACAGTGACAAACAACACCGTCGGCGGACAGCCTGTTTCAATGCAGAACATCCGCGAGACATGCGCACTCTGCCATAAATACGGCGTGCCGGTTAACATCGACAGCGCCCGTTTCATCGAGAACGCATATTTCATCAAGACACGCGAGAAAGGTTATGAAAACAAGACCCTCCGCGAGATCGTGAAGGAGATGTTCAGCTATGCCGACTCAATGACAATGTCAGCAAAGAAAGACGCTCTCGTCAACATGGGCGGCTTCATCGCAACAAATAAGAAAGACTGGTACGAAGGTGCCAAGTTGTTCTGCATCCCGTTCGAAGGCTTCCTCACCTACGGTGGTATGAACGGCCGTGATATGGACGCTCTCGCCGTCGGTTTGAAGGAAAACATCGAATTCGAAATGGTCGAGACACGTATCAAACAGGTCCACTACCTCGCTCAGAAACTCGATGAATACGGCATTCCTTACCAGCGTCCTGCCGGTGGCCACGCCATCTTCGTCGATGCCGACAAGGTTTTGACCAACATCCCTAAGGAAGAGTTCCCGGCACAGACTTTGACATGCGAGCTTTACCTCGAAGCCGGTATCCGCGCTTGCGAAATCGGTTACGTCCTCGCCGACCGTGACCCTGTCACACGCGAGAACCGTTTCGGTGGCAACGACTTCGTGCGTCTCTGCATCCCACGCCGTGTTTACACCAACAACCACATGGACGTCATCGCAGCCGCTCTGAAGAACGTTTACGACCGTCGCGACACCATCAAACGTGGTTTGGAAATCACCTGGGAGGCTGAATTGATGCGTCATTTCACATGCCAGTTCAAGAGATTGAAATAATTTTGAATATTTGTAGAGACGCACGGCCTTGCGTCTCTACAATTTTTTAAATGGATTTCGTATTTGTCATAGCGTTAACATTCTGCGTCTGCGTCGCTTCCACCGCGTTCAACGTCGAAAAAAAGAACGGTTGGTGGCGTAACATGTTGTTTGTGTGCGCTTTGGCGGCAGGGCAGGGGCTCATGTATTGGCTGGGCTCGCTGCTCGGTGGCACGTTTATCTATAAATTTGCGGGTTTCGCAAAAATAATAGTCCTCATCTTCTGTTTCATGATAGCCTTCAGAATGGTGATGGACACGCTGAAAATCAAAAGCGGAAAGAACCTTTTCCTAATCGACAAACCAAAACAGCTGATAATCCTTTCTATCGCATTGGGTATCAATGCTTTAATAGCTGGATTGATTGCTGATGCTGCATTTTTGCCTTTATTTGGAAAAATCACACCTTTATATATAATAGGGATCTCGCTTATTTGGGGATTCATCGGAATAGGAACCAAGTTTTCGCAAACAAAATTGTTGATTAACAGCTTGCTGAACATCGCTGCGGCTTTGGCAGTGCTTGCCACAGGCTTCGTAGCGATATTTTAATCTATTATCGTCATATCAATCAAATTTAAATTAATACAATTGATTATTATGCCTAAACAGGCAGCCTTTTTTGTTCTTTTCCATCAAGGGAAAAGAACAAAAAACCGCCATGTAAGGGCAAAAATTGTTAAATTTTTTTAAGATTTCCACCTTTTTTCTGCAAGTTAAGTTAAAAATGTCGGAGGTGTTGTGCTTTGATATATTTTTGCGAAAAATAAATTTTTTTCATGAAAACTCTTGACAAGTAATAGTATTATTACTATTTTTGCCGAGAACAAAAATCTGAATTTATGAAGGTAGTTAAAGTTAGTTTTATAATCAAAAAGTTGATGGAGAACGGATGGTTCATCGACAGACAAAAAGGGAGTCACAGACAGTTTAAACATCCTGAGAAATCTGGAGTTGTGACAGTGAATGGAAAACCAAGTGACGATACTTGGGGTTTTGAATTGAAAAGTATTGAAAATCAATCAGGAATAGAGTTTTAATATGGAAAAAGTTATTATTTTAACATCGAAAACAGAAAAAGGATTCAGTGCAAGTTGTGAGTTATTGCCAGGCTGGGTGGTTGCATTTACAGGCAACTTTACCGATTTTTCAAAATATATTCAGGAAAGCGTGGATTTTTATATCGAGTGTGCAAAAGCTGATAAAAGAGATTATCCTAAGGTTTTTGACGGTCAATATGTTTTTGAATATCAAATGAATATTCAAACTATTTTGTATTGTTATGATAAAATCATCACAAGAGCTGCTTTGTCAAGACTGACTGGCATTAACGAAAGGCAATTGGGGCATTATATCTGCGGAAGAAGCCATCCTATGAAAAAACAGCAGGATAAAATCGTCAATGCGCTTCATTCTTTAGGAAAAGAGTTGCAATCTGTTACAGCATGATAATATTTTGTATATTTGTAATCTAAAACAATATAATTAAAATTTTTTTAAATATCTGATAATGAATAAATTATATCTAATATTAACCCTGATAATCGCGGCTGTTACCCTCAATGCTCAGCCTCAAGGTTATTACGACGGCACCGAAGGCCTCGTCGGAAATGCTTTGAAGACAAAACTGCATAGCATTATCAAAAGCGACGACCATCCATCATACAGCGGCTTGTGGAACGCTTATTATCAGACCGACAAACGGCCTGGCACCAACTATGTTTGGGATATCTATTCCGACGTGCCAAACGGAACGCCTCCATACCAATTTGTGTTGGGCAGCGACCAATGCGGAAGCTACAACGGCGAAGGTGACTGCTACAACCGCGAGCACCTCTGGGCACAGTCGTGGACCAACAACGACGGCACCGAGAAGACCGATCTTCATCATGTTTATCCTACCGACGGCTGGGTCAACAACAAACGCGACAATTATTCCTTCGGCGAAGTCGGAAACGCTTCGTGGACTTCACAAAACGGCAGTAAACTGGGTCCTAACACAGTGAGCGGATACAACGGCACCGTGTTCGAGCCTATCGACGAATACAAAGGCGACATCGCCCGCGCCCTCATGTACGTCAGCGTGCGCTACTACACCGAAGACAGCAGCTGGGGCACTTCCGACATGACCAACAAATCAATCATAAAAGATTGGGCAATCGCCATGTTGCTGCGCTGGCACGAGGAAGACCCCGTGTCACAAAAGGAGATAGACCGCAACAACGCGGCTTACAACATACAAAAAAACCGCAACCCGTTTGTCGACTATCCTGAATTCGCCGAAAAGATTTGGGATCCGAGCTGGAGCGTGGACGAGAACGACTGCACCGTTCTGGTTAACATCTATCCTAATCCTGCCACCTCGACGGTTAACATAAAAGGCGAAAATATTGAGGCTGTTTATATGTATAACGCTGTGGGTCAATTGGTTGTGATGCTGAATGTATCAGGCGGAAAGCAGTCGGCAATCGACGTGAGTGGCTTCACCACCGGCATATATTTCATGAATGTGATATCGCAAAACGGCGGCTCAGTACTTAAAAAAGTTGTTGTGCAATAATGATTTCAATACAAAATCTCAGCATACATTTTACAGGTCAGGACCTCTTCACCGACATCAATTTCTTGATTCGTGAGAAGGATCGCATCGGTCTCGTGGGTAAGAACGGCGCCGGAAAGACTACGCTTATCCGCATCATAGCAGGCCTCGAACAGCCTTCGCACGGCAGCGTGGTGATGTCGGACGACGTCACTGTCGGATACCTGCCGCAAGAGAAGAACATACACTCAACCAAGACCGTCCTCGAGGAGACGATGACGGCTTTCGAAGAGTTTCATCAGATTGAGAAAAACCTTGCCAAACTTCAGGATGAGCTGTCGCAACGCACTGATTATGAGAGTGATAGCTATCAGAGACTTTGTGAGAAGATGAGCGCCCTCAACGAACGGCTCACGCTCATTGGCGGCCATAACGTGGAAGGTGAGGCGGAACGCATTTTAGTGGGATTGGGCTTCGACCACGAGGACATGACACGTGAGATGAACGAGTTCAGCAACGGCTGGCAGATGCGCGTGGAGCTGGCGAAGATACTGCTCCGAAAGCCTAAACTGCTGCTCCTCGACGAGCCGACCAATCACCTTGACATCGAGTCTATCCAATGGCTCGAAAACTATTTGAAAAACTACTACGGCGCCATCTTCATGGTGTCGCACGACCGCGCCTTCCTCGACCATATAACCATCCGCACCATCGAGATTTCGGGCGGCAAGATCTACGACTACAAATGCGCCTACACTGAGTTTGTTGAGCGTCGCGAGGAGCGCATCGACATGCAGAAAGCGGCTTTCGACAACCAACAGCGCGAGATTAAAGAGATAGAGGCATTCATCGAACGTTTCCGCTACAAGGCGACCAAGGCGAAACAGGTGCAGTCGCGCGTGAAACAGCTCGAGAAGATGGACGTGGTCGAAATTGACGACCGCGACAAGTCGGTGATGCATTTCAAGTTCCCACCTGCGCCGCATTCGGGCAAGGTGACGCTGGAGCTGAGCCACGTGTCGAAGTCGTATGGCGATAAAAACATCCTCAACGACATCAATCTGTTGATTCCGAGAGGCGAGAAGATAGCTTTCGTGGGCCGCAACGGCGAAGGAAAATCGACTTTGGCGAAGATCATATGCGGCGTGCTCGACCACACCGGCGAAGTGAAACTCGGTCATGAGGTGAAGATCGGCTATTACGCTCAAAATCAACAAGATATGCTTGATCCGGAGAAGACAGTGTTCGAGACTTTGGACGACGTCGCTACCGGCGATATGCGCGTGAAGGTGAAGTCGCTGCTCGGCGCTTTCCTGTTTGGTGGCGAGACTATCGACAAGAAGGTGAAGGTGCTTTCGGGTGGCGAAAAAGCGCGTCTGTCGTTGGCTAAGATGTTGCTTTTCCCAACGAATCTGCTGGTTCTCGACGAGCCTACCAACCACCTTGACATGCTTTCGAAAGACATACTCAAGTCGGCATTGCTGCAGTTCGACGGCACACTCATCGTCGTCTCACACGACCGCGACTTCCTGCAGGGCTTGACAACAAAAGTCTACGAGTTTAAGAAACCTCATATCAAGGAATATATCGGCGACATCTACGATTTCTTGGAAGAGAAACGCCTCAAGGAGCTCGACGATTTGAACCGTCAGCAGAAGGTGCAGCAGCAAGCGGCGCCTGCAGTGTCGCAAAACAAGATAGACTATGAGGCGAAGAAAGCCGATGACCGCGAGAAACGTCGTGTCGAGAAGGAAATCAAGAAATTGGAGGAGCAGATCGACGCTCTCGAGAAGGAACTCGCGACGCTTGACGAGATCATGGCGAACCCTGCATCACACCCCGAAGTGAAAGTCGATGACAACTTCTATTGGAGTTACGGTAAAAAGAAAGAAGATTTGCAATACTTAATCGATAAGTGGGGTGAAATCGCTATGTAACGTCATTTCGACTGAAGCGAAGCGAAATGGAGACCTGAGCGAAGCGAAAGCATTCGCCAAGGCGAATAAATCCTCTTTTCGCAAAAGCTTATTCTAAAAAGGATTTCTCGACTACGCTCGAAATGACGGTTACCTCATTTTATTTTCAATCGGTATCGCATAAATTCCCAGTAAAATCTCGGTAAACCGCGGTTCTGCCTCGCTGCCTAGCTCTTCGTAAAGCTTCGAGAAAATCTTATCGCAATATGCTTTGAAAACGTCTTTATCTTCCAGAGTGTAATATTTTGCAAATGTGGAAGTACCTGATAACCAGTCGTATGCGATATAGTTGTTAGGGTAAAGCCTGTAATTTGCGTAGATTCGTTCGTCAATCATATCTGCCACCACCTTTACTATCTCGTGTTTTTCGGCGCCTTCGTATGGCTTCAGATCGTCGTAAGTGATTGTAGGACAAATAGCTATGTTCATCGTGCCTTTTTTCTTCTTGATGCCCGAAACCACGCTGTCCATATCTTCCATCGGCTTTTTCACGTACACGCCGTCGCGTTCCTTGATGTAGCTCTCGCGTGCCTTCATCATGGCGCAAGGCTCGTATTCGTATGACGTGGCGATAGGGGTGATGTTGAGCTCCGCTAGGTTAGGCACCAGATCTTTTCTGTCGCCCGACATCGAGAACATGTTGATCAGGCCGTGGTCGGTTTTGTCGTTGCCGTCTTTAGTGCGGCCGTTGCGTTGAGCGATCCATACCGATTTGTTTTCGCGGATGAGATATCTAATGTAGTCGGATAGATGTTGTGAGTTTTGAGCTAACTCCCTGACATTCTGCGATCTGAGAACCTTAAACATCTTGTTCGACTTGCTGAAGATTTCAATGGCTTTGTTAAAGATGAGGTTGTCGCCATAAGCTATGTTACAAGTCTGAAGCCCGTTTTCGAGCATAAACATCTGAAGGATGAAAGCGTCGAGGGTGATGTCGCGATGGTTGCCGGTGAATAGATATGCCTTGTCTTTGTTGAGGAGGTTAAATCCCTGTGTATCAACACCTTTCATTGTTGTTGATACTATCAGCTTGACGAAGCGGGTCATCATGACACGCTGAAACTCTTCAGTTGTCTTGATGTTTCTCAAGAATGCCTTGACTTCGTCGTCCGACATGCCTGGGAGCACCATCTTTGCCAATGAGAGCGATGTCTCATCGTTGGCAAAGAACTCCATTGCCGCCGGAATTTCCTTGTCGATGTAGGATCTTATATCTTCAAACTGCTCCGGTATCATTTATTGCACGATTATAAATGGCATAAGTGCTTGAACGCCATTGAGTTTGGAGACGTTTTCAATTGCCTCTAAATATGTGTAGTTGTTACCTAATCTCTTCTTGATCAGCGATTTGGTGTAAGGCTCCTGCAGGTTGCCGCTTGTCAGCATCTCCATCATGTCTTTTTGTTTCGGATAGTCTTTGATGGAGTAATCTGTCAGGTTGGCTTGTGCGGCAGCATATTCGATGGCTTTGTCGAGGCCGCCGAGTTCGTCGACGAGGCCGAGCTCGATGGCGTCGGCGCCGGCCCACACACGTCCTTGTCCGATTGAGTCGACATAGCTCTGACGCAGTCCGCGGGTGCGTGCCACCAATGCGGTGAAGTCGTTGTATGTGTTGCCTACATATTTCTGTAACATGGCTTTCTGATAAGGTGTGAGCGGCTGGGCTATGCTTCCGAAGTCGGAGTTTTCGTTGGTCTTTACCACGTCGAATGTCAGGCCGACTCTCTCGTTGAGGAATTTCTTGGCGTTAGGGAATGTGCCGAACACGCCGATGGAGCCTGTCAGGGTGGTAGGGTCGGCGAAGATGCGGTCGCCCTCAGCTGATATCCAGTAGCCGCCTGATGCCGCATAATCGCCCATCGAGATGATAAACGGCTTCTCGGCTTTGGCGAGTTCCACCTCACGACGTATCACCTCTGATGCCAAGGCACTGCCACCAGGAGAGTTCACACGCATGACGATAGCCTTGACTTTCTTGTTTTCGCGTGCCTCGCGGATGGCTTTCGACAAGGTGATAGAGCCTATTGTCTCGTCGTCGCCTTCACCGTCGATGATCTGGCCGTTGGCGTAGATCACAGCAATCTTGTCGGCTTTGACTTTCTGAGCCGGTCTCGCGCTGGCATATTGCGAGTTGGTCACAGTGTTGATTTTTTTATTTGGATCTATGCCTGCCAAATCCTTGATTCGGGCGATGATCTCGTCTCGGTAGAATAATCCGTCGACGAAGCCTTCCTCAACAGCTGTCTTGGCATCGAATGCCAAAGATAAATTGTCGGCTAACTCGTTGATTCTCTGAATGCTGACGCCTCTCGACGCGCTGATGTCGCTGACTAGTCTGAACCAGATGGTGTTGAGGAGTTTTGTCATCTGCTCGCGGTTGGCGTCGCTCATCTTGTCGAGGAAATAAGGCTCAACAGCGCTCTTGAACTTGTTGTTAGGGCCTCTTATGATCTGCACTTCGATGTCGAGTTTATCCAACAGGTTCTTGTAAAACATTATCTGTGACGCCATTCCGTGGATGTCGAGGGCTCCGTCAGGGTTGATGTAGATCTCGTCGCCGGCTGTAGCGAGATAATAGGCGCTTTGTCCCATATTGTCGGCGTAAGAGATAACGAATTTGCCTGATTCTCTGAAGCTTATGAGATGATTTCTGATCTCTTCGAGGCTGGCCGGTGATGCGCCAATCGCTGAGAATTCAAGGAAAATTCCGCTGATGTTAGGATCGTTTTTCGCCTCGTCGATGTTGGCGATGATGTCGTTTAAGCCCGACATGTCGGAATTCATGTCTTTGAGCCCCAACAGCATGTCGGTGAGGTTGTTGTCGGTGGTTCTCTCAGGAATGTTATAGTTGAGATTCATGTAGAGTACCGATTTCGGCTTGACCGTGACGGTGCTGTTAGTGCTTGAGTTAACCATCCACATGGTCACGACAAGCAAAATAATCAACATCAATGCCGATCCCAGGCACGATGCGAACATGAATTTAAAGAATTGTTTCATACTGATAAATTTTTGCAAATATACAATTTCTTTCATTATATTTGCATTTCGTAAAGCAAAACTATTTTTTCATGGCTTTAGAGTCGGTTTTTATATTAATAGGTTCTAATCTCGGAGAACGTAAACGCCTTGTAAATCAAGCATGTAAGATGATGGAAGAGAGGTGTGGAGTGCTTATTTCCAAGTCGAAATTGTATGAGTCGGAACCATGGGGATTTGAGGCAGAACATTGGTTTCTCAACCAGGTTGTTAGGATAGACACGGTGCTGTCGCCTGATGAGCTGATGAAGACACTGCTCTCAATCGAAAAAGAGTTAGGTCGTGACCGTAGCGTGCCTCACGAGGGTTATGTCTCGCGTTCGATTGACCTTGACATCCTTTATTATGGAGAAGAAATCGTTGATACTGAGATGGTTGCGGCGCCGCATCCGCGTCTTCAGGAACGACGTTTCGTCTTGGTGCCGCTGTGCGACGTGGCGCCATGCCTAGTGCATCCGCTGCTGCGGAAGACCAACAGGCAGCTTCTTGAGGAATGTCAGGATAAAGGGAAAGTGAACATATATTAATAAGGTATGAGATATAATTACGTGGCAATAGAAGGAACGATGGGAGCCGGCAAGACTACGCTCTCGACGATGATTTCCAATGATCTCAACGGAAAGCTTATCCTTGAGGAGTTTGAGCCCGACAAGAACCCGTTCCTCGCCAAGTTTTATGAAGAGCCCGACAAATATGCCTTTCAGGTGGAGATGACGTTTCTCGCGTTGCGTTTCCAGCAGCTGAAAGACAAGCTCGGGGTGCTCGACTTGTTCCACGATTTTATCATCTCCGATTATTATGTCGCCAAGTCGCTCATCTTCTCGCGCGAGAACCTGCAGCCCGACGAATACGACTTGTTTTCAAGGTTTTTCAATATCATCTTTTCAAACATCCCGAAGCCTGAGCTGATGGTGTATCTGTATCTCGACGTCGAGCATCTGCAGTATAACATTCACAAGCGCGGCAGGGAGTATGAGCAGAAGATCGACGACTCGTATCTCGAGCATCTGCAGCAGGGTTATTTTGATTTCATCAAGCAACAGAGCGACATGCGAATCTTGATTTTAGACACCAATAATATTGATTTTGTGGCAAACAAAAAGGATTACTACAAGGTGGTGGAGGCTATCGATCAGCCTTACGATGTGGGCATTCACCGCTTGGTGTTATAAAAAAAAGGTCTCCGATTGGAGACCTTTTTTAGTTCTTAACACTTCATCTTACTTGTTGATGTAGATACGTGTCACTCTGAGGCCGTTCAAGATCTCGTTGAGTTCAGGATACTTAGCTCTCATCTGGTTCAATGTAGCTGTTGGGTTCTCTGAATTCTTGATCTGTTCAGCGATCTCAGCTTTGTTAGCGATCTCTGAGTTCTCGAGAGCTGCATAGAAGCCGTCCCAGTCTGAACCTTCGCCTGATGCTTCGAATTCGATGCCTTCAGCCTGGTCGCCGAGCTGTTTCTGGATGAAGTCGGCTGTTGCCTGTGCGCGGTCTTCTGAGAGCTTCTGGTTCTGCTCATCGTTACCCTCTGGTGAAGCGTGACCGATAGTCTTAATCTTGCTGATTTCTCTACCGTTGTCGATGTCGTCGCTAACTTTCTTCACTTCTTCTTTGTTGGCGTCAGTGTTTTCAACTTCAGCTTTACCAACTTTGAATGTGAGGTGAATGTCTTTCTCTTCCCAAACCTTCTCGAATGCTTCTTCCTCTTCAACTTCCGGTTCCGGGCATGGGTTGTTCTTTACGTAGTCGTCGATTGCGTCAGCAATAGCTTTGTCGAGATCCGGGCATTCCGGGCATTTTGGGCACTCAGGGCATTCTGGCCAAGGTTTAACCTCTTTGCGGCTGAATTTGTAAGCGATGCCGATGTTTGCATAACCGTACCAGTCGCTGTGTTTGCCGTGGATGTAGTTGTCCAAACCTTCTGTATCGGTCTTCACTGCTACGAAATCAAGACCGAGGTCGAATCTCTCTGAAAGGTTGAAACCGAACTTAAGACCGAATGTGTTGTCGTAAACGAGTTTTCTGCCGCCGAAGCTTTTACCTTTGATAGCACCGTCTTCGTTGTAACCATTCAAAATCACTGAACCGTCAGCGAATGTGGTCTTTGTCTTGTGCATGATACCGCCGATACCGACGTGTGGCATGATAGAAATCTTACGATCCGGGTTGAAGCTGAAGAACTGGAGGACATCCAAACCGAAGTTGATGTTTGCCTGGAACAGGTTGCATTCGTCGATTGTGAAGAAGTCGTCATATTTACCCTTCAAATTCACATAACCGATGTTACCGTAGATAGCGAGTTTGTTGTGGAGCATGTAACCGCCGTACAAACCTGCATCCCAGCTTGTCTGATCCATTTTGAATGGTTGGTTGTCTGACACCATTGTTGTTGCACCACCTTCAAGACCGATAAACCAGTAGTTGGTTGGAGTCTTGTCCTGACCGAAGATAGTCATAGGAAGAATTGCTAAAGCAATGATTAGTAATGATTTAGTAAAGTTTTTCATATTTTTATAAATTTAATTTTAATTAATTTAATTCCTTATTATTTCAAACTGCAAAAATAGTCTTTTTTTCGATACAGTTAACAAAAACAAATATTTTTTCAAAAAAAGAAAAGTCAGAGTAAAAATCTTAAATCATTGAAAACGTGATACATAATGATGCCACCGGTTATCGACACGTTTAATGAGTGTTTTGTGCCTTCCTGCGGAATCTCGATGGCTTGGTCGCAATATTTCAAAACCGCGTCGTCGACGCCTTCGACCTCGTTGCCGAAGATGTAGGCTGCCTTCTCAGGAGCGCTGAATTGGTCGAGTTTGATGCTGTCTTCTATCTGTTCGACGGCGAAGATTTTATAGCCTTTTTCTTTGAGATGTTCACAAGCCTGCGATGTGGTTTCGAAATGCTTCCATTCCACGCTTTCGTCGGCGCCGAGGGCGGTTTTGTGAATCTCGCGATGCGGCGGACAGGCGGTTATTCCGCAGAGGTAGATGGCTTCGATGCGGAAGGCGTCGGCGGTGCGGAAAAACGAACCCACGTTCTCCATCGAGCGTACATTGTCGAGCACGACGATTGCTGGAATTTTCTTAACATTGTGATAATCAGTCACATCGAGACGATTTAACTCTGGCATTGTCAACTTTCGCATCGCTGAAAAATTTTTGCAAAAATATGAAAAAAATGATTTTATATATGAGAAATTTGTATATTTGTGAATTGTTTATGGCATTAGAGCATATTCCCTTAATACATTGAGTGTAAATCAATTAACTATTAACTGGCAACTTCTAACTTATAACTATGGCAAATGATACTCCTTTGATGAAACAGTACAACGCTTTCAAGGCGAAATATCCTGAGGCGATGCTGTTGTTCCGTGTGGGTGATTTTTATGAGACGTATGGCGAGGATGCGGTGAAGTCATCGGAGATCTTGGGTATAGTGCTGACGAAGCGTTCCAGTGCCATGGCCGATAGTGTGGAGCTGGCGGGATTTCCGCATCATGCTCTCGACACATATCTGCCGAAGCTGGTGAAAGCAGGTTTGAAAGTCGCTGTGTGTGAACAACTTGAAGATCCTAAGACGGCCAAAGGCATAGTGAAACGCGGCGTGGTCGAGCTCGTGACACCGGGCATCACCTACGACGACAACGTGCTGACGCAGAAGGAGAACAACTTCCTCGCATCGGTGCATCTCGAGAAAAACGAGAGCGGAATAGCGTTTCTGGATGTGTCGACTGGTGAGTTTTACCTCACGCAAGGCAACAACGAGTATATCGACAAGCTTCTGCAGAGCTTCAATCCTTCGGAGGTGCTGTGCCAGCGTAACAAACGCCGTGATTTTATTGAGACTTTCAGCGATAAATATTTTTTGACGGTTTTCGACGACTGGGTGTTCACCGACGACTATGCCAACGACATTCTGACACGCCATTTCAACACCGTTTCGTTGAAAGGATTCGGCGTCGACGACTTCCCGAAAGGTATAGTGGCCGCTGGTGCTGCGATACATTATCTCCATGAGACTCAACACGATAAGATAAGCTACATCACCTCGCTGTCGCGCATCGACCAGGGGCAGTTTGTGTGGCTCGACAAGTTTACGATCAGGAATCTGGAGCTTCTGCACACCCCGAATCCTAATGCCAAGACTTTGATTGACGTGGTCGACAAGACGGTGTCGCCTATGGGTTCGCGTTTGCTTCGCCGATGGATCTCGTTGCCGTTGAAAAACAAAGAGCAGATCCAGGCGAGATACGATGTCGTGGATTATTTTTACAAGAACAGAGACGTCATCGGTAATTTTCAGGATGCCATCAGGCAAGTTGGTGATTTGGAGAGACTTATCTCCAAGGTGTCGCTCGCTCGGGTAAACCCTCGCGAGCTCCTGCAGGTGGCGCGCGCGTTGGATCAGATAGCGATAATTCGTGAGCTCTGCGAGAAAAGCGACAACGCTTCTGTTAAGGCGTTTGCTGAGCAGCTAAATCCTTGTGAATCAATATGTAACAGAATCAAGAAAGAACTCAAAGCCGATGCGCCGGCGGTCACGTCGAAGGGTAACTTCATTGCCGACGGCGTGAACGCGGAACTCGACGAACTGAGGAACCTGTCGCGCTCGGGCAAGGATTACCTTGTTAATATTCAGAAGCGGGAGGTTGAGGCGACTGGCATTTCTTCGTTGAAGATAGGATTCAACAATGTTTTTGGCTATTATCTGGAGGTCACGAACACTCATAAAGACAAGGTGCCGGCTGAGTGGATCCGCAAGCAGACGCTGGCAAATGCAGAGCGTTACATCACTGAGGAGCTGAAAGAATACGAGCAGAAAATTCTTGGTGCCGAAGAGAGGATTCAAGTTATAGAAGAGCAGGTTTATTCGGAGCTGATTGCGGCCACGGCGGAGTTTGTGGCGCCGATTCAGCTCGATGCGGCGCTGGTGGCGAAGATCGACTGTCTGGTTAACTTCGGCTTCATAGCGTTGAACAACAACTACGTAATGCCGACTGTCGATGAGTCGTATGTCATTGATATTAAAGAAGGCAGACATCCTGTGATTGAGCAGATGATGCCGGTGGGAGAGGAGTACATAGCCAACGACGTGTATCTCGACCGTGAGAAACAGCAGATCATTATCATCACGGGACCGAACATGTCGGGTAAGTCGGCCTTGCTGAGGCAGACGGCGCTCATCGTTTTGTTGGCGCAGATAGGCTCGTTTGTGCCGGCCTCGGCAGCACGTATCGGCTTGGTTGACAAGATATTCACACGTGTGGGGGCGAGTGATAACATCTCTTCGGGTGAGTCGACGTTTATGGTTGAGATGAACGAGACGGCTTCCATATTAAATAATGTGTCGAACCGCAGTTTGATATTGTTGGATGAGATCGGGCGAGGCACCAGCACTTACGACGGTATCAGCATCGCATGGGCGATAACGGAATATTTGCACGAACATCCGACGATGCGCGCCAAGGTGATGTTTGCCACTCATTATCATGAACTTAACGAGATGGAAGCGTCGTTCAAGAGGATTAAAAACTATCATGTGACGGTTAAGGAAGTAGGCAACAACGTGGTGTTTTTGCGCAAGCTGAAGAGGGGTGGAAGCGCTCACAGCTTCGGTATCCATGTGGCGGCGATGGCGGGAATGCCGCGAAAAGTCATCGACAGGGCTGACGCTTTGCTCACTATGCTTGAGAAGTCGCATTCGCACGACAACCTTGACGAGGCCATTAAGGAAAGCAAGCAGATCGACAATATGCAACTCAGCTTTATTCAGCTCGACGACCCGCTTTTGTTGCAAATCAAAGACGATATTTTGAGCATCAATATCGATACTTTGACTCCTGTTGAGGCACTGATGAAGCTCAACGAGATCAAGAAAATGCTGAAAAATTATTGATTTTTGTCGTCATTAGTCGTCATTTTTCGGCTGCCGTTTTTTCAAAAATCGAAGTCCTTCAAAATTGACGACTAATGACTTTTTGATGAATATCATTAGTTGTCATTCTTTAGCTGGTGCTTTGCTTCGCAAATCAAGGCTAAATCATTGACAACTAATGATCTTAAAAATTTTTTCAAAAAAATGTTGCAGGTATTAAAAAATGTACTATTTTTGCACCGCAATTCCAAATAGGAATTCTTGCTTGTTTCTAAGCGGAGTTTTTGGAGCAACAGTTGTAACGAAAACATCGTAAGGAAGTTTGCGGACTTCTTGGAGCAGCGAGAGCAAAAGCAAAGCTCGCTTTGATTCTGCCGAGTCGCGACAAGAATCTCGCAAAATTTTGCAAGCAAAATTTTGCGGAAATAGCTCAGTTGGTAGAGCACGACCTTGCCAAGGTCGGGGTCGCGAGTTCGAGTCTCGTTTTCCGCTCAAAGTTCTTTGAAAGAATTAAAGCTGCAAAATGCTCGTAGCATATTTTTACTACGATGACCTCCAATAGAAGGTTTGCGGAATTCTTGGAGCAGCGAGCGCAGTGCCAAGCTTGCTTGAGCAATGCCGAGTCGAGAAGAAAAGCCGCAAAATTTTGCAAGATTCGTTGCGGACTTCTTGGAGCAGCGAGTGTAGTGCCAAGCTTGCTTGAGCAATGCCGAGTTGCGACAAGAAGCCGACTGACGAAGTCAGGCGGAAATAGCTCAGTTGGTAGAGCACGACCTTGCCAAGGTCGGGGTCGCGAGTTCGAGTCTCGTTTTCCGCTCCAGATATAAGTGCCTGAGTGGCGGAATCGGTAGACGCGCCGGACTTAAAATCCTGTGTCCATTGTGGACGTGCCGGTTCGACCCCGGCCTCAGGTACGAATTATAAAAAATAATCCCTTGTAAATCAACGATTTGCGAGGGATTTCTCTTTTTTAGGTAGTAAAAGGGTAGCAAATTTCAACAATCATTTAAAAAATAATTTATATTTGCATCTGAATTAATCAGATTTAAAGAGTATGAAAAAAGCTTCAAATATCTTAATCGAAATCAAAAACTACGCTGTAATTACAGTGTGTTTGTTCATTATTGCACTTGGGTGGACGGCTTTCCTCATTCCGAACAACATGTTGGGTGGCGGCGTCAACGGTATTGCGACCATTGTTTATTGGGTGACAGGTCTCTCGACAGGTTACACCATTTTTACACTTAACGCCATTCTTATTTTATTCTCTTTCAGGATTTTGGGATGGAAATTCGGTGTAAAAACCATCTATTGCATAGCGGTGATGGCATTCTTCTTCTCGCTGTTACAGAACATCATCGGTGACGTGCCTGTGATATCTGATAAGTTCTTGGCAGCCATCATCGGTGGCGGCATCGGAGGCTTTGCCAACGGCATTATCTTCCTTTCGGGCGGCAGCACCGGCGGCGTCGACATCATCACTATGGTGGTGAACAAATACAGAAATATCTCGCTTGGGCGCTTCACCTTGGCGATGAATCTCGTCATCATTGGCAGCTCGTTTTTCGTGTTTCAGGATTTGGAGATTCTTCAGCGTGTGGAGCTTATCATCTACAGCTTGGTAGGTAATTTCGTGAGCAGCTACTGCATGGACTTGGCCTTCACTGGCAGCAAGCAGTCGGTGCAGATGTTCATTTTCTCGTCGAAGCCTGCTGTTATCGCTGATAGAATAGGGAATGAGATTCACCGTGGAACAACCATCATTAAAGGCACAGGCTGGTATACCAAGCAGGACAGCGACATTGTGATGGCTGTGGTGCGCAAGACAGAGTGCCAGCCGGTGATTCGCATTGTGAAACAGGAAGACCCGAAGGCGTTTGTGTCGGTGAACACCGTGATGGGCGTTTACGGCAAGGGTTTTGAGGTGATGAAGAAATAAAAGGTGTGGGGGCGCCGCATAGCGGCGCCCCCACGGAAAATAGATTCATTAAATCAACCAATGATTATCTTACCACAATCTTTTGTGTATTTCCTTCTAATTTAAAGATATAAACACCTGTCTGTGCTGATTCGGCGTGCCATGTTCCGACACCATCGATATGTTGTGTCGAAATCAAACGTCCCATGGCATCGAACACCTGTAATGTGCCTTCGCCGTTGATGATGACATCGTTGCCGTTCTGGTATGCGAAGATATTGTTTTCAGCGTTGTTGCCTGGGATGTAATCCAGCTTCACGATGAAACGGCTTTCGCTTTCGTTGGCTGAAGCCACGAATGAATATTTATCGTCGAGGAGTAGATCGACGTCATCGCCAGTGAATCTGTCGATGAGGTGCAGGTAGCTGAACATGCCTTTAGCCTTGTAACTCAATGTGTATCTGCCTGTCTTCTTCGCTTTGAAGTTGAGATTGATGGTCTTGGTGTCGTCGCTCATGTCGACAGACGCGAAGTTTTCGCCCTTGTGGCTGATGTAGAGCATCGGGGCATCGGCGTTGCGGTGAGCCACCTTGTTAAAGCCGTGGCCGTTTTTAAACTCGACGCATGCCACATCCTCAAAATTGTCGTTGGCGACGGTGAACCAGATATTGTCGTTGTTTGAGCGTGTCTTTGAGAAGCTGGCTTCGTTGGTGATCTCCAGTGTCTTAGCTTCTTTAGCCTGGACAAGGATAGCTGTTCCTGCAGGGATAGGCGTGTCGTCGTCTTGTAACTTCCATGTGCCGTTTGCGTTGAGGATGCAATATTTCTCCTCTACGCATTCGTTGGAGATGTTGTCACCTTTAGTGATATTATGTGAATAAGGGTTTCCGATGAGGTTGTATGACTTCGACTCGTTGCCTTCGGTGTAGGTTAAGTCGTAGCTTACATTGCTGCTGTTGAGTGTTCCGACGTATGAGATGGTTGTGGCTGCAGCTCTGCGGTAAAGATATCCGCGGCCTGCTTCAAAACTGTCGAATAAGTTGCTTGCGGCTCTGTATTCCTGCCACACGGTGGTTTCGGTGTCATAACGATAGATGTTATGTATTGCATTCTGCAGGTTTGTAACTGCATTGAAGAGCTGGCCGGCTATAGGAGAAGATATCGCGCTCCAACCTGTTTCCTGTGCTTCTTCCCATTTTAGCATGTTCTTCTGGACGGTTGCCAGGAATGTTGAGTTGGTTGGGACTATGAGTTGTGTGTTTGTAGGACTCAATACGATGTCGTTAACGCTTGTGTTTGTCGTGGTGGTGCCGTCATCGATAGTCATGATGGCGTTTTGATAAAAGAAAATATCGTTGCCTAAACGGGCGCTGTTTCCTGAGATGGTGCAGTCTTTGGCTGTGACGTTACCATTTGTTATATAGATGCCACCGCCGTTGTCACTCGCTGTGTTGCCTGTGATGGTGCATCCTGTCAGAACAAGGTTAGTTGTGTTGTTTGTGTGTTCAACGTAGATACCGCCGCCGTGCTTTGCGTTGGCGCCGGCAATCATGCTGTTGTTTGAAATGGTGCAGTCGGTGATGGTAATGTTCTTTCCTGTTACGCGGATGCCTGCGCCTTTGCTGAGTGTTATGTTGTTGCTTACGCTACCGCCGGAAATGGTAAGTTCTCCAACAGAATGGATGCCGCCGCCACCACCGTCGCCTTCGTTGCCGTCGATGTGGCAGTTTGTTAACGACAGAGTACCTGTTGAGTAAATGCCTGCGCCGGTGCCGTAGACTTTAGAGTCGCGGATGCATTTGTTACCATTGATATTGATGTTCTCGAGCGTCAATTTTCCTTCATTATAGATGCAGCCGCCGTTGCCGATGTTGTTGCCGCCGCTGATGAAGTTGGTCTTGTCTTTGCTGTTGTCGACGATGGTGAGAGAAGCGCCTGCGTTGACCTTGATGACATAACCCTGATCTGTGCCTTCGGTAAGATTACGGTCGATGAAGTGGCCGTTCATGTCGATTGTCACGTCGCCATCCACTATCAAAGCGCCGTTTGAGCTCTTTGCGATACAGTCTTTGCTCAAAACGATCTCGTTTCCGCTGTCTAACATGGTCTGCAGTTCAGCCCAGCTATCGGAGGCGTCTATGACTTTGAATGTGTCGATGTAGGTGCCTTTATAGTCGCCGGCGCCGCGGATGATGATCTTGTATTCGCCGATTTCTGTCACTTCATTGACGTTAGTGTAGACATTGCCTTCTTTTTTCTGGAAAGAAATGGTGTAGTCGGTGTTTTCAACGAGAATGTCATCCTCGTATTTTACTACAGGAGCGACGATGACAGGTGCGCCGTCAGCATAGTTGTAGTATGTGCTGATTCCTGAAATGACAGCGAAATTGGTGTAATATGGTGTTGCGTTAACATAGAATATCTTGGCGATGCTGTTCTCTGGTACGGTGTCATAAACCTGCAGGCCTTGTCCGTCGCCAAATCCGTGGAAGTAGTATGCGTTTGTATAAGTGGTCACCGCGCCTTTTTTATTGCGCTGGAATGTAGCCATGTTTGAAGAAACGTCGACTGTTCCGGCCTGCAAGCAGTTGGTATAGGTGACTTCCTCGTTTACCCATCCGAGGAATCCTGCGCATTTGATGGTCTGGTGAGGCACAACAGGATCGACTATGCTGCCTGTGAAGACGCAGTTTTCGAAGTTGATGGTGCCCTCTTCGCACTGACCCACAAAACCTGCGTGTGTGCCGTCGTGGTTTGAAGGAACGGTAACGTTGCTGATGATGTGGATGTTGCTGTTGCAGTTGGTGACGTTAACAGGACCGTTAGTTTTTCCGTAGACGTATGAAGCGATGCCGCCTGCGAACTTATGGTCGGTGGTGATGGTACCTTCAACGTTGAGGTTGGTGAATGTCGCGCCGTCGGCGATGCCGAATGGTGCTGCGAAATCTTCAGTACGGTTCATGTAAACAGTGAGGGTGTGACCGTCGCCGTCGAAATGACCGTAGAATCTGTGATTTTTCGAGTTTCCGACGAGAGTTGAAGTAGGATTCAGTGGTTCACCTATGGTGATGTCGGCGCCAAGCTTGAAGTAGGCGCTTGCGACAGCCATGTTGTCGGCGTTCACTGAATCGGCCAGCTGAAAGAACTGTTTGCCAGATGTGATGATGTAAGGGCTCTCCTCTGTACCTTCGCCCCTCCATGACTCTGCCCCGTTGGCTGTATAGCTTCTGTAGCTCTGTGCCCGCATCATGGTGGCGCCGATGGTTAAAATTAATGCAAAGCTTAATTTTAAAATTAAATTTTTCATTGGTTGTAATTTGATTGTTTTGAATCTATTTAGTTGAATCTGTTTGTCTGCTGTTTTAACGAGCTGCAAAAGTATATTTTATTATTAATACAAGGTGTTCAAAATCTGACAATGGTGTTAAAAATCAACGAATCAGGTGTTAAAATTTTAACATTTTTAACAGTGAAGGCATAAAAAAAGTGGGGATTTCAACGGGCGTCGAATCCCCACGGGGAAAAATCATTAAATTAACCAATAATTACTTATTATTATTTCTCTTTTTCAGAGCATATCCTGCTCCAAGTGCTGTCATGATTAGTAAACCTCCACCGAGAGGAGCGTCTGAATTTTCAGTGCTGCCTATTGGTTTTGTAGGCATAATAGGTGTGCTGTTGCTGCTGGCTCTGTCGAAAGAATCTCCATCATAGCTGCTGCTAAAGAAACCGTCACGCTGCGCATTGGCGCTGAAACCTACTGTTAAAAACAATGCTATTGTTAAGAATAACTTTTTCATTTTGTCTTTTATCTCTAAACTTTAAATTATCTAACTACTATTTTCTGTGTTTTTTCATTCAATCTTAAAACATAAACACCGTTTGCCTTCACGTTGACGGTCTCTATACCGTTCACGTTGGCTGTGGCGATCATGCGTCCCATGACGTCGAACACCTGCAATGTGCCTTCACCGTTCACGATGATGTCGTTGCCGTTCTGCCAGGCGAACACCTCGATCTCTGATGTTGAAGGGTCGTTATTGCTCTCCAATCTTACAATAAATCTGTTCTCGTTGTCTTGTGACGAGCCGATGAAGCTATACTCTCCTTCGAGAAGTATGTCAACGTCGTCACCTGTCAGTCTGTCGATGAGATGCAGGTAGCTGAACTCGCCGTTGACGGTGCATTTCAAAGTGTATTTACATGTTGTCTTGGCTTTGAAGTTAAGGTTGATGACCTTCACATCGCTGCTCACATTGGCTGAAGCGAAGCTCGCACCGTTGTATTCGACGTAGAGCATAGGAACTGCTTCGTTGCGGTGCTCGATCTTGTTCAGTCCGTGTCCTTCTTTGAACTCGACGAATGCGACATCCTCAAAATCGCTGTTGGCTACGCTGAACGCTATGTTGTCGTTGCTGGCGTTTCTCTTCGATGCGTTGGCGGTATTCTTTATGGTTAAAGTCTCTTCAGCTGTTGCCTGGACGAGGATCGCTGTTCCGGCCGGGATGGCGTCGACATCGCTCTTTGGTGTCCAGATGCCGTCGCTATCAAGCATGTAGAATCTGTCGGCGAGGTTCTCGTCTGAGAAAGCTTCACCTTTATAAATATCGTGTGAGAATGGGTTGCCGATGAGGTTAAACGATTTTATCACGCGTCCTTCATTGTATGACAATGTGTATGTCACGTCTTCGGTGTTGAGAATGCCTGAATATTCGATTTCGGTTGTTCTCTCAGTGCCTTCTGTGCGGTACAGATAGCCGCGGCCGTCCTCAAACGACGAGAATGGAGTCACACCCGGGTCGGTGTTTCTGTATTCCTGCCATCTGACGTTCTCAGGGTCATAGAGATAAATGTTGTGTTTAAACACATCGCTGATCAATCCTGAAACACTTGCGAAAGTGACTTTACCCACCGGTGATGCGATGGTGTTCCAACCTGTGGTTGTCTTCTGTCCGTCTTTGTTTTCTTTCCAAGTCTCGACGCTCTTCATGACTGTTACGTTGAATGCCATGTCGCTGATGAGCTGTCCTTCTTCGATGTAAATATTACCGTCGATGTCGCCGGCCTTATTATCGCTGTCGTCAACGATGGTGAGTGTAGCGCCTTCACTGACAACGATAGCTGATCCTGATGAAAGATCACGGCTGAGAGTGTGTCCGTTTAAGTTGATGGTCACGACATCATCTTCGGCTATGACTAAAGCTCCGTTTGAAGCGTGTGCTGTCAGATCCTCGGTCAAAGTGACGTTTTTATGCTCATTGATGTCGTTTTGGAAAAATTTCCATGTGTTATCACCTGTTATATAATAGTAGGTGCTGCCATCGGCTGCGACAACTTCTTCATAATAGTAGTCGTCATTGTCGGTGTTGGTGTAAACTCTGGTGATTTCTTTCTCCACCTTGTGTAATGGAGAGGTGTAATAGGCGTTTGTGAAATAATTCTTACCAGCCTTGTCAAGACGTGAGAATGTGCTTGACAGCTCACTGTTGCCAACGATGTTGAAAGTAACCTCTGATGGGTTGAAAAGGCAGTTGTTGAAATTAGCTATTCCCTTGTTGTAACCTACAAAACCACCGCAGTTGGTTGTCTTGCTGCCAAGAAGCCTGCCTTCGAAGCTGCAGTTGGTGAAGTTGGCTGTGCTGGCACTGTCCACTAAGCCAAGCAAGCCGCCGTGTGTGCCGTCGCCATTAACTGTTGAATTGATATCCATGCTGACGTGGCAGTTTACAAAAAAGCAAGTTCCTGTAGCGAATCCCGCGACACCTGCCGCGAATTTGTTGCTTGTGTTAATAGCTCCTATAACGTTAAGGTCTTGAATGGTTGCGTTTGACAAGCTGCCGAAAGGAGCTGCGTATTTGTCTTTTGTGTCAATATTAACAGTAATGGTGTTGCCGTTTCCGAGGAAAACACCTTCGAATTTTTTGCTTAAACTTGTATTAGTTGCCTGCAAACCAACGGTTTGGGTGATGGTGATATTTGAAGTCAGACTGAAGTACTTGCCGCTGTAGGTGTTGCCGGCTTTGACATTGGTTGAGAGGGTTTCCCAATCGCTGTCACTTTTAATTATATAAGGGTCATTTTGCAAGCCTGATCCTGCCCAATCCACCTTTTGTCCGAACATTGTCATCGGAGCTAACATCATTGTCAGAAGCAGGAAAAGTAAATTTTTCTTTTTCATTTGTTATTTTGTGTTGTTTAATTTTCCGTTTGTTTTCGGGCTGCAAAAATATATGTTCGTATTCTATTAGAGTGTTAAAAATCACACAATGGTGTTAAAAATTGCATAATTAGGTGTTAAAATTGAAACATTTTTAACACCTGTATTGAAAAATTTTAGTAATTTTGCCGCCACTATGATGGGTTTAATACAATTTTTGGCAGTTATATTGATGTTGTTGCTTACGCTGACACTGGTTTTGCCTATGCCACGTAAGATCGTCGAGACAAAAGCGGTCCGTCGTACACGTTATATGCTGGCTATCGGTACGTCGCTGATAGGAATTCAGTTCCTTTTGCAATATGTGTGGAGGCCTCGTGACTACGGCATCATCCCCGGTGTTTTGCATAATTTGGTGTTTTTTATCCCTGCTGCCTACCTTTTTAATATGGCTATCCTTTATATGGAGCGTCAGGGGCGTATTAAACGTCATGAATGGCTGGTGGGTATCGACACTTTGATTATCACTATTGCGACAGTGTTGGGTGTTTCTTTCTTTGCCGACGTCCCTCTGCTTGGCGACTCTGAAGAGATGCATTGGGTTCTGATATTTTGCAGTGTGCTTTTCGCCACTATGCAGATATTCTATTTTTATTCCCAATATAAAGAAATTCAAAAAATACGTCGTTCGTTGAATGACTTTTATGACTATGAGGCTGACGACATGCTGCTTTGGATGGAAGTCGCCGTGTTGCTGATGGCGGGTGTCGCCCTGCCTGTGCCTGCTGTAATCTTCGGACCGATCTGGCTTATCGGCACTTATTCAATCATATTTTTTGCTTGTGTTTATTATCTTATCTTCAGCTTCGCATGTTTTGTGGTGAGTAACGACGCGCGCAAGGTTTTTGTCGCTGAAATCAACGATGAAAATGCAGGAGATGATGCCGATGAGAAGACAGAGCAGGAAGTGGTGATGTCGCCTGCCGACTACCGTCGTGTGGAGAATGCGGTGGCCCGCTGGATGAATGAAGGCGGACATCTGCAAAGCGGTATCACTATCCAGACTGCCGCGTCGGAGATGAAACTCCCACGTTACCAGCTGTCGGCATGGCTCAAGACCACCGAGCAGGAGCTGTTCAGTCCTTGGCTTACATATCTCCGTGTGGAAGAAGCGAAGAAACAGATGAAGCTGCACCCGGAATGGTCGAACGATATCATAGCCGAACATTGCGGCTTCGCGTCACGCAGCTATTTCCAAACCGTCTTCCGTAAGAACACCGGCATGACGCCAATGCAGTTCGTCGAAGAACAGGTAGGGGATATGTCCTCAAATTAAATTCGAATTGTAATATCTTTGGTCGCCTGTGACCTCTTTGCCAAGCCATTCCGGCTTGTCGAACGGCTCGTTTTCGTTGCCGAGTTCTATCTCAGCAATAATAATACCTTCTTTGTTGCCATGATAGACATCCACCTCCCACGTGTGCTTGCCATCAGTATTATTAATAAGGTATCGGGTTTTGTCGACGAGTCCGGGTTCGCATAGCTCTAGAAGACGACGCGCCTCGTCAAGCGAAATCTCTTTCTCCCACTCGAAACGCGTGGCACCCGAGGCGTTGTTTTTTCCCTTGACGGTGATGTATCCTTGTTGGTCTTTGATTCTTATGCGCACCACGCGTTCAGGCACCCTCGAGAGATATCCCTGCGTGATGTGAATGGCTTTGAACGCCTCATTTCTGAAGTCGCCCTTCACCAAAAATTTTCTTTCAACTTCCTGAAACATTATTTTTTTAGTTGTTCAGTTGTTCAGTTAGTCAGTACTGACTAACTGAACAACTGACTAACTGACTAACTTTTATTTGATTCCAAGTTTTTTCTTAATAGCCTTTGGAAGGGCGTCTTTGTGAACCACAATATTCAATGTTTTGTAGCGCACGAAGGCTTCTGAGCAATACCAGTTGCCGTTGTAGTTGCCTGCGTCGCCCCATGAGTTCTTCACCATGAAATAGACATTGCCTATCTGGTCTTTTGCCTTGCCGTAGATCACCATGCCGTGGTCGTCGGTTGTCTCGTAGTTGTTGTAAGCGTCGATACGATCCTGGTCGTTGACCCAGCGCTGTGGCGTTGGCTTGCTCATGGCTTCTCTCTGGCGGTCAGCTGCGCTGAGGCCGTTCCAGTGTGCGAAGTCGGTTCCCGACTTGTCGGCTGCGTTGTTCTTGAGGTCTGGAAGTACGCAAACGCCCGCCATCTTGCCTCTGAGCCAGCCGCTCTCGCTGACGTCGGCACCCCATGCGATCGGGTAGTCGTTGTCGATAGCGTTGTTCATCACCTCCATGAACTCGTCGATAGGGAGGTTGTAGGCCTTGCCCCAGCGCCAGTTGTCCTGAACCTCGATGACGAATGGCTCATACCATGGCTGATGTGCGAAAGAGGCGAGGTTGACATAGTCGTCCATGTTCAGACCTGTTGACTTTGCGAACTCCATTGGAGTGTATTTCTTGCCGTTGTAGGTGAACTCTTCAGGGCATTTTCCGATGTAAGCGTCGAGGATGCCGTCGAAAGCTGTCTTCCAAAGCGGGGTGTGATTCTCGTCGGTGCCGAGCTGAAGCTTCTTAGTCTTGACAACGCCTTCGAGGAATCTGCCGCTCACGTTTGAGAACTCCGAGAAGTCGGTGAGACTGTCGCCGTGCATCTGGCCTGCGCGCATCTCGACATCCGGAACGAGACCGTAATGTCTGATGGCATACATGACATCACCGAATGAGCCGCCTTCTGAATAAGAAACGTCGCCGTGTGTGCGCACGTGACGGTCGGCGCGGTCCTGATAAGTCTTGTAAACGATGTACATTTCTGAGAAATCGTACTCAGGCTTGCCCATACGGAGCAACTCAGCCTCGAAGAATCCGAGTGTTGAATAGCACCAGCATGTACCGGCACGGTTCTGGTCTTTCACAGGAGTCATTGGCAATTCCTTGATGACCTCAAATTTGTAGCCTTCTTCTTCAGGTTTTGCATCCTTTTCAGGAGCTTGTGCGAATGCAGCTGTGCTCAAAAACAGAGCGGCTGCCATAAGAAAATGTTTGAATTTCATTTGTTTGTTATTTTATTTGATTGATAAATTATTTTTCATGCTGTCGCTGAAAGCGGCCTTGTTCACTGTGAAGAACACTGTGTGCAGTCTCACAAACTGCTCCGAGCAGTACCAGTAGCCTTTGTAAGGACCGGTCTCGCCCCATGAGTTTTTCACCTTATAATATTTGGTACCGTTCTGGTCGTGGGCTATGCCGACGATGAGCATGCTGTGGTCGTCGCCGGTGCTCCAGTCGTTGTAGGCGCGCTGATGCATCTCCTCGGTGACTTCCTGCTCAGGCATCACATATTCGAATGAGTAGATCTTCTCGGCGATTTCCTCGTCGGTCATCTTCTTGAAAGCCTTAGGGTTGCTCTCGCGAATCTTGTTGACGTCGGTCTCAGGTACGATGGCGACGCCCGCCTTGCGTGAGAAACCTTTGTCGCTCACATCCTGCGCCCAGCCTACGGTGTAGCCGTTGTTCAAGGCGTTGTCGACCTCGGTCATCATCTCGTCGAAGCCCATGTTGTAAGTAGGGGTGTAGGTCCAGTTGTCAGGAATCATGACGAGGAACGGCTTGTACATTTCCTTGTCGCTGAACGATGCGAACTGCACATACTCGTTGATGTTGAGAGCGTATTTCTCGGCAAATGACTTTGGAGTGTATTTCACGCCATTGTATTCAAACTCTTCAGGAACCTCGCCAAGATAAGCGTCGAGGATGCCGTTCAAAGCCTTCGGATATGTCTCATAGAGGATGCGTCCGTTGCTTTTCTGTGTCACTATTTTGGCGTAGCCTTCAATAACCTTCTGAATCTCAGAATGGTTGTGCTTGTCGTCGCCAATCACGAGTCCGCTGTAGGCTTCATCGGTGATCATGCCCGCGTCGTTGATGGCATAAAGCACGTCGAACACCTCGCCGCCGCAGCTGAGGTTGGTGGCGCTGTGAAGCTGCACGAAACGGTCGAATTTCTTGGTGTAAGCCCAACGCACCGAGAACATCTCCGAGAGGTTGACTTTCACATCATATTTTCTTAAAATCTCAGCTTCGGCGAAGCCTGTTCCCGCAAAACACCAGCATGTTCCCGATTTTGCCTGGTTCTGCACAATGGTGTGAGGCACCTCGACGTCGTCAGTGATCTGGTAAACCGGTTTCTCTTCTTTCTGAGCCTGCACAGGCATCGCAAGAAGCATCGAAATCATAAATAATACAGTGATTTTCAGCGTTTTCATATTTTTAAATTTTAAATTTTGAATCTTCAAAAAGATATAATAAATCAATCTACAAAGATATGAAAAATCTGTCAAACCCGACGAGTTTTTACAAAAAAATAAATTTTTCTAAAATTAGTAAATTATTTTACTATTTTTGCACTTTAAAAATATTGGAAATATTATGACTTTTACTCCTACAAAATATCAGGTGCAGTGCGTCGCCGACGGCCGCATTGGTGAAGATTCAGGGTGGATGCTTGACTTCCCGAACAGTGAGAAACCGAGCCTCATCCGCGCTATTTATGAGAAAAAACAACTCGAGGTGAAGCCCGAAAACGGCGGTCTCTACCGTTTCGCCGACTGGATGCCGCTGAAGAATTTGTTGAAAGACGCTTCATGTCCGGTGACTTACAAGAGTGATAAACTCGCTAAGGAGCTGGGACTCAATAACTTATATATCACTTTTAACGGCTATTATCCTGCGATAGGCGCCAAGATGCGCACCTGCTCGTTCAAGGAGACTGAGGCTTATTCGGTGTGTGCGCGTCTCAGCGACGAGCTCCGCAACCAGGTGATGGTGGTGTCGTCGGCAGGAAACACCGCGCGCGCTTTCGCCCAGGTGTGTTCCGACAACAACATCAACCTGCTTTTGACGGTGCCTGAGGATAACATCAACGCGCTGTGGTTCGAGAAACCGCTCAACCCATGTGTGAAACTGCTCTGCACCGAGAGCGGCAGCGACTATTTCGATGCCATCAACCTTGGAAACATCGTATGCGAGATGGACGGCTACTTCGCCGAAGGCGGCGCCAAAAATATCGCTCGTCGTGACGGTATGAGCACCACTATGATGTCGGCAACGACATTCATCGGTCGCATCCCTGACTTCTATTTCCAGGCTGTGGGTAGCGGCACAGGTGCCATCGCGGCATGGGAGGCGAACCTCCGTTTCATCGAGGACGGACGCTTCGGAACAAACAAGGCTCGTTTGATGGTTTCACAAAACAAGCCGTTCACGCCTATGTACGACGCTTGGAAGGCTCATTCGCGCGCGCTGCTTCCTTACGACGCCGAGCAGGCTCGCAAAGACGCCGCCGAGATCGTGGCCAAGGTGCTCTCAAACCGTAAGCCGCCTTATTCATTGGCAGGCGGACTCTTCGACGCACTCGAAGACACCAAGGGCGACATGTTCGCTGTCACCAACGACGAGGCGCAGAAGGCTTGCGACATGTTCGAGGAACTCGAAGGCATCGACATTTACCACGCCGCCGGTGTGGCAACAGCCTCGCTCATCCAGACTGTCGAAAACAAACAGGTTAAGGCCGACGACGTGATCATGCTCAACATCACCGGCGGCGGTGAGAAACTGTTCAAACAACACAACGACGTGTGGTATCTGAAACCGAATCACGTGTTCAAAGTTGATGCAAGTAAAGAAGAAATCAAAGGCTTCGTGAAGACGAAATTGGTTTATTAGTTAAAAGTTAAGAGAGCAAAGTTAAAAGAGCGCGAAGCGACCAATGCCACTTTGCGCTCTCTTTTCTTTTAACTTTTCTCCTTTATCTTTTAACCACTTTGTTTACTGTAGCGTTACCGTTAACATCAACGATTCTCACCATGTAAACACCTGTTGTGAGTGTGCTCATGTTGACGTTCACGTTGCTTGAGTTCGCCTCGACAGCCATCACTTTCTGGCCGCAGAGGTTGTAAATCTCAACCATGTTGATGCCTTCGCCGTAAACGGTGATGTTGCCGTTGGTCGGGTTAGGATAGATGTTGTATGCATTCTCCTGATTTTCAGCGACTGTGGTGTGGTCGATGTAATTATAACCCTTGGCAATCTTCACTGATGTCATGTCGTTTGCATAGAGTGCCTCGACAGCGAAGACATAGAAACCATAACCGCAGTTGTAGTTGTATGATGTCGCTGTAAGATTCTCTCCAAGGAGCTCACCGTTGAGATAGAGGTTGTAAGCCTGAGCGTTGCCGCCTTGCGGAGCATCCCATGTCAGGTTGAGTACGCCTTCGCCTTCTTCAATTGCTAAGTTCTGGACAGGATATGGGTGAATGTCGGTGTATTCATACATGAAGTGGCTGTTGATAACCTCATGTGTGGAAATGTTCTGGATCCAAGCCGAGACCTCAAGGTCGCTCATCTCCTCAACGTGTGTTGATGACATGTTCTGTGTCCATTCGAAATGCTGGCATTCGCCTGCCGGGATATTAAGAGCGTCGCCTGAAGGTGAGGTCAAGAATTTCATGAAGACATGGTGGAATGAGGTCTCACCGTTGCCTCCGACGTTGTTGTGTGTCTCTTTCTCATTGACAGTCACGAAGGCTTTTTCAATAGTCATATCATAATATGACATGAAATCGACTTTAACGGTGATGTTGCTGCCGTCTACATTGAATGAGCCTCTTACATCTGCGAATGAAGGTGTGTTGTAGGCGTTATCCAATTGAGCTTGTGTCACTGATGTGGCGCCCAAATTTGTTCCTTCGAGGCATACATTAGGAACAGCGTTCACGCCATAAAACTGTCTTCTCACACCGCCTTCCTCTGTGTAGTATGGGTCGCCGTTGCCTGGCCAGTTCATCTGATATTTGGTGTAGGTGAACTTGCCCGGATTGGCATTGGTAAGGTTGCCCATGGTGGTGTTCACACTTACGCACGGACCGCATGTCGAGCTTGAGAAGTGCTCAATCATGACCTTTCTGTTTGTCTCGCCGAGAGCCACGTTGATTGTCTTTTCAAGATAGTCGTTTGAAGTGTCATTGTCGTAACCTCCATTCACTTCCATAATGCTTACTGCGAGGTTGTATGAACCAGGAATGAAGCTTGCCGGAGTTGTGAATGTGAACTGCTGGGTTGCCAATGATGCCAATGTTACATCAAATACTTCTTCAACAGGCTCTTCTCCATTGATCTGATAACCCATCTTGAACTGGTTGATTGTCTCAACACCTTTATTCTGAACTGTGAAAGCGATTTCAGCGTTGCCGGCACCCATGGTGCTGTTCATGTTGATGCTGTTCAGAGCAAGGTCGAGGTTCTCCATTGAGAAGATCTCGATGTCGTCGAAATACCAGTTGTTGATGTTGTAGCTGTTGCCTGTGTAGTAGAGGCAGAACTGTACGTTGCTGTTGCCCATGTCGGCTGTTGAGATGTTCTGTGTGACAGCCCATGAGCTGCTTGAACCGTAGCTCTGTGACCAGCCTTCATTCCAAGTGGTGCCACCGTCTGATGATGTGGCGATACCGAGGGTGTGGCTGCCTGAGTAGTTGTCGAGAGCGTGCTTGAAGCTCACCACGACACTTGAAACGCCTGTAAGGTCAACGGCTGGCATCACCATACGTGATGTTCCGTTGAATTGTGGGCTCCATACGAGGACGAGCTCGTTGGCTTCGCCGCCTGCGTTCTGTGTGGCTGAAATGCCCCAGTTGCTGGTGCCTGATCCCATGACACTCCATCCGGCCGGTGCCGATGTGCCGTCGAAATGCTCACTGATAAAGGTGGATCTTGTCTGTGCGAATACTGATACTGACATCAATATTGCTGCAATGAATAGTAAAGTTTTTTTCATATGCTAAAATTTTAAATGTTTAAACTGCAAATATATAAAAAAAATAAAAGGGCGATTGTTTTTTTCGCCCTTTTTTCGATTATTTTTCGATAAACGCCAAAATATCACCTTTCTTGACAACCTTGCCTTGCTCGGCGACCACCTCGACGAGCTTGCCGCTCCAGTTGGTCTTGACTTCTTCAGGCGCGTAAGGCGTCTGCACATAGCAGAAGGTGTCGCCTTCGTTGTATTTGGTGCCTGTCGCAGGTGGTATCGACTTCTCGTAAGCGTCGAGCTCCCAGATGATGCGGCCGCTCACCGGTGAGGTGATGGCTTCGGCGTTCGGGTGACGCATCTTGCGCAGGTCGTCGAGGTTCACGGTGATGCCGCTCTGCTCGGCTTTGGCCTTCATCTTAGCATCTAATTCCTGGTTGAAACGGCGTTTTGCCTCGCCCGACTTGTACTCACGATACTGTTTCTCGTGCATTGCAAACTCGAACAGCTCTTCGTCGTCCTGACCGCGATCCCAGCCGTTTTTCTCCATCTCTTCGATGAAATGAGGCAGTGCGTCAGGGTAGTTGTCCTGCGGGTTGCCGGTGAAGAACTCGAAGCCTTTCTTCTTGGCGAGTTCAACGATCTCAGGTGCCAATGTGCCCGGGAGCTTTCCTGCTTTTCCGAGAATCATGTCCCAAGCCGCCGGGTCGATGGATGTCTCATAACGTGGCTCGCCCTTGCTCATTGCAAAGAGGTTCATCAAAGCGATGTTCTTGGTGTACTGGCTGAATGGCGTCACCAGTGGCGGGTTGCCGAGTTTAGGCCAGATATCTTGCACTTCCTGGAACAACTCGACGAGCATCTCGTCTTCTGAAAGCTCCGGAAGGCCTTGATTCTTGCGGTTCATGTTGATAGCTGCGTGCACCGGCTTGAGGTCGGCCATCAATGAGCCCATCATGCCGCCTGGCAGACCGCAACCCAACAGCAATGAGTTGATGTAACGGTTACGCGGGTCGATCCAGTAGCCGAGGAAGTCGTCGATGAAGCTCTGCGTCATGCTGCGCGCGGCCATGTAAGTCTTCATGTCGATGTCTTTCACAAGGAATCCTGCGTCTTTCAACATCGCCTGCACGCTGATAACGTCAGGATGAACGGTGCCCCATGAGAGCGGCTCCATTGCCACGTCGATGTAGTCGCAACCCGCCTTGCACACCTCGAGGACTGATGCCATCGAGAGACCCGGGGTTGTATGTCCGTGGTATTGCACCTTGATGTCAGGATGCTGAGTCTTGATATGGTTGACTATCTTGCCCAATGTCACAGGACGGCCTACGCCGGCCATGTCTTTCAAAGCAATCTCCTTAGCGCCGGCTTCGATGAGCTTTTCAGCCATCTCGATATAATATTCAGCGGTGTGCACCTGCGAGTAGGTGATACTCATGGCAGCCTGCGAAATCATGCCGGCTTCGTTGGCCCATTGAATCGACGGGATGATGTTGCGCACGTCGTTCAAGCCGCAGAAAATACGAGTGATATCTACGCCTTGTGCTTTCTTGACTTTATACATCAGCTGACGAACGTCGGCTGGAACAGGATTCATTCTCAATGCGTTAAGAGCACGGTCGAGCATATGGCACTCGATTCCGCCCTTATGCAGAGCCGCCGTGAATGCGCGAACTGAAGGGTTAGGATTCTCGCCATAAAGCAGATTCACCTGCTCTGCGGCACCACCGTTGGTCTCGACACGGTCGAAACACTTCATGTCGATGATGAGCGGCGCAATCTTCTCCAGCTGGTCCTTGCGAGGCACATATTTGCCTGAGCTTTGCCACATGTCACGGTAAACGAGACTAAATTTAACTTCCTTTTTCATGTTCGTTTTCTTTAATTTTTTAAAAAATTTCCGACTCTTACAATTGGAGCGCAAAGGTACTATTTTTTTTTATATCTTTGCAAAAAATAAAATTAATAATGAAGCAACTGATAAAATCCAAGTGCGACGCGTATTTCGATGAGGTGGTGGCCATCCGCCGACAGCTTCATCAGCATCCCGAGCTGAGTTTCCGCGAGAAAGACACCGCCGAACTCGTTAAACGTTGTCTTGCTTCAAAAAATATTGATTTTCAATCAGATATAGCTGGAACAGGAGTCGTTGCCACTATAAAAGGCCTGTCATTCCGAGCGCCGCAGGCGCGAGGAACCTCGTCCTCATTAACGATAGCGTTAAGAGCCGACCTCGACGCTCTCCCGATCCAGGAGCAAACTGATTTGCCTTACCGCTCGGTCAACGACGGCGTGATGCATGCCTGCGGTCACGACGCTCACACGGCGATGCTTATCGGTACTGCATTCATACTCAACGATTTAAAAGATAAATTTTCCGGCACTATAAAGCTGATTTTCCAGCCTGGAGAGGAAAAACTTCCTGGCGGCGCCTCTCTTATGATAAAAGAAGGTGTCCTCGACGATGTCGATTTGATCATCGGACAGCATGTTTACCCTGATTTGCCTTGCGGCGAGGTTGGATTCCATGCCGGAGCCTACATGGCGTCGTCCGACGAGGTCAACGTCACCGTGAAGGGCAGAGGAGGTCACGCCGCGAAACCCGCCGAACGCGAAAATGCGGTTCTGGCAGCAGCGCAAATCGTCACGAAATTGTCGGAATTGTATCCTGAAAACGGCGACGTTTTGTTGGCGTTCGGCGGTTTCCATGCCGACGGCACCTACAACGTCATCCCGTCCGAGGTGAATCTGAAAGGTACCATGCGCACCTTCGATGAAGAAAAGCGTAAATCGCTGAAAGACAATATTTTAAAAGTCGCAAAAGAGGTCGCATCGGAATACGGCTGCGAGGCCGAGGTCTTCATCGAAACAGGCTATCCTTCGTTGAAAAATGATGTCAGTCTGACAGAAAAATGCATTGGTTTTGCCAAGGAAATCTTGGGTGAATCGAGGGTGAAAGACTTGCCTCAGCTTATGACCGCCGAGGACTTCGCTTGGTATTCACAAAAAATTCCGGCATGTTTCTATCGTTTGGGAACTTCCAATCATTCGAAAGGCATTGATTCTAAACAGCATACCGCGAATTTTGATATCGACGAGAATTCGATGAAAATTGGAATGGAAACGATGATATTTTTAACAATAAATTTACTATGAATTTACTTTTAATCATGAAAATTTTAATAGTTTACGCTATCCCTCAGGAAAAAATTGAGGTTAACATCCCAAATGCGGAAGTGATTTACGTTGAAACAGGTATGGGCAAGGTGAATGCTGCCAAGAAAACCATGCGCGCCATCTGCGAATATCATCCCGACATGGTTATCAACATCGGATCTGCCGGTACTTTGAATCATAAAGTTGGTGATATTTTTGTTTGTAACCATTTCATCGACAGAGACTTACGTAAGGTTACCCTCGATGGCGTCGTCTCTGAAATCGAATTCGGTAATGACGCGATTAATCGCATCTTTACGGGGCGTGATTTAATGTATGGCACATGTAATACCGGCGACAGCTTCATCACCCAAGGCAACGATATCGAAGGCGATGTCATCGATATGGAGTCGTTTGCCGAGGCTGACGTTTGCCGTGAGATGGGAGTCCCGTTCTTCGCGGTGAAATACGTCACCGACGTGGTTGGACAGAATTCAAGTGAGGAATGGTTTGCCAAGCTCGCTGACGCAAGAGCGGGATTGAAACATTTTTTTGATAATAACGTTAAAAGATAACGAGATTCCTCGCTGCGCTCGGAATGACAGAGTGATATGGAATTAAAGTGGTTGCCGATAACGAAGAAAGAATCCGACCTGCGCGGATGGGATGAGCTCGACATCGTGCTTGTCACTGGCGACGCTTACGTCGACCATCCCTCGTTCGGAATGGCAGTCATAGGTCGCACCCTGGAGCGCGAGGGCTACAAGGTGGGCATCATACCGCAACCCAACTGGCGCGACGACCTTCGCGACTTCCGCAAATTCGGCAAACCACGACTGTTTTTCGGCGTCTCTTCAGGCAGCATGGACTCTATGGTGAACCACTACACCGCCAACAAACGTCTGCGTTCAAACGACGCCTACACACCTGGCGGCGAGGCTGGCTTCCGCCCAGATTATGCGGCCACCGTGTATTCAAAAATCCTCAAGCAGCTATATCCCGACGTGCCAGTAGTACTAGGCGGCATCGAGGCATCGCTGCGCCGTGTGACGCATTACGACTATTGGTCTGACACACTCAAGCCGACGATTCTCGTTGATTCTCAAGCTGATATGGGCGTTTACGGCATGGGCGAGATTGCCAACGTCGAGATAGCGAAAGCCCTCGAAGCAGGCAAGAAAATCGATGAGATAACGGATATTCCGCAGACGTTTTTCTTGAAAAAGAAATCACAACCTGTTGAGTCACAATGGCAAGACATAAAACTCGTTTCGCATGAGGTTTGCCTGAAAGACAAACGCCTCTACGCCTCCAACTTCAAGCATATAGAGGAGGAGTCAAACAAAAAACACGCTGCCCGATTGATGCAAGATGTTGGTAATCAGACACTTTACATCAATCCGCCTTATCCTACCTACACCACAGCGCAAATCGACGCCGCCTTCGATTTGCCATATACCCGCATGCCGCATCCGAAATACGCCAAACGAGGTCCCATTCCGGCTTACGAGATGATCCGCCACTCGGTGAACATACATCGCGGATGCTTTGGCGGCTGCGCATTCTGCACCATCTCGGCTCATCAAGGAAAATTTGTGGCATCGAGAAGTAAAGAATCAATTCTCCGTGAGGTTGAGCAAGTGACGCAAATGCCTGATTTTAAAGGCTATATCAGCGATTTGGGCGGTCCGTCGGCAAACATGTACCGCATGCGTGGCAAAGACGAATCTTTATGCGAGAAATGCGCCCGCCCGACTTGCATCCAGCCTAGCATATGCAAGAATCTCAACACCGACCATCATCCGCTCATCGAACTTTACAAGGAGGTCGACAAGAACCCTAATATTAAAAAGGTGACAATCGGCTCTGGCATCCGTTATGATCTGTTCCTCACCAATGACGACCCAGACGGAAAGCTAGGCTACGATGAATATTTTGAACAGCTGATGCGCCGGCATGTGAGCGGCCGTCTGAAGGTGGCGCCCGAGCAGGTGGGTGATAACGTGTTGAAACTCATGCGCAAACCTCCATTTTCGCTGTTCCAGAAGCTGAAAAAACGTTTTGATCAGGTGAACGACAAATATCATCTCAACCAGCAGCTGATACCTTATTTTATATCGAGTCATCCGGCGTGCACCTTGATGGATATGGCCGAACTTGCAGTGAAAACCAAGGAGTTAGGCTATCATCTCGAGCAGGTTCAGGACTTTACCCCGACGCCGATGACGCTCGCTACCGAAATCTATTATTCTGGCTACGACCCATATACTTTGAAACCTGTTTTTGTGGCAAAAAATAAAGAGGAAAAGCTGGCGCAACAACGGTTTTTCTTCTGGTACAAGCCCGAAAACCGCCAGTGGGTGAAACAAACGCTCAGAAAAATGGGGAAGGCCGACTGGATCAAACGCCTCTATGGCAATTTCTAAATCCAACCTTTGATTTTATAATATAGGAGTGCGAGATACTCGCGGTAAACGTCTGTTTCAAGCTTTAGATAATTCCAAAAAGTGTAGCGCAGCTTGGTGTTTTCGATGTTCGGTATGGCTTCTTTGCCTTTCAAAACCTGATTTTGCAACGACAATTCAAAATCGACGGTGCCTTCGTAAGCGGCCACACCTCTAACTTCTTGAAAACCAGCCTTATTGAAGCATTTTACTGTCCTTCTCAGATGCTCCGGCGAGGTCACCACCATGATTTTTGTATCTAACAATTCAGGATGATTTTCGGCCAAACCCAAAACTTGCGAGCGGGTGTTCGTGCCAATGGTATCGTGAATTATCACACCCATAACTCCTTGATTTTCAAGAAATTCATCCATTTTGGCATGGCAGATGGAGTCGTATGGATGCACAATGGTTACCGGACAGTCGTAAAACTTCGCGATGCCTGCGGTGTAATACAGTCGCATGAGGTTGCCAGCCGATGGCATTCCTGCTCCGCCCATCATTATAACGTGTTGTGGTTCAAATACTTGTGCTGTGTCTTGATTCGGGTCCTGACCGAGATTATAGTGCATATAAAACGGCGCCGGCGTAATCGCCAGTATCAGGAAAAGGGAGAAGATGACACCCAAGACCACGAAAAACCGATTTAAAAATTTTTTCAGCATATTAAACTACAAAGATACAAAAATTTTTTGAAATAAGGCTGAAAAATCGGAAAAATATGTAATTTTGTGGTATGGAATTGTCGAACGATGTCATATTAAAAAAGGTGTTGCGCTATTGTGCCTATCAGGATCGCTGCACGCAGGAGGTGAGAAATAAGCTCGCCACTTTCGACATACCTGCTTCTGAGAAGGAGAAATTTGTGAAACTTCTTGTTGATGAAGGCTATCTCGACGATGAGCGTTATGCCTCCACTTTCGTGAGAAGCAAGATTCATCTGAAAAAATGGGGCGTTAACAAGATAAAAATGTCGCTGAAAATGAAAGGCATCAGCGATGAGATTATCGGCAATGCCCTGTCGGAAATCGACCCTGAAATTTATAAAGACGAATTGATAAAAGTCTTGAAAGCCAAGAAAATCAACGAGTCCGATCCATATAAAAAGAAGGCGAAACTGGCGCAATATGCCATGCAAAAAGGGTATGAACCAAGTCTGGTTTGGGATGCCCTTCGTCATTTCGACCGAAGCGAAGCGTAGTGGAGAAATCTCCTGTATAATAGTTAATAAATAGTATGAATATGAAAAATTTATCAAAACTGATTTTAACGCTTGTCTTTCTCATCAGCTGCTTGTGTAATGTCATTGCTCAAGGCTATCAGCCGACGACATATTTCACCACCGAGGAGATGCCTGATTTGATACAGTGTCTGCCGGCACCGCCTGACAGCACGTCGGAGGCCTTCAGCTATGACGTCCTTCGTTATATGTGGGGCAAGATGCAGCGTTACGACACCGAGCGTGCCGAAATGGCAAAACGCGACGCCGTGTGGAGTTACGAGGCTCTTTTGGCTGAGCTGAGCGTGCCGTTCGGACTCGAGATTTCTGAGAAAGGCACCCCTGAGATATGGAAACTCATCACCAACAGCCTCGCCACCGTCGACCAGATGCGCGTGGCACCGAAGGCATATTACCATCGCACCCGTCCGTTCGTGTATTTCCATGAGGAGCCTTTCATGGAAAGCGACAAGGAGTTCAGCGGTGAGGGCAGCTACCCGTCGGGACATACCATGCGTTGCTGGACATCGGCATTGCTGCTCTCGGAAATCAACCCGGAGGCATCCGGCGCCATCTTCAGCCGTGCCTGGCTGTATTGCGAAAACCGCGTCATCACCGGAGCACATTGGCAGAGCGACATCGACGCCACACGTTCCGGCGCAAGCATAGGATACGCCCGTCTTCAGACGAGTCCTGAATTCCAAAAACAGATGGCAAAGGCACAAAAAGAGTTCAAAAAATTAGTCAAGAATAAATAATAGTTTAAAACTTTTATTATTTTTGCAGAAGTTTTACACCTTATATTAATATGGTCACTTTAGACAGCATAAAAGAACTGAGTAAGAGGATTGATGCCTTGAGGAGGTATCTTTGACATCGACACCAAACTGTCGAAAATAGCTGAATTAGAAGAGAAAACGAAAGCCGACGGCTTTTGGGACGACCCGAAAAAAGGCAAGCTGGTGATGAACCAGATTCGCGACGTGAAGAGCTGGGTGACGGCTTACGACGACATCACGAAAGCCAACGACGACCTCGGAGTTTTGTACGATTTCGCCAAGGAAGGCGAGGCGACGGAAGAGGAAGTCGATAAGCAATACGCCGACGTTATCAAACTCGTCGAAGACCTTGAATTCCGTAACATGCTTCATGAAGAAGCCGACTCGATGAGCTGCGTGCTGAAAATCAACGCGGGAGCAGGCGGAACCGAGTCGCAGGACTGGGCTGACATGCTCATGCGAATGTATATGCGCTACGCCGAGGCTCATAACTATAAGGTGAGAATCAGTAACATTTTGGAAGGCGACGATGCCGGAATCAAGTCGTGCACCATGGAGATCGACGGCGACTACGCCTACGGTTACCTTAAAGGCGAAAACGGAGTGCACCGCCTCGTGCGCGTGTCGCCATTCAACGCCCAAGGCAAACGAATGACCTCGTTCAGCTCGGTGTTTGTGTCACCTTTGATTGACGACACTATCGAAATCGTTATTGACCCTTCACGATTGACATGGGATACATTCCGAAGCGGTGGCGCTGGCGGTCAGAACGTGAACAAGGTGGAGTCGGGAGTGCGTTTGAGATATCAATACAAAGACCCTTACGACGGTCACGAAGAAGAGATTTTGATTGAAAACACCGAGACTCGCGACCAGCCGAAAAACAAAGAAAACGCATTGCGACTGCTGAAATCGCAGCTGTACGACAAGGAGCTGCAGCACCGCATGGAGGAGAAAAACAAGATCGAGGCGTCGAAGAAAAAGATCGAGTGGGGCTCGCAGATCCGCTCCTACGTGTTCGACGACCGCCGTGTGAAAGACCATCGCACCAACTACCAGACCAGCAACGTGCAGGCTGTGATGGACGGCAAAATCGATGAGTTTATCAAGTCGTATTTAATGATGTTCGGACAAAAATAAAAGATTATGATAACATTTTTCATTGCTTTAGCCGTCTTGATTATCGGCTATCTCATTTACGGAAAGATTATCGAGAAGCTCTTCGGCGCTGACCCGAAGCGCGAAACCCCAGCAATCACTATGGCTGACGGCGTCGACTACGTGCCGATGAAACCTTGGAGAATCTTCTTGATTCAGTTCTTGAACATCGCTGGTGTCGGTCCTATCATCGGAGCTATCATGGGAGCGCAGTTCGGAACGGCATCTTTCCTATGGATTGTGCTCGGCAGCATCTTCGCTGGTGCCGTCCACGACTACCTCGCTGGCATGATTTCGTTGCGCACCAAAGGCGCGAGCCTGCCTGAGATTCACGGAATCTATCTTGGCAACGGCGTGAAACAGGTCATGCGCGGATTCACAGTTATTTTAATGATTTTGGTGGGCGTGGTGTTCGTAAATACTCCAGCGACGTTGTTAATCAACAACTTCACTCCTGGTTGGAATCCTTACGTCTGGGTCATCATCATTTTGGCTTATTATCTGATCGCGACATTGCTGCCAATTGATAAACTCATAGGCAAAATTTACCCAATTTTCGGAATACTTTTGCTCGGAATGGCGGTCGCTATCTTTGTGGCGTTTATCCTTTACCAGCCTGAGATTCCGGAGATTTGGAGCGGATTGCAGAACCGTCATCCTGGAGCGGCGCATAACCCAATCTTCCCGATGATGTTCATCAGTATCGCATGCGGCGCTATCAGCGGTTTCCATGCCACTCAGTCGCCTTTGATGGCACGTTGCATGGTCAACGAAAAACAAGGCCGTCCGATTTTCTATGGAGCTATGATTACCGAGGGTGTCGTGGCCTTGATTTGGGCAGCTGCAGCGGCATATTTCTTCGGTCCGGACAGTGTTGTCAACGTCAGCGGAATGAGCGGAGCCGCCATCGTGGGCGTGATTGCCAACACTTGGTTTACCCCAGTGATTGCTGTGATTACCATCCTCGGAGTCATCTCGGCAGCCGTCACCTCGGGCGACACAGCCTTACGTTCGGCGCGCCTCATCATCGCCGACTTCCTGCACTTCGACCAGAAGCCCATCAAAAACCGTTTGATCGTCGCTATCCCTATGTTCGCAGTGACAGCCATCATCTTGGTTTACAGTCTCGCCGATGCAAAAGGCTTCGACATGATTTGGCGTTATTTTGCTTGGGCTAACCAGGTTCTAGCGATGGTAACTCTTTGGGCGATAACGGTTTATCTCAGTCAGAACAAGAAAAACTATTTCGTGACTCTCATCCCCGCGATGTTCATGACGATGGTCACGATGACGTATATTTTTGAGTTCCCTGCTGGAAAATACATTGAAGGTGTGGGCTTCTCGAGCGTCGTCGCCCCGATAATCGCAGGCTGCATCACGATTTTGTTCACGGTTTTGTTCTTCAATTTCCGTAGAAAAAACAATAACGCTTTGCAAAGCTGATGAATACAGCTACCCGGGATTTCATTGAGAAGCATCTGAAGGATGACGTGTGCCAGCTGGCGTTGCAGAAGTTTCCTGATGATGTCGATAAAATGTTGGTACTCAACCAGATAGAGGCACGACAGCTTCTGTCTAAAAAGGTGCCGTCGTGGGCTTCGAATCCAGATTTGCTGTTTCCGAGACATCTCTCAATCGAGCAATGTTCTTCTGAGCTTACCGCAAAATACAAGGCTTCAATCATTTCAGGAGGTGATACCTTTGTAGATTTGACAGGCGGTCTCGGCATAGATTCCTATTTCCTTTCGGAGAAATTTAAAACCTCCTATTATGTTGAAAATCAGAAGGAATTATGCGATTTGGCAGAACATAATTTTCAAGTTTTGGGACGAAAAATCACAGTTGTCAATTCCGATGCGGAATCATTTTTGAATGATTTGACATCCCGTAGGGACAACGCATGCGTTGTCCTATATATTGATCCCGCCAGGCGCGATGTTTACAACCGTAAAATGGTTTCGTTGCACGATTGTTCGCCAGATGTCATTGAATTACAACGAAACATATTCCAGAACCACGTAGAGACGCGATTCATCGCGTCTCAAAAAATGGTCCACCAGATATTAATCAAGGTCTCCCCTATGTCAGACATTTCCTTGATTACCAATGAATTGCAAAATATTTCGGAAATCCACATCGTGTCGGTGAAAAACGAATGCAAGGAAATTTTGATAAAAATTGAACCGGGTTTTGATGAGGCAATTAAATATTTTTGTGTTGATTTGAACCCCGTAGAGACGCACGGCCGTGCGTCTCTACAATACACCGAAAATGATGAAAAAACTGCCATCCCATCATTTTCATCAACCGTCAAAAATTATTTGTATGAACCAAATGCATCATTGATGAAATCCGGCGCCTTCAAACTGATCTCGCAGCGTTTCGCCATCGAAAAATTGCATGTAAACAGCCATTTATACACCTCCGACAACCTGATTTCAGATTTTCCTGGTCGCATTTTCGAGGTCGTTGGTTTTGCGCCTTTCAACAAAAAAATTAAAAAAGAATTGTTAAACGACATCACCGAAGCATCTGTCGCAACCCGAAATTTTCCATTGAGTGCCAATGAATTGCGAAAAAATCTCAATCTCAAGGAAAGCGATAAAAACTTCGTTTTCGGCACGACATTGATAGGGGAGAAGAAGGTGGTGATTTTGGCTCACCGGCAACCCATTTTTCAACATTCATCCTTATGAAAAGGAAGAGGAGGTTTATCAAACGATTGATGAGATTTTAAAAAAATAATCCCAGAACCGGGCTGCACGAGGCGAAATTAATAGTATCTTTGCGGTATAAATTTTGATAATATGAAGGATTATAAGGTAGTTGAAAATAATGTGGCAATGGTAGCAGAGCCGTCGCAGTCGTATGCTGCAACAGGCAAAGTGAGCAAGCCGGGAAGAATGACGGTTAACGAGTATTTTGATGAGGTTTGGAAGAGAGTGGTAGAGAAACATGAAGGAGTATAAAGTAGAGATTGATTCATCAGCAAGAGAGGATATTGAAGAATTAGCAGAGTTTTTATCGACAAAGTTGTCGCTTGAAGGAGCCAGAAAGTATCTGGATTCAATGATTCAAGAAGTTTTATCATTATCGGTTTATGCCGATGTTTATTATCAAAGCAGATCAAAAACCATAAAAAAGATTCATCCTCAGGCTCGCAGAATGGTATCGCATAACAAGAAATGGAATTAAATCTTCCACATCGAAGATGATATTGTTATTGTCGACAGGATTATGCCGGCGAAGATGATTAGGGGGTAAAAAGTGATTGTATGTAAGAAAACTCGTGTTTAATTTATTCCGAAAAAATCTGTAATCTCTCGTTATTGGAATAATAAAACCTGTGTTTCACCACGATGTAACCATCTTCGATAAATGCTGTGAAAACCTCGCCAAGACAGTTATCATAGAAAGTAATAAGATTTCCTTCACGCCTCCAAATGCCTTCTGTCAGAAGGTCTTGATAAGTGCCATCTATATTGATAATCAACTTATTATCACTTTCTTGTGCCGTTTCATACACTCCTGGTTTAAAACTACGCAAAACGGTTTGATTGCGGTAATTCTCGCGCTCATTTATCAAATTTTCTAGCGAATACCTGGAATCTAATGTGTAGTATGTGCTGTCGTAGTTGGTTTTATTGTAGCTGTGGCTTCCCTTATAATCTAGTTTTATGTCTTTCATAAAACACCAGCCTCTCACCACCGAAATAATGTTGTTAATGTCTTTTTTGACAAGCATTTGATATCCGTTGACCTGGTCATTGAAAACAATCGTGTCATTGTGGTTTTTCTCGTAAAATCCGGTTGATATTATGCTTTCAGAGTAAATATCCTTCCAATCCAAGCGAAAACCGAAAATATAGACACTGTTGTCGCATAACGTAAGGAATACCTTTTCTGCTGCTGGGTCTGGAGTGTTACACTCGTATTCATACACCTGCCCGAATGCAGAAGTTGAACTTATCATCATTGCTATGATGAAAACAAAAATTCTTTTCATGGGTTTAAGTTTGAACTTTGCAAAAATAAAACTTTTATCTTTTATCTCTTATCTTTTATCTAAAATTTGTATCTTTGCAGTTTGTAAATCTTTCAAAAAATGGCACAGAAACCGTCTATTCCAAAGGGCACGCGCGACTTCCTTCCGGATGTCATGATGCGCCGAAATTATATATTCGACACGATAAAAACCGTGTTCAAACGCTTTGGTTTTCAACCGATTGAGACCCCGTCAATGGAGAACCTCTCCACCCTGATGGGCAAATACGGCGACGAAGGCGACAAACTCCTGTTCCGTATCCTCAACTCCGGCGACTTCATGTCGGGCGTGGAGCAGAACGGCGAACCGCTTGACTCTCAGAAGCTTTCAAGCAAAATCTGCGAGAAAGGCCTCCGCTACGACCTCACCGTGCCGTTCGCGCGCTTCGTGGTGCAGTACCGCGACCAGATCGCATTCCCGTTCAAACGCTACCAGATGCAGCCGGTGTGGCGCGCCGACCGCCCTCAGAAAGGCCGTTACCGCGAGTTCTACCAGTGCGACGTCGACATCATCGGCAGCGACTCACTGCTCAACGAGGCTGAGCTGGTGCAAATCGTCGATGAGGTGTTCAACAACCTGAAAATCAACGTGGTGCTGAAGATCAACAACCGCAAAGTGCTCGCCGGAATAGCCGAATATATCGGAAAACCTGACGCTCTCGTCGACATCACCGTGGCAATCGATAAACTCGATAAAATCGGAATCGACGCAGTGAACGCAGAGCTGGCAGAGAAAGGTCTTGACAATGAAGCCATTGCTAAGCTTCAACCGATTCTCTTCATGCAAGGCACCGCCCGCGAGAAGATGGCGCAACTGAAATCGCTGATGAGCGGCATCGAGATTGGAACGAAAGGCATCGAAGAACTCGAGACTCTCTTTAACTACTTGGATGCCATGGGCTTACGCATCGAATACGAACTCGACCTTACCCTTGCTCGCGGTCTCAACTACTACACCGGAGCCATCTTCGAGGTGAAGGCGAAAGACGTGGCGATGGGCAGCATCTCGGGCGGCGGTCGTTACGACAACCTCACCGGAATCTTTGGTCTGCCTAACGTCTCAGGCGTCGGAATTAGCTTCGGTGCCGACCGTATCTACGACGTTTTGAACGAGCTGAACCTCTTCCCGGAGAAGAACGCCGAAAACACTGAAGTCATCTTCTTGAACTTCGGCAAAAACGAAGAGCTTTATTGCCTCCCATATCTGCAACAGCTTCGACGTCAAGGCATTAACGCCGAGATTTATCCCGACGCAAGTAAGATTCAGAAGCAGATGAAATATGCCGACCAGCGCAACATACCTGTGGTGGTGATGGCAGGCGAGACCGAGGTTAACGACAAGACTTTCACTGTGAAATGGATGAAAGAAGGCCGTCAGGAGAGCGTGAAAGCTGAAAATTTAATCGAAATAATCAAAAAATAACATACAATGAAGACACATTATATCTCAACAGAAACCCTCACATTTGAGGAAGTCAACCGAATCATCAGCGAACATTGGCAGCTCGCATTGTCAGAAGATGCAAAACAGCGCATCCAGAAGTGCCGCGACTATCTCGACAAGAAGATGGAGACCCAGAAAACCCCGATTTACGGCGTGACAACCGGCTTCGGCTCACTCTGCAACGTCAACATCTCGAAGGAAGACCTCAGCACTCTCCAGAAAAACCTGGTGATGTCGCACGCTTGCGGCACCGGTGACCTCGTCCCGGAAGAAATCATCCGCATCATGCTCCTTTTGAAGATTCAGAACATGTCGTACGGCAATTCTGGCGTGCAACTCGTTACAGTTCAGCGACTTATCGACTTCTTCAATAACGACGTTCTGCCTGTCGTTTACGACGAAGGTTCACTTGGCGCTTCAGGCGACCTCGCACCTTTGGCCAACCTCATGCTGCCATTGCTCGGCCTTGGTGAGGTTCATTACAAAGGCGAAATCCGTCCGGCCGCTGAGGTCTGCAAGATTTTCGGTTGGGAACCTATCACACTTCAGTCGAAGGAAGGTCTGGCGCTGCTCAACGGCACACAGTTCATGTGCTCATACGGTACCTACGTGTTGCTCAAGGCATTCCGTCTGCAGTACCTCGCCGATATGATCGGAGCCGTCTCTTTGGACGCTTTCGACGGCCGCATCGAGCCGTTCTTCGACCAGATTCATCAGATTCGTCATCACCGCGGACAGATTGTCACAGCTGAGCGTTTCCGTAACTTCCTGAAAGGCAGCGAGATGATTGCTCGCGAGAAGCAGCACGTTCAGGATCCTTATTCATTCCGTTGCATCCCGCAGGTACACGGTGCTTCGAAAGACGCCATCAACTACGTGTCGCAGATCCTCGGTGAGGAAATCAACGCCGTCACCGACAACCCGACAGTGTTCCCTGATGAGGACATGGTCATCTCTGCCGGTAACTTCCACGGACAGCCTCTGGCATTGAGCCTCGACTTCCTCGCCATCGCAATGGCTGAACTCGGCAACATCTCAGAGCGAAGAACATATCAGCTCATCGCTGGAAAACGCGGTCTGCCGTCGTTCCTCGTCGCTGAGCCGGGTCTGAACTCAGGCTTCATGATTCCTCAGTATGCTGCAGCTGCTATCGTCAGCCAGAACAAGCAGCTCTGCACGCCGGCATCAGTCGATAGCATCGAGTCATCACAGGGTCAGGAAGACCATGTGAGTATGGGTGCCAACGCGGCCACAAAGGCATTGCGCGTCGCCAACAACCTCGAGCGCATCCTCGCCATCGAGCTCTTCAACGCGGCACAGGCCCTCGACTTCCGCAAGCCAATCAAATCGTCAGCATTCATTGAGAATTTCGTTGCTGAATACCGCAAGAAAGTCGAATTCGTGAAAGTCGACAAGGTGATGTACACCGAAATCGCTAAATCAGTGGAATTCCTGCAGGATTACGATCTTGGCGAGAAGATTTTTGAGAAATAGTATTTATTAAACAATAAAAATTCTTTGTTAAAATGCCGCGGAGTTAATCTGCGGCATTTTTTTGTGTCGCCTTATGGCTCAAAATTCTTTAAAATCTTTTTAGAAAATCTTACAAAATCTTTTCTGAATAAAGGAAAATGATTATCTTTGCAACAGATTTTTAAGTTTATGGATGGCTTGTTTTTATAAGGAACAAATGCCAAAATTAGATTAATATGGAATATAAGAATGATAAAATAGTATTTAAAAGTGTCGAGCAAAAAGCTTACGAGGCTATCGGTTTGGCTTATAATGAGTTTAAAGAGAAAGGGTATATAACTTCACATCCGATTCTCGTTGGTATTGTTGATGATGCGATTATTTTTCATGCGCAAGAATTCGGAACACCAATCAAAAATAAAGCTATTTATTTTAAAAATGATGAATTGGAACATATTTGGAGAGATTCCAAATTGACTTCAGGAATAGCTGTTAGTAAAGAAGACGTACAAAGTTTTCCTTTTACAAAATCATATATGTCAATTTATTATGATTCTGAAACTAAAAGATATACGTATACGGATATGAAAAACAAATTTGTTCTTGAAACAAATGTAAGAATAAAGCTTGACAATGGCAAAAAAGAAGTTGTAACCTTAGTTACTGCTTCGAAATTGAGGGGTGTTGATGAATTTGAGATGAGGAAGTATACAAAAATAAAATAAAGGACTGTCGGTGGGGTCGAACCACTCAACACGCGCAATGCGCCTGCCACCGTTCCGCGAATCATGGCTCTGGCAGCCCTTTATTTTACACTGCAAATATACTACTTTTTTATTAAAAGTCAACCACTTTTTTAAAATATTTTTGATTTCTTCAAAAAAACACGTATCTTTGCAACGATAAATCATAAAAATTTTAAAAAGAAACAGAAAAAGTTAAAAGTATTTAAAGACATATAAAAAGGCGTTTTCGCTTTTCTTCGTAGACGGGAATCTAGACAATTTCAGCAGTAGTACGCAAGAAAGGAGAAACGCTCTCGGTGATTTGCCGTGAGCTTTCTTGTTTGTACTACAGGTAGTCTAGAACCTCCGTCTGAACAAAAAGTTCGCGGTTTTTTTATTGTCAAAAATTAAGGAATCATTAATTTAAAACTAATAACAAAATGAAGAAAGTTTTTACACTTATTGTGGGTTTGATGCTGACAATGACGGCATTTGCCCAAAAGACAGTAGCTGTTTATGTCACTGCAACTGAAGGGGTTTCACAGGAAACCAAAAGAGTTTTAGGAAGTGAGTTGGTTTCTGCTATTACGCAAACAGCCGATTATGTCGCAATTGAAAGAACAGCTGACTTTATGGCGCAAATTAAGAAAGAGCAGGGCAATTATGAAATCGATGACGCTGCTCTGTATGATTTGGGTCGTAAATTCGGTGCGAGCAACGTATGTGTAGCCGATGTAACTAAATTCGGCGATGAGTATTACATTGTTGCCAGACTTTTAGACATTAAAACATCAAAAGTTTGGAAAACGGCCAAAAAGTATTCAACTTTGAAATCGCTCAGAGAACTCGTTGAAACTTCGGAGGCATTGGCAAATGATTTGTTTGGCAATCTAAAAGAATTTTCAACTTACGCATACGGTGATAATGTTGACAATAAAAGTTTTATTACCAAAATTGAAAGCAGAGGCAACTTTACAAAAGTGACATTGAAATATGTATCTGTAAATCCAAAGCAGCAGCTTGGAATAAACAGAGCGACTTATATCGAAGATATGTCAACACGCATTAAATACAGATTAACAGATGCGTCAAATGTCAATATAGTTGACAATTATAACGATTCAGGCAGACAGATCGGTCAAGGCGTTTGGGAATATCATCTGTTTTTCGAAAGAATCCCAGAAGATGTTCAAGGTATAATGATTATTGAACCTAACGGTCGCAAATACAACGATATAGTTTTGAGACCTTGGGGTGATGAGAATACTTTTGTGTTTGAAGACAATACACAAAAAGTTTATGATAATATGTTAACTCATACAAATGAAATGCTGCGTGAGAAAGGAAGTTTGACTATTCATAAAAGAGGTAACGCATTTTACTTAGGTGACGACAGATTGTCAAAACAGGATTATAAAGGGCTTATTGAAGATTGTCCGGAGGCTTGGGCTAAATATAATAAAGGCAAAACGTGGACTATAATTGGATTAATACCTGCTGGTGCTGGTTTAGCATTAGCGGGAGCTGGATTAGCTTCTGGTGAGTATTGGTTAATTGCTGACGCAGCTATTTTGGGGGTAATAGCACTCCCGGAGTTTATAGTTGGCAATAATAAAAAGCGCGAAGCCTATAAAGAGTATAACAAGCACTGTGCAAAGCCGGCGACACTTGGCATGGGAGTAACAAGCAACGGTGGAATAGGGCTGGTTTTGAATTTCTAACGGTTAATTTATAACTTATTGATTTGGGAGACGTGTTGCGGCACGTCTCTTTTTATGCCCTTTTTCTACGAAATTTTCTTCACCGAAACCATTTTGAACTAATATTTTTACTATCTTTGCAAGCAAATAATATCATTATCATGGAAGAACAACTCAACACCGAACAAAACTACAACAGCTTCGAAAACCCTAAGCCAGTCCGTCCGTTTCTGATGGAGGCCTTCTGCGTGCTCTCGTTCATCAACGCGGGATTTCAATTCTTAAGCAATATCTTGTGGTTCCTGGCATATAATATCATGCAAGAACTCGGCGAGAGCGAGGAATACTACGAGATGATGGAGAAATTTGCTCCCGACATGGAGGAGGTTGAAGCAACCATGCAGTCACAGCTAGCTATCAGCCGCATGAGCTATCTGCTTATGGCTCTGCTGTTTGTGGGTTCGTTCATCGGTGTACTCTACATGTGGAAACAGCTGAAAAAAGGCTTCCATATCTACGCCATCTCACAAATTCTGATCCTAATCGTCACCGCGATATTCGTCACCAGTGTCACAGGCACCTCTATTTTAGGTAGCGTCATCCTGACAGCCATCTGGATCGGAATTTATTATATCTATTCTAAGAAATATATGTTTTAATGACAGAAGAGAAGGTCATAAAGGAGAGACAAAGTATCTTCACTGAGCGCAAGCACGTCACACTGGGCATGAAACTGGTGTGCACCTTTGCCATCACCTATTATATATTGTTTTTCTTCTTTACGACCTATCTTTTGATAAGATATAACATAGTTTTCGATGAGGCTTATATCAACGAGAACCTCAACGAGTTAGTGACTTCGCATCATTTTACCTTGTTTATCTGCCAATGGATACTCCTTGCCGCGATAGTCACAAGCCTCTTTTTAGTCTTTTTAAAGAAACGTTTCGGTAAGTTTCTTTTCATGATTTTCACCATCTTACTCGTTGTGTGTCAATTCTATACGACTTATCCTCCGGCGATGGAGGTCTACGTCATGGAGCTTCTCATAGTCTTGATAATAGCACCTCTGAGGGTGATTTCGAAATTTACCGATAGAATTCAAACTGAAACACAAAAAATTAACCCTTTTAAAGAAGAAAAATGAACCACATCACATTGTCGGGCGAGCTCGGTAGCGGAAAAAGCACCGTCGCTAATTATTTGATCAGCAAAATGCCATTCAGAATAGTGTCAGCAGGCTTATTATTCAGACAATTAGCTGCAAAACACGGCATGTCGGCGAAGGAGTTCAACGAGTTTATCGAGAACGACCCTAAATACGACCACTACGTCGACGACACCATGGCTGAACTGGGCCGCACCGACGAGAAAATAATCTTCGACTCGCGCATGGCATGGCATTTTGTGCCTTCGTCGTTTAAGATTTATCTCTATGTTGATGTGGACACCGCAACCGAGCGAATCTTCAACGACGTTGGCCGCGTCAGCGAGTCGTATTCCGACAAGGCGACAGCGCGCCAGGAGATCATCGACAGAAGGAAGAGCGAGCTGCTGCGCTACCAGAACTTCTACCACTGCAACCTCGACGACTACAGCAACTATGATCTTATCGTCGATACCAGCCACGCCAGCAGAGATGAGGTTAATGAATTGGTTTTCAATAGTTTCAAAGCTTTTGAAGAAGGAATAGAATACACCAGGATATGGCTTTCCCCGAAGTCATTAATATTAAAAGGTAATGAGCCCGACGACAGCGGCGCAAAACTAATTATCAACAAAAAAGACGGCCGTTTTGTCGTCGAAAGCGGCTTCACGAAGGTGAAAAAAGCACTCGAAAATCGCCAACCCCTTGTGGCTGTTGATGTTGTAAAATGTTAATAATTTTGTTAATAAAAAGATAAATTTTTGCGCAAAAATCCAAAAAGTTTTGTATAATTTTGCAATGAAAACAACGATGGGATTATGATGAGAATTTCAGAATGAGCCATTGTTGGAAATCACAGTGTTTATTAAATAAACGAGCAATAACATTATATAAAACTAACGTAGTATGGAGTTTAACCAGGTCTTTATTATCAAGAGAAATGGTAAGCGCGAGCCTTTCTCAGTTGATAAAATTAAAAATGCAATTCAGAAAGCCTTCCTCAGCGTCGGCAGCTTCGCACCGCAGGAGGTTCTCACCAACATCATGAGCCGTGTCAGCATTCACGACGGAATTTCTGTTGAAGAGATTCAGAATCAGGTGGAGAACGCCCTCATGGCCGAACGTTATTACAACGTGGCAAAATCGTATATCCTTTACCGTCAGCGTCATTATGAAGACCGTGAGGTCAAGGATAAACTCGACTTCCTCATCAATTACTGCAACGCGCAGAATGCCGCCACAGGAAGTAAGTACGACGCCAACGCCAACGTTGAGAAAAAGAACATCGCAACCCTCATCGGAGAGCTGCCGAAATCAAACTTCATACGTCTTAACCGCCGTATGCTCTGCGACAAAATCAAAGACATGTACGGCAAAGAGGTCGCCGACAAATATATCGAGCTGCTCAACCATCATTTCATCTACAAAAATGACGAGACAAGCATCGCCAACTACTGCGCCAGTATCACTATGTATCCTTGGCTCCTCGAAGGTACCAAGTCAATCGGCGGCAACGCCACACGCCCGACCAACCTTAAGTCGTTCTGCGGCGGCTTCATCAACATGGTGTTCATGGTGTCGAGCATGCTGAGCGGCGCCTGCGCAACTCCGGAATTCCTGATGTATCTCAACTATTTCATCGGAATGGAATACGGAAAAGACTACTATCTTCGCGCTAACGAAGTGGTCGACCTGTCGACACGCAAACGCACCCTCGACAAGGTCATCACCGACTGCTTCGAACAGATAGTTTACTCCATCAACCAGCCTACCGGCGCACGTAACTACCAGTCGGTGTTCTGGAACATCTCATACTACGACAAGTTCTACTTCAAGAGCCTCTTCGGAAACTTCTACTTCCCGGATGGCAGCCAGCCTGACTGGGGCTCACTCAACTGGCTCCAGAAACGCTTCATGAAATGGTTCAACGCCGAACGTCTCAAGACCGTCTTGACATTCCCTGTCGAGACCATGGCTCTCCTTTCAGAGAATGGCGATATCGCCGATAAGGAATATGCCGACTTCACAGCTGAGATGTACGCTGAAGGCCACTCGTTCTTCACCTACGTCAGCGACAATGCCGACTCACTCAGCTCATGCTGCCGTCTCCGTAACGAGATTACCGACAACGAGTTCAGCTACACCCTCGGCGCCGGTGGCGTGTCGACAGGCTCGAAGAGCGTGCTCACCATCAACATGAACCGCTGCATCCAGTACGAAGAGCAGAACCGCTTGCCGTTCCTTAGCTTCGTGGAAGAAGTCATCGACCTCATGCACAAGGTGCAGATGGCTTACGACAGCAACCTCCGCTACCTTCGCGATAAAGGCATGCTCCCATTGTTCGACGCCGGCTACATCGCTATCGACCGCCAATACCTCACAATAGGTGTCAACGGAATAGTCGAAGCAGCTGAATTTAAAGGTATCGAAATCAGCGATAACCCTGAGTATCAACACTTTGTGGAACAAATCCTCAGCCTTATCGAGAAATACAACAAGCAGTACAAGAAACCTGGCTTGATGTTCAACTGCGAAATGATTCCTGCCGAGAACGTGGGCGTGAAACATGCGAAATGGGATAAGGAAGATGGCTACAAAGTGCCTCGTGACTGCTATAACAGTTACTTCTATGTGGTTGAGAATCAGAATACTAACGTCCTCGATAAGTTTAAACTTCACGGCGAGCGTTACATCAAACACCTCACAGGCGGCTCGGCATTGCACTGCAACCTCGAGGAACATCTCACAGAGGATCAGTACCGTCAGCTGTTACGCGTGGCGTCAAAAGAAGGCTGCAACTACTTCACATTCAACATTCCGAACACAGTTTGCAACGACTGCGGACACATCGACAAGCGTTATCTCAAGAAATGCCCGAAGTGCGGCAGCGAACACCTCGACTACCTCACACGCGTCATCGGCTACATGAAACGCGTCAGCAACTTCTCACAGGCACGTCAGGTAGAGGCAGGTAAACGTTTCTACGCTAAATTCTAAGATAGCGGACAATGCTGAAGTACTACAACTATGACGTCGTGTTTCAGGAAGTCCCTGACGAGGTGAGCCTGGCAATTAATCTTACCAATTGCCCGAATCACTGCAAAGACTGTCATAGCCCACATCTCTGGGAGAACATAGGCGAGGAGCTCTCAGAAGATGAACTTACAAGACTCGTTGAGATTTATCGTGGCGACATCACCTGTGTGTGCATCATGGGCGGTGACGCCGCGAAAAACGAGGTCGAAGACTTGGCACATTACATCAAAAACACCTTGCAACTTAAGGTTGCATGGTATTCTGGAAGATACGATAAACCATTTAATATCAACGACTTTGATTATATAAAATTCGGTCCGTACATCGAAGAGAAAGGCGGACTGAAATCGCCGGAGACAAACCAGCGATTTTATAAAGTGACAAACGGCAATCTTATCGATTGCACCGAACGCTTTCAAAGAAAACATTAGCAGAAACGCCCCGTCAGGGGCGTTTTCTTTTTCTAAACTAAAAATATGGCCTGTTTTTTGTCATTCATTCTGATTGCAAAAATATCTCGATTTCACGACATGACATCTCCCCATAATTGATGATTTTCTGAAAATTTAATACCTAATAATGGTTATTTTACCTAAAAACTAATGTCTAAGGTCTAAAGTCTAAGGTCTTTTTATTATTTTTGCAAAAAATATCATTTTATGAAAAACATCTTCTCGGAAAATATGAAAATGGCGGACCTCGTCCTCGGTAATTCCAAACTGTTGCTGATGTTTCCGCGTTTTGGCATGGACCTCGGATTCGGCGACCATAGCATAGCTGAGGTGTGCGCGATGAACAATGTCTCTACGCCTTTCTTCCTGATGGTGTGCAATATTTATTGCAACGACGACTTCTCACCATCGCCCGAAGACATTGCCAATGTCGACCTTAAAGCGTTGATCAGCTACCTGTTGGAGTCGCATAAATACTACCTAAATGAACGCCTGCCACATATCGAGGAACACCTCGACCATATCATAAAAGCCTGCAACCCTAAGTATGGCAACATGCTGCGCCGTTTCTTCGATGAATACAAAAACGAGGTGGTCGACCATTTCGTTTATGAAGAGAAAAACGTGTTTCCGTATCTGCAACAACTTGTAAATCAAGATGTTAAGACTGATTATAAGATAAAGGTCTTTCACGAGAACCACACCAATATCGAAGATAAACTCTCCGACCTGATGAACATACTCGTGAAATACCTCCCTGCCGATGTGTTTCCGAAGGAACGTATCGAAATAGCATTGGATATCAACGAGTTATCTGCCGATTTAATGAATCATGCTCTCATCGAAGAGCGTGTCCTCATCCCTTTTGTCGAATCTTTAGAAGCCTAAAACGATGAAATCTGACAACAAAATAATAATTGTGGAACCATCACCGATTGTCAGTGCCGGACTCGCTTCTTATTTCGACGACTGCAAGCAGATTTCCATCGTCTCTCAACTCGACCGTATCGACAGGATGGAGGAGAAACTCGCTGCCTTCAATCCAGATGTGTTGATAATCAATCCGTTGCTGATCGCTTACGACGCAAATGAACATTTTATAAAAATCTGCCGCGATTATTCTAATGTTATCCCTGTAGCGTTGGTGAGTTCCTACGTCGATGCCGGCATCCTCAAGCAATTTAAGGATGTTATCGAAATCAACGACAGCAAGCAGAAAGTTGTTACCAAGATATTTAACTTGTTGAACGACAATAAATTAACCCAAGATAAATCTGAAAGCGTCGAGCTGTCGAACCGCGAAACCGATGTCCTTGTAGCTCTTGTCAAAGGCATGACAAACAAGGAAATATCCGACAAACTGTTCATCTCGGTTCACACTGTCATCACTCACCGCAAAAACATTATTCGCAAAACCGGCATCAAATCTGTCTCCGGCCTCACTGTCTACGCTTTGCTCAACAATCTTGTTGATGAAAGTGAGATTTACGGATAATTAAAAACAAGCAAAATCAGGCCTTTGAATTTTCGCAGAAAATTTGCAGACTGATTTTGCTTGTTTTTAATAGGAAATTTAATGTTCTTTTAAAACTCCCATTAACAACTCGATATCCTTTTTATATTGCTCGAGATTCTCTTTCTTCACTGGCTCCGCACTCGGTGACTTGAATTTCAATGGGTCGATGTAAGTGCCGTTTTTCTGCAGACGGAAGTCGAGGTGAGGTCCCGTGGCAGTGCCCGTCATACCCACATATCCTATCGTCTGACCCTGCTTCACCTTGCAGCCTTTTGATATGCCTTTGGCAAAGCCTTTAAGGTGCATATATGTGGTGGTATAGGTACTGTTATGCTTGATTTTCAAATAGTTACCGCCGCCTTTTTTGTCCCAGCCCTTGTCGACAACGGTGCCGTCGCCAATCGACTGCACAGGCGTTCCGCTCGGAGCCGCATAGTCAACCCCGTGATGCGGACGCACAATCTTATGCACCGGATGCAATCTCGCCTCCGAGAAAGTCGAGCTGATGCGGCGATAGTTCAACGGCGCCTTCAAAAAGGCCTTGCGCAAATTGTCGCCGTTCTCGTCGAAATATTCCTTCCTGCCGTTCTGTTCGTAACCAAAAGCGTATTTTCCTTCGCCTTTGTTCTTGAAATATGAAGCCAAAACGTTGCCGATACCAAACGGAACGGTGTCACCGGCGATGTATTTTTCTTCAAAAATAACTTTGCAAGAATCGCCCGGCTGAATGCCGAAAAAGTCAATGGTCCAAGCGTAAATGTCTGATAATTCGAGTATTAAGCTGTAGTCGCAGCCGGCTTCAGCCATGGCGTTCCACAAACTCGATTTTATCTCCACACCCACATGCTCCACTTTGGTGATGACTTCTTTCTCGCCGCGCCACGCTGATAATGAATCAGTTAGCTGAAAAACAGCATAGTTTGTCCTGTCGATTTCATAAATCCAATATTTCGCCGTCGGGATGCTGTCGCGCGTCTTCAAAAACACATATTTGTTCCCGACTTTAATCTTCCTCACATCAAAAACATCGCGTTTATTCCTGTCGATGTAGTTGACGGTATTGTAACTCACACCTTCCCGTTGCAAAATATTCGCCAGAAACTCGTTTCTCTTCACGTTTCCTTCTGTAACATCCAGAGAATCAATACAGATGCCGTACAAGAATTTCGGCTCGGCACATTTTTTCGATGTCTCCTTGCCGGAATTGTCATTTCTGCCTCCGCACGAAACCAGAAACAACAACAAAATCAAAATCGGTGTGAATTTTTTCATAATGATTTTGTATTTATGAGTTTCCTCGCTTCACTTCGTTTCGCTCGGAATGACAATGTTTGTGGTTATAAATTAGCGCGGCTGGAACGTTCATACTAATTTGTATGTTCCGTCATGCCGCGCTAAATAGAACTTTTTATTGTTCTGTCATTCCGAACGTAGCGTTAGCGAAGAGAGGAATCTCGTTAAACAATTATTTCGTCGCCTGCTCGTATCCCGCTCTCACAGCCTTGATGTTCAGGTCAACCACATCCTGGCCTTTCTTGCCGAAGATGTGAGCGATGGCCTCTTCAACCTTCTCCATAGAGATGCCGAGATAAGGTACTGTGGCACCTAAAAGCACCATGTTTGAACGTGCCTTGAGTTGTTTGGCTATCTCGCTGGCATCAAACGACACCACGTGAGGAAGCTTCTTCAACTCTGCATACACCTTCTGAATGTCAGGGTAGTTGTTGATATTGATAAACGGATCGGAGTTGGTAATCACCCAGCCTTCCTTGCTAAGCCATGGCAGATAGCGCAGAGCTTCCATCGGTTCGCTCGACAAGATAATATCGGCCTTGCCTTCAGGAATGACATCGGCGAAGATAGGCTCGTCCGACAAGCGCAGGTGCGAGAACACTGAACCGCCGCGCTGCGACATGCCGTGGATTTCCGATTGTTTCAGGTTCATGCCCATGTTGAGAGCAGCATCTGAGATGATTTTAGCGACTGACACGATGCCGTCACCGCCAACACCACACAAAACTATATCTTTTTTCATATTGACTTCTTTTTTAATGGTTATTTCTTAATGTGTTTCTTCAACTCGACGATGCAGGTGCGGTGAGGGATGATGACCGATACACCGTTATAATTGACCTCTTCCTCGATGATTTTTACATTTTCCTCGTGGTTCTTTGGCAACGGGATGATGTCGCGGATATGCTCAGGTTCGACGCCAAGACCTTCGCAGATGCGGCGAATCTTATTGTGTGCCGACGATGGCTGACCACCTGTCATAGCTGTGATGTCATTGTCAAGAATCATGACGACGACGTTGGCCTTCTCGTTGACGCAGTCCATAAGACCAGTCAAGCCGCTATGACCGAAGGTGCCGTCACCGATAACTGCCACGCTCGGGAAGATACCCACCTCGCTGGCACCCTTAGCCATGGTGATTGAAGCACCCATACACACTGTGGTGTTGATGGCACCCATATTGAAGCCCAAGGTGTAGCAACCGATATCGCCAAACACCTTGCCACCTTTATGGTTAGCCATCACCTCGTTCAAGGCGGTGTAGCTGTCGACGTGAGGACATCCTTGGCACAACGCTGGAGGACGGTTGGTCACGACTTCCGGCACAGCTAATGTTGCTTCTGCCTTCATTCCCAATGCTTTAGCCACTTTCTCAGCGTTGAGTTCTCCGTCACGGCGGATGGTCTCGTCAAGACGGCCTCTCACTTTCTTTCCCTTGCCGAGGAAGCCTTTGATCTGCTCCTCAACGAATGGCTGTCCGTCTTCGAGAACGAGAATCTCGTCGCATTCGTCATAGAGTTTGTTAATCATGTTGTATGGCAACGGATATTGAGTGATCTTCACTACTGGATATGGACATTTTCCGCCAGGGAAGTTCTCCATGAGATAATTGTATGCTATACCTGTTGTGATGATGCCTATTTTCTTATCCGTGCCGTCAATGAACTTGTTAAAGCCCGATTCCTCCGACATCTTTGTGAATGCCGGCTGCTTGTCGATCAACTGTCTGTAAAGACGTTTTGCGTTGGCTGGAAGGAGCACGAACGACTTGGCATCGGCTGGTTCTGTGAGCTCGTTCTGCTTGCGTGCTGGTCTCAACTCAACACCGGCGCGGCTGTGTGCCAAACGTGTAGGAATACGGTAAAGCACCGGTGTGCCAAGCTGCTCGCTCAACTCAAAACCGTAATGTACCATGTCGTAAGCCTCTTGCTGGTTTGATGGCTCCAGCATCGGGATCATGGCCCAGTGACCATAGAAACGGCTGTCTTGCTCATCCTGCGATGAGAACATGCTCGGATCGTCGGCAACAACTATCAATACGCCCTTGGTTCCAATGATGGCGGCATTCATAAACGGGTCGCCACACACGTTAAGACCGACATGCTTCATACATGTCATGGCTCGTTTCCCGGCATAAGCCACACCTAAAGAAGCCTCGAGAGCTGTCTTCTCATTGGCGCACCAGTTGGCGATCACGCCCTGTTCCTTGGCCTGTTTAGAGTTTATGACATACTCCGTAATCTGTGTGGAAGGAGTACCCGGATAACTGTTGATGGCACTGCCTCCGGCATCAATAAAGCCCTGTGCAATGGCCTCATCACCAAGTAATAAGATTTTCTTCATTTGAATTGTATTTTAATTTTTAATATTGTTGATTCCTATTTTTATAATTCGGCAAATTTATGGAAATTTTTTCACATGGCAATGCAGTTTTATGATAAATCATAAATAAAATTTATTTTGTTGTTTGTATTAAAAAAAGTTGTATCTTTGCTGTTTCAAACTTAAGTGATGAAAAAGCTTATAACAAGTGACGATCTGGTAAGGTATCTGAAATGGAGCCCGCTTACAAAACCACTCTTGGCTTTGGCGCTTAGAATGATGGGTTTCAGGACGATAAACAAACTGTATTCTCCTTCTGCTGACCTGAAAAATAAGGAGTTTACAGTGGATATGCTGCGTCGTTACAACATTACTACCGATGTCGATGAAAATGAGTTGAACTGCATCCCGAAAGAAGGTCCGTTCATGCTCGTGTGCAACCATCCGTTCGGTGCAATCGAGGGAATCATACTCTATGATGTCGTCGCGAATATCCGCCCCGACTTCAAAATCATGGCTAATTTCATCCTTTCGTATATTCCTAACTTCCAGGGTGTGTTCTTCGCCGTCAACCCGTTCGAAAACAATAAGGAACTGGGTGGTGGCAGCGTCGGGGGTATAAAAGCTTCATTACAGCAACTTAATGAAGGTCACGGACTTGGAGTGTTTCCTGCAGGTGAAGTGGCTCGCTATCATGGCCATAGCTATCCTGAGGACATCGACTGGTCACCATCGATAGCCAAGATTATCCAGAAGACCAAAGTGCCAGTGATTCCTGTGTATTTCGACGGAAATAACTCAAGGAAATTCTATCGTCTGGCTAAGATATATCATCTGCTCGGTACGGTGCGTCTTGTGAAAGAGCTTCTTAACAAACGTAACAAGAAGATTATCATGAAGATAGGTAAGCCTATACTTCCTGCCGAGATTGCACAATATGAGACACCGGAAGCATTGGCGGCATACCTGAAAAACAGAAGCTATGCCCTGCAGGCCAACATTTCGACAGAGCTTCAGCATGTCCGCACAAGGGTTTCAGACCCTATCGACCCGCCGTTCCGTCCGTCAGACTTGGCACGTGAGCTTTCCGCCATACGCGAGAAATCGTTGTTGTTCACAACAGCCGGATTCGAATGCTATCTTGCTGATTATGATAAGATTCCGCACGTTATGCATGAGATAGGACGCCGCCGTGAAGAGGCGTTCCGCGCAGTGGGCGAAGGCACCGGCAAGAGCATCGACACTGATGCTTACGACACCTATTATAAACATCTCATCCTCTGGGATTCAAACGAACAGACCATAGCCGGCGGATATCGTATCGGCCTCGGTAATGAGATATATGAGAAATACGGAGCACGCGGCTTCTACGTCGACTCTCTGTTTAATATCGACCAGCAGTTTGAGCCTTATCTGAAAGAAACGATAGAACTCGGCCGCTCATACGTATCCGTTGATTATCAAAAGGATATACTTCCACTCATGCTTCTCCTCAAAGGTCTGATGGAGACAATAATGAGATGCCCGAATATGAACTATTTCATCGGCCCTGTGAGTATAAGCAGCTGGTATCCTAAGTTCTACCAGAGCTTGATGGTGCATTATGTCACCACAAAACACACCAATGCCGAGTTTACAAAAATGTTCCATCCGAAAACGCCGTTTGTGCCAAACTTCAACAAATGCGACGTAAACATCCTGATGGATAAGAATATGGACACAGTCGATAAATTCGACCGCTACCTCATGAAGCTCAGCAATGGCGACTACCGCATGCCGACATTGTTCAAGAAATATCTCAAGATCAACTCTAAGTTCTTGTGCTTCAACGTCGACCCTGACTTCAACGACACCCTCGACGGACTCCTTCTGCTCAAGTTCACCGACTATCCGCTCGACGAACTCGACATGATGCTTAAGGATGTAAGCCCTGAGGAAAAAGCTCCATACTACAAGCGATTTGGGAAAGAATAACATCCGTATATGAATACGTTTGTTTGTCGGAGATTTCTCCATTACGCTCCGTTTCAGTCGAAATGACAAAATGTCATTTTTTTGCTATGTCATGCAGCAAAATCGGAATTTTTTCGTTATGAATGCGAAAAAACCAGTTTGGTATGAATTTTGATAGTAATAAAATGAATTAACATTAGTCACTATGGAAAATAACGAAAAAAGACTTGAACGTTCGCGCAGAAATCGAGTGATAGCTGGTGTTTGCGCAGGATTGGCAGACTACTTCAATATTGATGTGGCTCTGATGCGTGTGCTTTTCGTGGTTGCCACAATATGCGGCAGCTTCGGATTCTGGATGTATGTCATAATGTGGATTGTGGTGCCTGAGGAATATACTCTCGAGCAAGGTTCTTCGCACAGTGACGACACAATCGATATCACGCCGAAAGATGAGTCGAAAAAATCATTCAACGGTGCGCTGATAGCAGGCGTTATACTGGTTTTCATCGGCTTGGTGGCGCTTATCGACAACTTCACACCTTTCGCATGGATCTGGAAATTATGGCCGGTATCCTTGATTTTAATCGGTGTATTGATTCTTATTAAAACTCAAAAAAATAACAACAATGAGCAATAACGAAAACAATAAAAGCGATGGCTTCGGCAGAGGCATTACATTGATACTCATAGGTGTCTTCGCACTTATGGTGACATTTTTCGACTATGAAATCGATTGGCATATAATGGGACAATTGTGGCCATTACTGCTGATAATCATTGGTGTGTGCGTCATGCCGATAAACAGATGGATTAAGACTGCGGTTTCACTGCTGCTGCTGGTGTTCGGCTTTGTGATATATCAGAACAGGCTGAACGACGACACAGAGAAAGTGTACCACAAAACAGAAATCATCACGCGTTTCTCCGACGACGACGATTAACAAAAAACAATATATGACATTCTGTAGAGACGCGATTTTTTTTCGCGTCTCATTTGATATTTAAAAGGAGGTAAAAAATATGGAATATAAAGATTATTATAAAGTTTTAGGTGTTGAACGTTCTGCAAAACAGGACGAAATCAAAAAAGCTTACCGAAAACTCGCTGTGAAGTATCATCCCGACAAAAACCCTGGCGACAAGGCGGCTGAGGAGAAGTTTAAGGAGATTTCGGAAGCTTATCAGGTGCTTGGCAACGAGGAGTCGCGAAAGAAATACGATGAACTCGGCGCCAACTGGAAACAGTACGAAAATATGGGCTACGGTGGCCAAGGATTCCAAGGCTTTGGCGGTCAAGGCTTTGAGGGCTTCGGCAACAGCGGTTTCTCCGATTTCTTCGACATGTTCTTCGGCGGTCAGGGTGGCGGCTTTGACTTCGGAAACATCAACTTCGGCGCTGGCGGACGTCGTTCGCGCACAAGAACCATGCGCGGTCAAGACCTCAACGCATCCATCAACCTGACGCTGCGCGAGGCATATTTCGGCTCGCAGAGGATGATAAATATCGGCAACGAAACCATAAAAATAAACATCAAGCCGGGTGTGAAAGACGGACAGACGCTGCGAGTGAAGGGCAAGGGCGGACAAGGCATGAACGGTGGCGAGAACGGCGACCTTCTGATGAAGATAAACATAGCGCAAGACCCTGTGTATCAACGTGATGGCGATGACCTGATCAGAACCGTCAATATCGATGTCTACACCGCTATCCTTGGCGGAAAAGTGGAGATCGACACCATGAAAGGCAACGTCAACGTGCCTATAAAACCGCAGACGCAAAACAACAGCATGCTGCGTTTGAAAGGCCTCGGAATGCCTCATTACGGCAAGGAAGGATCTGGAGCGTTGCTGCTGAAAGTGCAACTGGTGCTGCCAAATCATTTCTCCGACAAAGAGCTTGATTTGATTAAACAGGCAAAAGAAGCTTAATTTGTTTAAAAAATGTTTCAGTCGTAACAAAAAAATCATTATCTTTGCACGTTTTTTATAAAAATCTATTTAAAACTGATTGATAATGAATATTGTTACGACTAAAACAAAGCATATTTTCATGCTGGTTGTCATGATGATGATCAGCGTTTTGTCTTTTGCGCAGGGCGATAACTCCGTTAAAGGTTTCGTGTATGAGAAGTCGAACGGCGAGCCGATAATGTTCGCCAACGTGTATCTCAAAGGCACTACACTCGGATCAACCACCGACATCAACGGCTATTTCAGCATCACACGAATCCCCGACGGCAACTATACTCTTTTAGTCACGATGATGGGCTACGATACCATCGCTGAGCCTGTTTCATTGAAAGGCAATGTCATTATAAACAGAAAATTCCATCTCGATGAAGGTGCCATTAAGCTCGAGGCTGTTAACATCACGGCAGATAAGATAGAGGCCAGAACAGAAACCAAGACCTCTGTGGTGAATATCACTCCTAAGACTATCACCAAGATCCCTTCGGTGGGCGGTCAGGCCGACCTTGCCCAGTATTTGCAGGTTATCCCGGGTGTTGTGTTTACCGGCGACCAGGGCGGACAGCTTTACATCCGAGGCGGCTCCCCGATTCAAAACAAGGTTATACTCGATGGTATGATCGTTTATAACCCATTCCACAGCATCGGACTTTTCTCTGTCTTCGACACCGATATCATCAGAAACGCTGAGGTTTACACAGGAGGCTTCGGTGCTGAATACGGCGGAAGAGTCTCGTCAATAATGGATATCACCACCCGCGACGGTAACAAGAAACGCATCTCAGGAAAGATCGGCGGCTCGACATTCGGAGCGAAGGTGATGCTTGAAGGCCCTCTCAAGAAGGCGAAGAAAGATGACGAGATGTCGGCGTCGTTCATCATCTCGGCGAAAAACTCATATCTCGAGCAGACGAGTAAATCGGTTTACGACAAGGTTTTGAATGGTGAGATTCTTCCTTATAATTTCCAGGATGTGTACGGAAAAATATCGTTGAACGCGCCTAACGGCAGCAAGGTCAACTTCTTCGGATTCAGCTTCAACGACCAGGTGAATAAATATCAGCCAAAAGGTCGTACAAGCAGCCTCGATTATAAATGGGATTCGTACGGCGGCGGAACCAACTTCGTGCTTATCCCGGGAAAATCACCGGTTCTCATCGAAGGTAATATCGCTTATTCGAAATATCAGGCATCGATCGAAGACGGAAGCAATACTCCTAGAACGAGTTCTATCGATGGCTTCAACGCAGGATTCACATTCTCATATTTCCTTGGAAAGAATACCTTGAAATATGGCGTGGAATTGCTGGGATTCAAGACTGTGTTCGATTACTCGAAACCTAACGGCATCAGGCTTAACCAGACAGAAAACACCACCGAGCTCGGCGCCTTCCTGAAATACAAATGGCAACTCGAGAAACTCATCATCGAGCCTAGCCTTCGTGTGCAATGGTACGCTTCGTTGGCTGAGATCTCGCCAGAGCCTCGTCTCGCTATGAAATACAACGTCACCGACTGGTTCAGAATCAAGGCGGCGGCAGGTATGTATTCACAGAACCTCATCGCTGCCAACAGCGATCGCGACGTGGTGAACCTGTTCTACGGATTCCTCTCCGGACAGGATAACATCCAAAAGAAATTCAATGGCAAGGAAGTGAAGACAAAGCTTCAGAAAGCCAACCATTATATCGTGGGAACCGAATTCGATGTGTTTGCTAATGTGACACTTAACGTGGAAGGTTATTATAAGGACTTCAAGCAGCTCACCAATCTGAACCGCAACCAGGTTTATTCTGAGTCGAACCATCCGGAAGGCGTCTCTGAAACAGAATGGAGAGACTTTATGCTTGAAAACGGTAAGGCTTACGGTGTCGACGTTTCTTTGAAATATGAGTTCATGAGATGGTATTTCTGGGCGGCATATTCGTTGGCTTATGTCAATAAAAACTATGAAAATGCCAATGGCGAACTTGTCAACTACCGCACTCACTACGACCGTCGTCACAACGTCAACGTGATTGTCACATATACCGGCGGCTCTCGCAAACAATGGGAGTTCAGCGGACGTTGGAACATGGGTACAGGCTTCCCGTTCACCAGAGTGAGCGGCTTCTACGAACAATATCAGTTTGATAATATGGGTGCGGCGATTGTCGGCGAAAACGGCGAGATCGGCGTGATTTATGAAGACCAGATGAATAACGGCCAACTGCCTGTGTATCATAGACTTGACCTTGATGTTAAGCGTAGATTCTACTTTAGCGAACACGTGAATCTCGAGGTGGATTTAAGTGTCACAAACGTTTACAACAGAAACAATATCTTTTATGTTGATATCCTGACAAGCGAAAGCATCTATCAATTGCCACTGATGCCGAGCTTGGGCTTGACCTTAACATTCTAAATATGACAAAACCTTCTTTGAAAAAGATACCACACGAGATGACAATTCACGGTCACACTCGTGTGGATAACTATTATTGGCTTAACGAACGCGAAAATCCGGAGGTTGTCGAGTATCTGAAGGCGGAAAACGCATACATGGAGGAGCAGATGAAGCATACTGAGCCGCTTCAGAATCAGTTGTTTAACGAGATTATCGGCAGGATAAAGCAAGACGATATGTCGGTACCTGTCAAACACAAAGGATACTGGTATTATTCGCGATATGAAGAAGGAATGGAATATCCTCTTTATTGCAGGAAGCCTGCATTATCGGAGGAGATTGATAAAAAAGACGTCATCCCGAGCGTAGCCGAGGAATCTCCAGCAACAGAACAGGTTCTTCTTGACGGTTACGAAATGTCGAAAGGCTATAATTACTTCGACGTGGGCGGCTATAGCATCAGCCCGGATAACTCATTGATAGCCTATAGCATAGATACTGTGAGCCGTCGCCAGTATCAGATTTTCTTCAAAGAAATCGCGACAGGTAAGATGTTTTCGGAAGTCATAGAGAACACTTCGGGAAACATGGTTTGGGCCAACGACAACAAGACGATTTTTTATTCTGTGAAAGACGAGTCGCTGCGTTCATGCAAGATTATGCGCCATGAGCTCGGCACCGACCCTAAAGACGACGTGGAGGTCTATTATGAAGACGACGCCACGTTTTATGCTTTCGTAAGTAAAACAAAATCAGAAAGATACATCTTAATAATCCTTGAAAGCACCTTGACATCGGAGATTCGTTATATTGATGCGGATAACCCGAAAGACGAGTTTAAGATTGTGCAGAAACGTCAGCACGACCTGCTTTACGGAGTTGGGCATTACGGCGATTATTTCTATATCCTGACAAATGCCGACGGCGCGAAGAACTACAAGCTTATGCGCACTCCTTTAAACGCTACTGGAAAAGAGCACTGGGAAGAGGTGATAGCACATCGCGAGGATGTCTTGATTGAGGATTTTGACCTGTTTGCAGAGTTTTTCGTCTTGGAAGAACGCTCAAAAGGACTTGTAAATCTGAGAGTTATCTCTTGGGACGGCAAAAACGATTATTACATCAACTTTGGGGAGCCGGCTTATACTGTTGAAACATCGGCGAATCCTGAGTTTAAGACTCAATATTTGAGATATATCTACACCTCGATGACGACGCCGGCCTCTGTGTATCAATATGATATGCGAAACAAAACGGCCGAGTTGCTGAAACGTCAGGAGATAGTGGGCGGCTATGAGCCTTCGGATTATGTTACGGAACGACTTTACGCTCCTGCCAATGACGGCGTTTTGGTGCCTATCTCGTTGGTTTATAAAAAAGGACTGGTGAAAAACGGCGATAACCCGTTGGTTTTGTACGGCTATGGCTCATATGGCAACAGTATGGACGCCTATTTCTCAACGGCACGTCTCAGTCTGCTCGACAGAGGCTTCGTTTGGGCTATAACACACGTCCGCGGAGGCGAGGAGATGGGACGTTGGTGGTATGAAGACGGCAAACTTTTGAAAAAAAAGAACACGTTTACGGATTTTATCGCTTGTGGCAAATATCTTATAAATCAAGGATTTACGAATAGTAATAAGATGTTTGCGATGGGTGGGAGCGCCGGCGGACTGCTCGTTGGTGCGGTTGCCAACATGGCGCCTCAGCTGTTTAAGGGAATCGTTGCCAATGTGCCGTTTGTGGATGTGGTGACGACCATGCTCGATGAGAGCATCCCGCTCACGACGGGCGAATACGACGAGTGGGGCAACCCTAACGAGAAAGAGTATTACGACTATATCCTCTCGTACTCGCCATACGACAACGTGGAAGCGAAAGATTATCCAGCAATGCTTGTCTCGACAGGCTTTCACGACAGTCAGGTGCAGTATTGGGAATCGGCGAAGTGGGTGGCTAAACTGCGTGAACTCAAGACCGACGACAACTCGTTGTACCTGAAAACTAGCATGGATTACGGTCATGGCGGAGCATCGGGACGTTTCGAGCCGTTCCATGAGATTGCGTTGGAGTATGCTTTTATGCTTGATTTGATTGAAAAATGATAATATATCAGCTTTTCCCAAGAGTCTACGGCGCGACGCCAACAAAGCGTTGCGGTATCTTTTCTGATATTACCGATGATGAAATTGATAGAATTAAATCGTTGAGTGTCAGTCATATTTGGCTTACGGGAGTGATACGTCACTCGGGATGGCGCGACACCAATCCTGTTGTGACCAAGGGAGAAGCAGGCTCACCTTACGCCATCGTCGACTATTATGACATTGACCCTGATTTGGCCGACAATGAGGCGAATAGGATGGAAGAGTTTGGGAAAACCGTCGAACGTATTCATTCTCATGGACTTAAGGTGATAATAGATTTTGTTCCGAATCATTTGGCACGAGAATACAAAGGCGATTTCACTGATGAGAATTTTTATGTCCTGCCGAATCAAAAATTCGTTGCACCTACTGAGAATTCCAGCGATTACTATGAGTTTCCGGCAAAAGCGACAGGCAATGATGTGTTTTCGCCAACGCCGTCGTTAAACGACTGGTACGACACCGTGAAACTTAACTACACCAACCGTGATACATGGCATAAGATGCTGAAAATCATGCAGTTTTGGTGTGGGAAGGGCATCGACGGATTCCGTTGTGATATGGCCGAGATGGTGCCTGTGGATTTCTGGCGCTGGGCTATTGCTGAGCTTCGTAAGGCCTTCAATATCACTATGATAGCTGAGATTTACCAACCACAGTTGTATCAGAGTTTCATTGAGGCAGGTTTCGATTATCTTTACGATAAGGTTGGGTTGTACAACACTTTGGAGAACATCTATCGTTATGGGCAGCGCGCTGACACTATTTCAGATGTGTGGAAAAACCTTAACGGATTGGATGACAATATGTTACGGTTTATGGAAAATCATGACGAGGTCAGGTTGGCGTCGCGGTTTTTCATGCAGAAACCCGAAAACGCTTTCCCGTTTGTGGCGTTGTCGGCCTTGCTGAACCGTGGCCCGTTCATGATTTACAACGGTCAGGAATATGGTGAGGACGCCGCGGATTCGGATAATGGCAAGACGTCGATTTTTGATTATAATTATTTAAAAATCAAAAATTTACAAATTTTTGATTTTTATAAAAAAATAATGCATTTTCGTGAATCCCATCCTGCCATCATGCGTGGTGCGTTTTACGACCTGATGTGGGCGAATCCTTGGTATAACAATTTCGATCCGCAATATATTTATGCGTTTTTGCGTTATTATGGTGACGATAAATTGTTGATTGTCATCAATTTCAACCTGAATGAAGGCCGTAATGTGACGGTTGCGATACCTGATGACGCACGACAGTTAATTGGTGGTTGCGAATCGAAATATGACTTGGTTTTAAAACCAGGAGATGTTAAGATAATTGAATTAGGAGATTTCTCCGCTCCCTACGGTCGGTCGAAATGACGTCTACACCCTTACGTCATTTCGAGCGAAGCGGAGCGTAGTCGAGAAATCTCAAAAAAAAATAAATACAATGAAAATCGTTGACAATGACAGTTGGTTATCCCCGGTGGCGGATGAGGTGCAAAAACGTTACGAACGTTATCAAAACAGATTGAAAGCTATTGAAAATCAATTTGGCAGTTTGTCAACGTTTGCCTCGGCGCACCATTTCTTCGGTTTTCACTACGACCATCATCGCCGAGGCTGGTGGTATCGTGAATGGGCTCCTTGTGCACATTACATCTCGATTTTTGGCGACTTTAACGGATGGAAACGCTATGACAACCCTCTTGAAAATGTGGGGAATGGCGTGTGGGAGATTTTCTTTCCGGATTCGGAATATAAAAACAAGCTCGTGCATGGCAGTCTGCTCAAAATAATTGTGCAGTCGAGCATTGGCGAGCAGGAACGCATACCTATATATATTAATAGAGTCGTTCAGGACGAAAATACTAAAGACTTCTCGGCTCAGTTTTGGAATCCTGAGCAGCAGTATATCTTTGAAAATCAGACACCTGCGCTGAATGGCGAGCCTCTGTTGATTTATGAATCGCATGTGGGCATGGCGCAGGAAAAAGAAGAGGTTGGAAATTATAACGAATTCATTTCCAATGTGTTACCACGAATAAAAGCCGACGGTTACAACGCAGTGCAGCTTATGGCTATTGCCGAACATCCTTATTATGGCTCGTTTGGTTATCATGTGTCGAATTTCTTCGCTGCCAGCTCGCGTTTCGGTACTCCGGAAGAGCTGAAAAAGCTCGTCGACACCGCTCACGGCATGGGTCTGCTCGTAATCATGGACTTGGTGCACTCGCATACTGTGAAGAACGTCCGCGAAGGCTTAAATCTTTTCGATGGTACTGAGTATCAATATCTTAAGCCAGGAAAAGAAGGCGAGCATCCACAATGGGACTCTAAGCTTTTCAACTATGGGAAGATTGAGACCTTGCAGCTTTTACTTTCCAATGTGAGATACTGGCTCGACGAATATCATTTCGACGGCTTCCGTTTCGATGGCGTGACCTCAATGTTGTATAAAAATCATGGCATTGGCGAGACTTTTGATGATCCTTGGAAATATTTCGGCGATAATGTCGACAATGATGCGGTGACATATCTGCAGCTTGCCAATAAGCTTATTCATGATATTGATAATCAAAATGTTACGATAGCTGAAGACGTGAGCGGGATGCCAGGAATCTGTGCAAAAATCGACGATGGAGGCATCGGCTTCGACTACCGCCTCGGCATGGGCTTGCCTGATTTCTGGATAAAGGTTTTGAAAGACCAATCAGACGAGCAGTGGAACATGCATGAATTCTTTTTCACCATGACGAACCGTCTCTACGACGTGAAAACCATAGCCTACGCCGAGTCGCACGATCAGGCGCTGGTGGGTGATAAGACGTTGGCGTTCAGACTCATGGACAAGGAGATGTACACTTCGATGGCTAAAAACCAGCAAAATCTGATCATCGACAGAGGCATAGCTTTGCATAAGATGATACGGTTTTTCACCATCTGTCTGGGTGGCGACGGCTGGCTCAACTTCATGGGCAACGAGTTTGGGCATCCCGAATGGATAGATTTCCCTAGATATGACAACGGCTGGAGCTACAAATACGCTAAACGCCAGTGGTCATTGGCCGATGCCGACTATCTGAAATACCATTGGTTGGGCGATTTCGACAAAGCAATGCTCGATTTTGTGAAGAAAACAAAGGTGATGCAGTCGGAACCGGCATGGCTTCTGCAGGCTGACGAGGACAACAAAACCATCGTTTTTGAAAGAAATAACCTGATTTTTGTATTTAACTGGGGTCAGAAATCGCTGCCTGATTATAAGATAAAGGTGAAAAGCACCGGCGATTATAAAATCATCTTCAGCAGCGATGACCAATGCTTCGGAGGCTTCGAAAACATTGATAAAAACGTTGTTTTCCCATCAGAGAAAAACGGCGGTGAGGTCACTATGAAGATTTACAACGTAGCGAGGACAGCCGCCGTTTATAAAGTCGTTTTATAAGGCTTATTTGCAGCCTTCGCAGCCGCTATTGCAGCTGTCGCAGCCACCTTCAGAGCTGTGGCAATGACCACCGCATCCGCCACCGAAGTCTCCTTCTTTAAGCTCGCGCACGTTGAGAATCTCGCCTTCGAAATAGAGCGGCACGCCTGCCAACTCATGGTTGAAATCGATTTCAACAAGCTCGACGCTCACTTTCTTGATTTTTCCCGGAACGATGTTACCGTCGCCGACGTTAAACTGAAGGGTGTTGCCTTCTTTGCAATGCTCGCTGAGTTTGCCGTTCTCATCGAGGAACATGTCTTTCTTAACGGTGTAGACCATCTCCTCGTTGCGCTCGCCGTAGCCTTCGGCAGGAGTGAGGTGGAAACCGAATGTGTCGCCCGGCTCGAGACCTTGTAAGCTCTCTTCAAAACGTGGCAGAAACATTCCGTGTCCGAAGATACCTTCCAGAGGATGTTCTTTGGTGGCTTGGTCGATGACCGCGCCGTCTTTTGTGTCGTTGTGTAACGTGTAAGTCAACGTTACCACTGTGTTGTTTGCTACTTTCATTTGTTTAAAAATTATAATTCTATTCTCTTTTAACTTTTCTCTTTTAACTTTTAACTATTAACTAATATATTCCAAATATTTTTCTTAAAAGCCATTCAACGGTTATCAATCCTAAAACGATGACAAACAACCACTTGAAGTTAATCAAGTCGTCGTAGCGCGTCTCGGTGCGTGAGATGGAGGTTATTCTGTCGTCGTTTTGTAAATCTTTTGTAAGTTGTTGAATATCAGCGATATAATAATGTTTTCCACCTGTCTGCGATGCTAATGAGCGCATGCGTTCAATATTTGCTGTAAGGTCTTGAGCCTCAGCGCCTTCCGATGTCACGGTGAAGGTGCCGCTGGAGTTGTATTCGATGCCGCCAAGCGAGGCGTGAGCGCGGTAATTGTAAATGCCTTCAGGCAACATGCCGATGTTCAGATTGTAATTGTTGTCGCCTTTTGCAAATATGTAATCATATGAATTATTAATTATAATGTGCAAATCAGGTTCGTTGACCAATTCGCGGCTCGGGTTACGCAATTCAGCGGAAATATTGATGTTTTCGGTATTGAGATAACTGTCCTTGTGGTTGACGGTCAATTCCTTATCCTTCTCGGTGAGGAGATATTTGATGGTTTTGCTGAAAATCTCGTTGAAGCCGTCGTTGTTTTTATGATGGAAATATTCGTAGAGTTTCCAGCGCCAGCAGCCTGTTCCGAAGAGGAAAGCGTGTTTGTAGCCCTCAGAATCCGTTGAGAAGGCGAGGAGCGGATTCGAAGTCTCGATATCCATGACATTCATTAACAAAGCGTCATCGTGACGACCGTTAAACGCTATTTCGCAATGTGGCAATGCCAGCGGCGGATACGATTTCAATTCATTTTTGATGTCGGAAGATATGGTGAACAGTCCGAATGCGTTGTTAAACCTGCCTCTCACGTCCAAATTGGTGTTTGCCGCGCCCCGATTGATTGAAACAATGTTTTGCGATTTGTTGAACGCATCGAAATTGGTGTTTGAACCGATAATGGATAATGTCGGAATCTGTAGAGACGTTTCCTGAAACGTCTCATCATTGTATTGATGCAAAATCACCAAATCATAATCTTGTAGAGACGTGCCATGGCGCGTCTCTACATCATTATTGAATGTAACATCAAATTCGAAATGATCATCCAATGCCGATTTTATCGCTGCGATGTCGGGATGCGGTGCGCGGGCGATGCATAAAACGCGGTATTTTTTGTCGGTTACGGTGATGAAAACGCGACGTGATGATTGACCAACCATAATTTCAATTTGTTTTGTGCCCTCGTCACCGGAATCTATATTAAAATCAAGGGTTTTAGAGAATCGGTTCGAGGTGACCGGTAAGCTGACGTTTTCAACCATGTTGCCGTCCATTTTCACCGCCACGTTCATCTCTTTCCCTTTGTTATTCAACGCGTTGACGGTCACACGAAGCGGAAACAGCATGTTGGCCGGAACCGTTTTGTTGTATTTCACGTCTTTTATCGTCATGCTGGGGTACGAAACGGTGTCGCCAAGCGTGACGGAATATATCGGGAAAGGATAATTTTCGATATTCAATTCAGGGTTAATACCTTGATTTACAATACCATCTGAGAGGAGAATGACGGCACCGACATTCTTTTTGTAATATTGACGGGAAATGGTCGAAAGGGCTTCTGAAATATTAGTGTATTGCTCTGAAAATGACATTTCGAGTGGAGCAAAGCGGAACCGAGAAATCTCATGAGATTTCTCCGCTCCCTGCGGTCGGTCGAAATGACGAGAACTAGCGTCGTTAACAGAGCCACCGAACAATAATTTCTCGACATCATAATTCTTTTCGAGCGTATTAACAATGGAATCAACGATTTTCGGATATTTTGTCCTGTAAAAAATAGAGTCTTTCGTCATAATGATGGAGGCGGAGTTGTCTTGTGCAAAAATGACGATTGGCTGCTCTATCTTATTGATTTTCTGTTTGATATATGGGTTAAAGAAAAGCATGACGAGGATGGCGACGACAATTGTCCTCAGCGAGAACAACAAAATCGTCAGCGACTTGCTGTATTTCTTCGAAAAAAGATACAGCAGAGACGCATAAACCGCACCGATTGCCAAAGCCAGAATTATCAACCACATATTGATGAAAAATTTTGCAAAAATACGAAATTTTTCAATCCCCCGTCATTTCGACTGAAGCGTAATGAGATGGAGCGGAATGGAGAAATCCTTTTTAGACAAAGCTTGTGCGAAAAGAGGATTTCTCGACAACGCTCGAAATGACAAAAAAATGTTATTATTTTAAAAATAATTAGTATTTTTGTAGTTTGTTTTGATGATTATGAATAAATTTCTTGTTATACAGACAGCATCGATTGGCGACGTCATTCTGGCGACGGCTGTTGTGGAGAAATTGCATGCGTATTTCCCTGATAGTCAGATAGATATGATGATTAAGAAGGGCTACGAGAGTCTTTTTGAGAATCATCCTTATTTAAATAAGGTAATCGCATGGGATAAGAAACATCACAAATACAGACATCTTTTTGCGATTTGGCAAGAGATTCGCCAGCAGCGTTACGACTTGATTGTCAACATTCAACGTTATGCCGCGACAGGTTTCATCACTGCTTTCGGCAAGGCGAAGGAGACGGCAGGCTTCAACAAAAACCCGTTCAGCTGTTTCTTCACTCACAAGGTGAAGCACGTGATTGGGGTGAAAGGCGTGCATGAAGTCGACCGTAACCAGAAGCTGATTGAGCATATCACCGACGACAAGGCTATGCGTCCGGGCTTGTATCCGAGTGAAGAGGTTTTTGAAAAGGTAAAACATTATAAATCAGAGAGATATATCTGTGTGGCGCCGTGCTCGCTGTGGTTTACGAAGCAGTTTCCTGAAGACCGTTGGATAGAGTTTTTGCGACTCGTCCCGGATAATTTGAAGGTATATCTCCTTGGCGGGAAAGACGACATCGCCCTTTGCGACCGCATCATCTCTGATGTGCCGAACAAACATATCGAGAGCCTGGCCGGACAGCTAAACCTCTTGGAGTCAGCGGCTTTGATGAAAGATGCCGCTATGAACTACGTCTGCGACTCATCGCCAATGCACCTCGCCAGCTCGCAGAACGCCCCGACGACAGCGGTTTATTGCTCCACGGTCGCCGACTTCGGCTTCGGACCGCTCTCGGAAGACTCGGTAGTGGTGGAGGAGAACCGCGTGTTGAAATGTCGTCCGTGCGGATTGCATGGCTACAAAAAATGTCCGAAAGAACATTTTAACTGTGCTTATTTCATTGATATTAAAGAACTTACAGATAGATTATGAATACTTTTGAACAAGAAGTCGAGTTATGCGTGAAGCTGCTTTCGGAAGGTAAAGTCTTCGTTTACCCCACCGACACCATCTGGGGCATCGGGTGCGACGCCACTAATTCCAGGGCTATCGATAAGATTTTCAAGATAAAGAACCGTCCCGCAGGCAAGGGTCTTATCATTCTTGTCGATTCCGTCGATCGCCTGAAGGATTACGTGAAAAATCCTTCGCCTATTGCTGCCGACTTGATAAAAGCTGCTCCTAACCCGTTGAGTATCATCTATAAAGAGTCGAAAGGACTGGCGAAAAACCTCTCCGCCGACGGCAGCGTGTGCGTACGTGTGACAACCAACGAATTTTGCAAGGAGGTGATACGCCGTCTCGGGCATCCGATAACGTCGACGTCGGCGAACCTCAGCGGCGAGCCCTCACCGGCAAATTTCACCGACATCTCGGAAAAAATGAAAAACGCCGCCGATTATGTCGTCAGCCTGTATCACGATGTCATAGTGAAACCGAAAGCGTCGACGATAATAAAAATAAACGACGATAACACTTTTGAAATAGTTAGAAGTTAGCAGTTATGAGAAGAGCTTTTTTAATTATATTATTGATAATCAGTCAGTTGTGCTTTGCGCAGAATGGTCAGAATAAGATTAATCCGGCAGAGACCACGCAGAAGTTGGCGACGACCATGTATCTCATCGAGAATTTTTACGTCGACAGCACTGATATGCCGAAGCTGACAGAGGAAGCCATCATCGCGATGTTGAAAAGCCTTGACCCGCATAGCGCTTACATCGCCGCCAAGGATGTGAAGAAAGCCAACGAGAACCTTGAGGGAAGCTTCGACGGTATTGGCGTGACGTTCCAGATTTTGCGCGACACCATACTCGTGGTTTCGGCGGTACCTGGCGGTCCGTCGGAGAAAGTCGGCATCATGGCAGGCGACAGAATTGTGACCATCGATGGGGAAAACGCTTTCGGTAAAAAGGTTAATAATGAATATGTTACAAAACATCTGCGTGGACCGAAAGGCACTAAGGTAGTGCTGGGAATAAAACGTGACGGCGAGAAGGAACTTATTGATTTTGAGGTTGTCAGAGATAAAATTCCGTTGAACAGCATCAACACGTATTTTATGGTCGACAAGAAGATTGGCTACATCAAGCTTGACCAGTTTGCGCAGAAATCGGTGGAAGAGTTTGAAGCAGCTTTGAAAGACCTGAAAAAACAGGGAATGAAGTCGTTGATTTTCGATTTAAGGGGCAACTCGGGCGGTTATCTGCAGACGGCTTTCGGTCTGGGCAACGAGTTTCTTGGAAGCGGCAAAACGGTAGTGTTTACTGAGGGTTTAAAGAGTAATAAGACATTTTTCGAGACCGACAGAAACGGTGATTTCCAGAACGGACGTCTTGTGGTTCTCATTGATGAGGGCAGCGCTTCGGCCAGCGAAATCGTGTCGGGTGCCATTCAGGACTGGGACAGAGGTGTGCTGATAGGTCGCCGTTCGTTCGGCAAAGGCTTGGTGCAGAGGCCGTTCAACCTACCTGACGGCGCGCAGATCCGTTTGACCACGGCACGTTATCACACTCCGACGGGTAGATGCATCCAGCGTTCTTACGAAAAGGGCTCGGAGGACTATTTCAAGGAGATGACAAAACGTCTGGAGCATGGTGAATATTATCATGCCGACAGCATCAAATTCCCTGATTCGCTTAAATATTACACGCTTACGAGTGGCAGGACGGTGTATGGCGGCGGAGGCATCATGCCCGACATTTTCATGCCTGTCGACACCACTTATTCGAGCAAGCTTTTCACCGATTTGGTCAGAAAGCTGGTGTTCAACAGCTATTGTATCGACTATGTCTTGGCCAATAGGGAGCAGATTCAGCAGAAATATCCTAAATTTGAAAAATTCAATGAAAATTTTGAGGTTGACGCTGAGATGATTGAAAATTTCAAGAAGGTTGCTGAAGATAAGGGAGTGAAGTGGGATGAGGGTCAGTTTGAGCGTTCGGAGTCGTGGATTAAGTTGAGAATCAAGGCGATAATAGCTCAAAATGTGTGGAATATCGATAAATTCTATCAGGTTGTCGCAAAGGATGACAAGATGATAGAGCAAGCTGTTAAGATATTGAATTCCAAGAAGGAATACAATGAGATTCTTGGAAAATGACGTTTTTTTTCAAAAAAAAGTTAAAAAACAAGCTATGGAATCAAAAATTTTTTGTAATTTTGTAGCTTGTAAAAATGTGTAGACTTTGTCATGGACACAATTAACAATTAAATAACTTAATTTTATCAAAAAGATGAAAAAATTTCAACTCAAAAAGCTCGCAATGGCATTGGTAGTCATTATGTTTGGCGTCCAGGCTTTTGCACAGGGTCGTATCGACCTCGCATCGAGAGGAACCAGCTCACAGAAGGCTGAAAATGCCACAATGAGCGGTTTCACAGCATCATTCTCATACAACAGTGTTGAGAGTGAACTGGTTTCAACAGAGAAGGGTGATTTTTCAGTGATCACAATGAACAACACAATCGGCGCCGGTAACATTGGTGACCCGCAGGTTCTTGTAACACGTAAGCTTATCGCTGTTCCATTTGGTGCAAATCCAGTGGTGACAGTTAAGAATTACACTGTTACAGATTACAATCTTGCTGACTACGGCATTGAAAGACTTTATCCACAGCAGGCTTCACAGAGCAAGAGCGAGACAGAAGTCAAGTTCGCTTACAACGAGGCAGCTTATGCAGCTAAAGGTTTCGATGAGCGTCCAATCGCAGAAGTCAACATTTTGGGAACAATGCGTGGTGTCCAGGTTGGTGCTTTGCAGCTCAACTCAGTGAGATACAATGCTTCAACAAACACACTCCGTGTTTACAACGACATCGATGTTGAAGTGACATTTGAGGATGCGGATCTCGCACTCACAGAGCAGACATTGGTTAACACTTACAGCCCATACTTCAGAACAGTTTATTCAACATTGTTCAATGAAAGCGCTGTGCGTGACATCTACGATGAGCACCCAGACCTCTGGACAGCACCAGTGAAGGTTTTGGTTGTCGCTAACCGTATGTTTGAAACATCAATGCAGCCATGGCTCGAGTGGAAGACACAGAAAGGTTTCATCCTTGATGTCAACTACACCGACGAAATCGGAACAAGCGCATCAGCTATCAAGACTTTCATTACAAACAAATATAATGAAGGTGTTGCAGCAGGTCAGGCCCCTACATTCCTCATCATCTTCGGTGACAACAACCAGGTTCCTGCATCACAGACAGGCTCGGCATCACACTGCGTGACAGACCTTTACTACTATGCAGTCGCTGGCGGTTCAAACGACTACTTCGGCGATATGTACCACAGCCGTTTCACAGCTGAGACAGTTGCTGAGATGGACATCATGATTGGCAAGACATTACAGTATGAGCAGTACACCATGCCGGATCCGTCATACTTGAGCAATGTCCTCCTCATCGCAGGTTGGGACTCAAGCTGGAATCCGAAAGACGGAAAGCCAACCATCCAGTATGCAATGAACTACTACTACAACGCAGCTCATGGCTTTGTTAACGTTTACAACTTCCTCGAGCAGCCATACAACAACCCGTATGCAAGCTTGAACACAGGTGTCGGTTTTGTTAACTACACTGCTCACGGCAGCAACACCAGCTGGGCTGACCCATCATTCACCAACAGCGATGTCAACAACTTGACCAACCAGGATAAATACTTCTGGGCAATGGGTAACTGCTGCCAGGCAGCTGACTGGGGTATCTCAGGAAAATGCTTAGGCGAGACATTCGTTACAGCTCCAAACAAAGGTGCTTTCGCATACATCGGATCAGCTCCAAGTTCATACTGGTATGAGGACTACTACTTCGCAGTAGGCGCAACAAACACATTCTATGCACCACCTACATACGAAGAATCATCAATGGGTTGCTATGACTCACACTTCCAGGATGACTTCAACAGCATTTCAGCAGTTCCATTCGTTGGTAACCTCGCAGTTGCTTACTCACACGCCAACGGTTATCAGGGCAGTGTTTCTGACCAATACTACTGGGAATCATATCACGTCCTCGGCGATGGTTCTATCTGCCCATATCACGTGAACCCAATTGAAAACACAGTTTCACACATGCCAACACTTCCTATCGGAATGGATACATACGAGGTCACAGCAGACCCAGGTTCATATGTTGGTATTTCAAAGGACGGCGTTCTTTGTGGCGCTGGCGAAATCGGTGAAGAAGGTTCAGCAGCAATCCAGATTGAGCCTGTGACATCAGGTGGCGACGTTACAATCGTTGTTACACACCCACAGCGTCAGCCATACGTTGCTACAGTTCCTGCAGCAGCAATGACAGGCGCATACGTCGCTGTTGACTCATACGTTTTGAACGCCGACCAGGCTAACTACGGCGAGACACTCGACATGAACATCACAGTGAAGAACGTCGGTACACAGACAGCAAGCAACATCACAGCTACACTCACAACAGAGAATGAGTATGTGACAATCCTTTCAGCTAACGGTTCAGTCGCTTCATTGGCACCAGACGCAACAGCAACAATGGAAGGCTTCCAGTTCAGAGTGGCAGAAAACGCTCCTGACAAAGAGAAAGCTCAGCTCTTCCTCAATGTGACAGACGGCACAGACACATGGCAGGGCAAGATCAACATCACATTGCACGCCCCAGTGCTCGCATTTGAAGCAATTGAGAAGACCGACAACACAGTCGCTTTGACATTCAAGAACACAGGTTCAGCTCCATTCTATGGTGGCGAACTCAACCTCCTCAGCTGCTCACCAGACATGATTTTTGAAAATGAGACAATTACATTTGATGATGCTGTTGAAGGCGGTGCTTCAAAGACTTTGACAACCAGCTACTCATTCACTCCAAGCGTTGAAGTCGGTTCAACATTTGAAGCTCAATACACAATGACAACAGGTCTCTTCACCGTCAGCGACATCTTCGTCCTTTCATTCGGTGCTATCATGGAAGACTTCGAGTCAGGCAGCTTCGGTACAAACTGGACTGTGAGTTCAACCAACCCATGGGAAGTTGTTTCAGGTGGCAGAGGTAACTTCTGCGCTAAGTCAAACAACAACGGTCAGCACAGCTCATCAGGTTACATGCAGTTGGATGTCAACGTGTTGGCAGCAGGCAGCCTCACATTCATGTACAAAGTGTCATCAGAGAGCAACTACGACAAACTCCACTTCTACATGGACGGTCAGGAGAAGGGTGTATGGTCAGGTACAATCGCATGGACACAGTTCACACAGGCTGTGACAGTCGGTCAGCATACATTCAAGTGGGAGTACACCAAGGATTCATCAGTGAGTTCAGGTGACGACTGCGCTTGGGTTGACGACGTTATCTTCCCACCAACACATGTCTTCCAGTTTGCTACAGCTCCTGCAACAAACCTCGTTGCTGAAGTTGACGGACACAATGTGGCTCTCACATGGGATGCATCAGCAGACGCAGTGAAGTACATCGTGAAACGTGACACTGAGACATTGGGTGAGGTGACAGCGACATCATTCGCAGATGTAGTTGAAGAAAGCGGTACATACAAATATTCAGTGTATGCTGTAAATGCTGAAGGTAGCATGGCAGCACCGGCTATTGTTATGGTTAACCTCGACTTCACAGGTGTTGACGAAGCCAATGCAGCAAATGTCAGTGTATATCCAAACCCTGCAAACGGTGTTTTGAATATCAATGCAAATGTCAACAACTACGAATATCAGATCATCAACAGCCTCGGTCAGGTCGTGAAGAGCGGCAACGCAAACGGCAAGACAACTGTTAATGTGAGCGAACTTAACGGTGTTTACTTCTTGAGAATCATTGCTAACGGCGATGTTATCGTAAGAAAGATCACTGTCGAGTAAAAAAATTAAAAAAATATTTTTAAGGATGTCGGTTCACGGCATCCTTTTTTTTTATATCTTTGCAAGCTTATTAATATAAAAGGTATAAATAGATTAAAAATTATTAAACCATTTTTATAATTATGAGAAAATCATCATTACTAACAGCTTTGTTCCTGATGTTCTCGTTTTTGGGATTTGCTCAGGAATGGCATGGAATCACAAGTGATTCCCCAACAAAGATGAAGAAGACCTTGGTCTCTTCAACAGAGAATGAGATCGTCGTTAACGTGAATCTCGACGGTTTCTACACACAGAGTGTGACAACACCAAACGGCAAGCAGGTCGAGGTTAATGTCGATGGCATGGCTTTCGAACTGGAGGCTGGCGCACCGCAACTTTCATACGCTGTCATCCCAGTCATGATTGGTGATATGGCAGAGATGAATGTCGCTGTTGTTAATTCAACTTATGTTGATTATGAGAACGTTGAGGTTGCTCCTTCAAAAGGTAACTTCAGCCGTCAGATCAACCCTGAGGATGTTCCTTACACCTACGGTGAGATGTATTCACAGAACGCTTTCTGGCCAGCAGCACAGGCTACTCTGAATGCTCCTTATATCATCAGAGACTTCCGTGGTCAGAATATCGTGGTTCGTCCGTTTGCTTACAACCCTGTGACAAAGACATTGCGTGTTTACACAAGCATGACAATCGCAATGACAAAGGTCAGCGACAACGGTGAGAACCAGAAGGTTGCCCGCAAGAGCAATACCATCAAAGTTGATCCGGAGCAGAAGGCTATGTACAGCGAGCGTTTCATCAACTTCAATGAGACAAGCAAGACTTACACCTTCGACGAGGACTATGGCGAGATGCTTATCATCTGCGCAGATCAGTATATGAGCAATTTGCAGCCATTAGTTGAATGGAAGAACCAGTCAGGTCGTCCAACAACATTGGTGAGTGTGACAACAGCTGGTGGAAACAGCATTGAAAACATCAAGACTTATGTCCAGAATTTCTACAACGACCCTGCACATAACCTTGAGTTCTTGCTTCTCGTCGGTGAATACAGCGACATCACACCTAAGAACTATGGTTCAGGTTCAGGCGGTACATGCTATTCAGACAACTACCTTGGCAAACTTGAAGGCAACGATGATTACCTCGAAGTTTTGGTCGGTCGTTTCTCAGTTGCTAATGCTGCTGATGCTGATTTACAGGTTCTCAAGAGCATTTACTACGAGCGTGACGTTCAGGCAGGTGCAGCATGGGGCAATCAAGGTATGGGTATCGGTTATTACGGTGCAGGTAGCGGTCACTATGGTGAGGATGACTACCAGCATATCGACCTGATTCGCGACAAACTTCTTGAATATACATATGCAACAGTGACAGAGCATCACGGCGGCAGCGGTGGTGACGCAAGCGTTTCAACCATCAGCGGTACCATCAACCAAGGTATCAGCATCATCAACTACTGCAACCACGGTTCAGAGACCACTTGGGGTGTTGCTAACTACAGCGTCAGCAATGTCAGTGCTTTGACAAATGACAATATGTTGCCGGTGGTTTGGTCGGTGGCATGTTTGAATGGTAAATTCGACGTCGGTACTTGCTTCGGCGAGTCATGGTTGCGTGCAAACCACAACGGCGCTCCTGCAGGTGCTGTCGCTGGTATGTTCTCATTCGTTTCACAGCCTTGGATTCCACCAATGTACGGTCAGGACGAGATGGTTGACATTTTGTGCAGACGTACAGGACATGAGTCAGATCCATTTAACCACACAATCGGTGGTGCTTCATTGAACGGAAGTATGTATGTTCTCGATATGGCTCCAAATGATTCATATCAGACATTCAACACATGGCTTCTCTTCGGTGACCCGTCAGCTTTGATCAGAACAGACGTTCCAACAGCTATGAACGTAACAGCAGCTCCATCAGTGTTGATGCTTGGTATGACAGAACTCAATATCACAGCTGATGCTGATTACGCTATCGCAACATTGTCATTGAACGGTGAGATCCTCGCATCAGAGAGAATCATCAACGGTCAGTGCAACATGCAGTTCCCAGCTTTGTCAAATGTTGGTGACGCTGATCTCGTTATCGTTGGTTTCAACAAAGAGACTTACATGGGCTCAATTGAAGTCGTTCCAGCAGAAGGCGCATATGTCACTGTTAACGACTACGCTATGAGCGCTCCGGCAAACTACGGTGAAACAATTGATTTGGACGTTGAAGTTAAGAACGTCGGTGTTGAGACAGCAAGCAACATTGCAGTGACACTTTCAACAGAAAATGAATACATCAACATCACTTCAGCAGAAGGTTCAGTGGCATCACTCGCAGCTGGTGCTTCAGCAACAGTTGAAGGCTTCCAGTTTGAGGTTGCAGCTAACGTTCCGGACGGCACAGTGGCACAGATTGACGCTACAATGACAGACGGAACAGACACATGGACTGGCAAAGTTATGGTTACAATGCATGCTCCACTTCTCGATGTGGTAAGCGTTGCAAGCGGAGAGGGTGTTGCTACATTCACATTCGCAAACAACGGTTCAGCTCCATTCTATGGCGGTGAGCTTACACTCGTAAGCTGCTCACCAGACCTCGTGTTTGAACCAGCTACAATCACATACGAAGGTGCTGTTGAGGGTGGTGAAACACTCGAGTTGATTAGCAACTACACTGTTGATCCAAGCGTCGAGCCAGGTTCAACATTTGAGGTGGCATACGACATGACAACAGGTCTGTTCAATTTGGCCGGTACCTTCGTTGTTTCATACGGTGCTATCATGGAAGACTTTGAATCAGGCAACTTCGGTGACAACTGGACAGTTAGCGCAACCAACCCATGGCAGGTCGTTGCAGAAGGCAGAGACGGCTACTGCGCCAAGTCAAACAACAACGGTCAGCACAACTCATCAGGTTACATGCAGTTGGAGGTTAACGTGGTGGCAGCCGGCGAGTTTACATTCTGGTACAAGGTCTCATCAGAAAGCAACTACGACAAGCTCCACTTCTACATGGACGGTCAGGAAAGAGGCACTTGGTCGGGTACAGTTGCTTGGACACAGTTTACACAGGCTGTGACAGTTGGCCAGCACACATTAAAATGGGAATACACTAAAGATACATCAGTGAGCTCAGGTAGCGACTGCGCTTGGGTTGACGACATCATGTTCCCACCAACCAACGTCTACACATTCATTGCTCCTGCGACAAACCTCGAGGCAACAGTCGACGGACACGATGTGGCTCTCACATGGGGCGCATCAGCTGACGCTGTGAAATATGTTGTGAAACGTGACGGTGAGACAATGGGCGAGGCTACAACCACATCATACACAGACAATGTTGAGGTTGGCGGCACATACAAATATCAGGTGTATGCTGTCAGCGCAGGTGGCTCAATGTCGGCTCCTGCAACATTGATGGTGAATGTCGAATTCCTCGGTGTTGAAGAGAATCAGAACGTTAACATGAGTGTATATCCAAACCCTGCAAGCGGTGTTTTGAATATCGTCACAAACGTCAACAACTACGAATACCAGATCATCAACAGCATTGGTCAGGTTGTTGTGAGTGGCAACGCAAACGGCAAGACAGCTGTTGACGTAAACGGTCTCAACGGTGTTTATTTCTTGAGAGTTATCGCTGACGGTGACGCAAGAATTGAAAAGATCGTTATCAAGTAACGTAAAATTTTTAAAAAATCTGAAGGACGTCGGTTGCCGGCGTCCTTTTTTTATTTATCTTTGCGAAAAATTAAATTCTATGAAAAGATTTTTCTTATTAGCTATTAGCATGATGTGCATGCAGTTGGCATTTGCACAAGGATGGAATTCAAAGCTGATTTCATCGTCGGATAACGAGATAAAAGTTGAGGTCACAGTCGATGGTTTTGCGACTGAAAATGTCGTTACACCTAATGGTGACGCTGTTGTTATCAATAATAACAAGATGATGCGGATAGCGCAGGCCGGCGAGCCTAATGTGCCTAGTTTGGTGATACCTGTCATTATAGGCGATGATGCTTTGATGAGTTTGGAAGTGGTTGACGCTGAATATGTTGATTATGAAGACATTGATGTGGCGCCTTCGAAGGGCGATTTCCCAAGAAGTGTAAATCCGAATGATGTGCCTTACACCTATGGTGAGATGTATCATCAGAATGCATTCTTCCCAATGGCGATTGCGAAACTCGATGAGCCTTACATCCATCGTGATGTGAGAGGCCAGAACATGGTTGTCACACCTTATGTATATAATGCTGTGACGAAGACCCTCAGAGTTTACACACATTTTACGGTGAAGATGGAGAAAGTCGGCATCGATAACAGAAATGTTTTCGTAAATCGTGCAAAATCAAACAGTTTGGACGCGGAGTTTAAGAAGATTTACGAGAGTCGTTACATCAACTACAATGAAGCGATGTCGAGATACACATCGATTGCTGATGACGGTGAACTGTTGATTATTTGCCATGACGCTTTCATGACAGCGATGGAGCCATTTGTAGCTTGGAAGAAACAGATTGGACGTCCAACAACTATGGTTGGAACATCGGTGACTGGCAATACAGCGGCAGCGATTCAATCGTACATTGCAACATATTATGCTTCACATCCGAATTTGACAGATATTCTTCTTGTTGGTGATGTGGCTCAGATTCCTGGAGTTTATATTTCGGCCAATGGTGGTTGGAACAGCGATTATTCAGGTTATGGCGATATGCAGTACGGACAACTTGCCGGTAATGACTATTACAATGAGGTTGTTGTCGGCCGTTTCTGCTGTGCAACAGAGGCTCAGGTGACAAATCATGTCAACAAAGTCTTGAATTACGAAAGAGATTTGGATGAGACAGCCACATGGCTTTCAGTTGGTCAAGGTGTGAGTAAAAATGAGGGAGCAGGCTCGGGACATTATGGCGAGGCAGATCATGAACATATCGACAACATAAGAACTGATTTGTTGGCTTACAACTATACCGAGGTACATCGTGATTATCAGAATGTTACTGGAGTTACTTCAAGCGCGGCTATCATCAGTCAGCACATCAATGCAGGTGTGAGTATTATCAATTATTGCAACCACGGAAATGAAACATTGTGGGGTGTGTTTAGCTACAGCAACTCGAATGTCAACGCGTTGACTAACGATTACAAACTTCCATACATTATTTCTGTAGCATGTCTCAATGGAAAATACGATAGAAGCGGCGACTGTTTCGCAGAAGCTTGGATGCGCGCGACTAATAACAGTACAGGAAACCCTACAGGAGCCATCGGCGGAATGTTTTCATACATTTCACAGCCATGGACACCACCGCAATACGGTCAGGATGAGATGGTTGACGTTCTTGTGGAGTCGTACAGCAACAATATCCGTCGCACCATGGGAGGTGTTTCGATCAACGGAAACATGAAGGTGTTGGATTTAGGGGCAAATCAGGTTGCAAATAAAGGCACTTATAACACATGGATTTTGTTTGGCGACCCTACTTTGACTTTGCGTAACGCAGTTCCAGCGGTGATGTCGGTTACATGCGGCAATGAAATGAGCACATCGGAGACCAGTTTCAATGTCAGCGCCACAAATGCCGAAGGAGCTAGAGCCACTCTGACATTAGATGGAGAAATCATGGGATCGGCAGTAATTACTAATGGAAACGCACATATCAGCTTTGATGCGCCGGGAAGAACAGGACAGGCTACACTGACAGTTTTCGGATATAACAAGAAAACTTTTGTGACTACAGTAAACATTACTGATGGTGGTAGTTTAACACCATTGTTGGTCATCGCTTTTGCTGAGCCTGAGACGATAGAACTTGGCGAGTCGGTTACATTGACAGCAAATGCATCGGGAGGAACCGGAAATTACACATACGAATGGTCCCCTGCTGCAACTATCGCAAATCCACAAGCACAGACAACGACAGCAACTCCTGCCGAGGCTGGACTTATCGTGTATGAGGTCACTGTAAATGATGGCATCAGCTCAGCTTCGGCAGATGTAACTATTACGGTTAACGAGCCACAGCCAATCACCTGCCCGATACCAAAGCATTTTGTCGGTCAGAGCTATTATGATGATGGCGAGTTTGGCGCACATATGGCCTGGGATAGAGCTGAATATGAATATCAACTCGACAGATTTGAGATTTACAGAAGCACTGACGGTATGGAATACAAGATGGTTCAGCGCATTGTCAACACCCCTTCGATAAGTCATTATGAGTGCTATGATCAGGTTTCGGAACCGGGATTGTATTTCTATAGAATTAAAGCTTTCTATCAGAACGATTGCGAGTCGGATTATGTCCAGATTGAAGTGGAAATCGTAGATTACACAAGTGTCGGCGAGAATTTTGCAGACAATGCCATGCTTTATCCTAATCCGACATCAGGAATCGTGAATATCAAAGCCGCATCGATGCAGCAAGTTACAGTTGTCAATATGATTGGTCAGGTTGTTATGACACAAAATGTTGATAATGATGAGCTTACAATGGATTTTAGTGCATTCGAGAATGGAATGTATTTAGTCAGCATCAAGACTGAAAACGGCAATGTTGTTAAGATTTTGAATGTTATAAGATAATGAAAATCAAGTTTATAGGTGCGGCGCGCGAGGTCACTGGCAGCAAGCATCTCATAGTCACCGACAAGGGTAAGAAGCTGCTGCTCGACTGCGGAATGTTTCAGGGCAAGGGTCTGGAGACCGATGCCATGAACCGCAACACTATGATTGAGCCATCGGAGGTCGACTGTATCATTTTGACGCATGCGCATATCGACCATTCGGGATTGATACCTTATTTTTATAAGAGAGGATTCCGCGGTTCGGTGATATGCACGCCTGCCACCCGTGAGCTTTGTTCCATTATGTTGCCTGATAGCGGTTTCATCCAAGAGAATGATACTCATTGGTTTAACAAGAAACGTTCGCGTCAGGGATTGAAACGCGTGGAGCCTATCTACACCGAGAAAGACGCTCGTGAGTGTATGGAGCTGTTTATCACCACGGATGTCAACAGACGATTTTACATCGACAACAACATCAGTGTGAAGTTTTACAACACAGGGCATATGCTTGGCAGTGCCTGTGCCACCATCAGAATTGACGAGAACGGACATATCACACAGATAGGATACACTGGCGATATCGGACGTTACAACAGCTATCTGCTCAAGGCACCGAACGCTTTCCCGCATTGCGATTATTTGATTACGGAGAGCACGTACGGCGACAGGCTGCATCAGGACAGGGAAGGGGCAGAGGAGAAGCTTTTGGAGATTATTCAACACACTTGTGTGGAGAAGAAAGGCAAGCTCATCATCCCTTCGTTTGCCATCGGCAGGACGCAGGAGATAGTTTATATTTTGAACAACTTTTACAACGCCGGCAAGTTGCCGCGCATCCCGATTTATGTAGACAGTCCGCTTGCCACCAACGCCACTGAAATCTTCAGGATGCACCTTAACGAATTCAATAATGATGTAGCGGAGGTTTTGAGATATGACGACGACCCGTTCGGGTTCAATAGCTTGATTTACATCACGGATGTGGCGAAAAGCAAGGCTCTTAACGAGACGAAGAAGCCGTGTATCATCATCTCGTCGTCGGGCATGATGGAGGCCGGACGAGTGAAACACCATCTGGCCAACAACATCGATAACCCTAAGAACTCGGTGCTTTCGGTAGGCTATTGCGCCCCGACAACACTTGGAGCACGCATCGTTGCTGGAGAGAAAGACATCTCTATTTTCGGCACTCCTCACAAGGTCAACGCAGAGGTTTACAGCATCGACACCTTCAGCGGACATGGCGATTACAAGGAGATGGCTGAATATCTGAAATGCCAGGATCCGGAGAAGGTTAAGAAGGTGTTCATAGTGCATGGCGAGAAAGAGGTGCAGGAGAAATACGCGAAATATCTGGCGAAAAACAACGGATTTAAAAATATTGTTATTCCGGAACCGGGAGAAACGTTTAAAATTTAAATTTTTTTTGTATTTTTGCGGCCTGAAAGGCGATTGTCGCGGGCTGGCGCAAGTCAGCGTGAGGAAAGTCGGGACAGCGCAGAGCACCATACTTCCTAACGGGAAGGCGTTGGAGACAACGACAGCTAGTGCCACAGAAAATAACCGCCCTGAGCTTGTCGAAGGGTAAGGGTGAAAACGCGAGGTAAGAGCTCACGCCGCCGCGCGGTGACGCGCGGCGGAGGTAAACCTTATGGGCTGCAAGACCAAATATACCGGCGATTGAGGGCTGCTCGTCCGAGTCGGGAGGGTAGGTTGCTAAAGCCATCCGGTGACGGCTGGCTTAGAGAAATGACAATCACTCAGAAATGAGTACAGAATCCCGCTTATGCCTTTCATTTTTTGCCTCGGGGCGCTAAAGCGCCCCGAGGCAAAATTTTTATAATAAAATTGTTAAAAATCCGTTTTATTTTTGTAAATTCGCAAAAAAATACGAGTATGAATTCTGGCAGGAAAATTTTTATTTTAATATTATTTATTTTTGTCGTAACTATCTCATTATCAGCGCAAAAGCGATCTGATGAGTATGAGCCGGAGTCAATTTTCAAAGAGGCTAAGACTCTGTTCGATAATGAGAATTATGGCTCGGCAGCGGAACTTTTTCATAAATATCTGAAACTTGCCGGTAATCAGAGCGCCCAGAAGACGGTGGAAGCCAAGTTTTATGAGGCTGCATGCTCCTCGTATATGGGCGCCGGTGAACAACAACTGATGCTTTTCTCGAAAGAGAATCCAACAAGTACCTTCGCGCCACGAGCCGACTTCCTATATGCCAACATGCTCTTTAAAAACAAAAAATATCGCGACGCGGTAAAAAAATATGAGACAATAGACGATGAATCGCTGTCGTACGACGAGAAAGCGGAGTTTTATTTCAAAAAAGGTCTGGCTTATTACCAAATCAACGATATTGAGAAAGCCGCTCCGATGTTTGGCAAATCGGCGGTGATGGAGAGCCCTTATAAGGATGACGCGCGTTACTATTATGCTCATATTCAATATCTTAACAAGAGATACGATGATGCGAGATATCATTTTAAAAAGATAGAGAACTCGCCGAAATACAAAGACTTTGTCCCGCTTTATATGATGCAGATCGATTTCGTTGACGGAAACTTCACGGCAGTGACTGAAGAAGCCGACAACGTCCTCGCTAATGCCAACGGTCAGCGTAAGGTAGATCTCGCATTGATAATTGCGGAGTCGTGGTATCAGCAGCAGGATTACGTGAAAGCACTCAATTACTACGACATCGCGCGCAAGAGCACGCGCAAGGCATTCCCACGTGAGGTGGAGTTCCATATTGGCTACTGCAAGATGAAAAAAGGCGACTTCGAGAACGCCATCGCCAATTTCCAGAACGCCACAAAGAAGAAAAACAACGACGCCCTGGCACAGTACGCCTCGTATTACATGGCACAATGCTACATCAAGACAAATCAGGATAAATTCGCGAGAAACGCATATCTTTCAGCTTATAAAAACGATTTCAACCATGAGATAAGCGAAGACGCCTTGTTTAACTACGCCAAACTGAGTTTCATCAGCGGCGTCGACCCGTTCAACGAGGCCGTGGCGCAACTCGAGGATTTCATCGCAAAAAATCCGTCTTCGCCAAGACGAGAAGAGGCCCAGATGATGATAATACATCTCTATCTGAACTCAAAAGATTATAAAAAAGCCATCAAGACTTTGGAGAAATATCCCGACATGAACGCCGAGATGCAGAAAATCTACGCCCAGCTGACATATAACATCGGTATTGAGAAATATTCCATTGAGGATTATGACGAGGCTGTGACTTATTTCACCAAGACTGTGAAAAACAAGCATACCGCCCCGAAACTCAAGGCGGAGGCGTTGTATTGGCTGGCCGACAGCTATTATCAGAACAAAGACAACGCCAATGCGGAGGTTTATTACTTGGCGTTCTTGAAGTCGGAAGGCTCGGGACAGTCGGAGATGCTGCCGATGGCCTATTATAACCTTGGATATATCGCCTATTCGAAAGGCAATTTTCCAGCTGCCACCAAGAATTTCAGTTATTTCTTCAATATGGCGAACGGTGACAAGGAATATGAGTCGGATGCCTGGATGCGCATAGGCGACTGCTACTTCATGGAACGCAACTACCAGAAGGCGATAACAGCATACTCCAACGCCATGAAACGCAGCGAGAGCAACGCCGACTACGCCCTCTTCCAGCAGGGTATGGGCTACGGCGCCCTCGGCAACATGAACGCCAAGGTGGAATGCATGGATAACCTCACGAAGAAATACATCACATCGTCGTTCTACGACAGGGCTTTGTATGAGAAAGGAATGGCATATCTGGTCACCAACGACGAACGTTCCGCTATAGCGGCGTTTAACCGCCTGGTGAGCGAACGTCCGCGCTCGGTGTACGCACGTCAGGGTCAGATGAAGATTGGAATGTTGTATTACAATGGTAATCAATATGATAACGCATTGACGAACCTGAAAAAGGTGGTCGACAACTACCCGAACACTGAAGAGTCGCACGAGGCTTTGAACATCATGCGAAACATCTACATGGAGCAGAACAAGACTAACGAATTTTACAAATACACCGAAGAAAAAGGCATCGCGACGAGCGTGACAGAGCAGGATTCCATTTCATTTGCGACAGCGGAGAACTTCTTCCAGCAAGGCCAGTATGAAAAAGCCTTGAACGCTGTGAACCAGTATATCGAGAGGTTCCCGAATGGCGCTTATCTGTTGAAAGCTCACTATTACGGATTGACTTCGATGGAGAAACTCGGGCGCGCTGACGAGACGAAGCCATATCTGGAATATATTATCGCACAGCCCGACAACGACTACACCGACAACGCCTTGCTGAAGATAGCAGGCATGGAGAAGAAAGCCGGCGACTTCGCGAAAGCGAAAGAATATTACGAGAGATTGCTTAATATCGCTGAGAATCAGAAAGTTAAGGTGTCGGCTCTTGACGGCGTGGTGGAGTGCTGCTACAGACTTGACGACTATGACGGCGCTGTAGAGAAAGGCAACGAGCTTCTGAAGATGCCAGAGCTCGCAGCGAGTAGGAGAAACTTTGTGAACTACGTCGTGGGCATGTCGCTTTACAAGAAAAGCGATTACACCCTGGCAGTGGCGAAGCTGCAGGAATGTGCCGATCACGAACGCAGCGAGATAGGCGCGATAGCTGCATACCACGTGGTGCTTGCAAACTATACCATGGGCAAACTCGACGAGACGGAAGAAAGGGTGTTTGAGATATCCGACAACTTCAGCAATTACAGCTACTACGTGGCGATGTCGTTTGTCACGTTGAGCGACGTCTACGTGGCGAAAGGCAATGTGTTCCAGGCCAAGGAGACGCTGAAGAGCATAATCGAGAATTATCCGGGAGGTGAGCCTAAGACCCTCGCTGAACAGAAACTTGCCGACATCGAAAAGAACGAATTAAATAATGAGGAGGATGCAGAATGAAAAATAAATCGTTGATAATCAGTATATTATTTGTGTTTATCGGAATCGTTGCCGTGGCGCAGCAGCATAACGAGCAGGTGACAGTTGAAGGCTCGTACCGTCCGCAGATAAAACGTTCCGAACGCCTGACGAAGACGCCCGAAACGCCTGTCAACGAGTTCAACATCCCGAATTACAAGGCAGAAGCTAAGGATTTCAACTACAGCTATAACATGGACGTCGAGCCGATGAGCGCGGTGCCGTATAAGGCCGACTACGGTGTTGAAGGCAAGAACAACTTCCTGAAAGCAGGCATAGGAACACGTCTGTCACCAGTGTTTTTGTTTCGTCATTATTCCGATTTGTCGAACAATATGAGCATTGGTGTGGGGGTGAAACATTATTCTTCATGGCTTAATTTGAAGGACTACAAGAAATCGTCGTTCATGAACAATGCCTTTAACGTGATGACAATCAACAAGTTCAGATCGGGACAGCTGCGTTCGTTCGCCGATTACAAATACGATATGTATCATCTGCGCGCATACAACGACATTGAAAACCCGAACGGACGAAACATCAACTCGTTGAATTTTGGCGCAAAATGGCTGGCAAGCGGCTCAAGCTACCGCAATCTTTACAGCGAAATCGGCGGTGACTATCGTGCCACATGGATTGTGGGCGGCACTCAAGAGCATCAGCTCAACGCGAACGCGCATTTGGCATATTCCGATAACTGGATCAACCACGAGAAGGTCGACGATCTACAGACATTTGCTGCTGATGTGGAACTCAATTACAATGATGTTTACCAGAGTCAGCTGCTGCTTGCGATAAACCCTTATTTCACCATGAACGGCGAGTTTTATCACGTTCATGTGGGCGCCCGCCTCGACCTCAAGACCGGCGACAATGTAAGCCTTTATCCTGACGTCAGGGGAAGTGTGTTTATCCTTGATAATATGCTGGAATTCTATGCTAAGCTTGGCGGCCGCTCGAAGATCAACACATTTGCCGATATCGTGGCTAAAAACCCGTTCGTGACAACCAACTTCTCGAGTTTCGGCGAGTTTGGCTACGAGAAGACAAAATTCTCTTTCCAAGGAGGTGTTAAAGCTAAGATTACCAATAACATAGACGCTCATCTCGGGGTGCACTACCGCACTGTGAAAAACAGCGTTTATTTTGTTCCTGACAGAGATTTTTATGTTGCTTACGAAGGTGATGAGACGATTTATCATCTGAATGCATTCAATATTATCTTCCAGGATTGCGACCTTACGACCATCCTAGCCGACGTTCGCTTAAAGACTCTTAACAAGCTGAATCTTGCGGCGGAGTTTGCTTTTAATATCAGCAATTTCCATAATCCTGATCTGACTCAAAACCCGGAGTTGGCGGTTATGTATGGAAAGCCATGGTACAGACCGAGATACACCTTCACTTTGCGTGGCGATTATCAGCTTGACGAGACCTGGAAATTCAACGCCGCGTTAAAGTATTTGGGTAACCGTTGGATGCTGACCCCTGATTATGAAGTCATAGATGTGAAACGAGCCATCGACGTGCAGTGCGGAGTTGATTATCAGGTCATGGAAGACCTTGCAGCTTTCGCCGAAATCCACAATCTTTATCATCAAAAATATCAGCTTTATTACAACTATCCGAGCCTCGGATTTGAGATTTACGCCGGTATAAAATATCGCTTCTGAAAAAGCTAAAATTTTTAGCAAAAAAAGCTAAAAAACTGTCATTTTTTTCATTGTTATTTCAAAGAAATTTCTTACCTTTGCATGGTTTTAGAAATTGAGTAATAATTTGAAAAGAAATATAGAATAAAAATGACAGAAGAAGAAAAAATCCAGAATGCTGAGAGCAACTACGGTGCCAATAACATTCAGGTTCTTGAAGGTTTGGAGGCGGTCCGCAAACGTCCTGCCATGTATATCGGCGACGTCAATGTGAGAGGTTTGCATCACCTTGTGTATGAGGTGGTCGACAACTGTATCGACGAGGCCATGGCCGGCTATTGTGATACTATTGATATCGAGATTTTACCGGGCAACTCAATCTCTGTTGTCGATAACGGACGTGGTATCCCTACGGGTATGCACGAGAAAGAGAAGCGCTCGGCTCTCGAGGTTGTGTTGACAGTGCTCCATGCTGGCGGTAAATTCGATAAGAACTCATATAAGGTTTCGGGCGGTCTGCACGGCGTCGGTGTGAGCTGCGTCAACGCTCTGTCGAAATACCTGAAAGCCGAGGTGCATCGCGAAGGCAAGATTTTTGTGCAGGAATACGAATATGGCAAGCCGCTCTATCCTGTGAAAGTGGTGGGCGAGGCTCATGACCATGGCACGAGAATCACCTTTACTCCTGACGATAGCATTTTCCTTACCAACGAATATAGCTACGACATCCTTGCCGCACGTATGCGCGAGCTCGCTTATCTTAACAAAGGCATAAAGATCACTTTGTCGGATAAGCGTATCGATCCGGAGACGGGCAACGAAGGCAAGAGCGATGTCTTCCATTCGGCAAACGGCCTCATCGACTTCATAAACTACCTCGATGAAAACCGCGAGAAGCTTACACCTGAACCGATAGCAATCCAAGGTGAGACTGACAACGTGCCGGTGGAGATAGCTCTGGAATACAACACTTCATATTCAGAAAACTTACATTCTTACGTCAATAATATCAATACTCACGAAGGTGGTACACACCTCGCGGGCTTCCGTCGTGGCTTGACACGTACCTTGAAGGCCTACGCCGAAAAAGAAGGCATGTTCTCGAAGCTGAAATTCGAAATCAACGGCGACGACTTCCGTGAAGGCTTGACAGCTATCATCTCGGTGAAGGTGCCGGAGCCGCAGTTCGAGGGTCAGACCAAGACCAAACTCGGTAACAACGAGGTGATGGGTATTGTCGATAAGATCGTGAGCGAGCACCTCTCGAATTATCTCGAGGAACATCCGAAAGAGGCTAAGTTGATTGTCGATAAGGTTGTTTTGGCTGCTACAGCACGTCACGCGGCACGTAAGGCTCGTGAATTGGTGCAGCGTAAAGGCGCTCTATCAGGCGGCGGACTCCCAGGAAAACTCGCCGACTGCTCTGAGCGTGATCCAGAACAGACTGAGCTTTATCTCGTTGAGGGTGACTCAGCAGGCGGCTCGGCAAAACAAGGCCGTGATCGTAAGTTCCAGGCTATCCTGCCTCTGAGAGGAAAGATTTTGAATGTCGAGAAAGCCATGCAGCACCGCGCCTTCGAGAGCGAAGAGATTAGAAATATCTACACCGCTCTTGGAGTTACCATTGGAACAGAAGAAGACAGCAAGGCATTGAATATCGAGAAGTTACGTTACCATAAGATCATCATCATGACCGATGCTGATGTCGATGGTAGCCACATCTCGACATTGATTTTGACATTCTTCTACAGATATATGCCTGAACTCATTGAGAAAGGCTACGTCTACATCGCGACACCACCGCTTTATCTCGTGAAGAAAGGCAAAAAAGAGCGTTATTGCTGGACAGAGGAACAGCGTGTTCAGCTTCTCGAAGAGATGGGTCAGGACGCCCACGTGCAGCGTTACAAAGGTCTCGGTGAAATGAATCCTGAGCAGCTCTGGATGACCACTATGAACCCTGAGTTCCGTACTTTGCGTAAGATTCACATCGAAAACGGCGCCGAAGCCGACTACATTTTCTCAATGCTGATGGGTGATGAGGTGGGCCCACGCCGCGAATTCATTGAGCAGAACGCAACATACGCTAATATCGACGCATAAAATTTATTGTTATGGATAACAAACTAGATATTTTAACAAAGAAAATCTACGAACAAGGCGTTGAGAAAGCCAATCACGACGCAGTGGAAATCGTGGAAAACGCCAAAAAAGAAGCGGAAAAGATTGTCAATGACGCAAAGGCTGAGGCTGAGCGCATTGTAAATCAAGCAAATAAAGAAGCTGAAGAGCTCAAAACCAAGGTTATGGCAGATGTGAAGATGTCAGCAACACAGAGCGTCGCCGTCACCAAGCAGGAGATCGAGAAGATGGTGGTGATGAGCGCCGCTGAAAATGGCGTGAAGGCATCGCTGTCGTCGGCCGACTTCGTGAAAGAGATGGTGAAAGACGTGGTCAAGGCTTTCAACCCCGACAACGCGTCGCCAGTGGCATTGGATCTCATCCTGCCTGAGACTTTGAAGAAAGAAGTCGAGCCATTCGTGAAGAACGAGATCGGCAAGATGTTCAAGGCCGAGGTAAGAGTAGAGTTCTCGAAGAAGATGAACGGCGGCTTCAAGGTGGCTCCGCAAAACGGCGGCTACGTGATCAGCTTCACCGACGACGAGTTTACACAGCTTATCTCTAACTATCTGCGTCCGGCAACAAAGAAAATCCTCTTCGGCTAATGGATAACTACGTTTATATAGTAGCGAGTCTGCCTGAGTTGACAGCGGGTTTCGAGAATACGAGCTTCGACTACGCTGCCACGAAGGAGTCGATTGTTGAGCTTCTTTCGGAGAAAGACCAGAAGTTGGTCGAGCTATTTGAGGAAGGCTTCAACGAGGAGACTCTTGGCGCGGAGTTTTATAAAAAAGCTGCCGAAAGCAAGAACCGCTTCGTCCGCGAGTATTTCGACTTCGACGCGCGTCTGCGCAACATGAAGGTGGCGTATCTAGCTAAACGTCTCGACAAGAAAGGCGACGACTACTTCGTTGAGATGCCTGAAGCTGATTTCGAAGAATATCATCAGATTAAGGAGATTCTCGAGAACCCTGACTTCGTTCAGCGCGAGCAGAAAATGGACGAGCTGAGGTGGGAGAAAGCCAGCGACATCGCCCGCATGGATTATTTCAACATGAACGCCATCCTCGCGTTTCTGGCGAAAGCCAAGACGGTGCAGCGTTGGGCGGAACTTGATCCTGCGAAAGGACGGGAAATGTTTGAAAAGCTGGTCAAGGAGGTGAGAGGAACGTTTGATAATAAGACCTTAGATTTTAGACCTTAGACCTTAGTAAAAAATGCTAAAGTCTAAAGTCTAAGGTCTAAAGTCTTAAAAAATTTAAAGAATTAAACAAAACAAATAATATGACAACAGGAAAAGTTACAGGAATCATAGCAAACCTGGTCACCGTGGAGGTGAACGGCCCTGTGGCACAGAATGAGATCTGCTTCATCGACTTGGCAGGCGTCAAGCTGATGGCGGAGGTCATCAAGGTGAACGGCAACAAGGCCTCCGTGCAGGTGTTCGAGAGCACCCGCGGACTGCAGATCGGCGACACAGTGGAGTTTCAGGGCTACATGCTTGAGGTGACACTCGGACCTGGTCTGCTCTCGAGCAACTTCGATGGCCTTCAGAATAACCTCGCCACGATGGAAGGGGTGTTTCTGAAACGTGGTGAATACACAAAGGCATTGGATGAAGAGAAACTTTGGGACTTCACGCCTTTAGCGAAAGCTGGCGATCAAGTGATCGCGGCCGACTGGCTGGGTGAAGTCAAAGAAGGCTGGCTACCTCATAAAATCATGGTGCCGTTCAGTTTTGAAGGCACTTACACCGTGAAAAAAGTGGCTGAAGCCGGTCAATATAAGATAACAGACACTATCGCTGTTTTGACTAACGCCGACGGCGAAGATGTCAACGTCACGATGACACAGAAATGGCCAGTGAAGGTGGCTGTGGGCGGCTACGTCGAGAAACCACGTCCGTTCAAGGTGATGGAGACAGGCGTCCGTTGTATCGACACGTTGAACCCTATCGCGGAAGGCGGCACGGGCTTCATCCCGGGACCTTTCGGATGCGGCAAGACAGTGCTTCAGCACGCCTTGGCTGAGCAAGCCGACGCCGACGTCATCATCATGGCGGCATGCGGTGAGCGTGCTAACGAGGTGGTGGAGATCTTCACCGAATTCCCTGAATTGAAAGATAAACATACTGGCCGCAGCTTGATGGAGCGTACCATCATCATCTGCAACACTTCCAACATGCCGGTGGCTGCCCGTGAGGCTTCAGTTTACACCGCCATGACCCTCGGCGAATACTACCGCGCCATGGGAATGAAGGTGTTGCTGCTCGCTGACTCAACATCGCGTTGGGCACAGGCACTGCGTGAGATGAGTAACCGTCTGGAAGAGCTTCCAGGTCAGGACGGCTTCCCGGTCGACCTCTCGGCAATTATCTCCAACTTCTATGCCCGCGCAGGTTACGTGAAGCTCAACAACGGCCAGTCGGGCTCAATCACCTTCATCGGAACAGTGTCGCCAGCTGGCGGTAACCTCAAGGAGCCTGTCACCGAGTCGACAAAGAAGGCTGCACGTTGCTTCTACGGACTTTCGCAGAACCGTGCCGATAAGAAACGTTATCCGGCTGTCGACCCTGTCGATTCTTATTCAAAATATCTCGAATATCCAGAGATTATTGAATATCTCGATAACAAAATTGAAAAAGGCTGGGTTGATAAAGTCATCAAGACGAAATATATCATCCGCAAGGGTAAGGACGCTTACGAGCAGATCAACATCTTGGGCGACGATGGCGTGCCGATGGCTTATCACGAGCAATATTGGAAGTCGGAACTCGTCGACTTCGTGATTCTGCAGCAGGACGCATTCGACGATATCGACGGTTGCTCGCCATTGGATCGTCAGAAGTTTATGCTTGATTTGATTCTTGAAATTTGCGATAAGTCATTCAAATTCAATAACTTCGAAGAATGTACCACATATTTCAAGGGCCTGATCAACATCTGCCGTCAGATGAACTACTCAGAATATAAGTCAGAGCAATTTGAAAAATATCTTGGACAGTTAAAGGAGGAACTTAAACATGAGTGAGAAAGCCTTTCAACGCATATATACTAAACTGACAGCCATCACTAAAGCTACTGTGACCCTTGAAGCTCAAGGAGTTGCAAACGATGAGCTTGCTCTCGTGGCAGGTCGTCTGGCGCAGGTGGTGAAGATCAAAGATAAATCCGTCACCTTACAGGTGTTCGGTGGCACTGAAGACATTCCTACCAATGCTGAAGTCACCTTCTTCGGCGAACCGCCTTCATTGAACGTGAGCGACGACCTCGCAGGACGTTTCTTCAACGCTTACGGCGAGCCTATCGACGGCGGTCCGGCAGTGGAAGGTGAGAAACGTCAGATTGGCGGTCCTTCGGTGAACCCTTACAAACGTCGTCAGCCGTCACAGCTGATTCCTACAGGTATCGCCGGCATCGACTTGAACAACACATTGGTCTCCGGACAGAAGATTCCGTTCTTCGCCGACCCTGACCAGCCATATAACCAGGTGATGAGCATGGTGGCTCTCCGCGCCGATGTCGATAAGATCATCCTCGGCGGCATGGGCTTGACCAACGACGATTACCTCTTCTTCAAACATGAGTTTGAGAGCGCTGGCGCTTTGCATAAAATCATCAGCTTCGTGAATACCACCGACCAGCCGCCTGTCGAGCGATTGCTTATCCCTGACATGGCACTGACAGCTGCGGAGTATTTCGCTGTTGATAAAAACGAGAAAGTGCTTGTGCTTCTTACAGATATGACGCTTTACGCCGATGCTTTGAGTATCGTGTCGAACCGTATGGACCAGATTCCTTCGAAGGACTCAATGCCGGGTTCACTCTATTCAGATTTGGCGAAGATCTACGAGAAGGCGGTGCAGCTCCCTGACGGCGGTTCAATCACCATTATCGCTGTCACCACTTTGAACGACGGCGATATCACGCATGCTATCCCGGATAACACTGGTTACATCACCGAGGGACAGCTCTTCCTGCGTGCCGATCCTGATTCAGGTAAGGTCATCGTCGACCCGTTCCGCTCGCTGTCGCGTTTGAAACAGCTGGTGCAGAACAAGAAGACCCGCGAGGACCACAGCGCCGTGATGAACACTTCAGTTCGTCTCTATGCCGATGCCGCCAACGCGAAAACGAAGCTAGAAAACGGCTTCGACTTGAGCGACTACGACCTCCGCTGCCTCGACTACGCTAAGGAATACGCAACCCGACTCCTCGCCATCGACGTCAATATCCCGATTACCGAGATGCTCGACACCGCATGGGAGCTCTTCGGCAAATATTTCACAAAGGCAGAAACAGGTCTAAAAGAAAAATTGATAGAGAAATATTGGAAAGCCACTGAGAAATAGTTTAATTTTAAATTTTGAATTTTTAAATTTTAAATCTTTGAATTAAAAATGGCAATCAAGTTCCAATATAACAAGACTTCGCTGAACGAGCTGAACAAGCAGCTCAAGACGCGTACTCGTGCCCTTCCGACACTGAAAAGCAAGGAAAGTGCGCTACGTCTTGAGGTGAAAAAGGCAAAAAAGCGTTCGGAGAGCCTTGTCGCGCAGTTAGAGGCCGAACTCAAATCGTATGAGTACATGGCCCGGCTTTGGAATGAATTTGAGCCAGGACTGATATCAGTGACCGATGTCAAGCTGAAGACGGTGAAGGTGGCGGGCGTGCCGGTGCCGGCGTTGGAAGAGGTGCTTTACGAAGTTAAAGATATCAACCTCTTTACCAAGCCTATGTGGTATGCCGACGGTGTCCAGATTCTGAAAAACCTTGCACAGCTTGGCATCGAGTCGGAGGTCTATGTGGAGGTGAGCCGCGTGCTTGACTTCCAGCGTAAGAAGACCACACAAAAAGTCAACCTTTACGAAAAGGTGCAGATTCCTGGCTATAACGAAGCCATCCGTAAGATAAAACGATATATGGAAGACGAGGAGAATCTCTCCAAGGCTTCACAGAAAATCGTGAAAAACAAACACATCCTTGAGGAGGAGGCAGAGTATGGTAACTGAAATGACGAAATATAATTTCATCCTGCTGAGCGGCGATGTGGAAGACTTCCTCAAGAAGTTGCAGGCCGTGGGCGTGATGGATATCACCCGCTCGACCAAGCCTGTTGATGAGAAGTCGGAATACCTGTCGTCGAAGGCGGGAACCTTCCGTAAAGCCTTGTCGTTGCTGAAGGATGTGACACCAGCTGAGTTTGCCGAAAAAGTGGAAGGCGACCTCGCTTCGAACGTCATCGAGACCATAAACGAGAAGGAAGTGGCTGAAAATCAAATCAATCAGCTTGCTAAAGAATGGGAGGAACGCCAGCCTTGGGGTAAATTCGATGTCGAGAACTTCAAAAAACTCGAGGAGCGCGGACTGAAGCTGCATTTCTACAAGGTAAAAAGCTCAAATTTCAATCCTGAATGGAAGGAAAACTACGCTTTGAGCGAGATTTCAAATGACGGCAACACTACATATTTTGTTATTGTTTCCGATGATGAAAACTACGATTTCCCGCTGAAGGAAATGCCTGCTCCTGACAGCGACGCTTCGACAATCGAGAAGAAAATCGATGCTTTGAGATATGAAATTGAGAAGAAGGAACGTCATCTGGCAGAGCTGAAATGTCATGAAAAAGACATCCAGAAAGAACTTGACAGAACGGTTTCGAAACTCGATTTGCATCTGGCTCACATGTCAGGAACAAAAGCAGCTGCAGATTACATCACGGTGTTCGAAGGCTTCGCTCCAGCTGAAAAAGAGGCTGAAGTGAAAGAGATGCTTGATAGGGAAGGAGTCCTTTATTTGGTCGACAAAGCCAAAGTTGACGACAATCCGCCGATCAAGCTGAAAAACAACAAGTTCGTCTCGATGTTCGAGCTCTTGACCGACATGTACGGTCGCCCGAAGTACAACGAGTTCGACCCGACGGTGTTTATCTCCATTTTCTTCATGCTGTTCTTTGCATTCTGCATGGGCGACGCCGGCTATGGCTTAGTGCTCATCGGCGCAAGTTTGGCATTGAAAAAAGTGTTGGGCAACATCGCACCGCTCGGAATCACTCTGGGTGTCGCCACGACAGTCATCGGCTTGCTGTTCCACACCTTCTTCTCGGTTGATATGCTCACTTGGATCATCATCCCTGAAGCAGTGAAGAAATGCATGGTTCCAACAGAAATTGCGGGCTTCGACGGCACTATGGTGCTGGCTATCTTGGTCGGTATTGTGCATATCTGTCTTGCAATGGTTGTTAAGACGTATCAATCGACTAAGGTGAAAGGCTTCCTCAACTCCCTCGGGACTTGGGGCTGGACCTTACTCATCGTGGGTGGCGTCATCGTCGGAGGCCTCGCGCTCATCGGCGTAATCGATTCAGCATTAACGAAATGGATCATCATCGGCCTCGGCATCTTGTCGGCTCTGGGTATATTCTTCTTGAACGACTTGCATCGCAATCCTTTGTTGAATGTCGGTTCGGGCTTGTGGGAGACCTACAACACTGCCACCGGATTGCTCGGCGATGTGTTGAGTTACCTCCGTCTGTACGCCCTCGGTTTGGCAGGCGCTAAGCTCGGTGAGGCGTTCAATGCCATTGGCATTCAAGCACTTGGCGATGGCGGAGCGGGCTGGATAGCCTTCATCCTCATCGTGGTGGTCGGTCACACGCTGAACGTCGCGATGTGCGTGCTCGGTGCTTTCGTGCATCCGCTTCGTCTTAATTTCCTCGAATTTTTCAAGAATTCAGGTTATGAAGGAACTGGAAGAAAGTATAACCCGTTAAAATCTTAAATTTTAAATATTGAATGTTAAATTTTAAATCTTAAATACTATGTTAACAACAATTTTAGGTTATCTCGGTTTAGGTCTGGTTTTGGCCTTGGCTGGTATCGGAAGTTCAATCGGCACATCAACGGCGGGCAACGCTGCTGAAGGCGGTCTCAAGAAACGTCCTGAGGCATCAGGTAACTTCATGGTTTTGTCGGCACTTCCGGCAACCCAGGGTATCTACGGATTCGTGGCGTTTTTCATGCTTCTCAGCAAGATGCGCGCAAACCCTGAGATGGGTCTCGTTATCTTCGGCGTCGGCCTCTGCGTCGGCTTGGTCTGCATGATCTCAGCCATCCGTCAGGGTCAGGTGTGCGCCAACGGTATCGTGGGCGTCAGCCAGGGACACGATGTGTTCACCAACACCCTTATCTACGCCGCTCTCCCTGAATTCTACGCGATTTTGGGTCTCGTCGGTGCTTTGATGGTGTAAACGTAAACCATAAATGTAATTGTAGAGACGTGCCATGGCGCGTCTCTACTTTTTTATATTAAAAAACATGTAATTTATTGACAAAAACCAAATTGTTTCTTATCTTTGCCCAAAAAACATAAATCATGAGATACAGATTTATTATATTAATATTTTTGCTGTTGATTTTCAATAGCTTGGCAGCGCAATGGCATTTCTCGGCTTCCTTGACTTCCAATACAAACTGCGGAAATTGGACGGCTGAACTTGAGATTGTAATATATGAGGAGGTGGCAAAAACTGATATTGAAAACTTGAGCAAAAAAAGCTATAGCAGTCGCGAGGAATGTGAAAAAGCCCGAAAAGAATGCATGTGGAACGTGTCAAACAGCGGCTGTTATGTTAAGACAACAGTAACGCCTTGTATGGGTAATGTCAACTCTCCTGGAAGTTATTATGAAGAATTGAGTTCACATAATGCGTTTAATAATGGTTTATATGACTATTTCTCACAGGGCAAAACGCATGATGTTTATAATGGGATGGTTGAAAATGATATGACGGTTAATAATGAAGTGCTCAATAAAAATTTTCATAATGCGGCAGGAATAAATACCAGCGATAAAGGATATAACAGCAAAATTCTAAGAGATATCGGTGATAGAGTTAAGGATGAAGATAGAGAGTTAAAACCTACAGAATTTTTCTACGCTTTAAGCATGCGAAAAACCGGAGCATATTTGGGCGATAATTATTATCCGACATATGATCAGATTTATATGCCACGATGGGATGGCGATTGCCCTGGTTATAATAATGTGGATAACCCTAATTATTTGTCAGACATGGCTAATAAAGATCTTAGGTCTGACCTTTATGACCATGCCGAAGATATATTTACAATGGAAGAGTTGTGGAAAAAAGGTAATCCGAATGACGACATAATTATGGCAAATGTTGAATGGGGAGCTTTTGGTATCAAATTACTGAAATCAACGGCAGAAGGCGGTGTCGAGGGCGCAAAATCGACCATTATTGGTAAGGTTTATGACAAATTAAAGGAGGTTGCCATTGATGCTTTTGGAGGAAGATATGCAAGAGAAATAGAAACCGGTATCAATCACGTTGAAAATGTCAACGAATTCGCGCAGGCGGTTCAGGATAAAGGTTTTATAAAGGCTATGGCAGATGCCGCTGTTTCAACAGATCCCGCAAAAATGAGACAGGTTGTCGCTTACACCGAACACATCATGAACAGATTCGCTCGTAAGACAGCCGAAAATGTTTTCGGATTTTTTGGCAGATAATTATAATTAGGAGTAATAAAACATCATATATGAGAAAGATTGTTTTTTTAATAATGCTTTTCTTACCGATTCTGGGAGTGGCGCAAGATATTAAGGTTAAACTTCCAGAAGAATCTGATTTCGGAATATTGGTTAATGCTGGAGTGTTGCCCAAAACAGCACGTCTTCTGTCGTGTGACAAGGATTGCCTGACTTTGATCTCTAATGGAAAAATGTTGGCTTTGAACTATGATAGCGTTTGCAGTTATGGCAATGTTCCGCAAGAGGTGCTAAAATCTGAAAATATTGTTAATTGCAAAGGAACCTTGTTTTATAAAGAAGATAACTTTATCAAAGCATGGTGCAATGACACGGTTATGAAATGGTTTAAAATGCCTGATGCTAATTTCTCTATCTATCCATCCATTGATGATGTTTTGTTTCTTGTCGTCTATAAAGACGGGAAAAGCCAGATCAATATCTTTGATATTAAAACTTGTATAGTCATTCCTTTTATTGAAATGCCATTCAAAATCAAATGTTTTTCTGCTAATAGTCTGGATATTTTCGTGTCCGACACAAAAAGCGTTTATTATATTTCAAAAAAAATGGCGCTAAAAATCATGACTTTTGATTCTGAAATAAAATCTCTATGTGCTGATGCCTGCGGCGTTTTTTATTCAACAAAAAAAAGCACCGGTTATATCGGTACTCTTGATGCTTCCTTGGATATGTTGAAAGGCGGCGTGAAGAGTATGGTGTCTGATGGTAATAAACTCTATATGCTGTTTGATAACGGTATGATCGCTTTTATCAATAATATCGGTGAGTTTGCGAAATTGTACGATACTGATAAGGAAAAACAAGAATAAATGAGTTATGCGTAAAGTGTTACTGATACTTGGCATCGTAATGTTTGCGGGATTATTAAATTGCTTCTCGCAAACTTCAGTTTTCCCGGATCCTATGGATGCCAGACTTGCCTACGCTCGTGAAGAAGTCCTCAACGAACACTTCAACGAAGCAGTCGTAAGGTATGCCAGAGTGCTGCAAACCGACGAAAATAAGACTGTGTGCTCTGAATACGCTTTCGCTCTCGCTCTTTCAGGATGCTACGACGGCGCAATAATGTACCTCGACAAAGTCATGGTGAGCAGCAAAGCCAACGTGACGACGCTGTTTTATATCTCACAAGTCCTAAAATTGATGGATTACGACAATCTTGCTGATGTGTTTTGGACACCTTATGTTTCAAATCCTCCGCAATGGCTGGCTAATGATTATGTCAATCTTGTCGGGAAATATAAACGCGTCGTTTCCATCAACACCGATAACATGGGGAAAGCTATGACCCGCGCCAATAATCTCATAACACAAAACCAGTATATGCAAGCCGTTGTGCTCTATGAAGAACTCATAGAGTCATATCCCAAGGAATATCTGCCATATATAGGCGCTTCCGCGATGTGGGAAAGCCTCGGATATAAGAAAATGGCAGCCGATTACCTACAACGTGGAATCGATGTTATGGGGGATGAAAAATCAGAAATTGATCCGGATGGCGTATATCAAAACCATCTCAATGCTTTGAAAGCTGATAACTCAATGGAATACAAGTCATTCCGTAAACAGAAACTGAAATATCTCGGACGTAAGCCGGCACGTAACCTGGTGTATTTAGGCATGACTTATATGAACAAAACACTCATCATGAATGCTCGCTACGGCTTTAGAACCGGCAATAATACCAACGTGATGCTCGATTTGGGCTATTCTAAGGCAAAAGAATCTAAGCTTGTATCAAGCGACCTGTCGTTCAACGCTATATTGCAACAGATTGTCGTCCTGGGAGCAGGCTTCACAGTACAACGCTCTAATGGCGAATTCGACAACGGCGCCGGACTTAGAGCCGGAGTCTCAATACCTTTGCCAATAGGCATGTCATCACTTGATGCAATGCTTTCAAATTACTATATGTTTAAAAGCAAATCGATGCGATATACACTGTCAATCGGCTACACCTGTTATTTCTAATCCCGAAAATGATCGATATGAAAAAGATATTATTGACATTGTGCCTGCTTCTCCCGACCCTCTTCGCCTCGGCGCAGATTAACCGACAAGTTGTGTTGTATGCGGAGAAAAACGGCAATATGCTCTATCTTTATATGAATCCGGAAGAATACTCCGCCTTGCAGGATCATAAAAAATCGGAACTGATATCGGTGGAAGCAGAGGCACAACAGGTGTCAACAGTTTATGTTATCAACAACCATCAGGGAGAATTGTGGCATGAGCAATCGCACGGGCATTTCTGGATGGTCGATTCTTGGGATAAGGATCAGCTGTCTGAAATGACAACAATAAAAGGACTGGCACAACGCCCCGAACGAAGCCTTAAACACCCTTGGTTTTTCAATGTCAGCGGTGCATTGACAACAATGAAAGAGATGTATTATCTTAATCTGTATGGCCGATTGGGCTTTTTCCTCATGAAAGGCCGATGGGACTTCGCCATGAACACTTTGTTAGGCTATAGCAAACCAAGAGGGACGGAAACAAACACCAAAGGCACATTCAACAACTCCATAGGTTTCGACACACGTGTGTATTTCCCGATAAGACCTGTCAATGTCAACCCCTTCGTGGGTGTAGGAATGTCTTATGCTTTCGGTGGTGGCGAGAAATCAGTGGTGTTTCCTGTGTCGGCCGGAGTCAACATACCGCTGTGGAAAGGCTGCTTCGACGCATGCTGGCAATATGATAAACTAAACAAACACGTGTTCGTGATAGGCTACACATTCATGTTCAAATGAGAAAAATCCTGACATTACCGATACTCCTGTTATTGTCATTCACTGCGGCAACTCAGAATTTCTCTCTTCCGCAGCTGCCCGACACCATAACAGGCAAACAGGCTCGCACTGAATATCTTCTCCTGCATTATTGGGATAACTACGATTTCCAAAATCCCGATATTTTCGTTGACGGCGACGCGGCTCTCGGATATTTTACTCTCATGAAAGACACCTCTCGCGAAACCTCCGACAAAGCCATAAAACAAACTCTCAAAAAAGCTTCAAAATCAAACCGGATATTTTCCCTTTTCATCGACACCTTCCGCGTCTATCTCATGAACCCTCAGTCGCTTTATTGCGATTACGAACGCTATCTAGCTGTGTGTGAATTTGTTATAAACAATGAGGAAATAAATGAATATGCGAAACTTAATTTTGAATATGAAAAAACAATAATCTTGACAAACAGAGTGGGCGAGAAGGCGACAAATTTCAAGGTTTTCGACAAAAACGGCAAGGCAATCGAGCTAAAAGACATAGAATCGGAATATCTGCTCGTGTTTTTCAATAACCCCGATTGCGATATCTGCATGAAAACCAAAGACGATCTGGCAAATTCCGAAATCGTCAACTCAATGATTGACTCCGGCATATTAAAAGTCTTCGCTGTGTGTCCTTATGAACAATATGATTTGTGGAAAGCCACATCATATCCCGAGAAATGGCTCGATGGCTACGACAAAAACCAGACAATAAACAACGAAAAGCTTTACTTTTTCCTAGAATCATCAAGCATCTATCTCCTCGACAAAGACAAAAAAATACTCAAAAAAGATATTCGTTTTGATCTACTTGAAAGTTATTTGCAAGACATTTGTTCTTTTGATGCGTTAAAAACATCAAAATGATGCTAATTTTACACCAATTGTTTTTTCTATAAATTAAATACTTAATTTTACATCGCATTTAGCACATAACCGAAGTGCTTGGTTTTTCGGTAACAAAATTAATTAATAATTATTAAATTACATTATTATGAAGAAAGCTTTATTAATTTTAGGTTTAGTCGCATTCTTAGGAACAGGCTTCACATCATGCAAGAAAGACTGCAAATGCACACTCGATGGCGTGACATCAACAACTAAGACAAAGAAAAAAGACTGCAAAGACTACACAGAAACAGTTAGCTACATGGGCTACAGCGAGAGCTACACAGTAAAATGCACATGGGGCAAATAATAGCTCGAATTGATTATTAAAAAATTGGGTGACTTTTAGCCACCCAATTTTTTTTGTTATGTTTTGTAATTCTATTTAAAGAATTCTACAATCTTATTCTCATTCAAATCGCGCAAATCGCCTGAGTCGATAAGCTTTCCATTGTCAGTCCAAATGTATGACGGGAATTTACCATAGGTGATTTCTAATGATGTAATAGGAGAGATGAACCAGTACTCGCAGTCAGCCGAGTTTGTCTCATCCATAAATTTAATGATGTCAGCCTCATAACCCCAAATCAAAAACTTTATATTTTTCTTGTCTATATTGTTATGATTCAATATCATCATAAGTTTCTTAGTTCCCATCTTGCAGAAATTGCAGCCCGATGACACATAATTAATAAAGTATTTGCCGTCATAAATATTGAATGGTGTCAGGGTGTCACGCTCCATATACACGGTGTCGTTTACTTTATCTTCAATACGATTCAAACGGAAAACACTATACTTGTCGTTCAAACTGTTCTCAAATTCAACAGTATTGATATCGTTGCTTTTTGAAACAATCATTTTATAAACAGTATCCATCGGGAATACCACAAAAGGCAGAATCACCGCTATGGCGATTGAAATTCCAATCAACCATTTTCTCAAGCGAGGCTTGAAGTTATAGTCTTCTTCTTTGTGGACAAACAAAAGCAGAACACCTGAAATAATATTTTTAAAGATTGATTCTTTCGGGTCGAGCTTCAACAACTCGCCGAAACAATGGCAGTTGTCGTCGTTTCTGAACACTATCACATAAATAAGGAATAGGGTAAACCCTATCATCATCAGCATCGACAGCCACCACACTTCCTTGTAGCGAATCTTGAGTATCATGCCCAAGCCTAGCAAAAGTTCCGCGCAAATAAGCAGTCGCGACAACACTGTGGCGAGCCCGTAACCGAACAGATTGAAGCTGTAGATGTAGATCTCGAAATAATCTATCGACAAAAGTTTGAAAATAGCCGCGACTATGAAAACGAGACCTATTATAAGTCTGACGCAAAATTTCGAAATGCCTAATGTTGTTTCTTTGTTCATTTTATTCTTCAGGTTTAATATTTTTATTGTCAATGTCATGCTGCACTATATCTGCAATCTCTTTGAAAAAATTATGATTCAAAATTGTAGATATTCTTCGCAGCAAATCCATGTCGATATATTGATTTTGCAAGAGCCGGCTAAGGTTGCTCCTGTCACAATACACCTGTCGCGCGAGCCATGCGATGCTTCTTTCCTGTCGTTTGAGCTCTTGCTTTATGCTGTTACCGATGTGGATGTTTTCCGACATAATTCAAAACGCAAAGATACAAATTTTTATTATTTTATTCAAAAAAAACAATAAAAAAAGGCGACTTCACAGCCGCCCTTTTAATTAATAATTATTGAGGAATTACTTACCCCATGTGCATTTTACTGTGTAGCTCTCGCTGTAGCCCATGTAGCTAACTGTTTCTGTGTAGTCTTTGCAGTCTTTTTTCTTTGTCTTAGTTGTTGATGTCACGCCATCGAGTGTGCATTTGCAGTCTTTTTTGCATGATGTGAAGCCTGTTCCTAAGAATGCGACTAAACCTAAAATTAATAATGCTTTTTTCATAATAAATTAAATTTAATTATTAATACTTTGTTGTCGAAAAATCAAGCGTTTCGACTTTCGCTTTTATTTAACACTTCAAAGGTAAGTAAAATATTTATCGCTTCGACAAAAAAAATAAAAAATTTTCAAAAAAAATTAAGTTGACGCTTTTACTATTCTATCCTTTCCCTTGAAATCGCTAATGATTTCGACGTTTTTAAAATTTCTCTCTATGCATAAATCTTTTGTCTTAACTCCTAGTTTTTCATTGATTTCGAACCAAACTTCACCGCCATCCTTCAGGTTTTTCTGCGCAAAATCCAATATTTTTCTGTAAAACAGCAACGGATCGTCGTCGGAAACAAACAGGGCAGAGGCCGGCTCATACTCTAAAACATTGGCTCGCATCTCCTTTTTTTCGCCCTCGCAAACATAAGGCGGGTTGCTCACAATGATGTCGAATTTTTTGTCAAAAAGACCTTCTTTAATATTTAAAATATCCGCTTGCACGAAATTCACATTCACGCCATTCGCCTCCGCGTTCCTTCTTGCCACTTCCAAAGCCTTTTCGGAAATGTCGATGGCGGTTACCTCGCTATTCTTTATTAATTTGGCAAGGCTTATGGCAATGCAGCCGCTACCGGTGCCGATGTCTAGAATTCGACATGACGGGGAAGATAACTGACTAACTGAACAACTGACTAACTTATTAACTAATTCTTCGGTTTCGGGACGAGGAATCAGCACGTTTTCGTCAACCTGAAACTGCATGCCGCAAAATTCGGTTACACCTATTATATATTGTATAGGTTTGTTTTTCAACAACTCCTTCACCGCGAAATGCAACGTCAACAACTCCGATTCACTCAGACGCAGCTCGGGCTCTAGCGCGATTTTTACTCTGTCGATGCCGAAATAATGTTCTAACAAAATCATTATCAATGCATTAGCTTCGTTAGAGCCATAAATCTTCTCTAACTCGCCCGCATAATACCTGCGACAATCCCTAACCAAATTTGACGACATTTTCATGCCACAAAAATACAAAAAGACTTTAGATATTAGACCTTAGACCTTAGTTTTTTGAGACTATTATTGCTAAAGTCTAAGGTCTAAAGTCTAAGGTCTGAAAAAAATTATTATTTTTGCACCATGTTATTCGAGGATTCATATAAAATCGTTACCACAAAAGGCGAGGGGCTCTACAAAGAGAAAGGCTCCAAGTTCATTGCTGAGGCGTTTCCCGTCCATTCCGAGGCTGAGGTAAAAGAGCATGTCGCCGAGATCCGCAAGCGTTATTTCGATGCCAAACATCATTGCTACGCCTTCATGATAGGTCCCGACAAGGCATGTTACCGTTCCAGCGACGATGGCGAACCGTCGGGCACTGCCGGCAAACCCATCCTCAACCAGATTCTCTCGAAAGATGTCACCAACGTGTGCGTGGTCGTCACTCGTTACTTCGGCGGACAGCTGCTCGGCGTGCCAGGCCTCATCAACGCCTATAAAACCTCAGCTCGCGAGGCTCTCGACAACTGCACCATTGTTGAAAAAACCATCGACGAGGTCTATAGCCTCGAATTCGACTATCCGCTCCTCAACGAAGTGATGCGAATTCTCAAAGACGAAAATCTCGAACAACAGAACCCAAAATTTGAGCTTCGTTGCTATCTCGAAATATCAATAAGACAAAGCGATTCCGACAGAATTGTTGAAAAATTGAAGCGTCTCTACGGAGTCGATGTGAAATACCTCAAAACCGTTTAGTATCAATTATTTAGAGCGATTTTGGACTCATTTTTGGCAATTTCCTCGTAATTTATACTAAAAAAAATTAATAATCAATACAAAAAAAATATTTTTATTAACTTTTTTATGTTGATATTTGTAAAGTCATTTTGTGAGCAGAGTGGCTTTTTTAAGCAGTTGATTTATACACACTTATACAAATAATGAACAAGAATTTGTTTGAAATATGGGAAGATTGCCTCTCGATGATTCGGGAGAACGTTCCGGCGCAAGCTTTCTCGACTTGGTTCGAGCCGATTAAGCCTGTCGACTACAAGAACGGTCTCTTGACCATCCAGGTGCCGTCCGACTTTTTCTACGAATTCCTTGAGACTCATTATATTAAGGTGATAAAAGCCACCATCCGCAAGGTGCTGGGCCCGGAAGGCAAGCTCGAATATTCCATCATGATGGACAACAACGAGAACAAGCCTGTGGTTGTGAAACAGCCTTCGGTCGACCGCACCAACACCAAGAATCCGCCGAAGCAGATACAGATCGACTTCGAGAACACCGAACAGAAGGTGCTGAACCCGTTTGCGCTTCCTGGAATCAAGAAGGTGAACATCGAGTCGAACCTCAACGAGAACTACTGCATGGAGAATTTCGTGGTGGGAGAGTGCAACCGCGTGGCATATGAGGCGGGTCTTGCCATAGCGAAAAACCCTGGCCGCACCTCGTTCAACCCGATGTTTGTGTTCAGCCCGACTGGAATGGGAAAGACCCACATCTGCCAGGCCATCGGTCTTGAGACGAAGAAACATCATCCTGAGCTGACGGTGCTGTACGTCAACGCGGAACAGTTCCTCATGCAGTTCCAGGCCTCGTGTCGCAACAACAGCTCGAAGAGCAGCCGCGACGACTTTGTGCATTTCTATCAGATGATAGACGTGCTCATCATCGACGATATACAGTTCCTTTCGGGAAAACCGAAGACTCAGGACACATTGTTCCATATCTTCAACCACCTGCAGCAGACAGGCAAGCAGCTTATATTCACCTGCGACAAGCCGCCTGCGGAGATCAAAGACATGGAACAGCGCCTCATTTCGCGTTTCAAATGGGGGCTCTCGGCCGAGATGTCGATGCCTGATGTGGAGACACGCCGCAACATCCTGAAACGCAAGGCCTACAACGAAGGCGTTGAGTTGCCCGACGACGTGGTGAACTATATCGCGGAACATATCAAGACCAACGTGCGCGAGATGGAAGGATTCCTTATCTCACTCATCGCACAGTCGTCGCTCAACCGCAAAGCCATCACAATCAACCTGGCGAAACAAATGGTGGAGCGTTTTGTGAACAACTCCAACCGCGAGATCACCATCACCTATATTATTAATGCGGTGTGCGAAGAGATGGGAACATCGCAAGCCGATTTCTTCACGAAGTCGAGAAAACGCAACATCGTTCAGGCCCGCCAGCTCTCGATGTATTTCTCAAAGAAATACACCAAGGCGCCGCTTATCGTCATAGGCGAACAGTGCGGAGGCAAAGACCATGCCACCGTTATTCACTCGCTGAAGACCGTCGTCAACCTTCTTGAGACAGATAAACAGTTCCGTGCGACCGCCGATAAGATCGAACAGACACTTCAATAATCCGTTATGAATCAGCAATTTGGGAAATTATACCTCGTGCCGACGCTGCTTGGTGCAACCTCGGCCGAACAGGTCATACCTGCCGGGACGCTCGATATCGTCAGAACACTACGATTTTTTGTCGTTGAAAACGTCCGCACAGCCCGTCGCATGCTGAGCAAGATGCACATGCCTTGTCCGATCGACGAACTCGAGTTTGTTGAACTCGACAAGCACAACCCTGAGAACCCCGATTTGCTCACATATCTCGGCAAAGCTCTCGACGGACAGGACATCGGCCTTATGTCGGAAGCCGGCACTCCTTGCGTCGCCGACCCGGGCGCTTTGATAGTGGAACTCGCGCATCAGGCAGGAATTCAGGTCGTTCCTCTGACAGGCCCCAATGCGATGATTCTCGCCTTGATGGCCTCAGGTTTCAACGGACAGTCGTTCTGTTTCCATGGCTACCTCCCGATAAAAAATCCGGAACGCGTTCAAAAGATAAAATCGCTTGAGCGTCAATCGCTTGCAAATGACGAGACGGAGATGTTTATCGAGACGCCGTTCCGCAACAACGCCATGATAGAGGAGCTTGTGAAAAATTGTCACCCTACAACCATGCTCTGCGTGGCATCCGACATCACCATGGACGACGAGAAAATCGTCAGCAAGCCCATCTCCGATTGGAAAAAAATAAAAGAATACGACTGGAATAAAAAACCAGCCGTGTTTTTAATATACTGCCCAAAATTCAGAAAAAAATATTGAGATTCCTCCCTCTCCCTTCGGTCGAGGTCGGAATGACAAATCATTATTATTAATAAATGTGGCGCGGCTTAAAGATTCCTAGTATCAGCAGGTTTCTTCATGCCGCGCCATGATAATTTTTTTTGTGGGTGTCATTCCGAGCCCCGTAGGGGCGAGGAACCTCAAATCAGTTTCCTCAGCATCATGAAAACGCTCTGTTCCGCCGCACTGAATTTGCTGTCGGCGAAGAACACCTTTTTCATCTTGTCGAAGAGGTTCTGACGGTCGAGCTCATCCTTGATATACAATGCTTTGCACTCACGAATGGTTTCAATACGTTCCATGTCGTTGTCCGCCTCGAAGCCGTTGTACACTTTCACAAACGTCTCCGGATTGGTGTGAGCGCCCATCGCGATAAGCTCTTGCTTCGTGATATTGAAATCGGCATTGGCTGCAATGAACAGACAATAAATCTCGAATTCTTCTTTTGTTAGATTCTTCATAATTGATAATTATTTTTGGTTTTAAATTAAGGGACGCACGGCCGTGCGTCCCTACTGTTATCTTTTAACTTTTATCTATTATCTTTTAACTACGCGGTTACGCGTTCCAACCATTTCACCATGCCGAACATCACCGACATTGAGACCACGCAGATGGCGAGGAACACGCCCCAGCATACCCAGATGTCCCAAGCGTTGTACATGAGAGGTCCGACGAAGATAAACAGATTGCCGATAGCTGTTGCGCCAAGCCACAAGCCCTGGCAGAGACCCACCATGTGACGCGGAGCCACCTTCGAAACAAATGAAAGTCCGAGAGGTGAGATAAACAACTCAGCAACTGTGAGGAAGAAGTAAGTTACGATCAACACCCATGGTCCTGATTTTGCGAGACCTGCAGCTGCCATTTCTGTAGAGTTCATTTCACGGAACACATCACCTGAAGGATAGTTGCATGAAATTGAAAGCACCATCAGGAAGAGGTAAGCCAAACCTGCGATACCCATACCGTAAGCAATCTTGCGAGGTGTCGAAACGCCTTTGCCTTTTCTAACAAGCCATGCGAATGCTGCCATGACGATAGGTGTTAAGATGATGACATACAACGGGTTAAGTGCTTGCCAAATCTCAGCTGGGAAGAAGTCGGTGACCACGAAGTCACGGGCCAACAATGTCAATGACTGGCTGTTTTGGTGGAACGAGAGCCAGAAGAAGATGGCGATGCCGAGAACTGCAAACAAAGCGTAGAGACGCTGTTTGATTTCTTTTGCCATTGCGAGTTTTTCTTCCTGTGTGTATTCAACAACTTCAGCTTTCTCTTTCTTTGAAGGCTGTGGGAAAATCTTCTTTGTGCAGAGGAACACCACCAATGAAATCATCATTGCTACCACCGATGCGATGAATGCGTAGTGAACACCAGTGTTGAACACGTCGATATACTGTGAGCTGAAATCAACCAAAGCTGCATGGTCGGTGCCTACTGTTGTGCCTTCAACCAATGACTTGGCCATATTCTCGGTGAACTTCTGTGTCTGTTCGCCGTTGGCGAGATATTGGTGGCAAAGTGCCGGCATGTCGGCGTTGTAGATGAAGTTGTGAGCCTTCAACCACCAGTTGCGGAGCATAGGAGCTACGAATGGAGCAATCACACCGCCGATGTTGATAAACACGTAGAAAATCTGGAAACCGCTGTCGCGACGGTCTTTAGCCTCAGCCAAAGCCTCAGGGCCTTTCTCAGCTGCCTCGGCCTCGAACTTGTCGTAAAGCTTACCGACGAGAGCTTGCAGGTTGCCTTTGAACAAACCGTTACCAAACGAGATGCAGAGCAATGCGAAGCATGTGAAGATCAAAATGCCCCACCAAGCGCCGCCATTGTCGAGGATGATGCCGTTGGCGTCCTTGCTGAACATAGGGATAGCCAATCCGACATAACCTGCTGCCATGATAATCAAACCCCACTGGATGGTGCGCGGATAGTTCTGAGTGCGGTCGGCGATGATACCGCCCACCAAGCTCAAAACATAGATTCCGAAATAAAACACCGAGTAGATGATACTTGCGGTTCTATCCGGCAAACCGAATTTTGACACGAGGAACAACAGCAGGATGGCGTTCATGATGTAATATCCGAAACGCTCGCCCATGTTGCTCAATGCCGCTGCAATCAAGCCTTTAGGATGATATTTCTTGGCTTGACGGAGATAGTAGACCAAAAATGGGACGACGACAATCAAAATGCCGATCAAAATCACCAATGTGCGGTTGGTCTGCCATAAACTTGCAATAGATAATAATGACATAAACTTAAATTTTAATTATACATAGAATTATTTCTCGTTTTCATTCAAAAAACATACAAAAATAGTAAAAAAAATTTAATCTAAACAAGAAAAATCGTAATTTTGCAACTTAATCTTGAATTTTGAATTTTAAATCTTTGAATATTTAAATTTCTGATATGGAATTATCGAGCAAATATAGTCCGCAAGCTACCGAAGAGAAATGGTACGAGCATTGGATGAATAAGAATTATTTTCATTCCACTCCTGATGAACGCGAACCTTACACCATCGTGATTCCGCCTCCGAATGTGACGGGCGTGCTTCACATGGGTCATATGTTGAACAACACCATCCAGGATGTGCTGGTTCGCCGCGCGCGTATGCAGGGAAAGAACGCCTGCTGGGTGCCTGGCACCGATCACGCCTCAATCGCCACCGAAGCTAAAGTGGTGAATAAACTGGCTCAGCAAGGCATCAAGAAGACCGACATCGGACGCGAGAAATTCCTTGAGCATGCTTGGGATTGGACTCACGAGCACGGCGGAATAATCTTGAAACAGCTCCGCAAACTCGGCTGCTCATGCGACTGGGAACGCACCTCGTTCACCATGGACGAGACACGCTCGAAGAGCGTCATCCACGTGTTCTGCGATCTTTACAAAAAAGGCCTCATCTACCGCGGCGTGCGTATGGTCAACTGGGATCCGAAGGCACTCACGGCCTTGAGCGATGAGGAAGTCATCTACAAAGAGGAACATAGCAAACTTTATTACCTCAGATATAAAATCAAAGGGGAGAAGGGCTACGCAGTAGTGGCTACCACACGTCCTGAGACTATCATGGGCGATACCGCGATGTGTATCAACCCTAACGACCCGAAAAATCAGCATCTGAAAGGCAAGAAAGTTATCGTCCCTTTAGTCAATAGAGTGATTCCGGTCATCGAAGACGAATACGTCGATATCGAGTTCGGTACAGGTTGTCTGAAAGTGACTCCAGCTCACGATGTGAACGACTATATGCTCGGTGAGAAACATAACCTCCAGAGTATCAATATCTTCAACGATGACGCTACCATCAGTGAGGCGGCAGGAATGTATGTCGGAATGGACCGTGACGCTGTGCGTAAGCAGATTGTCATCGACCTCAAGGAAGCCGATTTGCTCGAGAAAGTTGAAGACTATAATAATAAGGTTGGATATTCGGAGCGTACCAACGTCGCTATCGAGCCTAAGCTCTCGATGCAGTGGTTTCTCAAGATGGAACACCTTGCACAGATAGCTCTGAAGCCTGTCGAGACCGGCGAAATCCAGTTCTATCCGGCAAAATATGTGAATTTGTATCGTCACTGGCTCGAGAATATCAAAGATTGGTGCATCAGCCGTCAGCTGTGGTGGGGACATCAGATTCCGGCTTATTATCTGCCAGAAGGCGGTTATGTGGTTGCAGAATCTGACGAGGAAGCACTTAAACTCGCGAAAGAGAAGGCTGGCAATAACAACCTGACAATGAGCGACTTGCGTCGTGACAGCGACTGCCTCGACACATGGTTTAGCTCATGGTTGTGGCCACTCTCGTTGTTCAACGGTATTCTTGATCCGAACAACAAAGAGTTCAAATATTATTACCCGACCAACGACCTCATCACCGCGCCGGATATCATCTTCTTCTGGGTTGCCAGAATGATTATGGCAGGCGAGGAGTACGAGGCTAAAGTGCCGTTCCACAATGTGTATTTTACAGGCATCGTGCGCGACAAACTTGGTCGTAAGATGTCGAAATCATTAGGAAACTCACCAGATCCGATCGAGTTGATCGACAACTACGGCGCCGACGGTGTCCGTATGGGAATGTTGCTCTCAGCTCCAGCCGGTAATGATATTTTGTTCGACGTGGCTCTTTGCGAGCAGGGACGTAACTTCTGCAACAAGATTTGGAACGCTCTCCGCTTGGTGAAGGGCTGGAATGTCGACGAAAAAGCTGCTCAACCCGACACAGCTAAGATGGCAGTGAAGTGGTTCGACGCCCGTTACAACCAGGTTTTGGCCGAGATGAACGATAACTTCGAGAAATATCGTCTCTCCGATGCCTTGATGGGCGTCTACAAGCTCACTTGGGATGACTTCTGCTCATGGTATCTCGAGATGGTGAAAGCTCCGCAAGGACAGCCAGTTGATGGCGCAACTTACAGAGCCACAGTCGCTTTCTTCGAGAATTTGATGAAGCTCCTGCATCCGTTCATGCCGTTCATCACCGAGGAAATCTATCACAGCCTCGACGAGCGCAAAGAAGGCGACGATATCGTCATTGCACAGCAGCCTAAGCAGCAATCTGTTGACAACCAAACACTTGCCAACTTCGACTTCACCATGGATGTCATCAACAACATCCGTAAGATTCGTGCCGAAAAGAACATTTCGTTCAAAGAGGCATTGGATTTGGTGGTTATCGACAACGGCAGCGCCAACAAAGACTTTGACTGCATCATTGAGAAGTTAACTAATGTTAAGTCAATAACTTACACAATAGATAAACCAACCGACGCATTCGGATTCCTCGTTCGTTCGAAGGAATACTTCATCCCGGTAACCGACTCTGTCGATACCGAAGCTGAGTTGAAGAAACTTGAGGAGGAATTAAAATATGCTCAAGGTTTCCTGAAGTCGGTGGAGGCTAAGCTTTCGAACGAGAAATTCGTCAACGGAGCTCCAGCTGCTGTCGTCGACAAAGAACGCAAAAAGAAATCCGACGCTGAGGCGAAGATTGCTGTGATTATGCAGCAGATGGCAGCAATGAAACGCTAGCTTGTCATTTCGAGCGTAACGCAGTGAAGTCGAGAAATCCTCTGTTAACGTTTTCAATCAAATGATTCCGTTGGCAGAGGATTTCTCCATTTCGTTCCATTTCATTCCATTTCAGTCGAAATGACAAAAAATCTATTCTTCTTCCACAAGAAACAGCGCTATCTGCCGTATCCCTTGAGCTCCGATAACCAATTGATTTTCAATCTCGGTGCTGCGTGTCGGACTGCTGATGATGACTGTCTCGGTAGGTTTACGATTCTTGTATTTTTCCTTCAGGAGTTTTATCGCGTCTTTCATGCTCGCCACAATCTGGCTCGGCGACGCGTATATTAATAAGGTGTCGGCGTTGGAATATGCCGCTCTCGACCCGGCGCATGCGTCAGTCACCACCACGCTTCCGGTGTGCGCTATCAAGCACTCGCAGTCGGTGATGCTGACGATGTTTTTGCGTTTAGTGGTGTAGTCGCGGCTCAACTCAATGCCCGAGTCTTTGAATACAGCCTCCATCTTCATGCTGGTGGAACAGAGTGGTTGCCATTGATTCTCAACGATATACTGTTTCATTGCTTCGAGGAAACTCTCTTTGCTCTCGAAGTAGATGAAGATGCCGCCGTTTTCTTTGAAACGTTCCACGAAGGTGAAGTCGGCGCCGTCTTCTTCCTTGAACGGCGTCCACGTGTCGACCTGCATGTTCACGTCTTTGAAGAGATTCTCGTCTTTCGCCATGACAGCCTCACGCACCTTCGCAAGAATCTGCTCCTTGTTGGTTCGTTCGCTGAGATTGCCGAATGAGAATATCTTCATTGTTATGCTATTGTCGTGTTTTCAGGATAATCAGGCTTTTCTTCCTTGCGTTTTGAGAACGTTCTCTCTTCCTGCTTCCAAGGTCTTTCGCCGAAGATGGCGACGAGGTCGTCGGTGAAGATCACTTCCTTGTCGATGAGCTTGTTGGCGAGCTGTGTCAGGCCGTCTTTGTGCTCGTTGAGGATGCGCAACGCCTCCTGATAGGCGCTCTCGATGAGTTTGCTCACCTCGGCGTCGATCTTCTCGGCAGTCTTCTCGCTGAACGGCTTGGTAAACGCATAGTCTTGCTGACCTGTTGAGTCATAATAACTTACGTTGCCGATTTTTTCATCGAGACCATAGTACATCACCATGGCGTGGGCTTGTTTCGACACTTTTTCAAGGTCGTTCAAGGCACCGGTAGATATCTGTCCGAATATGATTTGTTCCGCGGCGCGGCCGCCCAGTGTGGCCACCATCTCGTGGAACATCTGTTCTTTTGTGGTGATCTGACGCTCGTCAGGAAGATACCAGGCCGCGCCGAGGGCTTTACCTCTCGGAACTATGGTTACCTTCACCAGCGGATGAGCGTGCTCGAGCATCCAGCTCGTGGTGGCGTGTCCGGCCTCGTGGAAGGCGATGACCTTCTTTTCCGATGGCGTTATCACCGAGTTTTTCTTCTCGAGACCTCCGACGATACGGTCGATGGCATCCAAGAAGTCTTGTTTTTCAATGCTTTCCTTGTTGCGACGTGCCGCTATGAGCGCTGCCTCGTTGCACACGTTGGCGATGTCGGCACCCGAGAATCCAGGGGTCTGTTTCGCCAAAAACTCCTTGTCGACGTCGTTGCCGAGCTTAAGGCCACGCATGTGAACTTCAAAAATCTCGCGCCTACCGTTCAAGTCGGGGAGCTCGACGTAGATCTGACGGTCGAAACGACCTGCGCGCATCAACGCCTTGTCGAGGATGTCGGCGCGGTTAGTCGCTGCCAGCACGATGACGCCTGAGTTGGTGCCGAAGCCGTCCATCTCGGTAAGCAGCTGATTCAGAGTGCTTTCGCGCTCGTCGTTGCCACCACTCATGATGTTCTTGCCACGAGCACGTCCGATGGCGTCGATCTCGTCAATGAATATGATACAAGGTGATTTTGCCTTCGCCTGACTGAATAAGTCGCGCACACGTGAGGCGCCGACGCCCACAAACATTTCCACGAAGTCGGAGCCCGAGATGCTGAAGAACGGCACTCCAGCCTCGCCGGCGACAGATTTTGCCAACAAAGTCTTACCGGTTCCTGGAGGGCCTACAAGCAAAACGCCTTTCGGAATCTTACCACCTAAACGTGTGTATCTCTTAGGGTTTTTAAGGAAATCGACAATCTCCATCACCTCTTCCTTGGCTTCTTCCAGGCCGGCCACATCTTTAAACGTTGTCTTGCTGTCTTTCTCCTGGTCGTAAAGCTGTGCCTTCGACTTGCCGATGCTGAAAATCTGACCTCCGCCCATGCCTGAACCTCCGCCCATCCTGCGTGTGATGAGAACCCAGAATCCGATTATTAATAATAAAGGTAATATCCAGCTGATTATCTCGACGCCCCAGTTATGACGTTCCACTGGCGAGACTTCCACAGGATTTGCCATTCCTTGCTGAGCCTCGTCGACTTTGGCGTAGAGACGGTCTTCCGACACTTTCAGTGTGTAATTAGGCGCTTTGCCAAACATCTGCGGTTTCTCGTTCGGGAAATATTTCCGCATACCTTGCTCGTTGAGGTAAATCTCGGCTGTTTTGCCGTTGACGAGCTCTATCTTCTCAATGTCCTGGTCTTTCAGCAACTTCGTGAGTTCGGTCATAGTGGTTTCCTTCACATTGCCGCCACCGCCAAACATCAGCGAGCCTATAAAAAATGCTATCAGGACGATGTAAACCCAATAAAAACCTATCTTTTTCTTCGGTTTGTTATTGTTATTTAATTCTGCCATTCTTAACCAATTTAGTCTTCGTAAATCTTTTTCTCCGTGTCAGCCCATAAATCCTCTAATTTATAAAACTCACGCTTTTCTGTTAGGAAGATATGAACCACCACGTCGATATAATCCAACAAAATCCATTCCGAATTTTCAAAGCCTTCCTCGTGATACACATGCACATGCAGCTTGTTACGCACGTTGTCGATAATCTTCTCGGCTATGGCGTTGACCTGTGTCTTCGACTGGGCATGGCAAATCACGAAATAGTCGGTAACTGCCGACTGTAACTCTCTCATATCCAATGATGTAACTTCTTTAGCCTTCGCTTCCAACATGGTCTCGACTATGGTTTTCAAGACCTCTTCAGTATTGTCATTTTCGTGTCTTATTCTCATAAATTGATAAAAATTTTTGCAAATATAGTCATAAAATTTGATGATTTTAAATACTTGTCAAGAAAAATTATTTATTTTTGTTTTTTCAAAGTAAAAGCTGATTTTTTTAACGATTTAAGGTGATGGCTCTGAAAATTTTTCATTTCGACGAAATAAACTCGACTAATGTTTGGCTTTATGACAAAATTTCCGAAAAAAATGACATTTCGGATGTAGTCGTGGTGGCTTCTCATCAGTCGGCCGGGCGAGGGATGGATAAAAACAAGTGGGAGAGTGAGGCAGGGAAGAATCTTTTGTTCAGTATTGCGTTGAATGTCAATTTCTTAGAAGCCGAAAACCAATTTCAGATTTCGCAGGCTGTGTCGGTTGCTATTGTCGAAACTCTTGCGCAATTTATTGATAATCAGCAACTTTTTATCAAATGGCCCAATGATATTTATTTCGGCGATAAAAAACTTGCCGGAATGTTGATTCAAAACACCATCGAAGGCCGCATGATGGGCGTTTCTATCATCGGCATCGGGTTGAATGTCAATCAGATAGAGTTTTCGAAAGATATCCCGAATCCTATTTCATTGAAAATGATTTCAAGTAAGGATTATGATATTGAAGATTTGTTGAACCTGTTGATTAACAATATCAAATCTTCAGTTGAAAGCCTGCGTTTTTCAGAAAATCAAATTGAGATCAATAGAAAATACATCTCAAAAGCTTATCGTTTTGGAGTTTGGTCTGAGTATTTTTATCAAAATCAAGTTAAATCAATGATTATCAATGGTTTTGATAAATACGGACGACTCCTTCTTCGAGATAAAGAAGGAGCCGGGATCGTGTGTGACGTTAAAGAGTTACAGTTTTTTCCGCCATCATGTCGACGAGGTTCTGAAGCGGACGTTTAGCCATCATCGCCATCAGCGGGTTGAGCTCGGCGTCGATTTCAAACATCACGCGGCAGTTGTTGCCAAGTCCTGCTATTTTTATGCTTAACACGAATGGGAAAGGAACTTTGCCAACTGGTACCAGTTGAACCAAACTGTATGTTATTCTTTGACTTACGCGCAGAGCGATGCTGCCCATGCCTTGCACTGTGAACGAGAGGTTGTCCTCGTCGGCATTCACGTTAATTGCCTGCTCAGGAAGCAACGCCGGAATATTCCGCATATCGCTCACAATTGCGAAAAACTCCTGCTCGCTCTTGCTGTTATCAACATATTGTGACTGAATTAACATGTTTGATGTGCCTCCGACCACGCCTGTGGGCTCTTTCTCCACTCCATTAACGAATGCATCTGGTCGTCGCTAACGTAGTTTTCTTCAACGGCTTTTTTAATCAAAGCCTCGTAATTGCTGATGGTCACGAGGTCGCAGTTGGCTTTCTTGAATGCTTCCGCCGCGGCGTCGAGCTGGTAGGTGAAAATAGCCATCATGCCTTTCACGTTGGCGCCTTTCTCGCGCAGTGCCTCAACGGCTGCAAGACTTGATTTTCCTGTCGAAACGAGGTCTTCGATCACTACAACCGAAGCGCCTTGCGGCACTATGCCTTCAACCTGGTTGTTCAAGCCGTGCGACTTGGCTTCCGAGCGCACGTAGCAGAATGGGAGACCGAGTTCCTGAGCCACCAAAGCGCCTTGCGGGATGCCTCCGGTAGCCACGCCGGCTATGAGGTCAGGCTTGCCGTAATGCTCCACACACATCTTCACAAAAGCCTCGCGGATGAAGGTTCTGATGTTAGGATATGATAAAGTGATGCGGTTGTCACAATAAATCGGTGATTTTAATCCACTCGCCCATGTAAAAGGACTTGCAGGATTCAATTTTATTGCTTTAATTTGCAGCAGGAAATTCGCTAATGCTAAAGCGGTCTCTTGTTCGTTCATAACTGTTAAATTTTTCTGCAAATGTACAGACTTTTTTGTAATGATAGATGCTTGAAAGCAAATAATTTTTGTGAAAATTTGTTATCTGTTGATAATAAAGAAATTAGAGATGCCGACGATTTGGTGCTCAAAATCCTCGATTGGCTCTACGACGAATCGCAGACTTTTCGTGATTTTGGCGATGTTGACGGTGAGAATCTCGCTTATGCGATAAAAACAGTTTTTCGTCAGGCGCCAGCCGCCGGCGGAGTGGTGATTATTGGCAATCAGTTTGTTGCAATTGAGCGAAATGGCATTCCCGACCTTCCTAAAGGACATATCGAAAGAGGTGAGAGTCCCGAAGTCGCCGCCATCCGCGAAGTGGAGGAGGAGACAGGCATCACCGACCTCGAAATCGTCAAAGAACTGCCTGCCACCTGGCATTGCTATCTCCTCAACAACCAATGGACTCTCAAGAAAACCAGCTGGTACTTGATGACAACGTCATCTGGCATGAAAAACATGCCTCAAACTGAAGAAGGAATCTCAAAGGTGTACCTAGTCAACAAAGACACAATCAAATCATTCGAAGATAAGACTTTTGCATCGTTAAAGACTTTGATTCCATCAGTATTACCTGTCATTTCGACCGAAGCGAAAGCATTCGCCACAGGCGAATAAATCTCCTACAAAAAATCATTTCACCATTTAAAATTTTTCGTATTTTTGTAAGTTTATAAATAAGGTGTAAACTTACAAATATGAAAATAGGAATTTTTGCTGGCTCCTTCGACCCGATTACAAAAGGACACGAGGATATTGTGCTTCAGGCATTGCCGCTTTTCGACGAGATAATCATCGCGATAGGAGTCAATATCGATAAAAAATACGCTTTCCCACTTGAAAAACGAATCAAGTGGATCGAAAACACTTTTGCCGAATATCCGAAGGTGAAAGTCGTTAGCTATGAAGGACTTACGGTGAACCTCTGCAAGAAGATGAACGCCAACTTCATCATCCGCGGACTAAGAAACACCACCGATTTCGAGTACGAGAGCATCATCGCGGAGGCTAACAAAAAACTCAATCCCGAGGTGGAGACTATATTCCTGCTCTCCGACCCGACACTGCGTTGCGTCTCCTCCACAGTGGTGCGCGACCTCATCAAAAACGGCGCCGATTTGACCGGTTTCATCCCTGAAAAATCAGGATTCTATGAAAAATAAAAGCTTTTTTATACTGCTTTTGGCGTTGCTTTGCCCGATTTTCATGCTCGGACAAAACATTTCCATTACCGGAAAGACTAACCGTCCGAACGCTCTGGTGCGACTCATCACTTATGACGAAATGCTGACATGCCGACAGACTAAAGCCGCTGAGACTCAATCGGATAACAAAGGAAAATTTACACTGAAAGCCGAGATAAAAGAGATAACACCGGCACAAATAGCGATCAACCTCGACCGTGTCGACATCATACTCAGTCCGAACGGAAAATATGATTTGGAAATACTGATTCCAGAGCGTAACGACGACGAATCGTATTTCGAGAAACCACTTCCAACCATCAAAATCAACTTGGCAGACGACGGAGGCTTGTATTCGCAATGCGTTGCCGCTGAGTCACTTATTGACGATTTTGTTTACGAAAACTTTAACCTTATTTATCGTGGCGGCAAAATAGCGCTTCTGGATACGCTTGAAAATCAAGTATATAGAGCTCTGGGAGAGGTGAAATCCGATTATGTCAGAAATCTTATAAAATATCGTATTGCGGCGGTGGAGATGGCTGTCAATAATGAGAGTGCTGTCTCGAAATATTATGATAATCAACCAGTTCTGTATTCGCAGACAGCTTACATGGATGTTTTTATTGAGCTGTTCAACGGATATTTCAACACACGCCATTTCAATTTTTATGAGCTGAGAAATGCGTTTTATTCGGGTTATGACAAATTCATGACATATCTGAAGAAAAATGACTTTTTGTCACGAAATCCACAGTTGTGTGAAATTATTGTGATGGTTGAATTGCGAAGATTGTATTATGAAAATAAATTCGATAAAAATGCGATTTTAGACTATATAGGAAGGATTAAAAACGACTCTAAATACCTGAAAAACAAGCTTGTAGCTCAAAATTTGCTCGCGCAGATGGCGGATTTGTCGTACGACTCGCAAGCGCCGTCGTTTTCTTTAAAAGACAGGAATGGAAAGGTTGTCAAACTATCTGATTATCAGGATGATATGGTGCTATTGCAGTTCGTCGACCGATTCTCGCAAGTCAATGAGCATGAGTTTTTGATGTTAAAAGACCTTCAAAAGCAGTGGAACGATACCATCCAAGTGGTCACGATAGCCACAAAAGAGGTGTTTGAAGATTATGTTCAACTGTTTGATAAACAAGGGTTTAAATGGCAATTGTTGAACCTTGGCGACAACATTCTTTTGCTTGAGGATTATCATGTGAAAACATATCCGGCGTATGTCATTTTGAAGCGCAAAAACAGGGTTGGAATGGCTCCTGCGCCGTCGCCTGACCATTATCTTGATTTTCATGTGAGAAGAATTAGTAAATATTTGTAAAATTTTCGTAATTTTGCATAATTTTTGATAGGTATATATTGGAAAATTTTATTCATTTTTAAAAAATTAAAATATGGGTTTTTTATCAAAACTGTTTGGAAATAAATCGACTCGCGACAACAGGGCATTACAGCCGTTGTTGCAGAAAACGCTTGAAGCATACGAGAAAATAAAGGATTTGGATATCGACAGCCTTCGTCATAAGACTGTGGAGTTTAAGGAATATATTCAGAATCATATAGCAGAGGAAGAGGCGAAGATCGCTGCGCTGAAAGCCAGTGTCGACAATAATCCTGATATGGATCTGGAGGAGAAAAACGACATTTATCAGCAGGTCGACAAGCTCGAGAAACATGTACTTGAGAAGATTGAAGAGGCTTTGAACGACATACTTCCGGAGGCTTTCGCGGTGATGAAAGAGACAGCTAAACGCTTCAAGGAGAATGAGGTGGTGGAGGCTACGGCTACCGATTTGGACCGCGAGCTCGCTTCGAAATTTGAGCATATCAACATTGAAGGTGACAAGGTGCGTTACAACAACAGCTGGATGGCTGGCGGTAACATGGTGACCTGGGACATGGTTCATTACGATGTGCAGATCATCGGCGGTATAGTGCTGCATCAAGGTAAGATCGCCGAGATGGCGACTGGTGAAGGTAAGACTCTTGTGGCAACCTTGCCAGTGTATCTGAATGCTCTCGCGGGCCGTGGCGTGCACGTCGTGACCGTCAACGATTACTTGGCAAAACGTGACTCCGAGTGGATGGGAACCCTGTATAACTTCCTTGGCTTGACATGCGACTGCATCGACAAGCACGAGCCTAACTCACCGGAGCGACGCGCGGCATATAACTCCGACATCACCTACGGAACCAACAACGAGTTCGGTTTCGACTACCTCCGTGACAACATGACGGGCAACCCCGACGAGCTGGTGCAACGCAAGCATCACTACGCTATCGTCGACGAGGTCGACTCCGTGTTGATCGACGACGCTCGTACTCCTCTGATCATCAGTGGCCCTACGCCACGTGGCGGTGACCAGGAGTTTATGCAGCTCAAACCCGACGTCGTGAATCTTTACGAGGCTCAGAAGCGTCTTGTCACTCAATGTCTTGCAGAAGCAAAGAAGATATTGACAAATCCTGATGCCACCGACGAGGAGAGATCGCACGGCGCCGACCAGTTGTTCCGCGCTTTCCACGGTTTGCCGAAAAACAACGCACTCATCAAGTTCCTCTCGGAAGAAGGAATGAAGTCGTTGCTGCTCAAGACCGAAGGTTTCTACATGCAGGAGCAGAGCAAGAATATGCACATCATCGACGACGAGCTTTATTTCGTCATCGACGAGAAGCTGAACACTGTGGTTCTTACCGATAAAGGTAGCGAGCAGCTCGCCAAGGCTTATAACGACCCTACATTCTTCATCATCCCTGATGTTGGCTCGGAGATCGCGGATCTTGAGAAATCGAACCTCACCGAAGACGAGAAGGTGTTGAAGAAGACAGAGATACTGCGGGTGTTCTCAGAGAAATCGGAACGTCTGCATACAGTGCAGCAGCTGCTGAAGGCTTACACTCTGTTCGAGAAAGACGTCGACTACGTTATTATCGACAACAAAGTCAAGATCGTCGATGAGCAGACTGGCCGTATCATGGAAGGCCGCCGCTGGAGTGACGGTCTGCATCAGGCGGTGGAGGCCAAGGAAAACGTCGACGTGGAAGCGGCAACACAGACCTACGCCACCATCACGCTGCAGAACTACTTCCGTATGTATCACAAGCTAGCTGGTATGACAGGTACCGCTGAGACTGAAGCCGGTGAGTTCTGGAACATCTACAAACTCGACGTGGTCGTCATTCCGACAAACAAACCTATCGCGCGTAACGACTACGAGGATTTGATTTACAAGACAAAACGTGAGAAATACAACGCTGTTATAGATAAGATCGTTGAACTCGTCAACGAGGGACGACCTGTGTTGGTGGGTACGACATCAGTCGAAATCTCAGAGTTGTTGAGCCGTATGTTGACACGTAAGAACATCAAACACAACGTGTTGAACGCTAAGTTGCACTTCAAGGAGGCTCAGATCGTGAAAGACGCCGGTATCGCCGGAACTGTTACCATTGCCACCAATATGGCTGGTCGTGGTACCGATATCAAGCTGGGCCCAGGCGTGAAAGAAGCCGGCGGTCTCGCCATCATCGGCACTGAGCGTCACGAGTCGCGTCGTGTCGACCGTCAGCTGCGTGGTCGTGCCGGTCGTCAGGGAGACCCTGGTAGCTCACAGTTCTTCGTGTCGTTGGAAGACGACCTCATGCGTATGTTCGGCTCAGAGCGTATCGCTCCTATCATGGACCGTCTCGGCATGAAAGAAGGCGAGGTGATTCAGCATTCGATGATCACCAAGCAGATTGAGAAAGCTCAGAAGAAGGTCGAAGAGAACCACTTCGGTGTTCGTAAACACCTCATCGAATACGACGACGTGATGAACTCACAGCGTGAGGCTATCTACGAGAAACGCCGTCATGCCCTGTTCGGCGAGCGTCTGCAAATCGACATCAACAACATGATGTACGACCTCGGCGAGTCGCTTATTGAGCAAAGCAAGGAAAGCGACGACTACGAAGGCCTTAAGATTGATGTCTTGGCAAACATGGGTATCGGACTTCCTTTCGATGAAGAGGAATTCAAACATGACAAACTGGATAACCTGGCGGATAAACTGTTTGAGAAAGCCCTTGAGTCATACAATAAGAAGACACAAGTCGTGGGCGAGAAGACCTTGCCGGTGATCAAAGATATCTACGAGAAACAGCCCGGCTACAAGAACATCCTTATTCCATTCACCGACGGAAAGAAAGGTATGAATGTGGTTGTGAATATCGAGAAGGCGGTTCAGAACGGCGCTCGCGAGATCTCGTTGGCGCTTGAGAAGAGCATCACGCTCGGCATGATCGACGATGCTTGGAAAGAACACCTGCGCGAACTCGACGACTTGAAACAGTCGGTGCAGAACGCACAATACGAACAGAAAGACCCGTTGCTCATCTATAAGTTTGAGTCGTTTAACCTCTTCAAAGAGATGATCTTGAAGATTAACCGCGACGTCATCTCATTCTTGATGAAGTCGGATCTTCCGGAGCAGAACAAGGAGAATATCCGTGAGCACCGCGCAAGAGCTATCGACAGAAGCAAACTTAAGGAGCAGCGCACCGACCTGTTGTCGCAGGCACATAGCAACACTCAGGAAAATCAGGTGACACAGCCTATCCACGTGGAGAAGAAAGTCGGCAGAAACGACCCTTGTCCATGCGGCAGCGGTAAGAAATATAAGAATTGCCATGGAAAAATGGAATAATAGTTAGCCAGATTAACTGAATGAAGCGTTTTTTAGCGATAATTGCGATTGTATTGCTGGCGTTTACTGCGACAGCACAGGACACTATTGCTGGGCAGAATGCCGATACCGTTCGCCATCGCCCAAAGGTGGGAGTGGTGCTGAGCGGCGGCGGAGCCAAAGGCTTCTCTCACATCGGGGCGCTGAAGGTTATCGAAGAAGCCGGAATACCTATCGATTACATCGGTGGCACCAGCATGGGCTCCATCGTGGGCGGTCTCTACGCTGTGGGTTACGATGTCCCGACCTTGGAGAAAATAACTGTTGAGCAGAACTGGGATCGTATCATTAAGGACGAGATTCCGAGGAAGTTCATGCCGCTCGACAAGCGTATCAATGAGAGACATTACCTGATGACTTTCCCGTATAAAGACGGCCAGGTGAAGGTCAAAAGGTCGTATGCCGACGGCATTTACGTGAACATGCTTCTGACGCGCATGACGATGCCGACATACAAACAACGCGACTTCGACGATTTGCCGATACCGTTTTTGTGCATCGGAACCGATATGATTTCATCTGACGCCATAGAGTTCCGGAGTGGCTCCCTGGCGCAGGCTATACGCTCGAGCATGTCGATACCGTTCCTTTTCGAACCTATTGAATATGATGGCAAATTGCTTTGCGACGGCGGGCTTAAGAACAATTTCCCTGTGAAAAACGTGCGCGACATGGGCGCCGATATTATTATAGGTGTCGACTTGGAGATAACTTCGTCGGACCCGAAACAGCTCGACAACTCACTGAAAGTACTTGAACGTCTTATAGCAGTGGTGGCACAGGATGAAAGCAACAGAGCGAGAAAAGACTGCGATATTCTTATTTTGCCTGATGTCGGTAATGTTAACATGCTGTCGTTCAATGATTTTGCTCCTATTTTAAAGACCGGTGAGACGGCTGCGAGAGAGAAATTTCCTGAACTTAAAAAGCTTGCCGACTCCTTGCAGGCGATAGAGCCTTTTGAGGTGCAACGCTTTCATACTCAACAGGTTGACTCTATTTTTGTTACTGATGTTGAGGTCGTAGGCGTTGAGGAAAACGACCAAAAAATCATCAAATCGGAGTTCGATGACGATTTCCCGAAGGTGATGTCGATTGATGATATCGAGACAATAATCGTGAAGATATATTCGCAAGGATATTATTCCAATGTGTGGTATGAACTTGTCGATACACCGGAAGGAAATATCTTGAAATTCCATTGTAAAAACAAGACTTCGCTCACGTTTTCAGTGGGAGCGCATTACGACAATAATTACGGTGTCGGAATGTTGCTGAACATGTCGGCTAAAACCCATCATTTTCTTTTTGACGTCGACCTGAACATATCTGACAATCTATTTGCCAGGGCAAAAATGATGCATCGCTACAATAGATTAATGAGAGGAGGTATTGAGCTTTCGGCCATGAATCTGAAAGCCGATTTGTTGGATAAACATGGAAATATCTATAGCGCGTTGCGTTTCCAACAAAATTCAGCTGATGTCTTCTTCCAGATTGTGCCGTCGGTGACCCAGACTGTCAAAATAGGCTTTATGTTTGACTATACAATGATGAAAGATAGGGTTTATACCGATTATTTCGACGAGGATTTATACAAACATCAGCTTTATCCGAAACTTTATCTGCACTATTTCTTTAATAATGAAGATCAAATAGATTTTCCTCGTAAAGGATGGAATGTCAATGCGATAGGTAAATTCATAATGTATGATGGCGTATTCAGCAGTAAAGAAAACCAACCTATGTATTGCGCTCAGGTTGATGTCAGGAAGTCTTTCCCGATAGGAAAACGCCATGCCTTCAGAGTCGGAACTGTCGGCGCTATGCGCTTTGGCGAACATATGCTGGGTGACGAGAATTTATTCTATATTGGCGGACAATCGAAGATGCATTATTTAGATAACATAATGACTTTCACAGGTTTGCCGTTTTTGACAGTCATGACAGAATATGCGGCTTATGCAAGGACAGCCTGGCAGTGGAATTTCTATAAGAATTTCTATGCTGTTGCCAGCTGCGATGCGGGTTATTTTAAAAATTTCCTGAGTTTGCTGGATTTGAGGACTCAATTTGATTATAACAGTATGTCTGTAGAGGAACAGATTGAGGCTGTTGAATATATCCTTGATAAGGTTGAGACCTTGGTGTCCAATAACCTTGAGACCTTGTTTGTACCTGATAATTACGTCATGGGAGCCGGACTCACATTAGGTGTGAAGACATTATTCGGACCTATAGAGATACAAGTGTCGAAATCGAATGCTGTCAGCGAATGGAATCTGTTCGTAAATGTTGGCTTCTGGTTTTAAGTGATTGAAAATGAAAGGAATATGCGGAAATATCAAAGCTTTGGTTCTGATGATTCTCATCTGCATGTTCTTTTTTTACGATATTAAAGCTCAAGATACAGTCGTAACACCGCATAAGAAACGTCCTACTGTAGGCGTGGTGCTTTGCGGTGGCGGCGCGAAAGGTTTTTCCGAGATCAGGGTGCTCAAGGCATTGGACGACGCCGGCGTGCCTGTCGATTACATCGGCGGAACCAGCATCGGCTCAATAATGGGCTCGCTCTACGCAGTCGGCTACGATCCTGACATGATGGAGGAAATCGTACGTGCACAGGATTGGAACACAATGATTTACGACAAGATTCCGAAAAGCATGATGCCGATCGAGCAAAAGATGAACGACAGGACTTATCTCGCGACATTCCCGGTAAAGAACGGCAAAGTCAAGGTGAAACCGTCGCTGGTGGAGGGCGTTTATGTGAATCTTATGCTGTCGAAACTGATGCTTCCGGCATATAACGTGCACAATTACAATGATTTACCAGTGCCGTTTTATTGCATCGCCACCGATGTGGAGAAAACGGCGCAATATGAGATGACTGAAGGTGATCTTGCACGTTCGGTGCGAGCGAGCATGTCGATACCGTTTTTCTTTAAACCTGTGAATATCGACGGCAAAGTGTTTGTCGACGGCGGCGTTATCAACAATTTCCCGGTCAGAAACATGAAAGATCGCGGCGTGGATATTATAATAGGTGTCGACCTTGAAAACGCAAACGTCAAGATGACGGAAGTCGACAACACCTTCGGACTTGTTGAAAACATGATGAATGTGCTGTCGCTCGAGGAGAGCAGATACGCCAGAGAAAACTGCGACATCTACATCAAACCCGACCTTCACGGACGCAGCATCATGGCATTCAACGATTATGACTCTATTTTGCAGTTTGGCGGCGACGCGGCACGCGAAGTGTTCCCGCAACTGAAACGTCTCGCCGACTCCTTGCAGGCGATAGAGCCTTTTGAGATCAAACGTCCGCATGTGCAACCTGTTGACAGTGTCTATGTCGCTGATATTCAGATTGATGGAGTTCCGAAAGAACATGCTGGAGGCCTGATAAAAGAGTTTACCAGTGCGTTCCCGAAGAAAATGTCGGTGTCATATATCGACGATGTCATCGTAAAACTCAGCGCGTCGGGGTATTACGAGGATTTGTGGTATGAGATTAAAGATGCCGGCGACGTGGAAGGCATTACTCTGGTGCTGCATTGCAAGGAACGCGACGACAAGTCGATGGCGTTCTGTATTCATTACGACAACAACTACGGTATCGGCGCCTTGGTGAACTTCACCATGAAAAACCTTTGGAAAAACCTGAACCGCTCTACCTTGAGCATGGATATCAATATCGCTGAAAATCCATACCTCAAAATCGATATTAACAAACGTAACGGCAGGTATTTTAGGTTTGGCGGCAATCTGAGCATAATATCGTTGGATATGAGCAGATATTACAACTCAAATATCATCAGCTCATACAGCATCCAAGATAACCACCTCGATATTTATGCACAGCTTATTCCGACGCAGACACAGCAAATACGACTTGGCGCGGTGGCCGATTATGTTCACATGCGTGACTTCGTGGGCGAGAACAGTCTCCGTGGAAATTATAGCCTTTATTCTTATATCTATCTTAACTATTACTTTGATAATGAAGATGTTCCGGCGTTTGCTAGACGAGGTTGGAAGGTTAACCTGACGGGAAAATATGTGTTTTTTGAAGGAATCAATGAAGATGGCGTCATGGAGGATACTGATATTCAGAATTCTTTCATAATGCATGGAAATGTTGTGAAATCAATCCCGATAGGCCGTAAAAACACTTTGAAGTTCGGCTCAGAGATGGGTTATAAGATAGGTACTAAAGAGGTGCCGCTATTCTATCAGTTTTTTGTAGGCGGACAATCGAAAATGAGATATTTCGACAACACCATAGCGTTTACGGGCTTCAATTTCATCGAGCAGATTGTCGACCATATCCTGGTGGGCAAGATTGCATGGCAGTGGAATTTCTATAAAAATCTCTACAGCACCGTCAATTTTGATTGCGGATACATGAGCGAGACATACGACGAATGGTTCAACTCCACCAGTTTCGTTGCCGGTGCCGGTCTGACCCTCGGCGTCGACACTGTTATCGGTCCAGTGGAGGTCAGTGTGATGGGCTCAAACACCAACTCTAATCCTGTGGGATTCATAAACGTTGGATTTTGGTTTTAAATAATTGAATATCAATAAATTATAGAATATGAAATACAAAAGAGTATTACTTAAGCTTAGCGGTGAAGCTTTAATGGGAAATCAACAGTATGGTATTGATCCTGAAAGACTTAATGATTACGCTGAAGAGATTGCGGCAGCAGTGAAAGCTGGTGCGCAGATCGCCATCGTCATCGGAGGCGGCAACATCTTCCGCGGTCTCCAAGGCGCGTCGAAAGGCATGGATCGCATCCAAGGCGACTATATGGGCATGCTCGCCACCGTCATCAACAGCATGGCTATTCAGTCGACATTGCAGGCCAAAGGCGTGAAAGCCGCTTTGCTGTCAGGACTTTACATCGACCGCATCGCCGACTCGATGAGCTCGTCGAAGGCTATCAAACTGCTCGAAGACGGCTACGTCGTCGTCATCGGTGGCGGCACCGGCAACCCGTTCTTTACCACCGACACTGGCTCGGCACTGCGCGCCGTCGAAATCAAAGCCGACATCATCCTCAAAGGCACACGCGTCGACGGCATCTACACCGCCGACCCGGAGAAAGACCCGACCGCAACGAAATATGATTCAATAACTTACGATGAGGCATACAACCAAAACCTCAAAGTGATGGATCTCACAGCCTTCACCATGTGCAAGGAAAACAACATGCCGATGCTCGTGTTCGACATGAACACCAAAGGCAACCTCACCAAGGTTTTGAATGGCGAAAAAATCGGCACGATTGTGACGAAATAAAATTTTTTGTATTTTTGTACCGAAAAATTTAAGGTATATGACAGAAGAATCTCAATTTATTTTGGACGAAACAACTGAATCGATGGAAGGTGCCGTCAAGCATCTCGAGTCGGAATTTCAGAAAATCAGAGCCGGCAAGGCAAGCCCGATGATGCTTCAAGGCGTCAAGGTGGAATACTACGGAACACTTGTCCCTATTGAGCAGACCGCCAACATCGGCACCCCTGACGCACGTCAGATTATCGTGATGCCGTTCGACAAGAGCTCAATCGGCGCCATCGACAAGGCTATCCAAGCCGCTAACCTCGGCTTTAACCCGAAAAACGAAGGCGATTTCCTGAGAATCTTGGTTCCGCCATTGACAGAGGAACGTCGTAAAGACCTCGCCAAACGCGCCAAGACAGCCGCCGAAGAAGCTAAAGTGGGCGTGCGTAACATCCGCCGTAACTCCAACGACGACGCTAAAAAACTTGAAAAAGAAGGCGTTTCGGAAGACGAAGTGAAACAGCTCCAGGATGAAATCCAGAAGCTGACAGATAAATTCGTGAAGAAAATTGATGATCTTTACGAACTGAAGCAGAAAGACATCCTGACAGTTTAGTCAAGAATATTCTCTAATGCCAAACCAAACAGCTTGTCGAGCGTGATGCCCATGCAGGCTGCTTGTTTTGGCATTATTGATGCCTCCGACATGCCTGGCACTATGTTCACCTCGATGAAAACCAATTGTTTAGGCGTTAAGATATAGTCGAAACGCGCGAAACCTTTGCATTCGAACTTGTCGTAAAGCATCGCCGACGTCGCCTTGATTTCAATCTCTGAAACCTCATCCAACTCAGCTGGCGTGATCTCGTCCGATTTTCCTGCGGTATATTTCGCTTCATAGTCGAAGAAGTCGTTCTTGCTCACTATCTCAGTGATAGGGAACACCATCGTCTTGCCCTTCACTTGCATCACGGTGCAGGCCAGCTCACGACCTTTCACAAATTTCTCGCACATCACCTGATCGCCGGCTTTGAACGCGAATTCAACAGCCTTCTCGAAGTCCTCAGCCACATTCACCTTACTCACTCCAACAGATGAACCGTTGCGCGTAGGCTTGATAAACAAAGGCAGTTTCAGCGTTTTGATGATTTTATCCGCATCGTAGCTCTCGCCTCTGTTGATGATGACGGAAGGGGAGACGTTGGCACCTGCCGCTGCCGCTATCTTCTTGCAAAAGTCCTTGTGGAAAGTGAGCGCCGAAGTGGTGAAATTCGATGAAGTGTAAGGCAATCCGAGCATCTCGAAATAACCCAAGAGCTGGCCGTCTTCACCCGGGACGCCGTGAATCGCATTGAAAATAGCGTCAAAAACAACCTTTTTGCCGTTCACTTTTATCGAGAAATCATTCTTGTCGACATCGGTTTTGGTGCCGTCATCCTCAAGATGATACCAACTGTTTTTCTGAATTACAATGACGTAAGCTTCATATTTTGTTGGGTCGAGATGCTTTTTCACGACTTTTGCGCTACTGATTGAAATTTCGTACTCTCCAGAGTATCCACCACAGACTATTGCTATTTTTTTCATGTCAAATAAACTTAAATTCAATTATTTTCGTTATCTTTGCGAGTTCAAAAATACAAAAAACAGCGTTATCATTAACGAAAAAAATAAAAAAATGAAGGCTTTTCGTTTTTTGAAAGATAAATGGTTTTATATCAGCTTGATAATCATGATTTTGCTGGTGGTGGTGACTCTGGAGTTCACCTTCAGCAAGCTTGATAAATTCACCCGTCATGGCGAGGAATTTCTGGTTCCCGACATGGTCGGCATGAATTATGACGATGCTGTTGAGACATATAGAGATGATTTTACTTTTCTCCTGCTCGATAGCATTTATGTGAAAGATTTTCCGGAAGGCGCTGTATATCAACAGAATCCAAAAGCTGGATCAAAGGTGAAACAAGGTAGAAACATCTATATCATTCGTACTTCCATAGCTCCTGAGATCGTCGCGATGCCTAATCTGCGCAACCTCTCGCTGCGTCAGGCTATGGTGAGCCTGAATCTCGCCGGATTGAAAATCGACCGGCTTGAATTCATCGATTATTTTGCGCGTAACGCTGTTGTTGAACAAAAAATCAAAGGCAAAGTGATTGAACCGAAGCAGGATGTGGTGAAAGGCACCGCCGTGACCCTGGTGGTCGGCTATGGCAACGGCGACATAAAAACCAACCTCCCTGACCTTATCGGAGTTAATATTGAAGATGTAAAAAATCAGATAAACGGCGCTTCGCTGAACATGGGCTCGGAAATTTTTATAGATGACGATGTCGCTGAAAATCTTTATGTTAGCAGGATGGAACCGGATTATTCGCAGGAAAAATTGGTGACACTGGGCTCAACGGTGAATGTCTGGTATAAGTCAATCAAAAACTTCGATTTCAACTGGTATAAATACGAGAAATTCCGCCGCGACTCGATCGTGGAGGTGTGGAAGCTGAAAAAATACGACGTCGACACCATAAAATACGTGATCGACAGTTTTAATTATATACTGAAACATCGCAAATTCTCTTACGACTCGCTTCAAAGGGAGTATGACAAAAGGATGGTGTTCAGAAAAAAAGTGCCGGTCGTCGCTACTCCTGCGGAAGAGGAGATAATTGACTTCGACGATGTGGATGATATTGATTTTGAAATAGATACAAACTTCTTCTATGATGAATAAAAGATTTGTTTTAACGATATTATTTGCCGTTTTATTTGTTTTAAGCGGCAAAGCCCAGGAATATCTCACTGGTTTTAACGGCGGCGCTCCACAAGAAGAGCTGCGGAAATCAGAACGGGATGTTGTCGCGACATTACCCTTTTTCGACGATTTTACAAAACCGGGCTATATCCCTGATCAAACGAAATGGCAGTCGATAAACGTGTTTGTGAACTCTGGATTCCCTAAATTGCCAGTCAACTATAGGGCAGCCACCTTGGATGTGATTGATGAATTCGGTAAGGTTTATTCGAGAGGCAGCAGCAATCCATTCATCGCCGACTCGCTTCTTTCAGTAAAAGTTAGACTTGATAGTGTTGATAATCATGCACTTACACCTGCCGATTCGCTTTATTTCAGCTTCTATTACCAGCCTGGCGGATTCGGCGACAGTCCTGAACGCGACGACTCGTTGGTTCTTAAATTCGGCTACGGCTATGATGAGACAGTTTTTGATACTATCTTGCAGGATTCGGTTACCTGGAGACTGACGGCGTGGAAGCAAATGTGGTGCTCGGAAGGCATGACTCTCGAGACCTTTATCGACTCGCTCGATGAGAATCAATACTTCAAAAAAGTGATGATTCCAATTGTCGATCCATGTTTCTTTGTTGAAGATTTTCAGATACTTTTCTTCAACTACGGAACGCTGCCAACCACAATGTATCCTAACGATAGAAGCAATATGGACATGTGGAATATCGATTTCGTGTATCTCGACAAAAACCGTAGCGTCGAAAACGACACTTATCCGATGGTGAGCTTCTCGAATCCATCGCCTACATTGCTAAAGCGTTATACTTCAATGCCTTACAAACATTATGTGGAGAATCCTATCAATGAGATAAACAGCGTGTTTAATATGTATCTCACTGATATGGATATCAATGCCCATGAGGTAAGATATTCATGCGAAGTTGATGATAACAATTCCGATTGGCATTATTCTTTCACAGATAACCCATTCATAATCAATCAATATTGTAATGTCGGTACTGTGAAAGACTCCATCGTGATGGGCGATTTCATCTATCCTTACAGCTTGCCTGTCGACACCACTTCGTTTACGATTCGTCATTACGTCGATGTCATCGATGAACACGGCGACGTTGTGAGAGGCGACAGCATTGTTTATAATCAGGGATTTTACAATTATTTCGCATATGACGACGGCACTCCTGAGATGGGCTACGGTCTAACGCCTAGTGACACATATTTCGCCATGCAGTTTAAGGTCACGACACCCGACACTGTGAGCGGCGTTCAGATGCTTTTCAACCGCACCTTCAACAATGCTAATTTCAACTTCTTTGATATTGTTGTTTGGAAAGATAACAACGGCAAGCCGGGTCAGGTGCTCTATACCCTTAAGGATCAACGACCAATATGGGATGATGAGCAGATGTATAAGTTCTCGTATTACGAGTTCGACAAAACCGTGAAGGTGAACAGCGTGTTCTATGTCGGCATCCGTCAGCAATATTCGAAGACGATAAATATCGGATTTGACTCATCGAACGATAATCACAAATACGTGTTTTATGAGGTGGGAGAGGGCTGGAAAAACAGCTCGTTTCCGGGCTCTCTAATGATTCGTCCGGTAATGGGCAAAACGCCATATTATGTCGGAATTGATGAAAATCAAGAAGTTGCTACTGGTTTGAATGTGTATCCTAACCCAGCCAACGACTTTGTGCGTATCGAAGGTGTCGACGCCGCTGTATGCAAGGAAATCGTTGTTTTTGATCTGACAGGACGAGTTGTGAAGCAATATCAGTATTCAAACGAATTGAATGTCAGTGATTTGCAAAACGGCCTCTATATGTTGCGCGTTGTAAATAATGATGGCTCGTTTGAAACCGATAAATTATTTATTTCCAAATAGTTAAGATATGTCAGAGGATTTTGTGGGCGTTCTTGGTGACAGCGAAAGCACTGAACTTTTCGAGCATTTCAGAATAGTTGCCGATAAAGGTCAGACCTTGACACGTGTCGACAAATTCCTGCAAAACCGACTGGAAAATGTTTCGCGCAACCGTGTGCAGAATGCGGCGAAGGCCGGAAGCATACTCGTCAACGACAAACCGGTGAAATCCAACTACAAGGTTAAGCCTTTCGATGTGGTGACAGTGGTGCTGGCTTATCCGCCTCGCGAGGTGGTGATAACGCCTGAAAACATCACGCTCGATGTGGTATATGAAGACGACGACGTCATAGTTGTGAACAAACAGGCTGGATTGGTGGTGCATCCAGGTCACGGCAACTTTGACGGTACTTTGCTCAACGCTTTGGCATATCATTTCAAGGAAAACGGCTCGAAAGTGGAAAACGGATTCGGCTATCTGGTGCATCGTATCGACAAAGACACCACCGGCTTGATGATTGTGGCGAAAAACGAGACGGCGCAGACGGTGCTTGCGGCACAGTTCTTTGAGCACTCAATAACACGTCGTTATCAGGCTCTCGTGTGGGGCGATTTCGCTGAAGATGAAGGCACGATAGAAGGCAATATAGGGCGTTCGGTGCGCGACCGTGTGGCCATGGCTGTCTATCCCGACGGCAGTCAGGGCAAAGAAGCTGTGACTCACTACAAGGTGTTGGAGCGTTTCGGCTATGTCTCGTTGGTGGAATGCCGCCTTGAGACAGGTCGTACGCATCAGATCCGTGTGCACATGCAATACGTTGGGCATCCGTTGTTCAACGACGCTCTTTATGGCGGCGACAGGATACTGAAAGGCACTACGTTCTCGAAATACCGCCAGTTTATCGACAACTGCTTCAGCGAGATTCCGCGTCATTGTCTGCACGCCAAGGTGCTCGGTTTTGTGCATCCTACAACAGGGAAAGAGCTGTATTTCGACTCGGAGCTCCCGTCGGATATGCAGGCGGTGCTTGAGAAATGGAGAAATTATTTAAAGACAAGAACAGAAGAAAATTAAAATATCATGATAGTTATAACAGGTGCAGCCGGTTTCATTGCAAGCGTTGTGGCGGGATGCCTCAACGAGCAGGGTAGGGACGACCTTGTCCTCGTCGATGATTTTTCAAAGAAACAAAAGGAAAGAAACTATATTAATAAAAGGTATCAGCTTCTCCTCGACAGGAAAGATCTGCATAACTGGTTGAAAGTCAATCATGATAAAGTCGATTTCATAGTACACCTCGGCGCTCGCACCGACACCACCGAGTTCGACTGGAACGTGTTCGTGGAGTTGAACGTCGACTACACCGAGAAGCTGTGGACGATGTGTACGGAATACCATATTCCATTGGTGTATGCGTCATCCGCCGCCACCTACGGTGGCGGCGAGTTGGGCTACAATGACAGCCACGACGTTGTCGAGAAACTCGTCCCGCTCAACCCTTACGGCCGCTCGAAAAATGAGATTGACAAATGGATACTCAAACAGGAGAAATGCCCTCCGTTTTGGGCCGGACTGAAGTTCTTCAACGTCTACGGTCCAAACGAATATCATAAAGGCCGCATGGCATCCGTCATCCTGCATTCGTTCCATCAGATTCAGGACTGCGGCGAGGTGAAGCTGTTCCGCTCACATCGTCCCGACTTCAAAGACGGTCAGCAGCTCCGCGACTTCATCTATGTGAAAGACATCGCCTCCGTAATCCTTTTCTTGATCGAGAAACGTCCTGAAAGCGGCTTGTACAACCTCGGAACCGGTCACGCGCGCTCGTTCTACGACCTTGCTTCGAACACCTTCAAGGCGATGGGTAAAGAGGTGAACATCAAGTTCATCGACACTCCGCTTGACATCCGAGACAAATACCAGTATTTCACCGAGGCAAACATGGAAAAGCTCCGCAAAGCAGGGTACGACAAACCATTCACCGGCCTCGAAGACGGTGTTTTCGACTATGTCACAAATTATCTATTAAAAAATAAGACTTTCTAGTTAAATGTTAAAATATTAAAGTTAAAAGAGAATAAAACGACGTGGTCTTACTCTCTTTTAACTTTTAACATTACTCTTTTAACTAATTACATCGATTTCTGTTTCTTGGCAAGCTGCTTGTCCAAATCCAGCAGAAACTCCTTGGCGTCGTTGAGTGTACGCACCATCATGGCGTTCTCCTCGAGCTTGTCGAACTTGGTCTTCATGGCGTCTTTGGCACCTTGGATGGTGTAGCCTTTGACTTTCACGAGTTGGTATATTATCTGAAGATAACGCATGTCGCGTTCGGTAAAGAGTCTGTTGCCTTTGGTACTCTTGCGCGGACGTAAAACATCGAATTCGCTTTCCCAGTAACGAATTGTCGACGGAGCCACGTTGAACATCTCCGCCACTTCACCGATTCGATAATATAACTTCTTGATTTCCATGATATTAATCCATTGTCATTGAAGGCTTTTCCGATAACTCGAGAATCTTGTCGTATTCTTCAGGCGTAAGGTCGTTGAAGAAGAAATTGATAGGATTTATCGCCTTATTGTTCTTGATGACCTCATAATGCAGGTGCGGTGCCGTCGACTTGCCGCTGTTTCCCACGTCGGCGATATATTCGCCACGTTTCACCTTCTGTCCGACCTTTACATGTGTCTTGTTGAGGTGCGCGTAGCGTGTCTTGTAGCCGTATCCGTGGTCGATGATGATATTGTTGCCGTAGCCGCTGTTACCTTTGATGACTTTCTCGACGACGCCATCGCCAGCGCAATACACATGCGTACCAATAGGAGCGCTGAAGTCGATGCCGTTATGCATCTTCTGAACCTTGTAGAATGGGTCGGTACGGTATCCGTAATGCGAGGAAATCCTATAGATGTCAACGTCTTTCACCGGCATGATGGCAGGGATGCAGCTGAGCATATGAGCCTTGTTTTTCGCCATGTCGTACACATCGTCAAACGACTTCGACTGCACGTAAAGCTGACTCTCCACGACGTCGATTTTCTTGGCTGTTTCCTTTACGATATTGGAATATTCGTATCCGTTCAACGCCTCGTAACGATTGCTGCCGCCATAACCGGCCTTTCTTATTGATGTCGGGATAGGCTCAGCCTCGAAAATCATTCTGTAAATGTTATCGTCACGGTCTTGCATCTCGCCAAGAAGGTTGTCGATATTCTCGATTTTATCATTAATGATGTCGTATTGAAGCTTCAAAAACTCGATTTCACGAGCCTGCATGCGTTCTTTTGGCGAACCTATGGTGTTTTGAATAATGGAAACGGCAACGTATCCTATGATACCCGCTGTGAGAAGATATAGCAAAACCCTTCTTATACGTTTGCTTCTTGAAGGCCTATATTCTTCATAATCAAGCGTTTTGGGGTTGTAGATATATTTCTTAATTGCCATTTTTTAAAATAAATATACTTTTAAATAAAAAAAGTACGTTTTAAACGTGCAAAATTAACATTTTTTTCTTAACTTTGCAAACTTTTTAAAGAAAAAATGTATCAATGATGAAAGCAAACGAAATTCGTAAGAGTTTTTTGGATTTTTTTCAATCAAAACAGCATATCGTGGTGCCTTCTGCGCCTATAGTCGTTAAGAATGACCCGACATTGATGTTTACCAACGCCGGCATGAACCAATTTAAGGATGTTTTCTTGGGAAACAACCCTCGCAAAGCACCAAGGGTTACTGATATTCAGAAGTGTCTCCGCGTATCCGGAAAGCATAACGACCTTGAGGAAGTGGGTCGCGACACCTACCATCACACCATGTTCGAGATGATGGGCAACTGGTCGTTTGGCGATTATTTCAAGAAAGAAGCTATCGCATGGGGCTGGGAGTTCCTAACCGAAGTGATGAAGATTGACAAAAACAAGCTCTACGTAACAGTGTTCGGTGGCGATGAGAAAGACGGTATGGCTCCGGATAACGAGGCTTACGAGTTTTGGAAAGAGCACGTCGATGAGTCGAGAATCATCTATGGCTCAAAGAAAGATAACTTCTGGGAGATGGGCGAAACCGGACCTTGCGGACCATGCTCGGAGATTCATATCGACATCCGTGACGAAGAGGCTCGCAAGAAAATCAACGGCCGCGACCTCGTCAACAAAGACGATCCGGAAGTAATTGAGATATGGAACCTCGTGTTCATGCAATATAATCGCCTCGCCAACGGCACACTCGTCGACCTGCCGGCAAAACATGTCGATACCGGAATGGGCTTTGAACGTCTCGTCCGCGTGATGCAAGGCAAGAAATCGAACTACGACACCGACGTATTCACACCTATCATTGACGAGATCTCACATCTTTCAGGAATCACATACGGAAAAGATGAAAAAGCTGACATCGCTATGCGCGTCGTCGCTGACCACCTTCGCGCGGTCAGCTTCGCCATTACCGACGGCCAACTGCCGTCGAACAATGGCGCCGGCTACGTCATCCGCCGTATCCTCCGCCGCGCCGTGCGTTACGGCTACACCTTCCTGAAGTTCACCGAGCCGTTTGTATACAAACTGCTGCCGGTTCTCGTCCGCGAGATGGGCGAGCAATACCCTGAAATAAAAGCTCAGGAAGCTCTTGTCTCAAAGGTTATCTACGAGGAAGAGGCTTCGTTCCTGCGTACTTTGTCGTTGGGAATTAAACGTTTCGAGAATTATGTAGAACAAAATAAAGGTGCGAAACTTATCGACGGCGCCTTCGCCTTCGAACTGTTCGACACCTACGGATTCCCTGTCGACCTCACCAACCTCATGGCTGAAGAAAAAGGTCTCGAAGTCGATATGGAAGGCTTCAACAATAACCTCAAAGAACAGAAAGACCGTTCGCGCAAGGCGGCCGAGAAGATGTCGGGCGACTGGGTTGAGCTCATTCACGAAGACAAGCCTACCACATTCGTCGGTTACACCGAGATGGAATGCGAGGCTAAGATATTGAAATTCAGAGAGGTAGTGGCAAAAGGCAAGAAACATTTCGAGATCGTCCTCGACAAGACTCCGTTCTACGCCGAGATGGGCGGTCAGGTGGGCGACAAAGGCGTGTTGGTGTCGGAAAACGAAACACTTCACGTTGTCAACACCGTCAAGGAAAACGATTTGAGCATTCATATCACCGACGCGCTTCCGCAACAGCCTGAAGCAACTTTCACAGCTAAGGTCGATGTGGAACGCCGTCTCAAAATCGAGGCAAACCATACCGCGACTCACTTGATGCACGCCGCTCTCCGTCAGGTTCTCGGAACTCACGTCGAGCAGAAGGGCTCGATGGTCGACGACGAGCGTCTTCGTTTCGACTTCAGCCATTTCGCAAAGATGAGCGACGAAGAGATTCGTAAGGTTGAAACCATTGTCAATCAGAAGATTAGAGAAGATTTACCGAACCAGACCGCTGTCGATGTCCCAATCGATGAGGCTCGTAACATGGGCGCGATGGCATTGTTTGGCGAGAAGTACGGCGACAAGGTTCGTGTGGTGAAGTTTGGCGAAGGCTACTCTTGCGAGCTTTGCGGTGGTACTCACATCCCGTCGACAGGCCGCATCGGCGCGTTCAAGATCTTGACTGAAAGTGCTATCGCCGCTGGCGTACGCCGTATCGAGGCTATCACAGGCGAAGCAGTTATCGATTATCTTGATAATCAGATAGATACATTAAATAAAATCAAAGGTTTGGTCAAGTCATCTGGCGACGTGGTGAAGGCTGTTGAGACACTCTCGGCACAAAACACAATGCTCCAGAAGAAGATAGAATCGATGATGATGGCACAGGCTGTCAGCGACGCGAAGAACGCCTACAGCAACGCCACCGACTTCGAAGGCCATAAACTCGTGATTGCCCGCATCGACGCCGACATGAACCAGATGCGTAACGTCGCCTCGGCTCTCAAAGACATTGACGCTGAAGTGGTTGCGATAATGGGCGGCGTGTTTGACGACAAACCTGCTCTCTGCGTGATGATCCCTCAGAGCCTCGTCGACGCAAAGAAAATGGACGCTGGCGCCATGGTGCGTGAAGCCGCTAAAGAAATTCAAGGTGGCGGCGGCGGACAAAAGACACTCGCAACAGCAGGCGGCAAAAACGCTGCAGGCATCGACAAAGCTATCGACATTTTAAAGAATGCTTTAAAATAAACAATGTTGAAACGCTCTCTTAAAATATTAGCCTCAGCTCTCGGAGTGATGCTTTTGCTGCTTTGGAGCTGTAGCAAAGACAACCACGATACCATCGCATTTGTCGGCGACGAGAGCGACATGAAACAGTATTACGACATTTATCCTCAAAGCTATTTCCCGGAATCCGAGATAAGCCAAGAGCTTAAAGACGGACTTTTCCCTCCCGATCTTACTGGCGAATACGAGTTGATTCACCCTACTTATAGTGGTACATATGAGTATTTCGACCAGTATACACAGCAATATGTGCCATATCCTCAACAGGCGTATACTAATCTGAGTAAAAGATCGATGTATATCATTGTTGAAGATCAGGTGAATGGAATGGCGAAAATAAAGTTTTCATTCAAAAATAACGACGATCTTGAGTATAAGGATTGGTACGATGAAAACGCCTATCTCTATGGCAATGTGTATTCGGAGAATGACAATGAATTTATGCTGTGTTACGAAAATACCGAAAATGCAGGTAATGCCGAATATTACAGAGGTAATATTATTAAAGGCACAGTCGATTCTATCGGAATACACGACATCAGGATTTGGAGCATTATTAAAAAAAGAAGCTTTAAGACTGAATATCAAGGGTTAATGAAGAATTACGGATACGAAAATGCTGTTAATGACCTTGCGATAAGAAGAAAATAATCTTATAGTATGAAGAAACTAATATCAATATTGTTTTTTATTGCGTTAAGCTTCAATTTGGTGGCACAACATGATTTTAGTTTCGGAAATGCTACGAATAATCGCGATAAAAGTATTGTCCCGATAGTCGGAATCAAAGCCGGTCTGACAAGCTATCATATGGATTTCGCCTATGAAGAATATAATAAATTGCCAAATGATATGGTGCTTAAACCTGCTTTTGGCTTTTTTGTTGAATTCCCAATGAAATTAGTCAATGGCTTGTCGGTGGGTGTTGATTTTATGATGATTAACCGAGGTTTCAGGAAATCTTTTGATCTTAGAGGCGAAGTCAAGGAGATTGATGAGATAAGCGCACAATATTTTGATGTCAGAATACCTCTTACATATTATTTCTTTGACGCGAAAAAATTAACTCCTTATATCTTCGTGGCTCCCGATTTTGCTTTGTGTTACGCTGGTAAGTTCTCAAAATCTTTCCCTGATTATTCTGATTATAACACAACCGTCGATGTGTCGAAGTCTGATGCCTTAAGTTCATATGACGTTTGTTTCGCTTTGGGCGCCGGCTTCAGATATAACCTGCGTTTACGCTCATTTACAATGACATTTAAGCTCGATGGAGCTTATAATCTGGGTTTCTTGAATACCAATGGAGCCACCGAGTCGAATTATGCCGACAAAATTACATATAATATCGATGACGAAGGACGTCTTAACAGAGGCCTGGAATTTATGCTGAGCGTCGGAATCCCATTGAAATTCAACAGAACTTACGATGCGTGCAGGGGCTGGAGATAAAATTATTTGCTGAGCACGAACTTCTTAGTGACGACGAAATCGTTTCCTGAAATCTTGATGAAATACAATCCGTTGGCTACACCGTTCATGGAATAACGCATGACCTTGCTTTCACTATCAGCTTTAAATTGGTCGATCAATATGCCGTTATAGCTTAAGATACTGATAGTCAATGGTGAAGCGATGCCTTCGTAGTCAATGTAAATATCTCCGTTCGAAGGATTCGGGAAGATGTTGATCAAATTATCATAATTGTTTTCGTCTACCGACATGCCAATCTCATAACCGTCGGTGTATATGAATTTCTTTGTTTGTGCCGAGCCACAAATGCTTGTTATTGTGCATATTAACAATGAGTTGCCGTAATTGTCGACATATACATAGGCTTTCTTTGGGTTGTTTTCGTCGGGATAAACCGCCCACGACGACTCGTATGTTGTGCCGGGAATATGGTTCGGAGTGTCGTAATAACTGTAAATTTCCCAAGTAAATTCGGCGTTTTCAATGTCGTAACCCGATAAACTTTCTTCATTTATGCTATATTCATAAACATAAGGCATGTATCCAATACCGGGGATCACATTGCTTAAGCCTATTAATTGACTGTCGACTGATGGTTTGTTATGTATGTCTATTTGCTTGCTGCCCGAGTCAGAGCTGTTGGTGCTGTTAGGAATAAGCTTGTCGGTCGCGGTGCAGGTGAATGTGATGTCGTTTTTCAACGCTTTGGTGGTGACTGTTTGCATGGTGTTGCTGCCGTCGATCCATTCGCTTGGCTCCCAATAATAAGTGTATTCTCCACAGCCGCCTTCAGAAGTTGCTGATAAAGTTATTATCGCGTCCTCACACACAACATCTTCTGATGCCGTGATGCTTGTATTCGAAACAGGAGGCAAAGCTTTTATTACAATGTCTTCTTCCGACACACATCCGCTGTCATCAATAGTGACATGGAATGTCGTTTCACCGATTTGTTCAGGTTTTACTACAACTTTCCAAGGCTCGATGATGTTGTAAATCATACTGGCTGGCTCCCAGGTGTAATCTGCGCCCTGATATGCGTTGGCCAACAATGTTACCGTGCTTCCCAATATTGTAGTTGAAACATTATTAATTAAGATGGGGTTCACCACCGATAGATTGGTCACAGGATACTGTTTTACCATGATGGCAGTCTGCGGCGTTGTGAATGAGTTACCATATGCATCGGTTAATGTGCAGGTGAACGCTGTCGTTTGTGTCAAAGGTTTTGTCGTCACTTCCTGCAGCGTGTTCGAGCCTTCGATCATGTTCGACGGCTGCCATGAATAAGTGAAAGAACCGGCACCATTAGGCAGATTCACCATTAATGTCGTGCTTTCTCCTTCGCAAAGCAAGTAGTCATTGGCAGTGATGTATGCGCTGACTTGATCTACGGTTATCTGCTTCGTCTCTGTAACTTGGCATGATTCTCCGGCGTCATTTCTTGCTATTACTGTATGAGTCACGGTATATGTTCCCATCGCGTTGAAGGTGTGCGTTACCGTTTGTCCTGTCTCAGTGCCTGTCCCGTCGCCAAAATTCCAAGTTCTGTCCCATTCTACGATGGCATTGTCGTGTCCTGATGGGGAAGTGGTTACATTGCCGGTGAACATGGTGTTAACGCCAACACTGACGGTGCTTGGACTGTCTATCGTGAGATTGAGATTCGGAATCACGTTAACATCAATGCTCATAGGGTCACTGGTCTGTGTTCCGACAGTGATGCTGCATTCGTAAGTGCCTGAGTTATTGAATGTTATGTTGTTGATGGTCGGCTCCATCTCTGTCGATGTGAATCCATTCGGACCCGTCCATGAATATGTGGCGTTGTTAACTTCCTGAGCGTGAAGCGTCAAGTTGCTGCCATAACATGCATTTTCATACCATACCATAGGAGGCATGATGGAGCAGTCGGTTGTGCCGTTTCCTCCAACTTTACTGAAGTTGATGTTACACTCATGATTCGAGTAGTTGGTGATGACCAGAATATAATACTCTCCAGTTTGTGCACTGCCAGGGATTGCACATGTTTCGGTGGCGCTTGAAGAATAGCTGCAACTCACCACTTTGTCGCTTGTTAATCCATTGGGGCAAGATGCCACAGGATCGTCGAAAGGACCCCACGCACAGAAGTCTATGTCTTCACTTGGCTCACTATACATGTATATGCTGATGCCTCCGGGGTTGTCTATTCTCATATAATACCATGCAGGATTTGGAGTGGAATGTAAACAGTTGTAATTAGGACCTGTTTCTCCACTGCCGGCGTTTGTTCCTGCCGGAAACATATATAATCCGTTGTCGGTGCAGAATGGGTCGGCATGGGCACACAGGTTATTCTGACGGTTATTCACATAATAATCCATCATAATTGAAGCCACAAAATTCTCCGGCAGTTGCGCTTTCCATTCAAGATAAGCATATCCCAACTCTTCTTTCGTCATACTGTTGTAAACAGCCTCTTCTTCTTCGAAAAATTCAGTAAAAACTTTTAAAAGATCAGTTTTTGTCTTGTTTTCACTTGTATTGATGGCAAAAATGCCGTCTTCGCCAATTGCGGCGACGCTGAAACGGTCATCTTGGCTCAAAGTATAGAGAATGTGGATTCTACGCTCTATGTGAAATATCTTGGTGATATCTAATTCAACAGTGTTGCGCGTTTTGTCAAAAGAGTAAACTCCATTATTTTGCTGGGCTTCAGCAAATAATATCGTAAAAATAAGAATTATGACAAAAACGAGTTTTTTCATTTTCGCAGTCTAAAATGATTAATTAACCTGCAAAAATACTAAAAATTTTTTTCATTAGAAAATTTTTTTAGTTAATCAACTGATTAACTGCAAAAACTCTACAAGTTTTTGCACTGCTCTGCCTCTGTGCGATATCTTGTTTTTCACTTCCATTGACATCTCCGCGAATGTTTCATCATATCCGTCAGGCTGGAAGATAGGGTCGTAACCGAAACCGCCTTCGCCGTGTTCCTCCTCAAGGATCTTACCGTTGACAATACCTTCAAAAAAATACTGTTTTCCATTGAGATTCAATGCTATGACTGTTCTGAAACGTGCTTTTCTGTTGGTGATGCCTTTCATAGTATCCAAAAGTTTCACCACATTGTCGTGATACGAACATCCTTCGCCTGCATATCGTGCGGAATATACTCCTGGAGCACCGTTCAACGCCTCTACTTCCAACCCTGTGTCGTCGGCAAAACAATTCAAATGATAATTGTTGGTCACGAAATTCGCCTTGATCTTCGCGTTTCCCTGCAAATCATCGGCATCTTCCACAATATCCGTCTCACACCCGATGTCACGCAATCCCACGACATCGTAATTTTTCAAAATATTCCTAATCTCCGCTAATTTATTTTTATTATGCGTAGCAAATACTAGTTTATCACGTCCCATTTTATTGGTGCTATATTATTATTAATAAGGTATTGATTTGTTTGTGAAAAATGATGGCATCCGAAGAATCCGCGGCTTGCCGAGAGTGGGGAAGGGTGCACGGTTTTCAATATCAGATGCTTGCTGTGGTCGATGAGACCTTCCTTTGCGATGGCGTAGTTGCCCCACAAAAGAAACACCAGATGCTCCTTCTTCTCTGAAAGAGCCCGTATCGCCGCGTCGGTAAACTGCTGCCAGCCTATCTTAGCGTGCGATGCCGCCATGTTCGCCCTTACCGTTAGTGATGCGTTGAGTAATAAAACTCCTTCATCGGCCCACTTCTCAAGATTTCCGTTACTAGGGATAGGCATCCCGATGTCGGTGTGCAACTCTTTGAATATATTCTGTAAGCTTGGCGGTGGCTGTATGCCGTCAGGAACGGAAAACGCCAAGCCGTGAGCCTGCCCGATGTTGTGATACGGATCCTGACCCAAAATCACGACCTTTACCTTGTCGAATGGCGTGCGGTTGAATGCGTTAAATATCAACGGTGACGGCGGATACACCACATATTGCCGTTTTTCCTCTATGAGAAACGACTTAATGCCTGCAAAATACGACGATTCAAACTCCTGCTTAAGAGCTTCATACCATCCTTTTTCTATATTTGGTTTCCTGATTTCAACCATGTTGATAAAATTATACTATGTTGAAAAAAATTATAATAAAAAAGTGTACAAAATTAAAAAAAAAATCGTTACTTTGCAAATTGAAACTTTTAATAGGGAAAATATGAAGAAAATAGCAATGTTATTGGCGGTAGCGTTTACGTTAGGTGTACTATTTACTGCATGTCGTCAGACTTCACAATGTCCGGCATACGGAGAATATAAGCAGTATCAGAGAGAAAGTGTTTATTAATTTTTTTTTTAAAATAAACATTAAAAAAAGCGAGGCATCCATCGGATGCCTCGCTTTTTGTCTTTACCGTTAATTAGTATACTAAGAATTTAGCTGTTTCTGTCTTCTCACCAGCCTGTAAGCGGATGACGTATGAACCGCTTGCCAAATCAGCTGTGTTGATCTTCATGGTGTGTGTGCCCTTGGCAAATGTTCCAAGTTCGCCGTTGCTCACCATGCGACCTGTGAGATCGTAAATCACATAGCTTACTGCTGTGTTGCCGTTGAGCTGGATGTTGAACAGAGCATAGTCTCTAACTGGGTTAGGATAGATGTTCATCTCTTCTGCGTCGACTGCTGTGGTGTTGTCGTCCTCTGCTGTCGGTGCTGGAGCGACTGCAACAGCGTATGCGTCGCATTTGATGATACCTTCACCGTATGTTGCGGCGTAGATTGTACCTTCATTATAAACACCAATCCAATGTACGTATGTAGGCTTGCCCATCTCGTCGTAGAGAACGTCAACCTTCTCTGGATGGTTAGCAACTGTAGCCTGTTTGATTTCCATCACTGGGCAGTTGACAGCGTCTGACTTGGTCCATGATGTGCCGTTTGTTGATGTGTAGAGACCGAATTCTGTACCGATCATGTACATGCCCGAGGTCTTTTCAATCAAGCTTGAGTAGACAGGACCTGCCGGGACACCTGTTGCTGCTGTGAATGATGTGCCGTTGTCTGAAGTGAAGACATAGTCAGTATTGCCATAGTTACCTAATGTGAGGATAACCTTGTTGTTGGCTGGGTTGATAGAAATGCTTGTGATAGCCTGACCGTTGAAGTTTCTGATTGAATCGCAGGTAACCACGCATGCTGCTGAGTCGACACTTGCCTGTGCTGCTGTGTAAGCGTGTGAGAGACCCGTCACTTTGTAGAGTGAACCCTCAAGTGTGCCAACCAATGCCATGTCACCGTCACCGCTGATAGCTACTGCTGAAGGGATGCCACTGATTTCGCTGATCAGCAACCAGTCGGTGTGTTTGTTGAACAAGAGAGCGTCTCTTGTCATATAAATAGCATTTTCTATACCGCAAACAAACAATGTGCTGAGTGGATCGTGGATGTTCCAGATAGTGTCACCAGGAATCCATCTGTAGTTGCCTAATGAATCCATGTGAGCTGCGTTATGCTCCGGTTCCTCTGTGATTTCGTGGTCAACAGGATAACCGCACTGGAGACTGTATGCATAAACTGTTTCACCTTTGTATTTATAAGTTCTGACAGGTGCATAGATTGTGTCTACAGGGTTGTTGACATCATTGTAGTTCTCATAGAATGCGAATGGAGTCTTGAAAGCGTTTGAGTTGACGATAACCGGATTGTCACCGCCACCTTCAAACTGTTCGTTATAGTCTTCACCCAATGTCTCTGTTCTATAAATAGGTGTTGAAAGAGCACCTGTTGTAGATACGAAGAACACATATGGGTTGATTGTTGAGATTGCGCATGTTCCGCCAGCATATTCTTTTGAGAAATATGATGATGCATAACCGTTGTTTGTGATGTGTGGGAATGCAACATTGCCGGTTGTGACATTGTTAAGGGTGTCAAAACCTTCCATCAAAATAGTACCGTGATCGAGGCAGCCGCCAAGAACCATTGATGTTCCACCGACACCAACGTTCATCATACGTGTCACTGATGTGTGCTCGTCGTCTGTCAAGAAGTAACGGTTGCTGCTGGTGTATGAATAAAGACCTGCTGAATATAAGCCTTTGTAAACACCACCGTTTGTTCCAACGAAGAATACGTTTGCGTTCTTAGGGTTGAAAACGATGTTCTGTAAACCTTCATGGAGATAATAGTAACGGTTCCAAGCAACAGCTGCGTATTCGCTTGTGAAGCTTTCTGAAATCTGCTGTGGTCTGTAGCTGTTGATTGCTGTGTCGTTTGTGATGTTTTCAACAACCCAGAGGTCGTCAGAACCCATGAGGAGCTTTCTCTTGTTGTTTGGGCAAACTGTCATGAATCCGTTGAAGTTGTCCGGATTATCATTTGTTCCAAAAATCTGATAGAGAGTGTTTCCTGCTAATGCGAGTTTCCAGCTTGTACCATTATTTTCTGTGTAATAGATATCACCGATAGCATATACTTTGCTGGAAGAGATGTATCTGTAATATGCTACATACATGTAGTCTTCATCTGATGGTGACAAGGCGATAACTTTTGGATATTCGTTTGAAGGAAGCTTTGAGCCTGTGATCTGCTGGAAAGCGCCACCGTCGATCGACATGAACACGTCAGCTGTGTCGGCTGCGAGAATGTCACCCTCGTTGTTTGACTTGATGCTTCTGAATATACCTGACAAGACCTTTGTCCATGATGCGCCATTGTCCTCACTGACCATGACACCTGTAGCTGTTGCGGCGTAAATCTTGTCGTTGGCAATAGTCATTTCATTGACAAATGCCCAATCGTTACCAGTTGTTGCGCTGAGATGCTCGATGACATCACCGTCTGCAGACATCTTGTAAACGCCTTTGCCTAAGAAACTGTACTCATAGCCCATTGTTGAAAGACCATTGAGATATTGAGCGTCGCGGCCTTCACCTGTTCCGATGAAAACTTCACCGTTTGAAGCCTTCACCATGCAGCTGATAGGTGCATCGATGCTTCCTATTTTGCCGAATGTGACACCACCATTTACTGTCTTGTAGATCTCACCACCGATGGTTCCAATCAAAACAGTGCCGTCGTTGTTGTAAATGAGGGCTCTTGTCATTCCGCCGTAATTGTCCGGACCTGCATATGTCCAATCCAATTCGCCGTCTTTTGTTGTCGTTTGAGCGGCTTTTTGAGCAGCAATCATCAATGCTGGATCAATCAAACCGGTCTCTTGATTTGCGCGAATGCTCTTCATAAATGAAGAAATTGTAGCTTTTGAACCAGACCTTGGAGTGTACTTTCCTTGGATTCCGGCAGCGTTAGCCACGAAACTTGCTTGAGCTAACACTATGGTTATCAAAAGCATACTTAACGGTAAAAATCTTTTTTTCATATCACGTAATTTAGACATTAATTTCTATATACATTAACACATTTTAAGGGTTCAAAAATACAACATTTTTTTAAACCACGCAAAATATTTTAGGAAAAAATTAAATATTTTTTCTCCTAAAACACTAATGTACACATTATCAATGCAAAAGACGTGCTAAATTAGTATTTTAAAGATGAAGAAGAAGGCATCCAACCGACACTGCCGTCAGCGATTTTTATCTTATCCCAATTGTCGGCTTTGTCAAGGATCTCAATTTTTGTGCCTTCATGTAGTACAAAAAGGTCGACACCCGACGAAGAAGGGGAGCTTTTTACAGTGATTGTCGGCGCCATCACAATGGCTTCGTCGTGCTGATTTAGGTAAATATATTTCTGCGAAGCGAAAATCACAGTGCAAACAAATAGCAAAATCAACATCAAACTTGTGAAAAACATTGATTTCTTTATGCCTTTGGTGCGCGTCGTGAAATAAACGAACAGCGAAAACATGATCAATCCCAACAAAATCATCGAAGTGGTGGCCCAGCCGTTGGCCGAAAGCTTGTTGCCTGTGTTTTTCCACCATTTTTTCATGAAAAATTCAGGCAACGGCTCAATCTTGTCAGTAATAAGAGCGTTGGCAATAGCCAGATTTTGCTTGACATCGTCATTGCTCGGGTCGAGCTTCAGCGCTTTCTCATAGTTGAGAATGGCCATCGGATAGTTTCTTAATTTAAAATAGGTGTTACCTATATTATATAATAAAGGCACTGACACATACCCCTCGTCAATGATTCTCTCATAAATCACCAGCGCAGTGTCGTATTTGCTCTCATTGTAATAAAAATTAGCCTTTGCAAACTCCTGATTCTGTATGACTTGCGCCTTCAATCCCGACGCAGCCACCATCAAACACACTATTAATAAACCAATCTTCTTCATTTATCTATAAACTTTACACTTTAAACTTAAAAACTACTCTCAACTCTACACTCTAAACTCTACACTTTAATCAGAGGTTTTTCTCTGCTTTAGTAATAACTTCGATTCCTTTTTGGTATAAATCCTCCATCTTCTTACCAGGATCGCCTGGCGCGAATCTGGCGAATTCACAGCTATTCAGGAGTTCAATAAATTGATTTACAATGTCTTCAGGGACGTTCTTGTCACTCATCATCTCCCTGACAGTGTCCATCGACAGCTTGGCGCGCGCAATATTGAGCTTATCAGAGATATAACCCCACAAAGCCTGCGAAAATTCCTCGTAGAAATGATTCTGGTCTTTTATCTTGAGATAACTGTAAGCGTTATGCAGACGCTTCTTGGCGATTTTTGTCGCTTTCTTATTTCTTACAAGTACCTGATTCTGGTTGAATTTATTGACTTTCCTGTAAATTATGAGCGCCACCGCGAAAACTGCAACAATCGCGATTATCACGATGAAATACAACGGCGACGCGAACAGCATCGCACCTTCTTTCTTGAGATTTCCGATGGTCATGATGTGCATGATGTCGCTGCCCACCACTTTTATCGCTTCCTGACCGCCGGCGTAAATTATGCCGCTGCTGCCTTCATTGGCGCTTCTCTCGACTTTCAGCTCATATCTGTCAGATTCTAATGTCACATATTTGTTTTTCGACGGATCGAAATATGAGAATTCGGTCGGGTTCAAGGTAAAATCGCCTGATACTCTTGGAATTACGACATATTCGGCTTTCTTCGAGCCGCTGATGCCGTAAGAGTTGTTCTTTGTGTTGGTCGAAATCTTAGGGTCATACACCTCGAAATCGGGAGGGAAATTCGGTTTCGGCAAGTCGAGAAGCTCGATGTTGCCCTTGCCCGATACGGTGTATGTCACGGTGAAAGCATCGTTCGACTTCATCTCGGTTTTGTCAATCTTTGAAGTGAAGGTAAACTGTCCGACAGCGCCCTTGAAACTCTCAGGCTTGTCTTTTGCAGGCATAGGTTTCACTTCAATATCAATAGGTTGCGAATTCAACTCTTTCTTGACGTTGGTGTACGACGAGCCCATGATGTCGCCGAAGAAGTTCTCAAACGGGTCATAGCCGCGTTGTTGCTGCTTCTCGTTTCTGATCTGCGCAATGCAGCTGATGTTGAGCGGGTCGATGGTTAAAGTGCCGGCTTTTTGTGGTATCAACACAATTTCCTGTGCTGTCGCCACATGATATTCCTGCCCGTTTCTTACTATCGACGACTGCTGTAAAACACCGTTGTTGTCGGTGACGTCTTTCGTCCAGAATCCCGAATACGACGGGGCTTTTGAGATGGTGAGGTTGGAAATAGGTATTGTGAAGTAAATCTTGTATGTAAGAGTGATTTGCTCGCCAATGTAAGCTGAAAGCTTGTTCGGCGCAGCTTCCAGAAACACATCTTTAGCATTGCCTGTCGTTTTTGCACCGCCATTGTCGGAGATGGCAGTTTTGTCTTTAACCACTTCGATTTCGGCTGTCGTACTCTTCACTTTTTGTTTTTTAACGGTGATGGTAGCCGCCGGAATGGTGAACTTTCCTTCTTTGATGGCTCTGAGGTAGAACGAATAAGTGTTAGTGCTTGTTTTGGTTACCGAACCGTTCACTATCTGCACACTTGAACTCGACGAGGAGAATGGGCCTCCTACAATCTCAAAATTGTTAAAATTCGGTGCCTCAAAATTCTTTCCTTCGCCGCTCAATTCGTAAGAAACCTGAAACTGCTCTCCAACAACCACCTGTTTCTTGCAAATCACCTTAAAACTGACGTCATCCTGCGCATTCAACGCAAACGCCGTCATCAAACACAATATTAAAATACCAAACCTCTTCATTTATCTTTAAACTTTACACTTTAAACTAAATCACCAATCTTTCTGAATTTTTCGTTTCTGCATCTTCGCTGCCTTTGCCTCATTCATCTTATCCATTGTCTCTTTCTCTTGATTTTCAAGGGCTTGCAACATTCTCTCGGCATCTTCTTTCGACATCTGCTGCTCTTGCTGCTGCTGTTGTTGCTGTTGATCTTGTTCTTGCTGCTCCTGTTGCTGTCCCTGTTGCTGCTCCTCTTGATTTTGCTGATTTTGCTGCTGCTCCTGATTATCCTTCTGATCCTTATTGTCCTGATTTTGTTGCTGTTGTTGCTGCTCCTGCTGTTGTTGTTGCTGCATCAGCATCTTCTGTCGTGCATACTCAAGATTATATCTCGCATCTTCGTCGTTCGGATCTATTTTCAGGCATTTTTTGTATGCGTCGAAAGCTTCGGCGTATTTCTGCTGCTCCATCATGCTGTTACCGAGGTTGTAGAATGAATTCGCCTCAAGATTTTTCGGTACATTTCTGTCGGCTACACTTTGGAAACTTCTTGCCGCCTCCTCAAAATTACGCTGCTGATAATAGGCGTCACCGAGATTAAACTGAGCTTTGTCGTTGTATTTCTTGTCCAGAGAACTCTTGTAGTCTTTCTCGGCTTCCGCGTAGTTGCCGTTTTTGAAGTTTCTGTTGCCATGACGAATTTCCTTTGTCTGCGCATCGACAGCGAAACAAAGGCTCAAAAGCAAAACCGTTATACCTATTTTATTAATTATTCTCATTTTTTGGCTCAAAGAAATTAAATTTAGACTCCCATCCTCTCTTTCCTGAAGAAAGCAGGATTTCGATTATCAATAAAAGTATGGCGGCACCCACAAACCATTGGAACTGGTCGTCGTAGTCGGTGAACACCTTCGCTTCGATTTCCGATTTCTTCGCTTTGCCGATATCTTCGTAAATCTTGTCGAGACCTACGTTTGAATTGCTTGCTCTCACGTAGATTCCGTCGCCTATTTCGGCTATCTGGCGCAGCATGTTGTCATCAAGTTTAGTGATGATGATGTTGCCGTTTTTGTCTTTTTTATAACCGATTTTTTTGCCATACTGATTGTAGAGTGGGATAGGGGCGCCTTCGTCGAGTCCCATTCCTATCGTATACACCTTAATACCATATTTTGCGGCATCTTGCGCGGCTTTCACCGCATCGCCGTTCTCGTGATCCTCACCGTCAGAAATGATGATGATGGCTTTGTTATGCTCTGTCTCACCAAAGCTCTTGATAGCCAATTCGATAGCTCTTCCGACTTCCGTTCCTTGTGTAGGGATGAGGTCGGTGTCGACGGTCGAGAGAAACATCTTTGCCGCTGCGTAATCAGTGGTGATTGGCAGCTGAACGTAAGCGTTTCCGGCAAATACGATAATTCCGATTCTGTCGCCTTGAAGCTTGGAAATCAATTTGTTAATGGCTTGTTTTGAACGTTCCAGACGGTTCGGAGCGATATCTTCAGCGTGCATGGAATTTGAGATGTCGACGCAAAGGAATAGGTCGATGCCTTCACGTTTCACCTTCTCCATCTTCGAGCCAGACTGCAGATTAGCCGCACCGAAAATCAGCAAGGCTATTATCAGACAGAAAATAACAAACTTAGTGTTGGCTCTTGCCGAAGAAAACATCGGGACGAGGAAGCTTCTCAGCTTGATGCTGGCGAAACGCTCAAACTGTTTCTTGTTCCATAAACGAATCAAGACGTAAACGGCAACCAGCACCGGGATTATCAGCAACCAGTACAGATACTGCGGGTTTTCAAATCTCAAAATACTTGTCTCCATATCTCTTAATCCGTTAATGTCTTAAAAATAGTATGTCTCAACAGGAAGTCCAACAATAATAATGCCAAACTCAACAAAACGAACGGCAAAAATTCTTCGTGAACGCGTGTGAACTCGTTTATTTCAATCTTCGAGCGCTCCAATTTATCGATTTCATTGTAGATTTGCTCGAGTTTTTCGTTAGATGTGGCGCGGAAATATTTTCCTCCTGTCTCGTCGGCAATCTGTTGCAGCAACGGTTCGTTGATAGTCACCGGGATCTGTTGATATTGAATGCCTCCAAAAGGCGTCTGCACCGGATAAGGCGCCGTGCCTCTTGTACCCACGCCGATGGTGTACACCCTGATTCCGAAAATCTTTGCCATTTCCGCAGCGGTGGCCGGGTCGATTGAACCTGCGTTGTTGTCACCGTCGGTAAGCAAAATCACGACTTTAGAGATGGCTTCACTGTCTTTTAGTCGGCTCACTGAAGAGGCGAGGCCGTCGCCAATGGCGGTGCCGTCTTCGAGCATGCCGCATTTCATGTCCGTCATCATGTTGAGAAGCATGCCATGGTCAGTTGTTAAAGGCACTTGCGTGAATGTCTCGCTTGCAAAGACGACTAATCCCATGCGGTCTTCAGGACGACCTTTCACAAATTCGGCGCTGATGTCTTTGGCAGCCTCCAAGCGGTCAGGCTTCAGATCCTGCGCCAGCATACTGCTCGAAAGGTCCATGGTCAGCACAATGTCGATGCCTTCCACGTTGATTTTCTGGTTGGTGGAACTGCTCTGTGGACGCGCTAACGCAATGATTAACAACGCCAAAGCACACATCTCAAGAGCGAAAAGTATATGTCGCGCGTAGATTCTCCAGCTTTTGGGCATGTTGGTAAAGAAACCTGTGTCGGAAAACTTCACGTAAGCCTGGTGTTTTCTGCCGAGGAAGATATACCATACAGTCAGTAATGGAATGATTATCAATCCATAAAGAAAATACGCCGATGCAAATTCTATTGAACTCATTTAATTTCCTCCTCTTTCTTCTTTTTCTCAACTTCCTGGAAATAAACGTAGCTGTCCTCAACGAAAAAGTCGATGTCTTTAAACGACTGCTCGTTTTGCTCTGTCGTCGGATTCGCTTTCGCAAACTTTACGAAGTCGGCGGTGATAAGTGTTTCTTGGAGCTTGTCTTTGGTGAAACCGTTGAGATTCAATTCGTTAACGGCTTTCATAATTTCTTCTGTTGTCATTTCAACAGCATCGATTCCAAATTGTCCTTCAAGATATTCTCGAGCTATATCGGTGAGGTCAGTGTAATAGTCTTTTGTCTTTGATGAATTCCATAATTCATTGGCTTTCATCTCATTAAGCTTGGCTCTAGCTGTGATGATGGCAGGAATTGCCGGCTTTTTCTTGACTTCCTCGACCACTTCTTTTTTGTTGACGTGTTTTGTGAAATAGATAATAAGATAAACCAAGCCTGCCGCAACGATAACGACGATTGCCCAAGGGAACACCTCTTTCGCTGTGAGGCCTTGTTTTATCACGCCTTTGATCGGTTTGAACGCCTGCGTGGTGTCGACTTCGACAGTCGTTACGTAAAGCTCGTATTCGTTGGTGCTGAGCGTGTGTTGTATGCTGTCGCGAAGATTCTTTTTATACAATATGTCAATCTCCGGGACATAGACGTAGCCTGTGTCGAACGATGTCAAGGTGAGGTGCTGCGTCATCTTCACGTTGTCGCTATTATTAATAGGTGTTGTCGTGACTTCCCCTACGCTGATAACCTCGATCTCCTTACTCAAAGTGTCGCCAAACTGCTTCCATTCAACGTAATAGTCTTTTGGAATCGTCAAAAACAATTGATAATCAAATGGTTGTCCAACGGTTATGGTGTCGACGTTAGCCATACCTCTCAGGAAAGTGGTTTGTGCCACGCCTCGCATTCCCGTCAACGACAGCATGCAGAATAATATGAAACAAAGTTTCTTCATCTTCTCGATTCTCTTCTTTTAAAAAGTTGCATAAGAGGCTTGACATAGTCTTCATCGGTGTAAATCAATGTGTTATCCACACCATTGTTGGCGAAGGTCTTGCTGAGTTTCGTTGTCTCATGTTGCACAAACTTCTGATATGCCTGATTCCAGGCGTTTGTCGAAGTGTCGACCCAGATTTCTTTGTCAGTCTCGTTGTCGCGGAACTTCACCAATCCTATTTTAGGGATGATAAGTTCTCGTTTGTCAGTGATTCTCAATGAGATAAGATCGTGTTTGCGTGCTGCGATTCTCATCTCCTGTTCGAACGGCTTTTCTGTAATGAAGTCGGAGATTAGAAATGCCGTGGTGCGTTTTTTGATGGCGCTCGTCAGGAATTTCAGGCCTTCACCTATGTCTGTGCCTCTGTGCTCAGGCGTGAACGTCACTATCTCGCGAATGATGCGCAGGATATGGCTTGAGCCTTTCTTCGGCGGGATGAACTTCTCAATCTGGTCGCTGAAGAAAATCACGCCTACCTTATCGTTGTTCTGAATCGCCGAGAACGCCAGCACTGCCGCGAGTTCAGCCGTGATGTCACGTTTGGTCGCGCCCATGGAACCGAAGTCATTGGAACCCGACACGTCGATGAGCAACATCACCGTCATCTCGCGCTCTTCCTCGAAAATCTTGACAAAAGGCTTATGGAATCGAGCTGTGACGTTCCAGTCGATATTGCGGATATCGTCACCATACTGATACTCGCGCACTTCGCTGAATGTCATACCTCGACCTTTAAACGCGCTGTGGTACTGACCGGAAAAGATATGGTTGGTCAAGCCACGCGTTTTTATCTCGATCTTCCTGACTTTCTTAAATAAATCTGTTGCTTCCATTACGGAACCTCTACAATGTTTAAAATCTCATTGATGATGTCTTCTGTTGTGATATTCTCTGCTTCCGCCTCGTAGGTCAAGCCGATACGGTGACGCATCACGTCCGGGGCGACGGCACGCACATCCTCAGGGATGACGTAGCCACGACGCTTGATGAAAGCGTAAGCTTTTGCTGCCAAAGCGAGGTTGATGGAAGCACGCGGAGAACCGCCGTAGCTGATCATTCCGGCGAATTTCTTCAACTTGAACTCCTCAGGATAACGTGAAGCGAAAACGATGTCGGTGATGTAGTTTTCAATCTTCTCGTCGAGATAAACCTCACGGCACACTTTTCTTGCGTTCAAAATGTCTTTTGTCGACGTAACTTTATGAACCTCAGGATATTCCTTGTTGATATTCTGACGCAAAATCACTTTCTCCTCTTCCTTTCTCGGGTAGTCGATGACAACTTTCAACATGAAACGGTCGACCTGCGCTTCTGGAAGCGGATAGGTACCTTCCTGCTCAATCGGGTTCTGGGTTGCCATGACCAAGAATGGATCCGGCAGAGCGAAAGTGTTTTCTCCGATAGTCACCTGATGCTCCTGCATCGCCTCGAGCAAAGCGCTCTGTACCTTCGCTGGTGAACGGTTAATTTCATCGGCCAACACAAAATTAGCGAACACAGGGCCTTTTCTCACTATGAATTCCTCTGTCTTCTGGCTGTAAATCATCGTACCGACAAGGTCGGCAGGCAAAAGATCCGGGGTGAACTGAATACGGCTGAAGTCGGCGTCGACAATATTTGCCAATGTCTTGATTGCCAATGTTTTGGCCAAGCCAGGAACGCCTTCCAAAAGAATGTGTCCGTTCGACAATAAACCGATAAGCAAACGTTCTGTCATGTGTTTCTGACCCACGATCACCTTGCTCATTTCCATGTTGATCAAGTCGATAAACTGACTCTCTCTCTGAATTTTTTCGTTTAGTTCGCGAATGTCTGTTTCAATCATTTTATTGTGATTTTTATATCTTTTTCTAATTAACAATATAAACGCAAAAATATTGCAAAAATTTCAATCTGCAATGAAAAATTTATTTTGTTTTTTATGGTTCGGAAAAATTTTGTAATTTCGTAGCTTGAAATGAGTTTATGATGCATTTTGGGAAAATAGCGATTATCGGAGCCGGTAATGTTTCTTATACTCTTTGTAATGTTCTGAAAAACAAAGGGATAAGCTCTTTTTGTGTCTTCGTTAGAAATGAAATTGAAGCGGAAAAGATGCGTCAAAAATTGAGCGTAAATGTCGTTTCTGACTATGAAAATATTTTAAAATCGGATTTTTTGATAATCGCGGTCAACGATGATTCTATTTCTGAAGTTGCATCGCATCTTGTTGATTATAAAGGACTTGCTGTTCATACTTCGGGGACAAAGTCTTCCGAACTTTTAAATCGAATCGACCGTCACGGAGTTGTCTATCCTCTTCAAACGATGAGCAAAGAACGTGAAATTTCTTTCAATGAAGTACCTTTATTAATACATGCCAATTCAAAGGATGATTTGGCGAAACTGCGTGAATTTGCTGAGATTTTGTCATCGCTGGTTTTTGAATGCGACGACGAACAACGCAAGACATTGCATCTGGCTGCTGTCTTTGTGTCAAATTTTACCAATGTTATGCTTGATATAGCTGATAAGTTGTTGAAAAACAATAATTTGCCTTTGTCGATAATGCAACCGTTGGGGAAGGAGATGATTGATAAATCTTTCGAAATATCTCCTGAAAAAGCACTGACTGGTCCGGCACGTCGCGGCGATAGGGCTACTATTGAGGCACATGAAGAGATGCTTGCGAAATATCCTAAAGAGCAGGAGATTTATAAAATTTTGACAAATTATATTCTTGAAAAATATCATAAAAATGAAAAATTATAAGGAACTTTTAAAGAATGTAACCACCTTTATATTTGATTATGATGGAGTTATGACGCAGGGTGACATTATTATGCTACCCAATGGCGAGGCTTTGCGTATGACGAATGTGAAGGATGGCTTCGCTTTGCAGCTGGCGGTTCGTTTGGGTTATAATGTAGCTGTGATTTCTGGTGGCTACGCCGACTCTATGGCGCAGCGTATGAGAGTGCTTGGAGTGAAAGATGTTTTTATGCATATCCCTAACAAAATCATTAAGTTAGAGGAATATATGAAAGAGAAAAACCTCAAAAAAGAAGAGGTGGTTTACATGGGCGACGACATGCCCGACTACCCTGTGATGCAGATGGTTGGCGTGCCTGTGTGCCCAGCTGATGCTTCCGAGGAAATCAAGCGGATTAGTGTGTATATCAGCCACAAAGACGGCGGAAAAGGCGCTGTGCGAGACATCATCGAGCAGACGATGAAGGTTCAAGATAAATGGATGAAAGATTTTGAAAATCATATCTGGTAATGAATAAGTTAGCTGCTTTTTTCAAATTGGTTCGCTGGCCGAATCTGATTATCACGGCGTTGACGATGTGCCTCGTGCATCACTGCGTTTTGGGTCTTCCAAGCACTCTGGCGTTCACACTTCTGGTCATCTCTATGGTGCTGATTCAGGCTGGCGGTTACGTCATCAACGATATTTTTGATGTTGAGATTGACGCCATCAACAAGCCGAAGAAAATAATCGTCGGAAAGATTTTTACCGAAAAACAAAGCAATCTTTTTTACATTGTATTGACAATCATTGGATTAGGCTGCGGACTGGCTGCGAGTTTGATGGCAAACGGCAGAAATTTCATCACAATTTTCGCTTGTCTGATACTTTTGGCATGTTTTTTGTACAGTTATTCGAGTAGATATAAGAAAAAGCTGGTTGTCGGGAATCTAATCGTCTCATTATCAGTGGCCTTGGCGGTGTTTCTGCCTTGGCTGTTTCAGATTTTGGCTATGCTTGGCGATAGGGGAATGCTTCTCGAAAACCAGGAATGGATGCATGTTACACTTCATATCGTATTGATTTACACAGCTTTCGCCTTCCTGATGACATTTATTAGAGAGATTGTCAAAGATATGCAGGATGTCGAGGGCGACGGTCGTTCGCACTGCCGCACGATTCCGATAATCTGGGGTATGAATGTGGCTCAGATTATCGTGATTATATTGAGTTTTGTGACTTGTGTGATGATATGGAATGCGGCCAGTTATTTTGATGGATTAGGTTTTAGAATCATATATTACATGCTTTATGCATCTGGATTTTTAGTGATTTTGGTCACAGGAAATAATCTTATGAGTCTGTTTTCTGATAAATCACTGAGAACTGAAAAGCAATTTCGTCTTCAGTCTATGTGGTTGAAACTCAGTATGTTAATTGGAGTTTTATCAATGTTTTTTATTAAATAATGTTAGACAATTTAAAGAAATATAATATCGTTTTGGCGTCGAAATCGCCTCGCCGGCAGGAACTTTTGAAAGGTATCGGCGTTGATTTCACAATTTTGACTAAGGAAGTCGATGAGAATTATCCTTCACGCTTGCCTTTGATTGATGTCGCGCCGTTTTTGAGTCTGAAGAAGGCTAAAGCTTTTGATGATGCGGAACTGCCTGAAAATTATATGGTTATCACAGCCGACACTGTCGTTATCGTTGAAAATGAGATCTTAGGCAAACCGAAAGATCGCGGCGATGCTGTTCGTATGATGAATCTGCTCTCAGGCAAGGTTCACAAGGTGGTGACAGGCGTCACGGTTCACACAAAAGAGAAGACTAAAACCTTCTCGGTTACTTCAAAAGTGACATTTGAAACGCTTGATAATCAAGAAGTTAATTATTATATTGATAATTTTAAACCTTACGACAAGGCTGGTGCTTACGGTGTCCAGGAATGGATCGGCTATTGTGGCGTCAGCAATGTGGAGGGCTCGTATTTTAACGTGATGGGACTGCCAACGCAGAAATTGTATAAAGTTTTAAAAGAATTTTAGATGAAAAGAAAACCGACGATTTTAGTAACGAATGATGACGGATATTTGGCGAAAGGCTTGAGAAAGTTGGCTGATTTGATGCGTCAGATTGGTAAAGTGGTAGTGGTCTCGACCGAGCAGGTGAAGTCGGCGCAAGGTCACTCGATGACAATAAATGAACCATTGAGACTCAGACAGTTAGAGAAATCTGACGACTTTGAGATGTATGTCTTGAACGGTTGCCCGGTCGACTGTGCAAAGGTGGGATTCCAGATGATAATGGACGAATATCCCGACCTTTTGGTGTCGGGAATCAATCATGGCTCGAACGCTTCTACCAACGTAATATATTCAGGTACAATGGCTGCCGTGGTCGAGGCTTGCATGGACGGTATACCGGCTATCGGTTTCAGCCTCGAGGATTATTCGCCGAACGCATATTTCGATAATCTCGACAATTATATCTTAGATATTACGAAAAAAGTTCTGGAAGAAGGCCTCCCGAAAGGCGTTTGCTTGAATGTGAATTTCCCAAAAGCCACTGAGGAAAACCCGATAAAAGGCGTTAAGATTTGCCGTCAGGCAAAGGCTCGTTGGAGAGAGATTTTCGACCAGCGCAAAGACCCGCACAACCGCGATTATTTCTGGATAGGAGGCACATTCATTGTTGAGGACGAAGGCACCGACACCGATGTTTACGCTTTGAAAAACGGTTATGCATCAATAGTCCCGACGCATTACGACTGGACGGCTTACGACGTCATGGACAAATTAAAAAGTTTTGAAAAATGAAGTATTACATCATAGCAGGCGAGGCATCCGGCGATTTGCACGGTTCTAATCTTGTTGCGTCGATACGTCAGAAGGACCCTGGAGCGAAAATCAGGGCGTGGGGCGGTGAAAAAATGCGTAGAAATGGCGCAAATGTGGTGAAAAATTACCACGATTTGGCGTTTATGGGCTTCGTTGAAGTGTTAATAAATTTAAACACTATCTTAAAGAATTTTAACTTTTGCAAGAAAGATATCACCGAGTTCAATCCTGATGCAATAATCTTAATCGACTACCCGGGTTTTAATTTGAAAATTGCGAAATGGGCGAAAAAGAAGGGCTTCAAGGTGTTTTATTACATCTCGCCACAGGTGTGGGCTTGGAAGCGTCGCCGTGTGTATACCATTAAGAAAGTTGTCGATAAAATGTTGTGCATTCTTCCTTTTGAGAAGAAGTTTTATGACAACTATGATGTTGATTGTCAATTTGTTGGGCATCCGTTGCTCGATGAGATTTCTAAAGTTGAGATTGTCGACAAGAAGAAATTTTATAAGGCGAATCGCTTAAATCCGAAGAAGGAACTCATAGCATTGCTGCCGGGAAGCCGTAAGCAGGAGGTGAACAGGATGCTTTCAGTGATGCTGAAGGTTGTGAAGAAATTCCCTGAGTATCAATTTGTTATTGCTTGTGCACCGTCGCTGCCTGTGAGTTATTACAAGCAGATAATCGGCGAAAAGGCTAACGTTCGGTTAGTCCTGAACCGTACCTATCAGTTGCTGCAATTGTCAAGCGCTGCAATAGTTACCTCAGGAACGGCAACTTTGGAAACAGCATTGCTCGATGTGCCTGAAGTGGTGTGTTATAAGGCCAATAAGATATCTTACATAATAGCGCGACATCTGGCAAGAGTGAAATATATCTGTCTGGTGAACCTTATCATGGATCGATTGGTTGTCAAGGAGTTGATACAAAATGACATGACGGTTGAGAATATCACATCTGAAGTTAAGTCATTGTTAACCAATCAGAAACGACAGAAAAAGTTGCTTGAGGATTACGAGGAATTGAAATATGTCCTTGGAAATGCTGGCGCATCAGATAGGGCGGCGGAGACTATCATCTCATATGTTAAAAAAAATTAACATTTGACCGCTAATTGTTAAAATCCTTTAACAATTGTTAAAAAATTTTAACATAAAAATTGTTGAAAACTAGCCGGGGAAAAGTTTTTTCCTCGGTTTTTTCTTTGTATCTTGCATGTGATAAAAACATGTGAGAATGATCAATTGGTTCAAATATCCGTTTATACGTCTTCTGATGCCGTTTGCGCTTGGCGTCGGACTGGCGTTTTTGTATTTTGAGCCATTGTCGCCAGAAAAAATCCAAATGCTGTTGTTACTCGTTGTTTTTCTTGGAGTTACATTGTTTTTGGCGGCCTCAGTTGTCAAGGATTATAAATATCGTTGGGTTTTCGGTACTATTTTGAATCTACACCTTATATTAATAGGTGTCGTCATTGTCCATATTCGTGATGATGATTTGGACTCAGATGGTAATTATTTTGTTGCAAAAATTGCGGAATGTCCGACTGAAAAGGATAAATCTGTCAAGGTGATTATGAAAATGCAGTCCGACGAAGGCCAAGTGCTGACTTATTTTGAGAAAAACGAGCGTTCGTTGAACTTGAAATATGGTGACGTGGTTGTGTTTTTTGAGCAGCCTAAGCTTGTAGAGCCTCCGAAGAATCCCGAACAGTTCGACTATCAGCGCTATTTGTCGAGAAAAGGAGTTTATCGGCAGGTTTATTTGAAGGATGCAAATTGGATTCAATTGGGTCAAAATCGTGCAAATCCAATTTATCATCTTTCATTCACACTCCGTGATTTTCTATTGAAAACGATGCTAAATCTTGGCATTGAAGGCGATGAATATGCTGTCGCGGCGGCTATTTTGCTGGGTTACGACGATACTCTGCCAACGGAATTGCGACAGAAATATGTGGCGGCGGGCTCGATGCACATACTTTGCGTTTCGGGAATGCACGTCGGCGTGATTTTTATGGTGTTTTCTTATATGCTTGCGTTTCTGAATAAACGCAGACGATGGCAACATCTGCTGAAACAAATTTTATTGCTGTTGTTGATATGGTTTTATGCCTTGCTTGCTGGTTTGGCACCTTCAATTTTGCGTGCCACGATAATGCTCTCGTTTGTTATTTTAGGTGACATGATCAATAGGGAAGGAGTGATTCTCAATAGTTTAGCTGCATCAGCATTTCTGCTTTTGTGCATCAATCCGGCGAACCTGTTCGATATCGGATTCCAGCTTTCGTATAGTGCTGTTATTGGGATTGTCGTGTTGCAAAAGCCGATTTATCGGATGTTTTATGTGAAATTTAGGTTTTTGGATAAAATCTGGGAGCTTACATCGGTTACATTGGCGGCTCAGATCGCTACAATACCGTTTTCTATATACTATTTTCATCAGTTTCCGCTGTATTTTTGGCTCAGCAACCTGTTTATGACGCCGATTTCGAGTGTTGTCATCATTGGTGGGATGGTGCTGCTGTTGATTTTCTTTATACCTTATATTAATATAGGTGTAGCTTTTTTTGTTAAATGGATGATTTTTGTGATGAATTATGTTGTCACATGGATTGAAAATTTGCCGATGTCTATTGTTAAAAGCTTGTATATCAATAACTTGGAGTTTATCTGTTTGCTGCTGACGTTTTTATTTTTGATGATGGTGGTAGAGCATAAAAGGAAGATGTTTTTATTTGGAATGCTTTCTATATTATTGATTTTCAGCGCATCACAACTAATGAGAGCTGTAAATCAACGAAATCAGATGAGTTTTACTGTTTATTCGATGAACAAGGCGTCAGCTATTGCTTTTGTGTGTGGTAATGAGCATGTTTTACTTTGCGACACCGCGGTGTTTAACAATCCTTCTTTGGCAAATTTCAGTATTGACAATAATTTGATAAAGGAAGGAGTATTTTCAAATGGTTCGAAATTGCTGTTTGATGAGAGCGATTTTGAGAATTCATTTATGAAAAAACGTGATAATCTCATTTCTTTTGGCGGAGTAATTATTGGAATTTTTGATAAAAACTCGACTTCTGGCGTAAAATTGGCTTATCGCCCACATATTGATTATTTTGTTGTTTGTGGAAATCAAAAAATTGACATTGAACGTGTTTTTAATTGTTATGTCATTGATTTACTGATAATTGACGATAGCGTCCCTTCTTATTTATGCCAAAAAATAATCAAAAAAGCGGAAGAAATAGGGCAGGATTATTATGATGTAAAAAGTGAAGGTGCTTTTGTTTTGCGATTATAATTTATTGATAATCAGGCCAATAGCAATGTGATTTAAAATTTTACAATTTTTTTTGAAAAAAATGTTGTGCGTAATGAAAAACGCCGTATCTTTGCACCGTTCAAAACAAAGCTGGTGCCGTAGTTCAGTTTGGTTAGAATGCCTGCCTGTCACGCAGGAGGTCGACGGTTCGAGCCCGTTCGGCACCGCAAAATGAAGAGATGTTTTTCGAAACGTCTCTTTTTTTTGTTTTTATCAATTCCTGTTTTTATCAAAAATTAATGACTTTTTCTTGTTTTGGCGTAACAGTGGCGTAAAATTTTGGAGGTAGGGGCAAAAATCAGGCCTTGGAATCGTTAGTTTCCAGACTGATTTTTGCCCCTCCTGGAAAAATTTCCATCACAAAGCGTTGATTTTCAGCGTCAAAAAAATAATTTAAAATTTTTTTCAAAAAAGTGTTGTGCGTATAAAAAATTGGTGTACTTTTGCATCCGCAATCGACAGAAATGATGATTGCAAAGTTCTTTGAAAGCAATGAGCCAATAAAAAGTAGTCTGAAAGGTAAGGAATCTTTCAATTCCAAGAGACTAGAAACAGGTGAATCCGCCAGGAAACAGAATAATTTAAAGTACAACAATATACAATGAAGAGTTTGATCCTGGCTCAGGATGAACGCTAGCGGCAGGCCTAATACATGCAAGTCGAACGGTAAATGTCCCTTCGGGGATATGAGAGTGGCGCACGGGTGCGTAACGCGTATGCAACCCACCCGCTGTCGGGGGA